>CAIPJS010000055.1 GCA_903865435.1 uncultured Bacteroidota bacterium | reverse complement strand
ATCAAAATATTGAATTTAAATATAAATAAGAACTAATAAAGATATATATAAAAAAACGTAATACAAATTATCCTATGAAAAAAACCTTCTCCTTATTATTAGTATTAAGCATCGCTTTTAATTCTATGGCACAAGTTGATTCTTCAAAAGCTGCTGCACCTAGCAGTTCAACAACATTTACTTATTATATAGATGGATATTTTAGAGGTGCCTTGGTGGATCAAGGAACTACGAATAAAACAAGTTTTACCAATTCAAGTAATGCTTTGCAATTGGGTATGGCTTCTTTTAAAGTGGATCAAGTAATGGGTAAGTTTGGCGCAACATTAGACTTAGGTGCAGGCAAAAGAGCCGAGGAATTTTCTTACAATGACAATGGTGTCGCGACAGTTTTTAAACAAGCTTATATTAGTTACGCGCCCAATTCAATTATTAAGTTTACTGCAGGTAAATGGGCTACGCATATTGGCTATGAATTATTAGATGCTTATTCTAATAGAAACTACAGTATGAGTTATGCATTTTCTTATGGTCCTTTCTTTCATACAGGTATTAGAGCAGACATTACTTTAGGTGCTAAATCTGCCATGATGATTGGCGTAGCACAACCCACTGATTATGTAAGTTCTCCTTCCCCAGATAAAATGTTCATTGCTCAATTTAGTACTGGAACAAAAGATGATAAATTAAAAGGTTTTTTGAATTACCAAGGTGGAAAAGACAAATCACAATTTGATTTAGTATTAAATGGAGTAGTGAGCAGTAAAGTAGGCATTAATTATGACGGAACCATTGCCAATATTGCTGGTAGCAATTGGAGTAGTAATTCCTTTTATGTGAATTATGATCCAACTGCAAAATATGGTTTCACATGGAGAACAGAATTTTTCGATGATAAAAAAGGAGCGGCAGGTGTTGGAACCTCAGTGAATCAAAATACGTTTTCTGCGAATATTCATTTTGCAAAGTTGACCATCATTCCTGAAATAAGATTTGACAATGCAAAAGACAAAATTTTCATTAATACCAATAATCGTTTAAATCCATTTACAGGAAATTTCATCATTGCTGCTGTATATAAATTTTAATACCCTAAAACCAAATCTTATGAAAAAAATTGAAGCGATTGTTAGAACTTCAAAATTTGAAGAAGTAAAAGATGCCTTAAAAAGTATAGGTATTGATTTCTTCTCTTATTGGGAAGCATCCGGAATCGGAAATGAACATTCTAGAGGACATCATAGTTATCGTGGGACTGTGTACGATACTCAATTCATCCCTAGAGTTTTTTTAAGCATTGTTTTAAAAGATGTGAACGTTGAAAAAACAATAAAATGTATCGAACAGGCTGCCTTTAGCGGAGAAGTAGGAGACGGCATGATTTTCACTTACAATATTGAAGAATCTGTTAGGATAAGCAATGGTGCAAGAGGAGAAGCCTCTACCGCTGGTCCAAGCGATTTAGTTTAACTCATTTAATAACAATAATAAATTCATTACAATGCGTAAAATTTTATACCTATTTATATTAGCGATGATGATTTTTTCAGTGAACTCGCTTCAAGCTCAAAGATTACCTGATCCAAATGGAGGTTTGACAGGATCTTTTGGTGACATCGATACGACTGCAGTAAAAGTGGCAGATACTATTTCAAAAGCAAAGGATTCTACTATTGCTGCACTTAGTGCATCTGTAAATAAACTCGCAGCAACCGTAACAACCGTTGCCAATGCAGATGGAAAAAATAAAGTTTCCATCAATTTAGTTTGGTTATTGATTACTGGATTCTTAGTATTTTTTATGCAAGCAGGTTTTGCATTGGTTGAATCTGGTTTAACAAGAGCTAAAAACGTAGCACATACCATGGCAATGAACTTGTGGGTCTATCCTGCTGGTGCATTGGGTTTCTTTATTTGTGGTTTTGCTTTAATGTTTGGAGGAATGGGACCTTTGGGTACCTTGGGTGGTTTTGATGGATTGAATCAAGAATTTACAATTAGTTTATTTGGACATACGTTTGGTTTATTTGGAACAAAAGGATTTTTAATGAATGGAGTTTATGATGTTGGTGTTTTAGGATTCTTTGTTTTCCAAGTTGTTTTTATGGATGCTGCTGCAACCATTCCAACAGGTGCAATGGCAGAAAGATGGAAATTCTCTTCATTTGCAATTTCAGGTTTAATCGTTGGTGCAATTATTTACCCAATTTATGGTAACTGGGTATGGGGTGGTGGATGGTTGTCTCAATTAGGTGCTAATTTTGGATTGGGTCATGGACATGTAGATTTTGCAGGTTCTTCTGTAGTGCATTTGACTGGCGGCGTATTGGCATTTGTTGGAGCAAAAATGATTGGACCAAGATTAGGCAAATACAATAAAGACAAATCACCTAATGCGATACCAGGACACAATATTCCAATGGCGGTTTTAGGTACATTAATTTTAGCATTTGGTTGGTTTGGCTTTAATGCTGGTTCTACTTTTGCAGGTACCGATTTAAGATTTACTGTAGTGGCATTTAATACCATGATCGCATCATGTGGCGGTGCTGCTGCTTCTACATTATGGATTTGGTTTGTGAGAGGAAATAAACCAGATGTAAGTATGATGTGTAATGGTTTATTAGCTGGATTGGTTGCGATTACTGCACCTTGTGCATTTGTAACTCCAATAGGTGGCTTAATCATTGGATTAATTTCAGGCATCATTGTAGTAGAAGTTACTTTCTTGGTAGAGAAAAAATTAAGAATTGATGATCCTGTAGGAGCAATTGCTGTGCATGGTGCAAATGGCTTATGGGGTGTATTGTCCTTAGGTTTATTTGCAGATGGTTTATATGGTGATGGATTAAACGGAGTAAAAGGAACTGTAACAGGTTTGTTCTATGGTGGTGGATGGGGACAACTTGAAGCAGAATTCATTGGAGCAATTACCAACATCGTATTTATTGGAGCAATGGGCTGGTTGATGTTTAAGCTTTTAGGTTTATTGGTTGGTGGAAACAGAGTTGCGCCAGAAGTTGAAATGTATGGATTGGATCTACCAGAAATGGGTATTGATGGATATTCTGGAGTGAAATTGGATAAAAATGCGGAAACACCGCTTTCTAGATAAGTTTTAATAGTTCGGGTTTATTGGTTTTAAGCAAGCAATCGTTAATCAGGGCTCCATTTCTATGGAGCCCTCTTTTTTTGTACAAATGAAACTAAAATGATTAAATTCATTCTCTAATTCACTTGATATGAAAAAACTTTTCACAATTATTTTATTAGTGGCCACTCATATTTTATTTGCCCAAAACAGTGCTTTGGGGAATCCCAATTTGCTTAAAAATAAATGGACAGCCAATTGGATTGCAGCACCCAACGCGACATCAAAAGAATATGGCGTGTATCATTTTAGAAATTCATTTGAATTAAATGGTATACCTAAAACTTTTATTGTAAATGTATCTGCTGATAATCGATATCGTTTGTTTGTCAATGGTCAATCCATTGGCAATGGCCCTGCAAGAGGTGATTTGTACAATTGGTATTATGAAACCATCGATATAGCCCCTTATTTAATCAAAGGGAAAAATACCATTGCAGCACAAGTATGGAATATGGGGGTGTATGCACCTGTTGCGCAGATATCCAATCAAACTGCTTTTTTATTGCAAGGCAATGGCGATGCTGAAAAAATGGTTAATACGAATAAAAATTGGAAAGTACTTATTAATGAAGCATATCAGCCTTGTTCCACCAATAATGGGCAAGTATTGCAAACTTATATGGTGGTAGGGCCCGGAGACAGTGTTGCTGCCAATAAATATCCTTGGGGTTGGGAACAGAATAATTATGATGATCATGCATGGACCAATGCCGTAAATATTTCTAGTCCTGCATCGGTGGGTTATGGTTCAGACAATTTATGGTCCTTGTTGCCCAGCATCATTCCGCAAATGTTTGAAAGAAAACAATCCATCAATACGCTTAAAAAAATCAATGGAGAAATTACCAATAACAATTTCTTAAATAACAATGCTTCTTTTACAGTCAGTAAAAATAGTGTTACCAACAACAGTTCAAAATCTACGCAATTCTTTACACCAGCTAAAACCATTAGTTTATTGTACGATCAAACTTTTAATACAGTAGCGTATCCAACCCTGGTGGTTAGTGGGGGAAAAGATGCAATTGTTAAAATTACTTATGCAGAATCTTTATTTGATGCCCAAGGAGCAAAAGGAAATAGATCGGTGATAGAAGGCAAAACCATCAAAGGCAATTACGATGTATTTGTTGCAGATGGATCAAGTCATAGGACTTTTAGACCTCTATGGGTAAGAACCTATCGCTACATTCAAGTAGACATTACTTTAAAAGATGATCCCATTGAAATTGAAAATTTTTATGGAATGGCCACTGGCTATCCCTTCCAAGTAAAAGCAAATTTTGCAAGCAATGATTCTTCCATGCAAAAAATTTGGGAAGTGGGTTGGAGAACGGCACAATTGTGCGCAGGAGAAACTTATTTTGACTGTCCTTATTATGAGCAATTGCAATACGAAGGGGATACCCGCATACAATCTTTAATTTCATTGTATGTGACAGGAGATGACAGATTGATGCGTAAAGCCATATTAGATTTTTATCATTCAAGAGTACCAGAAGGATTAACGCAGGGTCGTTACCCTAGTAGTCGTTTGCAAGTGATTCCTCCTTTCTCTTTGTATTGGGTGTCGATGGTGTATGATTATTGGATGCATCGAAAAGACGATGCCTTTTTAGATCAATTTATGGTACCCATAACAGGTGTATTAGATTGGTATGAAAAACATATAGATGCCAAGCAATCTATCTTGGGGCCTATGAAATGGTGGAGTTTTGTAGATTGGAATTTAGCTTTTGATGGAGGTACGCCAGATGGGGCCAATGAAGGCAATTCATCGGTGGTTACATTACAATACATTGCTACTTTGCAACAAGCAGCTACTTTATTTAAACAATTTGGAAAATTAGAGCGCGCCAACCATTATTTGGCTTTGGCAAACAAATTAAGTGCTGCAACTTATGCAAGTTGTTTTGATACCAAGAAAAATTTAATGGCCAATACGCCTTTAAAAAATACTTTTAGTCAACATGCCAGTATCATGGGTGTTTTAACAGGAGCAATTCCTGTTAGCAAACAAAAATCAGTGATGGAAAATGTGTTGAAAGATACCAGCTTAAGTCAAGCTACTTTTTATTATCGGTTTTATTTGAATTTGGCATTAAAGAAAGCAGGTATGGCCAATCGATATTATGACGAACTAAAACCATGGAGAGATATGATTGACAATGGCTTAACTACTTTTGCAGAACAACCAGATCCAACCAGATCGGATTGTCATGCTTGGAGTGCAAGTCCCAATTATGATTTCTTTGCTACTATCTGTGGCATTGTGCCTGCAGCACCTGGTTTCGCTTCGGTAAAAATTGAACCTGCGTTAGGAGCATTGACACATGTCAAAGCAAGTATGCCACATCCAAGTGGGACCATTGCAGTAGAAATTACTAAAAAGTCCAACAATGGAGTTGAAGCTGAAATTAATTTACCTAAAAACACGACTGGTATATTCATTTGGGGTGGTAAATCTGTACAATTACATAGTGGTGTACAAAAAATAAAAATTGGGTAACCGATATTTTATAAAAAATTAGTGCTTAAAATATAAAAAAAAGCTCCGCGAGAAATCGAGGAGCTTTTTTGTTAGTATCATGTAAAGCTAAGTATTTTAAATAGATAGAGACTTAATCTTTCCAGCGCCATTCGCCAGCAATTTTTAAGGGCTCTTTTAGATTATTCTTAATTAAGAAGTTTTTAGTTTCTTCATCCGTAAAGTGTTTTGATTTAATTTCAGTTGCATCTGCAATACCATACAATAACATCGATCCAAAGCGAACTGTATTTTTCATACCTTTTTCTTCTACCAAACTAAATACATCACAATCGGCATGGTAGCAGGGTCCAGCATTTTTAGGAAGACCGCCGCCTGCACCACCACCTGTTGGAACACCTTGAAGCATAAAAGGTTGGTTGTCGCTGTGTAATCCAGCACCAACTCTAAATAAATTGGTAAAGGAACTATCAATACTATGTGCAATGGCACCAATGCCACTGATTAAATCTTTGCTATCATCTGCACTTGTAGCATATCCTTTTGGATCATTTGTCATGTCGTAGTTTAACATGTATCTAATTTGATCAATGCTTTTGTTTTTAATGGCATCATCTACATAAGCTCTCGATCCAAGCAAACCTTCTTCTTCTCCCATAAACATTACAAATTCAACTGTTCTAGCAGGATTTAATTTTAATTTTATAAAAGTACGTGCCATGTCTAAAACAGAAAAAGATCCAATCCCATTATCAATGGCACCAGTAGCTAAATCCCAACTATCTAAATGACCTCCAATAACAATCTTTTCTTTAGGAATGGATTTACCAGGAATGGTAGCAACCACATTGCGTGCTTTAATCAATCCCGAAAAATTATTCATGATAATATGACTGTATAATTTTCCTTTGGCAAGTTGTTCTCTTAATGCAAGGCCATCTTCTCTACCCACGCATACTGCAGGAATGGGAATTAATTTTCCAGTCACTGAAGCAGTACCAGTTAACAATACACCATTGGGTGGGGTATTGATGATGATGATACCTTTAGCGCCGTATTGTGTCGCCAATGCAGTTTTTTCGGAACGATGTAAAGAAGGTGTGCCTACTTTTGAATTAGGCAAGACACCTAAAAAAACCAAAGCAATCTTTCCTTTTACTTTATCAGGGTTAGCGATATAATCATCTTCCACGCCATTGCCCATATCCACTACTTCTAAACTTACATCCGCTTTTACAGGTGAGTGTGCTAGCGTAACTGATTTTATGGTATGCTGATTTTGAAAATCACTGCCAATGGTTACTTCTATTTTACCTCTGCTCCAGCTTTCCACTTCAAAAGGTTCAAAACGTAAATTGGTAAAGCCATAAGTTTTTAATAAATCGTAAGCATATTGCTCGGCTTTTTTCCCATTTTCAGATCCTGTTAAACGATGCCCAATGGTTTCGGTTGAAATTTTAAGCGAAGCATAGGCGTTTGAATTATTCGTAACCTCGTTATTGATTTGATTAAAAATAGCATTCCACTCTGGTTTGATTTGTGCAATTAGGTTGTTGCCTATAAATAGTAGACTTAAGCCTAGTATCCAACTTTTATTTTTCATATCATTTATATTTAGAGCACTAATTTATTTAAAATTAACCACATAGAAACAATGTTTTTAGGAATGCTGTGCTTAAAATGGGTACTAATTGCAATGGAATTCAGCCAAATTTGATGTAATTTTAGTATAGACAAATTTGTCAATTTTGAGTGTAAGACAAAACACTTACTTAAATAAAATTTTATGTTATTTATTATTCTAGGGCTTGTTTTATTTTTTGCAGCCGGAGCTGTTGAAAATTTGAATTTACCAGTAGCCATTCCTAAAGCAACTATTAGAAGTATTGGGGTTGTGGCATTATTAATAGGCGTATTTACTTCTTGTATCAAACAAATTGATGCAGGTCAAATTGGAGTAAAATCAATGTTTGGTAAAGTACAGGATGAAGTGATTACCAGTGGTTTAAATTTTGTAAATCCATTGGTTACCGTAAATACCATTGATGTTAGAACCCAGAATTATACCATGAGCGGCGTGCATACCGAAGGTGAAGTAGCTGGTGATGATGCCATTAGAGTATTAACTGCTGATGGTTTAGAAGTAGTGATTGATTTAACGGTATTATACAGAGTTCAATCTACAGAAGCCCCAAAAATTGTTAGAGAGATTGGGTATGATTTTAAAAATGTAATTGTACGTCCTATCACTAGAACAAAAATAAGAGACAATGCAGTGTATTATACTGCGGTTGATTTGTATTCGGTGAAGCGTGACGAGTTTCAAAGTAGAATTTTTAAAACCATCGAAGAAAATTTAAAAATTCGTGGTTTGGTCTTAGAGCAATTGTTGGTTAGAAATATTGTTTTACCAGCTACCGTAAAAGCTTCAATCGAAGATAAAATCAAAGCAGAACAAGATGCACAAAAAATGCAATTTGTTTTGCAAAAGGAAAAGCAAGAGGCCGAGCGTAAAAGAGTGGAAGCGCAAGGTATCGCTGACTATCAAAAAATTATAAGTTCAGGCTTAGGTGATAAGCAATTGCAATATGAGCAAATTCAAGTAATGAAAGGATTGATTACTTCTCCTAATGCTAAAGTAATCATTATGGGTGGAGGCAAGACGCCAGTTATTTTAGATTCGAAGAATAATTAGTGGTCATCTTTACTAAATTAATTAGGGCAGATAAAATTGTAATGGCCATGCTATTTTTTGCATCGCTTACAGGATGCAGTTATGCTACACAAAAGGGGATGGCTTCTTTTTATTCTGATTATTATGAAGGAAGAACCACCGCCAATGGCGAGATTTTTAGGCATAATAAAACTACTGCAGCCCATAAAACACTTCCCTTTGGAACCAAAGTGGAAGTAATCAATTTGAAAAACAATCAGACCGTAGTGGTTAGGGTCAATGATCGTGGCCCTTTTGTTAAAGGACGTATTGTAGACTTAACAAAATCGGCTGCAAAAGAATTGGGGATGCTTGAGGATGGCGTAACCAAAGTAAAAATTAGGTATAAGAAAAAGTAAGTTTAAAAAATTTAGTATATTCCATAAAATTTAATGTAAGCTTATGGAACATTTACTAGGTCCCATCGATTGGCTTTTTATTGTTTTATATTTAGGAGTGATTGCCGCAGTATCGGTGTGGTCCATTAAAAAAAGCAAAGCTTCACCGTCAGATTATTTTTTAGCCAATCGAAATTTAGGTTGGTTTGTGATTGGTGCATCCATCTTAGCATCTAATGTGGGTTCAGAACATATTGTAGGTTTGGCAGGTACAGCCGCTAGTTCAGGATTGGTGATGGGGCATTATGAATTGCACTCTTGGATTATTTTAACCTTAGGTTGGGTATTTGTTCCTTTTTATATGAGAAGCATGGTGTATACCATGCCTGAATTTTTAGAAAGAAGATTTAATGCAAAATCTCGTATTCTTTTGTCTGTCATTCAGTTACTAAGTTATATCATCACAAAAGCTTCGGTTACCATTTTTGCTGCAGCCACTGTAATTACAATATTCTTTCCAAGTATTGATTTTTGGACAGCAGCTATTATATTAGTCATCATCACAGGAGTGTATACGGTATTTGGAGGCTTGCATGCAGTGATGTATACCGAGGCCATTCAAGCAGTTGTATTGTTGGCAGGTTCTGCGATATTAATGTTGTATGGATTGCATGCAGTGGGCGGATGGAATAGTTTAATGACCTCCATCCCAAAAGAAAAACTATCCATGTTTCCTCCTTTAAGTGATCCTAATTTTCCATGGGCTGGCATTTTATTTGCCTCACCCATTGTAGGCATATGGTATTGGTGTACCGATCAACACATTGTTCAAAGATGTTTGGCTGGTAAAAACGAACAGCAAGCAAGAAGAGGAACTTTATTTGCTGCTTATTTAAAACTGTTGCCATTTTTCATTTTTTTAATTCCAGGATTAATTGCTTATTCATTAGCACAACAAGGAAAATTACATTTAACCGATGCCAATCAAGCATTTCCAACTTTGGTGCGTGATTTGTTGCCGACAGGTTTAAGAGGCTTATTGGCAGGGGGTCTATTGGCAGCATTGATGAGTTCTTTGGCTTCGGTATACAATGCATGTTCAACTTTATTTACTATGGATATTTATCAAAAAATTAAACCAGCAGCAAGCAATCAGGAATTGGTAAAAGTAGGACGTATCACTACTGCTGTGGTAGTGATATTAGGCATGGTTTGGATACCGTTGATGTCAAAAATATCTGGAGTTTTGTACCAATATTTACAAAGTGTGCAATCTTATTTAGCGCCACCTATTGCTGCAGTCTTTTTATTGGGTGTATTTTCAAAACGCATCAATTCAAAAGGGGCTTTCACTGCCATGGTGGTTGGTTTTTTGATAGGGGTGTTGCGTATAGTTTTAGAATTGGATAGGGCCAACTTAACAGGGTTTGCATATAGTTTTGCTACCATCAATTTTTTATATTTCTGCATCATTCTATTTTTAGTTTCTATTGCTATCTTAATTATTGTAAGCTTGTTTACAGAAAAACCTTCAGAAGCCCAATTGAATGGACTCACGTTTGCTACAACAGTAAGTGCAGACAAAGCCAAATCAAGAGCCAGTTGGAATGCAACCGATGTTTGGCTTTCTAGCATTGTGATCGTATTGATTGTTGGCATCTTTATCTATTTCTCTCCATTGGGAATTGCTGGATAATAAGTAAAACAGAAAACGACTATGTTTCTAATAAAATTGATATATTTAAAAATAAAATCAAATAGTACTTTATGAAAAATTACAATATAAAAACTAATACAAAAAAATTAGGATGCTTCTTCATTGGAATGATGGCCATTGCAACCAATGTTTTTTCACAACAAATCATTAAGAAAGATGTTGAAATTGATGCGATGGTAAAAGAAATTAATGTTGATAGTTTGAGACAGAATATGACTAAGCTTGTAAGTTTTGGCACTAGATCAACTTTAAGCAACCAATCTAGTAATACAAAAGGGATTGGTGCTACAAGAGCTTGGATATTGAGTAGATTTAATGAATATGCAAAATCGAGTAATGGTAGGTTGACAGCATTTATAGATACGATTACCTATAAAGCAGATGGCAAAAGAGTGAATAGGCCCATCATCTTAGGCAATGTAGTGGCTACTTTGAAAGGTACCGATCCAAATGATAAAAGAGTGTTTGTAATAAGTGGTCATTTGGACAGCAGACGTTCCAATGAAATGGATAGTGTGGGGGATGCTCCAGGAGCAAATGATGATGGAAGTGGAACCATTGCGGTAATGGAATGTGCAAGAGTAATGAGCAAACATAGTTTTCCTGCCACTATTATTTTTGTAACAGTAAGTGGAGAGGAACAAGGTTTATTAGGTGCTTATTTTATGGCGAGTAAAGCCAAAAAAGAAAATTGGAAAATAGAAGCTGTGTTGAACAATGATATTATGGGTAGTAACAATAGCAATGAAACTAACATTATTGACAATACACGTTTGCGTATTTTTAGCGAAGGTTTATCGGTCACGGATACGGGCAAGACGGCTACGCAAATAAGAAATTTAGGATTAGAGAATGATGGTAGATCAAGACAATTGGCACGTTATATCAAAGAGGTAGGAGAGCGTTATGTTGAAAATTTACAATTAATGATGATTTACCGTAACGATCGTTTTTTAAGAGGCGGTGATCACAGTGCTTTTGTGGAGAATGGATTTGCTGCAGTAAGGATAACAGAAATGAACGAAAATTATACGCGTCAACATCAGGACATAAGAGTTGAAAATGGAATTAATTATGGTGATGTAATTGAACATATCGATTTTGAATACCTCAGAAAAAATTCAGGTATTAATTTAGCCAACTTAGCCAATTTGGCTAAAGCGCCTGCCATTCCTGAGGAAGTAAAAATTGATGTAAAAAAATTAACCAATTCCACTTATTTGTATTGGAAAGCGCCAAAGACTGGAATAGTTAAAGGTTATTACATATTGATGCGTGAAACGACCAGTCCAGTATGGCAAAAGAAATTGTACACTGAAAGTTTAGACATGAGTTTACCTTTTAGCAAAGACAATTATTTCTTTGCAGTACAAGCTGTGAATGAAACGGGTAATGAAAGTTTACCTGTAATGCCGGCTGTAGGAAGATAAAAAAGTGATTAAGCTCTATTGTTATCGGCCTTCCAGTTTTTAATTAAACTTTTGATTGCTTTGTTGGATAAATTTTCGGCTATGGCTTTTGCTGTCAATGCAACAAATTCATCGTCACCTGCAAATCTTAAAGCAATAATTTGACCCATACTTAATTCTTTAGGAAATGCTTTTCCAGTAGCTAAATAGTATCTAAAATTTTCTTCGGCACGAATGGCTCTGTCCTGTGCTTTTAAAGCAAATCCGCGGGCATACCAGGAAAGCAATACTAAAACAATTACCGAAAGTAAAATTAAGCAAGCAGTTAAGCAATCTTCCTGATCGGCTTTTGCTAAATTGTAAACAGCACCAATTAATAATACTAAAATGGCAGGCAGGGTAACATAATGATATCCGGGTACCATTTTGGCATGATTTTTAAAATTTTGTTCTTGCATAAACTGTATTATTTTGCTAAAAGTAAGCTATGTTTTGATATAATTTTATCAAATGTATACAATTGCTCAAATTCTATATTAAATTTGATCTAGGCTACTTTATAGGTGGAATATTAATGCAAAGTTAAGTCCAAATAAAACTGATACCATGACCAATACCCGAAGGGATTTTGTAAAAAAAGCAAGTGCCACAGTAGGCGCTTTAGGCTTGAGTGGTTTATTGCAAGCTAGTCATGTTGAAAAAGTGGAGAAGAAAAAAATTGTTTGCTTGGGTGGTCACCCTGATGATCCTGAAAGTGGTTGCGGTGGAACATTGGCTAAGCTTAGAAAAGCAGGGCATGATGTAACAATTATATATTTAACTACTGGAGAAGCAGGTATTCCTGGCACATCGCATGATGCTGCGGCAAGTATTAGAAAAAAAGAAGCCATTCAAGCTTGTGACATTTTAGATACAAAATATATTTTTGCAGGTCAAATAGATGGGGCAAGTATTATGGATAATGTTTGGCTAGAAAAAATAAAAACCATTATTGCCAATGAAAGTCCCGATGTACTTTTTACCCATTGGCCATTAGATGTGCACAAGGATCATCAAATTGCAAGTTTATTGGGTATACAAACCTGGGTAAGACTGGGTAAGAAATTTCATTTGTACTTTTTTGAAGTTTGTACAGGTGAGCAAACTTTTATTTTTCATCCAACAGATTATGTGGATATTACCGAAACACAACAACAAAAAAGAGATGCAGTGTATTGCCATGTAAGCCAAGATCCTCCGGGTATCTACCAATGTGGACATGCTGCGATGGAAGATTTTAGAGGCAGAGAAATGGGTGTAAAGGCAGCCGAAGCCTTTGTTAGAATGAACGGTCAATTATATTTAGTATAAAATTAAAATCATTGGGTAACTTTAGTGAGTAAAAAAAACCGCATGAAAAAACTAGCTGCTTCAAGTATCATTATTTTGTTGATGGCAAACATAGTATTTGCACAAAGCTCAAATAACCCCCAAAAGAAAAATCCTAGAATTGCCATTTTGGGATTGGCCATAGAGTCAAGTACTTTTTCACCAGCACTAACCAATGAGGAAGATTTTCATGCTAGTATTGGTATGGATATATTTAAATTTTATCCTTTCTTACAAACAGATTCTATTTTAAGAAATCAAGCAAATTGGATCCCTTTGTTATATGGGCATGCACTTCCTGGTGGAGTGGTTACAAAAGAAGCCTATAATTCTTTAGTAAATAAATCCATAGCCATGTTAAAAAAAAATATGCCTTACGATGGAATATTTTTTGATATCCATGGAGCGATGAGTGTGCAAGGTATGGAAGATCCAGAAGCAGATTTTATCAAAAAAATTAGAGCGGTAGTAGGTAATAATGTTTTGATCTCTACCTCTATGGATTTGCATGGCAATGTTTCAATTGACTTAGCAAAAAATTCCGATTTTATTACTTGTTACAGAATGGCACCTCACGAAGATGAAATTGATACCAAACGTAGAGCTGTTTCAAATTTAGTTAGTAGATTAAATAATGGAAAGGGAAAGCCATTGTATAAAGCATGGGTGAATGTGCCTATACTTTTACCTGGAGAAAAAACAAGTACCAGAATTGAACCAGGAAAAAGTTTGTATGCAAAATTGGTGCCTGCTACCAGTCAAGAAGGCATAATTGATGCAGCTATTTGGATAGGATATGCTTGGGCCGATGCACCGCGCAATCATGCTGCAGTGGTGGTTACAGGGGATGATCAACAAAAAGTAAGCGCTACTGCAGAGGCGCTCGCAAAAAGCTTTTGGGAAGTACGCAATGATTTTGTTTTTGTAGCACCCACCGCAAGTTTAGAGGAAAGTTTAAATTTAGCCATTGCTAGTAAAAAGCAACCTTATTTAATAAGTGATATGGGAGACAATCCCACTGCAGGTGGTGCGGGGGATGTAAGTTGGACATTGAAAAAAATATTAGAAAGAAAAGAATTTAAATCCGCAAATGGACCATCGGTTATTTATGCTTCCATACCAGGCCCATTACTTGTAAAGGAAGCTATAAAAGTTGGCGTGGGGGGAAAAGTAAGTGCATTGGTGGGTGCGGCCATTGATCATCGATATGCGCCACCCGTTTTATTAACAGGCGTAGTGGAATCTATTTATAAAGGAGATCTCCATGCCGAAGTGGAAGTGGTGGTTAAAGTAGGATCGGTGCATGTAATTGTAACACAAAAAAGAAAGCCTTATCATTTAGAATCTGATTATACCAGGCTTGGATTGAATCCAAGAAAATCGGCCATCGTGATTGTTAAAATTGGTTATTTGGTTCCAGAACTTTATGATTTAAGAGCAGATTGGATTATGGCTACTACACCAGGTGGAGTGGACCAAGATTTAAAAAGACTACCATATAAAAGAATCCAAAAGCCAATGTTCCCCTTTGATGCATTTCCAAAAGCCCCGCCATTAAAGGCAGTAATGATTGCTCCATTAAATTAAATGGTTAAAAAAAATAATATTCGGTAAATTCATTTCTTAAATTATACTTATGAAAAGACTTTGTTTAAACATAGCAGCATTTTTAGTATTTACAAATCTAAATGCGCAAAATGGATATATTTTAAAAGGCGATGTATCTAAAGTAAAAGAGCCCATTGTAAAAGTAATGCTATCCTATTATTTTAATGGGACCTCTACAGAAGACAGTGCCAATGTGGTGAATGGAAAATATGAGCTTAAAGGCAAATTGATTGAACCTACATTGGCTCGTTTACGGGCAATTTACAAAGTAGATACTTCTTTAAAAATTAAAAGAGCCATCTCCTATAAGAAAGATATGGCAAGTGTTTTTATAGAAAATTCAAATATGTCTGCGAACAGTGTGGACTCTTTTTCAAACCTTACTTTTGTAGGCTCAAAAACAAATATTGAGTATAAAAAATTCAATGCCTATACACAAGCTATATCAGATAAAATGTCAAACTTGAGTTTGGCATATAATGAATTGTATAAGAAGAAAGATGAAGTAGGCATGAAGAAGATTGATGAAGATTTTGACAAGTTAGATGCCGAAATGAGAATGAAGCAAAAAGAATATGTTTTAGTCAATCTCAATTCACCAATTGTAATGTATGCTTTTAGTAATTATGCAGGGTATACGCTTAATGCAGACGAAGTAGAACCTACCTTTTTAAAACTATCTAAAGTAGTTCGCGAATCGGTATCTGGGAAAGAAATGGCTGAAAAGATTAGTACAGCTAAAAAAATAAGTATAGGCAAAGAGGCCATGAATTTTACTCAAAATGATACTGCAGGAATTCCGGTTGCACTAAGTTCATTAAGAGGTAAATATGTATTGATAGATTTTTGGGCAAGCTGGTGTGGTCCATGTCGTCAAGAGAATCCAAATGTAGTAGCTGCTTACGGCAAATACAATACCAAAGGGTTTACTGTATTAGGTGTTTCTTTAGACCAACCCAATGCAAAACAAAAGTGGATGGATGCCATACATAAAGACAATCTAACATGGACTCATGTTTCAGATTTGAAATTCTGGAAAAATGAAGTTGCTGTTTTATATGGCATACAATCTATCCCTCAAAATTTCTTAATTGATCCTAATGGGAAAATTATAGCCAAAGATTTAAGAGGGGAAGTATTAAATAATAAATTGGCTGAAATTTTTAAATAATGAAAAAAATAAATCTTTTATTAAATTATTTAGAAACCCAGACAACACATTACGCAGCAACGAATACAGCCATCTCTTCAGCAAGTGTAGGATGGCATAGTATACATATTTGCTTGGTCATTAATAGTATAACAAGTGCAGTAATAAAATCAGATCCTAAAAATTTCAAAAAGAAATTTAGTTACAAAGGATTTATAGTAATGCTACTCAAAAAATTTCCAAGAGGTAAGGCAACTGCACCTTCCTTTACCAAACCTTCTAGTGAGATCACAGCCAATTTGGTTTTAGAAAGTATTGCTGAATCACGCAAACAGCTTGAGCTACTTTCAAGCGCAAATAAAGATCAATATTTTACTCATCCCATTTTTGGGGATCTTCAACAATCTGATACCATAAAGTTCCTAGGAGTGCATACAAATCATCATGTCAAAATCATCAATGACATTTTAAACTAGGGGTTAGATAGCATCAATTTCCTTGCTTTCTAATGAATTCATTACTTTATACATTATATATTTTAAATATATAATGTAT
>CAIPJS010000054.1 GCA_903865435.1 uncultured Bacteroidota bacterium | reverse complement strand
ACAGCACCTGGAAATGTAAATAGTTTTACAACTACTAAAGCAGGAACATATAGTTTAACGATTACAAATAGTAATACATGTACAAGTGATGTTGGAGCAGGAACTGTAATAGTCAATACTTTACCTACTGCGCCTACTGTTACTGATAAAGAATATTGCTTTAATGAAACAGCAGTTCCTTTAACAGCAACTAATTTAGCCAACCATAATTTAGGTTGGTATGGTACCGATGCTAGTGGAGGTACTAGTGCAGTAACTGCCCCAACACCATTAACAACTACAGTAGGTATTTTAAAATATTATGTGAGTCAAACAAATACTGCTAATTCTTGTGAAAGTCCAAGAGCAGCAATTAACATAAATGTAAAGGCCTTGCCTCCAACACCTACTATTACAAGTAATAGCCCAGTTTGTGAAGGAGCAGCCTTAAATTTAAGCACAACTAATATTTCTGGTGCAATTTATTATTGGGAAGGAGTAAATGGATTTATAAGTTCAAGTATGAATCCTACTATTAATAATATAACATCTGCAATTGCAGGAAACTATAGTTTAAAAATTAAGTTTAATGGTTGTGTGAGCCCCTTGTCAATTCCATTAGTCGTTGCAGTAAATCCTACACCTATAGCACCTATTGTTTCAAGCAATAGTCCAATTGAGGTTGGGGCGACTATAAATTTAAAAGCAACTAGTTTAAGCGGAACAACTTATAATTGGTCTGGCCCAAATGGGTTTTCCTCTACTCAGCAAAATCCAAGTATTAGTCCTGCAGCAATAATTATGTCTGGGGATTACTTTGCTACGGTTAGCTTGAACGGATGTATAAGTAACCTTTCAGATCCTTTAACTGTTTTAGTAAATGCTGCTCCTAATTCTTACTTCCAAATCCCTAATGCTTTTGTTCCAGGCAGTACTAATGAATTTGACAACAAGTTTAGGATTTTTGCAAATAGTGCTTTCGCTCCAGATTTATTAACAGGCTTTAGCATTTTTAATAGAAATGGGCAATTGATTAAAAAATTTACCGGAATTACTGATAGTTGGGATGGAAGAGGCCTAGATGGGACTTTATTCGATTCTGATGTGTATTTGTGGATAGCTAGTTTTAAGGATGACCCATTAACCACCAGCCTTCCTAGAACAGGAACATTCATTTTATTAAAATAAAAGAAACTGAAATATTTTTTTGTCATATTATTTTTCTATTTCACTCAAAGCGCCATGGCGCAAAATATGGTATTGTCGCAGCCTTATCTTAATGCACAGTTTCAAAATCCGGCATTGGTGGGGGATGGTATTTATGATCAAAGAATTCAAAGTAATTTAAGAACGCAAATGTTTGCAAACAACAATGTTTCTAATACCATTGTTGCAAGTTGGGACAGTCGTTTTAAAAATAATAATATAGACAATAACAATAGTTTTGGATATGGACTTCAGATTATGTCCGATCAATTGGCGGGAGGATTGTTGCAAACCAATTACATCACAATGAACTTGGCTTATCGTATTTATATAGATGAGCATAAAGAAAATAGCATTGCGCTTGGTTTAGCAGGAACTTATGCACAAACTTTTTTAAATCAAAGCAAGTTGGTATTGGGGGATCAATTGAACAGTCAAATGTCAAATTTATCAGCATCAACAGGACTTCCGCCTTCTGTATTGGCATTTAATAAATTTCCAAAAAGTTTTACTGCTAATACAGGTTTTGTTTTTAAACATCATTCCGAAACCAGTTATATTCAAGGGGGTGTGGGTGCATTTTTTAATACCATTCCCAATATTGTTACAGATGCAACTCAAGAACCAACAGGCATGAGAGTGAGTATTTTTATTAATGCCGAACATATACTTGAAGATGATAAAACCTACATGCTGCATGCTTCTTATAGCAATAGATCCAATAATGCCAGCATCAATCAGCAAATAATTTTTGGTGGAGCAATGGGTTTGCCTATTGCTAGTAAATTTGAAACGGTTAGAAGATTGTATGTAGGATGTTATTATAGATTGAAAGAAGCTATTATACCAACCTTATCCTTATTGATGGATACAAATGTTTTTGGAATAAGTTATGATGTATACAATAACGATTTAACAGGCGCAAGTCTTAAACAGAATAGTTTTGAACTTAGTTTTTCAAAATCGTTTGGTAAAAAGAAAAATGAAGTTTTAAGAACCATTTTTGACTAAAAATTGATAGCACAGTTCAACCACTCTGGATCAAAACTAGCATTGTATTTTTTATAGAAATTAATGGCGGGCTCATTCCAATCTAATACCTGCCAATTCATACCAATAAATTTTTTTTCTTTTGCTTCTTGTATCAATGCATCAAATAATAAGCTACCAATTTTTTTGCCACGCATTTCTTCTGTGACTAAAATATCTTCTAAATACATTCTTTGTCCTTTCCAAGTAGAATAGCGCACATAATATAAAGCCATCCCAACCACTACATCATTTACTTCGGCTACAAAAGCCCACCACACTGGGTTTGAGCCAAAGCCACTTTCTTCAAAATGCGCCAGGCTAACCGTTACTTCCTCAGGTGCTTTTTCATAAACAGCCAGTTCCTGTATCAGTTCTAACAATCGAACACAGTCTGTTTTTTTTGCTCGGCGTATGATAATATCCATCAGAAAAATTTAGTAGTAGAAATTAGTATTGAATTATATTTTTGCCAATGCTTGTGCTAAATCGGCTTCTAGGTCTTCGTAATTTTCGATGCCTACACTCATTCTGATTAAACCATCGGTAATGCCATATTTAATTCTCTCTTCTCTTGGTATGCCATAATGGGTCATGCTGGCAGGATGTGAAACCAAAGTATCAACTGTACCTAATGAAACAGCGCGAACACAAACTTCTAGTGCGTCTAAAAATTTCTTACCGGCTTCTAGGCCGCCTTTAATTTCAAAACTTATTAAAGGGGCATGTTTTTTCATTTGTTTTTTTGCAATGGCATGATCGGGATGTGCTGCCAATCCAGTATAATTTACTTTTTCAACTGCTGGATGTTGGTCTAAAAAAGCAGCTACTTTTTCTGTATTGCTGCAATGTCTGTCCATTCTAATTTCTAAAGTTTTCATGCCCTGTATCAATAAATAAGAATCAAATGCATTGGAATTCCCTCCCAATAACACATGCCATTTCCAAACTTTAGATTGCATAAAAGTCAAGTCTTTTCCTAATAATACCCCATTGATGGCTGAGCCATGCCCATTTAAAAATTTAGTGGCAGAATGAAAAACAAAATCTGCACCCAAGGCAAAAGGTTGTTGTAAATAGGGGGTAGCTACCGTATTGTCTACAGAAACTTTTATACTGTGTTGGTGTGCAATGGTACAAATAGCTTCAATATCTACACACTGTAATGTAGGATTGGCGGGGGTTTCAAGATGAATTAATTGAATCGTTTTATTCTCCTGTATTGTTTTCTCTAATAATTTGATATCTCTAACATCAATTAAAATTGTTTTAATCCCTGCTTCAGCTAATAGCTTTTGCATTAATTCTTGCGTTCCGCCGTATAATGAATAGTGAGAAACCAAAGTATCTCCTGCACTAAGATTGCTTAAAAATAAAGTACTCATAGCAGCTTGACCACTTGAATGCAATAATGCTTTTAGTTCTAAAGGTTCACCTTTTTCATTTTTTAATCCATGTGCTTCTAAAGCTTCAATGGTTTTTTCTGCAACTAAAAAAGTGGGGTTGCCCCATCTTGAATAAATGCGTGTTTTATCTGCTCCTTTGAAGCGCTCCATGCCTTCATCGGTAGAATCAAAAGTAAAAGTTGAAGTTGCATAAATAGGGGTGGTATGTGAAAAATTATCATTTTCATTACTAGCCGTATGCAAGGTTAAAGTACTAATACCTTTAAATTTTTTATTTTTCATAGCTTCAATTTAATTAAATATACCACTTTTTAATAAGCCCATTTGATCCAGGTTGCACCCCAAGTAAATCCACCACCAAAGGCAGCTAAAATTAAGTTGTCGCCCTTTTTTAGTTGTGCTTCCCAGTCCCATAAACAAAGCGGTATCGTTGCTGCGGTGGTATTGCCATATTTCCCAATATTGATCATTACTTTTTCTTTAGATAAGCCCATTCTATTGGCAGTGGCATCAATAATTCTTAAATTGGCTTGGTGAGGAACCAGCCATGCAATGTCCTCTCCAGTTAAATGATGTTTTTCCATAAGTTCCGCACTCACATCGGCCATGCCTTTGACTGCAAATTTAAAAACAGGTTGTCCATCTTGAAAGGCATAATGCTCTTTTGCTAATATAGATTCCATACTTGCTGGTTTTAAACTGCCGCCTGCTTTAATATGTAAATAAGGGGCACCCGATCCATCACTTTTTAAAATAGAATCTTGTACACCCAATCCATCTGAAGTAGGTTCTACTAAAACAGCACCAGCACCATCTCCAAATAAAATACAAGTAGCTCTATCGGTATAATCTATAATCGAACTCATCTTATCCACGCCCACCACAATAATTTTTTTATATCTACCTGATTCAATAAAAGCGGTTGCTGTAGTTAATGCAAATAAAAATCCACTACAAGCTGCACCTAAATCAAAACCAAATGCATTTTTCGCGCCAATTTTATCTCCAATTAAATTGGCTGTAGAAGGAAAGGCCATGTCGGGTGTAACGGTTGCACAAATAATGCAATCAATACTTAATGGGTCTAATTTCTTTTTTTGAATGATTACTTCAATCGCTTTTACAGCCATATCCGAACTTGCTTTTCCTGGCTCTTTTAGAATTCTTCGCTCCGAAATCCCAGTTCTGCTCTTAATCCATTCGTCGTTGGTATCCACCATTTTTTCAAGGTCAAAATTGGTCAATTTGGTTTCAGGAACATATCCTCCTACTGCGGTTATGGCGGCATTCATTGTAGACATCTTTCTAGAGCGTTTATATTAGCTTACAAATATCTGAAAATTTGGGCAAGAAATGGGCTAAATGGCCTTTTTTCGTTCCTTATGTGCTAAATTTGAACACATTATGATAGCATTTTTACAAGGCAATTTTGTTCAACTCACTCCAGCAAAACTTATCGTAGATGTGGGGGGTGTAGGCTATGAGGTAAATATTAGCTTAAACACCTATGAAGCCATTTCAAAAAAAGAAAAAGGCTTACTGCATACGTATCTGCATATTACCGAAAATTCCCAAGTGCTTTTTGGTTTTTTTGATCAACAAGAAAAGGAATTGTTCTTACAATTAATTAGTGTTTCGGGGGTAGGGGCAAGTACGGCTCGAATGATGTTGTCTGGAATGCAGCCACATGAAATTATTAGAGCTATTGTACAAGGCGATGCACGTCAGCTAGAACAAATCAAAGGTATTGGAAAAAAATCTGCAGAAAGATTGGTTCTTGAACTAAGAGATAAGCTTTCAAAAATCAATATGAGCAATAATCCAATTGGTGGTTTTGCTATGTCTAATAAAAACACCCCCCATCAAGATGCAGTTCAGGCCTTGATTTCTTTAGGTATTCAAAAAGCAGTTGCTGAAAAAGCAGTAGATAAAACAATTCAATCAGAAGGACAAGAGCTTAGTTTGGAAACTTTAATCAAAGCCGCTTTAAAAAACTGCTAATTTTTTAAATCACAATTTTATTTCATTTGAAAATAGTTCAAACGGTTTTACTGTCCTGTTCTTTACTTCTATTGGGGAGTGAATTAATAGCGCAAGTTAAAACCGGATTGAAAGTTCCATTTGCAGATACCACTATTAGTAAATCAAAAGATACAGCAAGGAGAAAATTAGTAAAAGATTCGGTTCATTTTCCTATTCAAGATAGAAGAGGGGATTTTTTATCTGACCCTAGTAAAAATCCTTTTGAATTTCGAGATACCAGTGTATTAAAAAGAAGGGTCGAATATGATCCTAAAACAAACAGTTATTTTATAACTCAAATGGTGGCAGGCAAGCCCCAACGCATTCCTGCTACTTTAAGTTTTGACGAATTTTGGAAATTAAAAACCAATAAAGATGAGCAAGCTTATTTTATACAACGTGCGAACTCATTGGGTACTTTAAATAGAAAAGTAAGTCGACCCAAAGCAAAAGTGTACGATAGTTACTTTGATAGATTGTTTGGAAAAACTGGTTCTGATTTAAAAGTAGACATCAAGCCGGTGGGGGAAATAAATATTATGGCAGGTTACCAAGGCCAAAGTGTGGCCAATCCAACCTTGCCCGAAGCGGCTAGAAAAAATGGAGGCTTCGATTTTAATGCCAACACCAATTTTAGCATGAATGCAAGCATTGGAGACAAATTAAAAATCCCCATCAATCTAAATTCTTTATCGAATCTTGGCTTTGACAATCAAATAAAATTAAGTTATAAGGGTAAGAAAGATGAAATTGTAAAATCTATAGATGCTGGTAACATCAATTATATATCAAGAAGTACTTTAATTCCAAGTACACAAAATTTATTTGGAGTTAAAACACAATTACAGTTTGGTAGATTATTTATAACAGCAGCCATTGCCAATCAAAAATCGCAAAGGCAATCTATGAATTTACAGGGAGGGGCTACTACGCAGCATTTTCAAAAA
Organism: uncultured Bacteroidota bacterium; assembly: GCA_903865435.1. GTDB lineage: Bacteria > Bacteroidota > Bacteroidia > Chitinophagales > Chitinophagaceae > Sediminibacterium. The sequence continues at coordinate 35,918 of CAIPJS010000054.1, read as the reverse complement.
CGATTAGACGATTATGAAGAGAATCGTCACTTTTTATTGGCGCAGTATTTTAGAAACAATTACAATAAGGCCATGAGCAATTTGCCCGTGGTTACTTCGCAAGCGCAAATCAAAAAAATTGAGGTATGGGTCACCAATCGAAATGGTCAAACCACCAATGCTAGAGATGTTATTGGCTTGGCCGACTTGGGAGAACCAGTACCACAAAAAAAAGTTTTACAAACCAATCCTAATAATAAATATCCAGACAATAGCTCCAATAGTTTATATACAGCTATTATCAACAATCCAAAATCAAGAAGTCCTACAGATGTATCATCGGTATTGGCTATGCAGGGATTGAGGTCGGCCGAAGATTATGAACGCACTTTTGCACGTAAATTAACAGAGAGTGAATATTTTTTCAATCCGCAAATTGGATTTTTATCTTTAAACATTCCATTACAACCTGATGAAGTATTGGCTGTGGCATTTCAATATACTTACAATGGTAAAGTGTATCAAGTGGGTGAGTTCTCCGATAACATTGCATTGAATCCAAATAATGGGGTACAACAAATTATGTTCTTGAAATTGTTAAAAGCAACTACACAAAGAACCGATTTGCCAATTTGGGATTTGATGATGAAAAACGTGTACTCCTTAGATTTATTTGGTACCATTCAGCCCACCGATTTTCAATTGAATGTATTGTATGAGGATCCTAGTTTAGGGCAGAAAAGATATTTACCAGTATCGGATGACAGTGTGAAAGGAAAAGCATTGATAAAAATTTTAGGTCTGGATCGACTCAACAACCGAAACGATCCGCAACCCGATGGTATATTTGATTATGTAGAAGGCTTTACTGTATTGTCTAAAATGGGCAGAATAGTTTTTCCCGTGTTAGAGCCCTTTGGTGCAGACTTGGAAAAAAATGCATTTGCAAGTGCGCAAATGTCGGATGTTAAAGAAAAATATTTATTTCCTCAATTGTACCGCAATATAAAATCAGAAGCGCAAACCTATACGAATTTAAATAGGTTTATTATGGAAGGTCAAGTAAAAGGTGCAGGGGGTGGTTCTGAAATTAGCTTAAATGCATTCAATGTACCACAAGGTTCTGTCAGTGTTAGAGCTGGCGGACAAATCTTAAAAGAAGGAACCGATTATATTGTGGACTATGGTTCTGGAACGGTGAGAATTATCAATCCAGGCATTTTAAGTTCTAATATTCCAGTGAACGTTTCTTTTGAAAACAATTTAGGTTTTGGATTTCAGGAAAGAGGATTTAGAGCATTGCGTTTAGATTACATGGCAAGTAAAAATTTTAATCTTGGGTTTTCTACCGAAAGATTAAGTGAGCGTCCCTTTTTTACCAAAACAAATTTTGGCTCCGATCCCATTAAAAATGCAATGTATGGTGTGGACTTTAATTACAAAGGTGAATTGCCAGGTGTAACCAAAGCATTAAATAAACTTCCATTTTATAAAACCAAAGCCAAGTCATACATCACTGCTTTTGGGGAAGCCGCTTATTTACAACCAGGGCATGCACAACAAATAGGCAAGGGGGGAAGTGGCTTGGTGTATTTAGATGATTTTGAATCTACCCGAACCAATATTGATTTGCGTTTTCCATTTACTGCATGGGCTTTGTCTTCTACACCTATGGATCGTTTTGCAGAAGGGGCTTTGTCTGATTCTATCGACTATAATAAAAACAGAGCGCGCATTGCTTGGTATACTATTGAACCTACTTTGCAAGACAGAAATAGTAACAATAATCCATTGAGTTCGAATGTTGCTTTATTAAGTGATCCAAGAGTTCGTCAAATTTTTACCAATGAACTTTTTCCTAATAAAACAACCAACATAACCGATGTGCAGTTGCCTACTTTTGACATGACCTATTTCCCAAAAGACAGAGGCCCCTACAATTATAATTTTAAAGATTTAAACAACAAAGGTCAATTTGTAAATCCATCGCAAAAATGGGGAGGTATCATGCGTGCACTAGACCAAACCGATTTTGAAACCAATTTGATTGAGTATGTAGAATTTTGGATGCAAGATCCGTTTATAAAATCACCTGCAACAAGTGGACAGTTGGTTTTGAATTTAGGAAATGTAAGTGAGGATATTTTAAAAGATGGTAGACGTTTTTATGAAAATGGAATGCCTACACCCAATATTCCGGCATCTATTGATAGTTCTACTTGGGGGAATGTACCTACCAATCCCATTCAAGTAACCAATGCATTTAGCAACAATCCAGATGACAGAAAATATCAGGATGTAGGTTTTGATGGAATGAATGATGATCAGGAACGTGCGAAAAGAAAAAATGTGATTGATCAAATTACCAATCCGCTCGTCAAACAACAATTTTTAAATGACCCCAGTGCAGACAACTACAAATGGTATAGAGATGAAACATACAACACTGCCAATTCGGGTATCCTAGACAGATATAAATTTTACAATAACCCACAAGGCAACTCGCCAGTGGCAGGCAATAGCATCTACAGCAGTGCAGCCACCATGTTGCCAGACAATGAAGATTTAAATAGAGACAATACTTTAAATGAGTCTGAAGCTTATTGGGAATACAATATTGATTTGAAGAGGGAGGGATTGAGTGTTGGCAAAAACTACATTACCGATACAAAGCAAGTATCTGTTGCTTATGCTGATGGAACGCAGCATACTGAGAATTGGTATTTATTTAGAGTACCCATTCGTGATCCACAAAAAAAATCTATTGGGGGCATTACCGATTTTAGATCGATCCGTTTTATGAGAATGTACATGACTGGTTTTGAAGATTCTATTACACTTCGTTTTGCCAAGCTGGATTTGATACGCAATCAATGGAGACAATATGCCAACGAAGTAGATAGTTCTGGCAATTATAAAATCATTGGCCCCGATAATACTTCATCCATCAATACATTGGCTGTAAGTATTGAACAAAATGGAAGCAGACAACCTGTAAATTATGTCATACCTCCGGGCATTGAGCGGGTTCAATTGTTAAGCAACAATGGCGTTAATTTATTACAAAACGAACAAGCATTGAGTGTTCAAATCAATCATTTGCAAAAAGGTAAAACACCCCGTGGTATATTTAAGACGATGAATATTGACATTCGCAAATATGGAAATTTATCCATGTTCTTACATGCCGAAAGTCAAATCAATTCATCCAATCCCATTGCAGATCATGAGCTTACCGCTATTATTCGTATGGGACAAGATTTTCAAAATAACTTTTATGAAATAAGAATTCCTTTAAGAGTCACCCCTAAAGGCACTTATAGTAGTGTGAATGCAGATGTGGTTTGGCCTGCTGACAATAGTTTGAATTTAAATTTAAACGATCTGGTAAATCTTAAATTGCAAAGAGACAAACTGCATTATGCTTATACAGATAAATTTGGCACTGTAATGACTTCTGGTAGCAATGCTGGCCAGCGTTATTCAGTAATGGGAAATCCAAACTTAGGAGAAATAAGAGGCATCTTAATTGCATTTGAAAATAATTCTACTAAATCACAATTTGTGGATGCCGAAGTGTGGATCAATGAACTAAGATTGTCCGAAATGGATGAAAGTGGTTCTTATGCAGCATTGGGAAAAATAGATATGATTTTAGCAGATTTAGGAAATGTATCTGTTTCGATGAACAAGCGTACAGCAGGTTTTGGCACCATTGAACAAAATATGAATCAAAGGGCTAAGACAGGTGTGACTCAATTTGACATCGCAAGTAATATTGATGCAGGAAAACTTTTACCAAAGCAGGTAAGAGTTTCTATTCCAGTTTTCGCAGGCTTGAATAAGTCTATTGAAAATCCCGAATACGATCCATTCAATAAGGATATTAAGTACGACAAAGAAATAAGTACTTTGCAAGGCAAGCAAAGAGATTCGGTCATCAATCTTTCTACCAATCAATCCACGGTTAAAACTTTAAACTTTACCAATGTGCGTGTCCTAGCCAAAGGCAAGCCCTCACTTTTAAGCATAAGTAATTTTGATTTAAGTTATTCCTATTCGCAGTTATTGCAAACCAGTCCTGTTATAGAACAAAACAAAGTCACCAAACAAAGAGGGGCGGTAGGTTATACTTTCAATAATCAAACAAAAAGTTTTGAACCCTTTAAAAAATTAATTAAAACCAATTCGCCTTGGCTCACTTGGATCAAGGACATCAATTTTAATCCAGCGCCAAGTTTGATAAGTTATAGAACTGTTTTGGATAGGCAATATGGAGAATACACGCCCAGAATTGTAAATGCATCGGATAGAACCATTGATAAAGTGGAAACGACTTATGATAAATATTTTACCAAAAGCCAATTGTTTAATATGCGTTGGCCTTTTACTAGGTCGATGAATTTTGATTTTTCTGCGAATATGAATTCAAGGATTGATGAACCAGATGGGCCCAATGGAACATTGAGTTCTAAAGATTTATTAACTAGGATTGTGCCTGTATTTAATAGTGGTAGAAATACTTTGTACAGTCAAAAAGCTACAGCCAGATATGATTTGCCTACCAGTAAGTTTCCTTTGACCAATTGGATCTTAGCCAATGTAAATGCGAGTACCAGTTACAATTGGATTGGTGCAAGTAGACTTGCAGTTGACTTAGGCAATACTATAGAAAATACCCTGGCATATCAAGGTAGTGTGCAATTTAATTTTCAAACTTTGTACCAAAAATCTAAATTTTTAAGTGCTGCATTAAATGAACAAAGTTCCGGTCCAAAACAAAGTATAACCAATCCATTGGCTTCAAAAATTTTAATGACCAAGGAAGAGGCATTGGCTGGGAAAACTGGAAAAGCAAGAGATTCTACTTTGAAAAAATGGAGAGAAGCAAGAAGGCAGGAGCGCATTGCTCAAAACGTGTTAAAAGCCAATGAAGCCATTTATGTAGCAGACGGGGTTAAGCCAATTGCACGTTTTTTAACCATGCTTAAGACAGCCAGTGGAGATTATACCGAAAGTTTCAACAGTCGTTTACCTGGCTATGATGGTAATGTTGAATTTTTAAATAAAACTGGTACTGGGTTTTCGCCTACCATTGATTATATGTTTTTAGGAAAGCAGCCCGACTCCAATTGGCTCAATGAACAATATGCCAATCATCAAATTAAAAGGGATCCAAATTTCAATATGATTTTTAGACAAACTTTTGATCAAAAGTTTGCTTTTAGAATGATGTTAGAGCCCATCAAATCTTTGATCATTGATTTGAATGTAAATAAATCATTTGCCAAAGAGTATACCGAGCTATTTAAGGATACCAATAGTTATTATGGTGTAACCAATCCTAAATATGACAATCCAACACATGCCAATCCCTTATCGGCTGGAGGGTTTAATATTAGTTACATGGCGTTGAATACTTTCTTTTCAACACATAACCCCAATGTAATCTCTGCTCAGTTCAAAGCATTTGAAAGTTATCGCCAAACCATTTCACTGCGTGTAGCTGCTGCCAATGGTTATTGGAGCACAGTTGGTAAGAAAGCTACTACGGCGGATGGCTATGCATTGGGTTATAGCAAGTATGCACAGGATGTTTTGATACCTGCTTTCTTGGCGGCCTATACTGGACAAGATCCACAAAAAGTAAATTTATTGAATCAAAATAATTCTAGTATTCGATCCAATCCATTTTCGGGTATGTTGCCGAAACCCAATTGGAATATTATTTATAATGGGCTAGCCAAAACTCCATTCTTATCTACTATATTTTCAAATATTACTTTAACGCATGGTTACAATAGTAATTTATCCATGAATGGATTTACAAGTTCCTTAATGTATGCAGATACGGGAAGAAGAAATGCCCCTTCGTTCTTAGATACAGTTAGTAAAAATTACGTACCTTATTTCTTGGTGCCCAATATTACCATTAGTGAAAAAATGGAACCTTTGATTGGAATTAATGTAACTACTTTATCTCAATGGTCGCTTCGTTTTGACTATAAAAAAAGCAGAATACTTTCATTAAGCTTAATTGATTATCAATTAAGTGAAAACAATAGTACCGAATTTGTATTTGGAACCGCCTATCGAAAAAAAGGTTTAAAACTTCCATTCACGATTCCTGGATTAAACAACAATAAATTAAACAACGATCTAACTTTAAGATTTGATATTGCCATTCGTGATGTATACAATAGCAATAGTAGATTGGATCAAAAAGAAGCATATGGTACAGGTGGTCAAAAAGATGTAACCATACAGCCTTCCATTGATTATGTACTAAATAGTAAAATCAATTTAAAGTTATTCTTTGATCAACGTAAAACAACCCCGTATATCTCCTCTTCACCACCCATTACCAATACAAGGGCAGGGGTGAACATTAGAATTGCTTTGTAGACTTTTTAGTATTTAATTACAATTTTTAAATTAAGATTAAGTGCAAGTGCTATCCTTTTTTAAAGGCCCACTTAAACATAATTTTCCAAGTTACTTTCTTACCATACAGCAATATACCTGTGCGGTAAATACGACCACTTAACCAAGTAGTAAATATAAATCCTGCAACAAGGCATAACATACTAAGCGCCAATTCCCAATAACTTACGGCACTAGGAACTCCATAGGCCACACGCGCCATCATCACCATGGGCGAACTAAAGGGAATAATACTTGCCCAAAAAGCAATAGGTGTATTGGGGTTCTGGGTAACCATATTAGTAATGATATAAGAAAAAATTAGCGGCATGGTAATAGGGAACATTAAACTTTGTGCATCTTGAGGGTCTTCGTTGACGGTACTGCCCACTGCTGCAAATAAAGCTGCATAAAATAAATAACCGCCTACAAAATAAAATATAAAACAGCCAATGATTAAAGGCCAGTTAGCTGTGGCAATGGTATGTTGAAAATTATAAATTTTCATAGCCGATTCACTGGCTTGCATCATACCACCTGCCATTTGTCCATTGCTTTGTTGCAAAGTGCTTACCTGATGTTGAATATCGGCAGGCAGAAAGCCCATGGCTACACTGGTTAAACTAATTATTAAAACAATCCATAATAAAAACTGAGTCAAACCCACCGCACCAATACCAATAATTTTACCCATCATTAATTCAAAAGGCTTCACACTACTAATAATTACTTCGGCAATACGATTTGTTTTTTCTTCCATTACTCCACGCATTACCATGGCGCCATAAATAAACATAGTCATATAAATTAGTAAACCACTCGCATAACCAATACCCATGGCTAGGCCTGCATTGCTTTCTTTGCTAGAACTTCCTTTGTCCTCATAGGCTTTTAATTCTGTTACCTGTGAAGCTTTATGAATAGAATCCAACATATTTTGTTGAATACCGGCATCTTGTAACATTTGATCCTCGATAGCGCTATTAATTCTGTTACTAATGCTCTCTTGTAACATTAAACCCATTGATTTTTTTGATCTAAGCACATAATCCGACTTAGTACCTTTCTCAAATTGAGGCAGGATTAAAATATCGGTATATCCTTTATTAATATAGTTGGCCGTATCTACCTTGTCGGGGAAACTAAAGCTAATTTGATTGGTATTTTTTAATGAGGTTTTGATATAACCATTTGGATCTATCACGGCAATACTTCTATGTTCCACGCCAGTAATCGAGAAGTAAGTAGAAGCGGCAATTAAGCCCACTATTAACAAGGGCATTAAAAAAGTAAGCATTAAAAAACGTTTATTTTTTACCCTACTTGTATATTCTCTTTGTATTATTAACCAAGTTTTATTCATCTTAATTTTTTTTAAATTTTTTGAAAAGCACGTGCACCTGCATGCGTACCTTCTACTAATTTGATAAATATTTCATTTAAAGAAGGCAACACTTCATTAAAACCAATTAATTCAATTTTTTGCTCAATAATATGTTGAAGTACATTGTTAACCGAATGGCCTTCATTAATTTTTATCAAATACTTAGAGGCGGCCTCACTAATAATGGTAAAAATACTATTGCTATTTAAGCCAGCTCCTGCTTTAATTTCAATCGAATAATTATTTTCCTTAAACTGTTGCTTAATACCAGCTACAGAGCCATCTAATATTTTCTTTCCCAAGTTCACCAGTACAATATGGTCGCAAATTTCTTCCACTTGTTCCATACGGTGGGTACTAAATATAATGGTGGAACCTTTTTTAGCTAATGCATAAATTTCATCCTTAATTAAATTCGCATTCAATGGGTCAAGTCCACTAAAAGGTTCATCTAATATTATTAATTTAGGTTCGTGTAAAACAGTAATCACAAATTGTAATTTCTGACTCATTCCTTTACTTAAATCCTCCACTTTTTTATTCCACCAGCTTTCCATTTCAAATTTCTTAAACCAGTATTTTATTTTTTCAGTAGCTTCTGCTTTAGACATTCCTTTTAACTGCGCTAGGTACAATGCTTGTTCTCCAATTTTCATTTTCTTATACATGCCTCTTTCTTCGGGCATGTATCCTATTTTTTCAATATCCACCATGGGATTAAAAGGGACGCCGTCTAATAATATATGACCACTGTCCGGATAAAATATACCCGTTATCATGCGCAGTAAAGTGGTTTTACCTGCACCATTGGGGCCCAGCAATCCGAAAATACTTCCTCTCTCAATCTCAAAGCTAATATCATCTACCGCTTTTTGAGTAGCATAATATTTTTTCAAATTTTGTAAGCTTAATAGGGCATCCATAAGTAGAAATTTATAGCTCAAATATAAAACCTAATACACATATCTTTTTTTTAAATTCGGAAGAGTGGAAATTTTGACTATTTACTATGAAAATTAACAGGAAGAGTGGTAAAAGTTTTGAGTATCTTCGTATTAAACTTACAATATATGTTCAATAAGAAAACAGTCTACATTACACTTGCATTTATTTTTGCAATAGGTTTGAGTAGTTGGGGCTTTTTAGTGCACCGCACCATCCATCAAATTGCTATTTATAGTTTGCCCGAACCCTTGCAATCTTATATGCATAAAGAAATGAACAATCTAGTTTCTAATGCTACAAGACCTGATATAAGAAGGAATACTGATAAAACCGAAGCCCCTAAACATTTTATTGATTTAGAAGCCTATGGCCCAAATGCTGCTAACAATATGCCCTTGGATTGGGCATCGGCTTCAAAAAAATATTCCGAAGATACTTTATTTAAATATGGTTATGTACCTTATGTAATCGTAAATCAATTAGAAAAATTAACTGCTGCTTTTCGTTCAAAAAACAAAGACAGTATTTTATTTTATGCTGCGGATTTGGGACATTATATTGGAGATGCGCATGTGCCACTGCATACTTCTATCAATTACGATGGCCAGCTTACAGGACAAAAAGGTTTGCATAGTTTATGGGAAGCTTTTGTGCCTGAATTAAGAATTGACCAATATCAATTGTACAATGCACATCAAGCTACTTATATTAAGAACCCTAGCGAGGCTATTTGGATAGATATAAGAAAGGCAGCTGCATTAGTGCCTGAAATGTTAGCCATAGAAAAAGAAGTTTCTATTCAGTTTAAACCTGAAACTAAATATAAAACGCAAATGCGCTATGGTCGTGAAACAAAAGTATATACCAAAGAATTTGCAGAAGCCTATGCCAATGGTTTAGGGCCTACGGTGAATGCTCAATTAATTGCTTCTGCCAATATGATTGCCGATTTTTGGTACACTGCTTGGGTGAATGCAGGCAAACCCCTTTTATCAACACGTGAAATATCTCCCAATCTTTCAGCTGAATTAAAATCATTTAAAATGAATCATTTAATTCAAGATGAATTATTATTAAGTAAGAAAGAAAAGCCAGAGAATTAGTATTACATTAATTGAAACTCAAGTTTAATTATAATACTATACTTATAATATAGTAGCAATTTGTTGTGCAAGCTTTTGTCCATCCATTGCAGCACTTACAATACCACCTGCATAGCCTGCACCTTCCGCACAAGGATAAAGGTTTTTAATTTGTGGATGATGCATGGCATTGGCATCTCTTGGAATACGCACGGGCGAAGAAGTTCTACTTTCAGTAGCCACCACAATAGCATCGTTGGTATAATAACCTTTCATCTTTTTTCCAAAGGCTTTAAAACCTTCTTGCAAAGTTTGGTGCACAAAATTGGGCAATGCTTCATTCAATGGCGCCGATTGTAAACCTGGTAAATAACTGGCATCTGGTAAATTCGCAGAAATTTTATTGGAACAAAAATCAATTAGTCTTGCAGCAGGGGCTACTTGTAAACCACCACCTAATCTAAAAGCAGCTTGCTCCACTTCTTTTTGAAAGGCTAATAATAATAGGGGATGATGCTCGGGTAATTCAGTTTTATTTTTCTTTAAAAAATGGGCAGCAGCAGAAACATCTACCTGAACCACCATACCACTATTGGCATAAGGGTTATCTCTTTTACTAGGGCTCCATCCATTCACTACAATTTCTCCAGGGGCAGTGGCGGCGGGTGCAATAATTCCACCTGGACACATACAAAAACTAAATACCCCTCTTTCACTTACTTGTTCCACCAAACTATAAGCGGCAGGGGGCAAATTAGGGTCACGCAATAAACAATGGTATTGAATGGAATCAATAATAGCTTGAGGATGTTCCACTCTTACACCTAATGCAAAAGGTTTGGCTTCAATGCTTATATTTTTTTCAAATAATAAAGTAAAAATATCTCGTGCTGAATGTCCCGTAGCTAAAATATAGGCAGAGGCACTCATTCTATCACCATCGGCCGTAATAATTTCTTGAATGGACTCTTTTTCAATAACAAAGTCTACTAATTTTTTTTCAAATAAAACTTTACCACCACTGGCTTCAATTTGCTCACGCATGGCCGTAATAATATGTGGTAGTTTATTGGTTCCTATATGCGGATGCGCTTCGTATAAAATATTTTCATCGGCACCAAACTGGTAAAACAGTCTCAATATTTTATCAATGCTTCCTCTTTTATTACTTCTTGTATATAATTTACCATCGCTATAAGTGCCTGCACCTCCTTCACCAAAACAATAATTACTTTCCGGGTTAACTATTCCTCCTTTATTTAGACTAGCTAAATCGCGTCTTCTTGCTCTAACATCTTTACCTCTTTCTATTATAATAGGTCTTAATCCTAGTTGAATACATTCAAGGGCTGCAAACAATCCGGCCGGTCCAGCACCAATGATAATCACCTCTTTGGCATGGGAAGGAAGCGTTGGGAAGATAAGGGGTTCAATAAAACGCTTGGAGACAGGTTCATCGATAAAAGCAATAAGGGTAAGATTTACCCATATTTGTTGACGGCTTCGGGCATCAATTGATTTTTTGAGCAGCTGATACCCCAAAATGGACGTTATGGGTTGGCCGGTAATTTGATTAATGGCCTTCAAAATGCTCGGGCCATGGGCTGATTCAGCAGGGGTAAGTCGTATTTGTATATTGGTTTGCATGGGTTAGGTGTTTATCCTAAAAAGATGCTTTCTTTAATAAAGTAATAACAGATCGGGAAAATTCAACTAAAATGGCAAATCGTCTCCTGATTCGTTGGCTGGTATGTCAAAGTAAGTGCTGGTTTCGGTAGGGGCAGTATTGCCTCCTAAGGCAACAGCTTCCATACGCCAAGCGTCTAAATTGGTAATATAATTGTCCTTGCCATCTTTATTCCATTTAGACCCCTTTATATTAAAGAGTACTTTTACGGTATCTCCTAGGTTAAAGCGGTCAGGAATGGCTGTACGGTCCTGTACGCATTGAAATTTTACATAATTTGTTATTGTTTTACCATTGATATCATCGGTTTTTTCAACAACAAATTCCCTTGTTTTAAAGGTCTCTTTTCTCTGAATGATTTCGTATTTGGCAATTAGCTTGCCGGTTAATTCGTAGCTCATAGTTTTAATTAAGTAGGTAAAGGTAGTATTTATAGGCGAAATCTAAAGGGGAGCTAATAAAACCAAATAAGTATTAGTTTTTTAAGAAAAAAAATACTTAAAAAATAAGTGGATAACTAAGCATTTTTAAGAAAAAGGCTATATCTTGAACGCCTGATTAGGGGGAATGAAACACGGGGTTTGTAGGGTTTTGGGGACATGTAAAAAAAAGGAAACAAAAAAGTTTTTTTTTCAACAATAAGTCGTCATATTCGCAGTCCAGTTAACAATTCCTTAATCCAGGGTTGAAGATCAAAACGTACCTTTTTTAAATTATACAAAGAGCAAGAAGTAAGATGGCTAAGAGCGCAGATTTAATTTGGAGTAATTGCTTAAAAATTATTAAGGATATTGTCGAATGGCAGCATTTCAAAACTTGGTTTGAACCTATCCAGCCGGTTGATTTGAAGGATAATGTTTTAATGATTCAAGTACCTAGCCAATTTTTTTACGAATACATCGAAGAACATTACGTCAACCTTTTAGCTAAGACTTTAAAACGTGAACTTGGCAAAGAAGCTAGACTTGAGTATCGTATCATGGTCGATAGCGGAAACAACAAGAAAGGTTCCATGGATGTTCCAGCTAGCGGCATGAAAACTTACAATAACAACGAGATGAACTTCCCGTTGGTGATTGACAACCCTGTGAAAAATCCGTTTGTGATTCCTGGGTTGAAGAAAATGCAAATTGACCCTCAGTTAAACCATAATTACCTATTTGATTCTTTTATAGAAGGGGATTGCAATAGGGTAGCGCGTCGTGCTGGTAAAACCGTAGCAGAAAAGCCAGGGGCCAATTCTTTCAATCCATTGGTGATATACGGAGGAGTAGGTTTAGGTAAAACACATTTAGCTCAAGCTATTGGAAATGATGTAAAACGCATTCACCCAAATAAGGTGGTTTTATATGTGAGTTCTGAAAAATTCATTAATCAGTTCCAGGATCATAGTCGCAATAATGCAATTAATGACTTCATTCATTTTTATCAATTAATAGATGTCTTAATTATAGATGATGTTCAGTTCTTCAACAGAGCTGAAAAATCTCAAGATGCCTTTTTTGCCATCTTCAATCATTTACACCAAAGCGGTAAACAATTGGTTTTAACTTCTGATAAAGCTCCTAAGGATTTAGAAGGTTTACAAGAGCGTTTATTAAGTCGTTTCCGTTGGGGATTAAGTGCCGATATTCAAGTACCAGATTACGATACGCGTATTGAAATTTTGGAAAAGAAAATGAAGGCCGATGGTTTAGACATGCCAAAAGAAGTGGTGAAGTATGTGGCCTACAATATTAACACGAATGTGAGAGAATTAGAAGGTGCTTTAATATCCTTATTAGCACAGTCTTCTTTGAATAAAAAAGAAATTGATGTTGAATTAGCGAAGAAAGTATTACGCAACTTTGTGAAAACAAGTAGTAAAGAAATTACCATTGACGCTATACAAAAAATGGTTTGTGAATTCTTCGAAGTACCTTATGATAAATTGTTACAAAAAACACGTAAGCGTGAAATTGTACAAGCGCGTCAAATTACCATGTACTTAGCAAAGGCTTTCACTAAGAATTCTTTGAAAACAATTGGAGAGCATTTTGGAGGACGAGATCATACCACGGTTATACATTCTTGCCAAACAGTTAAGGACTTAATGGATACCGATTCTATGTTTAGAGAAAACGTGATGGAGTTGACGCAGAAAGTGCAGTTGGCAGCTATGTAAGAAGCTCTTTTTAGCCTACAGTTTATCAATTAACTATATTATGGTCCGGAACGAACTTTATTTGAGTTTATTCCGGACTTTTTTTAGGTATTTAAGGCCAAGCTGCTTATTTTTGCAGCCCTCGAAAGAGGTTTTGGAGGAGAGGTGGATGAGTGGCTGAAATCAGTAGTTTGCTAAACTGCCGTACGGGTTAAACTGTACCAAGGGTTCGAATCCCTTCCTCTCCGCTCTCATTTAGTTCTTGGATTAGATATAAAGTAGTAGAATACACCGGAGACAATATTTACTAGGCAACTGGTAATAGGAACGGGAAGTAGCGCAGTCCGGTAGCGTACCTGGTTTGGGACCAGGTGGTCGCAGGTTCGAATCCTGTCTTCCCGACCAAAAAAGAAAACATAAGCCTCAACGAAAGTTGAGGCTTTGTTATTTTAAGGAGTGAACAAATCAAGCTCGCTTGAATTTGTGAACGAATTAAAATAACAATTAGCCTAATGAATGAATTTCATTAGGCTATGTTTTTATGCTTATGCTGCCGATTTCGCAGATAGGGCCTCCATCTATCTTTTTTTAAATGCAGTAAAAGCGGACCATCCTAAAATAGACATATTAATTAACAATGCAGGGCATATTTTAAGACAAGCTGCGGCCAATCATTCAGATGAATATTGGGATACCATTATGGATATTAATTTAAACGCTCAATTTATAATTACCAGAGAAATTGGAAAACAAATGTTGGAGCAAAAGTATGGAAAAATTGTTTTTACTTGTTCCTTATTAAGTTTTCAAGGGGGGATCAATGTGCCTAGCTATGCAGCAAGCAAAGGGGCTTTAACCTCTTTGTTAAAAGCATTTGCCAATGAATGGGCGCCGCATGGCATAACGGTCAATGGAGTAGCTCCAGGATACATCGCCACCAATAATACTGCACTTTTAAGAGCAGATCCAGATAGAAATACTGCAATTTTGTCTAGGATTCCCGCTGGTAGATGGGGTGAAACAAGTGATTTAGCAGGTGCTTATGTTTTTCTTTCTTCACCTGCTTCGGATTATATCAATGGTACCATCATTACAGTTGATGGTGGTTGGATGGGCAGATAATATTTAAAAATTTAAAATTTAAAAAATGCAAGTAAGATTTCAAAGTAGTCCTAAAGAAACAGCGTCCATGTCAACGCAAGAGACTAGAGCCAATTTTTTGATTCAAGATTTGATGGTTGCTGGTGAAATAAAATTAATTTATTCCCATTATGATAGAGTAATTGTGGGAGGCGTCGTACCCACTTCAAGTTCCATTAATTTACCCAATGAGGAAGAACTAAAAGCAAATTTTTTCTTAGAAAGAAGAGAAATGGGTATTATCAATGTTGGTGGTAAGGGTAAGGTGGTGGCTGATGGCGTTGCTTATGAATTAGATAAATTAAGTTGTGTTTATTTAGGTAAAGGAACGAAAGAGGTTTCTTTTACAAGTGAGGACAGTAAAATACCCGCTTTATTTTATGTACTTTCTACCCCTTCGCATGCGGTCCATCCAAATAAATCAATGACAAAAACCGAAGCATCTCCGGTAAATATGGGAGACTTTAGTACATCTAATAAAAGAACCATCTACAAATACATACACAACGATGGTTTGCAAAGTAGTCAATTGGTGATGGGTTTAACCATTTTAGAAGAAGGTTGCGTTTGGAACTCTGTTCCACCGCACACGCATACGAGAAGAATGGAAGCTTATTTTTATTTTGATTTAAATGAAGCACATCGCGTGATGCATTTTATGGGAATGCCACAAGAAACAAGACATATTGTAGTTGCGAACAACGAGGCAGTTTTGTCTGCTCCTTGGAGCATGCATTTTGGCGTAGGTACGGCTAATTAGGGTTTTATATGGGGTATGGGCGGTGAAAACAAGGAATACACCGATATGGATCCTGTTCCTGTTGCCAACATTAAATAATTTTTCATCAATACGATTTTTAGTTTTACTGCAAATAGGTAAGTGCCCACTTTAGCAAACTATTATTCTCTTTAGGTAAATCTAATTTCTTTTTAATATTGTATCGGTGGTTGCGAATTGTTTTTTCAGATACAAACAATATAGCTGCAATTTCTTTGCTATTTTTTTGTTCTGAAATTAACTGCAGTATTCGGTTTTCTGTTGCTGTTAAATTTTGAACAACTATTGGCTTGCCCTCTTCTTGAATGAATAGTTTATAACTTGTCATAGCTTATACAACATTTTTTATGGTATAAACTTATCACATATCATATTATTTTAAATTAAACAATTTTAAGAAATTAGGATAAGTAGCAAATAGTTATAAAACTTTAAGCAATCATACTAAAAAAACTTAAACTGGTTTAACCTTATTATGGGAAATAATAATATGATTAACTATTTTAAGATAGGACGCAGCACTTCAAATTTTCCATCAATAGATTTTTCGTCATATTGTAAACCTAGAATATGTGCTACTAATGGGAATACATTCACGTTTTCGAAACCATCAATGGTCATGCCATTTTTAAAAGCGGGTCCCCAGGCTGTAAAGCTGGCGCGCATCTCCACCAAATGATTGTCAAAACCATGTTTGCCTAATGTAGTTTTTCTTTTAGATAAATTAAAAACTTTCGGAAAATGTGGGATCACAATTAAATCACCTAGACGGTTGTATCTATCATCTTTGCTTGTATAATGCCAATAAGCGGGGGTTTCATCTAACTTATATACTGTAACACTGGTATCTAGTTTTAGCGCTTGGTAGGTAGTTTCAATTTTAGATTTGTCTTTTGAATACAAATGCAATTGCGTGTCACCCCAGGGCACTGTGAAATAGGCAGTATCAATGGCCTTGGGAAGTGGTAAAGTTTTTACATTGTCTACTTTGGCCATACCATGATCAGATACAAAAATATAATTGATAGGGAGTGATAAGCTAGCCAACTCTTTTTGTAGGGCATTGATACTGCTGTCTACAAATTGTACCGCATTGCCAACATGAGGATCATTAGGACCATATTCGTGTGCATCGTGATCTACCTGCGGGAAATAAAATGTAATCAAATGGGGGCGTTGCGCCTCGGGTAAACTTAACCAGTTTTTGATGGCTTTGATTCGAGTAGCGATATCAATTTTCTCATTGTATACATAATGATAAGTAGGTTTGATGCCTTGAATATCCGCTTCTGAGGCGACCCAGTAAAAACTTGCAGAAATCATTTTTTGTTGCTCGGCCAAAACCCAAATGGGCGTTCCTCCATACCATTTGCCTTCGGCTACCATTTTCTTATTGCCCATGCTATACATAGCGCCTGTTGGAACATCTATATAACTGTTGTCTACCAATCCATGGTGTGCAGGGTATAAGCCGGTAACAATACTATAATGATTGGGAAAAGTAACAGAAGGATAAGAAGGGGTCATAAATTTTGCGTGTACCCCAGTTTTTGCCAATGCATTTAAATTTTTGGCATCATACAATTCATTAAAATCTGCCCTGAATCCATCTGCAGAAATCAAAATCACATAAGGCTTATTTATTTGTGCAGCACTATTGGTTCTTCCTTTAATGATTTGTTGCGAGGTATCTACAGACAAAATCAATGGAGCAGTGGTAAGGGAATTGTGCGTACTATCTTGGGCGAAGCTTAAGCTAGCGATAAATAGATATAAAATAAAAGTGGCTATTTTTTTGAACATAATGTGGTGTGTTATAAAATCTGTGTTAAATAATATTAAAAACTACTTGGTTTAATTTTATTCCTCAACCAAATGCTTATTTGAAAACTTAAAATAGCAGCGATGATTCCGCCTGCCAAATCTATAGGAAAGTGTTGTCCCAAATAAACTCTAGAATACCCACATACAATGGCATACATAGCACCCAACCAAAATATTTTTTTATTGGGGAAAAAATAAACAGTCAAAAAAAATAAAGTAAATGCAGTAGCTGTATGACCTGAAGGAAAACTATTGTAAGTATGTACTTCCACGCCAGCGACGGTATGTATTTTTGAAATAGGGATGCCACTAGCGATGGGCCTGTTTACATTGGGCCAAATATAATTTTTGGGTAATTGTGTAAGCAGGGTTGAACTTAAAAAATTAAGCAAGATAAAAATCAAGTCTTTCTTAAACCATCCAAAAACAATGAGCAAGTAAGGAATCCAAATCCAACCTTCGGCTAAATTGGTAAAAATGCCCAATAATTGATCGGCAAACCAGCCTAAATCTTCATTCAATACTAAAAAAAGATTTTCTCTACCCAATATAAAACTTAAGCTAAAAAGCAGCGTAGCCAAGCCCAGAGATCCTAGTTGGGCAACCACAAAAGGCGATTTTATGCTTTTAAAAACAGACATTGGTTAAATTGGCTTATAATTTACAAATTTACGAAATGTTTATTCTTTGTTCTAAACAAATTATTTAAAAGGTTGTTATAACTTTAACCCCTTAGATGAGCCAAATTAAAGAATATATTACCGTTATTGGTGCCAGAGAGCACAATTTGAAAAACTTTGACATTGTCATTCCCAAAAACCAATTGGTGGTGTTTACTGGGGTAAGTGGAAGTGGCAAATCCTCCTTGGCTTTTGACACCCTTTACAACGAAGGTCAGCGCCGTTATATGGAAAGCTTTAGTGCCTATGCTAGGCAGTTTATGGGTGAAATGGAACGCCCCGATGTAGACCAAATTACAGGGCTTTCTCCGGTGATTGCCATTGAACAAAAAACGACCAATAAAAATCCAAGATCTACGGTTGGAACCGTTACAGAATTGTATGATTTTTTAAGATTATTGTATGCACGTATTGGGAAAGCTTATAGTTACAATACGGGCAAACCCATGGTGAAATTTTCTGAAGCAGAAATCATCCAAAATATTTTCACTCAGTTTATAGATAAAAAAATTAATTTATTGGCACCCGTGGTGCGCGGTCGTAAAGGACATTACCGTGAATTGTTTGAAGAAATTAGAAAGAAAGGCTTTGTGAAAGCAAGGGTAGATGGAGAGATTGTCGAATTGAAACCCAAATACCAAGTAGATCGCTATAAAATTCACGATATTGAAATTGTGATTGACCGTATACCTGTCACAGATGCGATGAAAATAAGATTGGGAGAAAGTGTTGTCCAATGTTTAAAAATGGGTAAGGACTTACTCTTTGTTTTAGAAGAAGGCAAAACAAAATTGGTTCAATACTCTAAGCAATTAATGTGTGAGACCACCGGTTTAAGTTATGAAGAACCGTCACCTAATAGTTTCTCATTCAATTCTCCCTATGGAGCCTGTCCTAATTGTAAAGGTTTAGGCAATGTATATGCCATTGACATGAGTTTGCTTTTGCAGGACCATGCATTAAGTATTAATGAAGGCGCTATTCACCCTTTGGGAGAAGCAAGAGAGGCAAGTGTATTTAATCAAATAAAATTATTCGCAAGAAAGCATAAAATAAATTTAGACAAAGCCATTCAAGACTTAACTAAAGAACATTTGAATTTAATTTTGTATGGTGATAAAAATATTTCTTCCACTTTGGATATGGACTTGAACGATGAGAACATTCCCAATGAATATACCGGAAGTTATGAAGGCATTGTGCCCATGATGAAAAGATGGTTTACTTCTTCTCAAAGCACCGATCATTTAAAAGCCTGGGTGGAAGGCTATATGGAATTGAACACCTGTCCAACTTGCGAGGGCGCAAGATTAAGAAAAGAAAGCTTGTGGTTTAAAGTGAATGAAAAAAATATTGCTGCTTTAAATGATATGCATTTAGATGCCTTGCAGGAATGGTTTAAAAAACTACCTGCTAAATTGGATAAAAAAGATACGCAAATTGCGGCTGGTATTTTAAAAGAAATTGACGACCGTATTTCTTTTTTAATGAATGTGGGTTTGTCTTATTTGTCTTTAAGCAGACCTTCTAAATCCCTTAGTGGGGGGGAGTCTCAAAGAATTCGCTTGGCCACTCAAATAGGCTCGCAATTACAAGGGATTACGTATATATTGGATGAGCCTTCTATTGGATTGCACCAACGCGATAATCAAAGGTTGATTACAGCGCTTAAACAACTACGCGATATTGGCAATACTGTTTTAGTGGTGGAGCATGATAAAGACATTATGATGGCTGCCGATTATTTAGTGGACATTGGTCCCAAGGCAGGGATTCATGGTGGACATATCGTAGCACAAGGCACGCCTCAAGAAATTATTAAATTAAAATCGGACACGGCTCTTTTTTTAGCAGGCAAGAAATTTATTGAGATACCTGCTGAAAGAAGAAAGGGAAATGAGTTGAACATAAATATCAAAGGAGCGATGGGCAACACTTTGCAAAAAGTGAATTGTAATTTCCCATTAGGCACTTTCACTGTGGTGACGGGTGTGAGTGGTAGTGGAAAATCTACCTTGATTAACGAAACCTTGTATCCAATTTTATCGCAGTTCTGTTACCATAGCAAAACCAAGCCTATGGCTTATTCCAAAGTTACCGGATTGGAAAACATTGATAAAGTGATTGAGATAGATCAATCGCCCATTGGAAGAACGCCTAGAAGCAATCCTGCCACTTATTGCGGATTTTTTACCGATATCAGAACTTTGTTCGCTTCTGTGCCTGAAGCAAAAATTAGAGGTTACCAAGCAGGACGTTTTTCCTTCAATGTAAAAAGTGGTCGCTGCGAAGTCTGCGAAGGGGGAGGCATGCGCGTGATTGAAATGAATTTCTTACCCGATGTTTATGTACACTGCGAAAAATGTGGAGGCAAGAGATACAATCGCGAAACATTAGAAATTAGGTACAAGGGAAAATCAATTAGTGATGTATTAAACATGACAGTCGAAGAAGCTTGTGAATTTTTTCAAGCGGTACCTTTTATTTACAGAAAGCTCAAAGTATTAAATGAAGTAGGTTTGGGTTATATTACTTTAGGGCAATCGGCAGTTACTTTAAGTGGGGGTGAAGCACAGCGTGTAAAGTTAGCGACTGAACTAGGAAAAAAAGATACAGGCAAAACATTTTATATTTTAGATGAGCCTACTACTGGCTTGCATTTTCAGGACATTCAATTATTGATTGGAGTGTTAAACAGATTAGTGGACCGAGGGAATACTGTTTTAGTCATTGAGCACAATATGGATGTGATAAAAGTGGCCGATCATATTATTGACCTAGGTCCAGAAGGGGGAAGTGGTGGAGGTTTGATTCAGTTTGAAGGTACGCCCGAAGAAATGATAAAAAAATCAAAAACGCATACGGCCAAATTCTTAGCGTTAGAAATGAAGAGTTAGGCAAGAATCATCGGGATATGATCAATGCCGTCTTCGTCATACATGTCTCCTGATTGCTCAAATCCAAATTCGCTGTAAAATTTTTTCAAATACATTTGAGCCCCAATTTTTATGGGGCCTTTTCCAAATAATCTTTCACATTCTTTAATGGAGTAGTGCATCAATGCTTTGCCAGTGCCTGTGCGTCTGTATTTTTGGGAAGTCAATACTCTGCCAATACTTTGATAATTGTCGTAAATGCTATTTTTATCAAACAACCTGGTAGTCGCTGCTAAGTCATTTCCTATCCAGCCTAAGGTATGGTAGGCTTTTTGATCATTATTGTCTAAATCTAAATAAACACAGTTTTGTTCTACAACAAAAATTTCACTTCTTAATCTTAAGAGTGCATACAATTCATTATTGGTAAGCTCGGCAAAAGATTTTGTGATCCATTGAATGTTACTGTTATTTAGCATAGGACAAAAATAGGGATAAATTAAACAACTAAGATTTTATAAATACTTAATAACCATATTTGCCTTTCCAACTTTCTTGCAAGAATTTTTTAATTTCTTGCTCTCTTAAATTCTTTTGTGGTTCGTACAGCGTAGTATTTTTAATGGCATCAGGCAAGTATTCTTGTTCAATGAAATTATTTTCTCCTTTATGGGAATACTGATAATTTTTCCCATAAGATAAATCCTTCATTAATTTAGTGGGTGCATTGCGCAAATGCAAGGGTACAGGCAGGTTTCCCGTTTGATTGACCAAGGCCAATGCATGATCAATGGATTCAATAGCAGCATTGCTTTTTGGAGAACTCGCTAAATAAATAGCACATTGTGACAATATAATTCTAGATTCTGGGTAACCAATTTTGTTCACTGCATCAAAACAAGCGTTGGCCAATAAAAAAGCATTGGGATTGGCATTACCAATGTCTTCGCTCGAAAAAATCAACATCCTTCTTGCGATAAATTTTACGTCTTCTCCGCCTGCAATCATTCTTGACAACCAATAAACGGCGCCATTGGGATCCGAACCGCGCATACTTTTAATGAAAGCAGAGATAATATCATAATGTTGTTCTCCATTTTTATCATACAATGCAATATGGGTTTGTGCCACTTCCATCACCCAATCGTTCGTAATGGACAAGGGCTTACCCGATTTTTCAATATCGATCAAGGCTTCTACAGAAAGTTCTAAAAGATTCAATAATTTTCTGCCATCTCCCCCCGACAATTGTAACAAAGCTTCGGTTTCTTTTAATTCAATGGATTGTCCTTTAAATAAATCATCTTTCTCCATGGCTTGTTGAACCAATTTCAATAAAGCTTTTTCATCCAATGCTTTTAAAATAAAAACTTGACATCTGCTTAACAAGGCACTGTTTACTTCAAAGCTTGGGTTTTCGGTGGTGGCACCAATTAAAGTGATGGTTCCTTTTTCTACTGCACCCAATAAGGCATCCTGTTGTCCTTTATTGAACCGGTGAATTTCATCAATAAATAAAATAGCACTGGTCTTGGTTTTGGCTTCCTCTATGACTTCTCTTAATTCTTTAACCCCACTGCTAATGGCACTTAATTGATAATAGGCACTGTTAAATGAGGTGGCAATAATATTAGCCAAAGTAGTTTTGCCTACACCTGGAGGTCCCCATAAAATCATAGAAGGCACTTTGCCCTTGGCAATGGCTTTTTGCAATACACTATCTTGGCTGGAAAGGTGTTCTTGACCCACTAAATCTGCAAGGGTTTTTGGACGTAATCTTTCGGCTAAGGGTGTGGAATGGTTCATCTAGTTAAAGATACAAAATCTTAAAACTATTTTATTCAAATAAATGTGGAGACTGCTTTACCAATTTTAGGGTAGTTCTAATGTGCACAATACCAATGACGCCTGTGATTAATAAAAATACAGAAACCCCTCTTAATATGGATAAAACCAAATTACTGGTAATTTCCTTAGGCATATTGGGTTGCTGGGTTAAAAACTCGTCAATAAACTTGAGTAAAACAGCATTGCTAGAAATCAATACACTGATAGAATTTACAAAAAATAAACTGCATAAGAAAAAACTTACGTAGGCGTTTACTTTAATCCAATCTTTTAATTTTGAAGTTTGCACTATTTCTCTTTCAATACCATATTTTAAAAATTTAAAACTGGCAAAAGTATAAATGACCAAACAAGCCACGATAAATACCATAATGAGCGCGCTTGGATTGGCCAAAGAAGACAATAAAATTAATACATCTAAAAAACCAAAAAAAAGCGCAATGGGAATAAGGAAATAAGTAAGTAGGGTGTAAAACTTTAAATTTTGAGGCATCTGTAACTAAGATTTTTAAATTGTTTTATTTCAAGTTCAATTTAATGTGTAATTCTTCGAATTGCTTATCGTCAATACTGCTAGGGGCGTCTAACATTACATCACGACCACTGTTGTTTTTAGGGAAGGCGATAAAGTCACGAATGCTCTCGCTTCCTCCTAATAAGGCACATAAACGATCAAATCCAAAAGCAATACCACCATGCGGCGGTGCGCCGTATTCAAAAGCACCTAACAAGAAACCAAATTTATGTTGCGCTTCCTCTGGACTCATTCCTAATGCGGCAAACATTTTTTCTTGAAGGGCTCTTTGGAAAATACGAATAGATCCACCGCCAATTTCATTGCCATTTAAAACCATATCATAGGCATTGGCTTTAATGCCCGCATAAGGATGCTCTAAATATTTAGCAGCTTCTTTTATTTCTGGCGCATTGTTAATCATAATTTCGATATGATCTGGCTTAGGAGAAGTAAACGGATGATGTCTCGCTACCCAACGGTTGCCTTCTTCATCGTATTCAAATAAAGGGAAGTCCAATACCCATAACAATTTAAACTCATCTTCTTTTCTAAAGCCTAACTGTTTGCCTAATTCTAATCTTAACTCACTCATGGCTTTTCTAGTTCTTTCTTCTGCGCCGGCCAAAATTAAAATCAAATCACCTGCTTTTGCATTAGAGGCAGCGGCAATGGCTTTTAATTTATCTTCTGCATAAAATTTATCTACACTACTTTTAAAACTACCATCGGCATTGCATTTAATAAATACCATGCCCTTCATTCCAATTTGAGGACGCTTCACCCACTCGGTCAATTCATCGGTTTGTTTGCGTGAGTATTCGCTACAACCTGGAACAGCTATGGCAACTACTGTTTCAGCTTCGTCAAACACTTTAAAGTCGACACCATTAATAAGTGCAGCTTTATCTTGTTTCTCAGCAAACACATGTGCGGGCTTTTTTAAATTGCATAATTCCATGCCAAATCGAATGTCTGGTTTGTCATTGCCATACTGCCACATCGCATCTTCCCAAGTCATTCTTTGAACGGTCTCGGTGTAGTCAATATGCTTAACGTCTTTAAATATGCTTTTTATTAAACCTTCAAACATATTTAAAATATCTTCTTGTTCTACAAAACTCATTTCACAGTCTATCTGTGTAAACTCGGGTTGTCTGTCTGCTCTTAAATCCTCGTCTCTAAAACATTTTACAATTTGGTAGTATCTGTCATAGCCACTCACCATTAACAATTGCTTAAATGTTTGTGGCGATTGTGGTAAAGCATAAAATTCACCTGCATTCATTCTGCTAGGTACCACAAAATCACGCGCGCCTTCTGGTGTAGACTTTATTAAAAAAGGAGTTTCAATATCCATGAATCCTTTTTCATGTAAATAATTTCTTGTAGCACGATTTACATTGTATCTTAATTCTAAATTCTTTTTTACGGCGTTTCTTCTTAAATCCAAGAAACGATATTTCATTCTGATGTCATCACCGCCATCTGTATCGTCTTGAATGGTAAAAGGAGGTACAATAGAAGCGTTCAAAATTTTAAATTCGGTAACTTTTATTTCAATTTCACCAGTGGGAATATTTGCATTTTTGCTTGAACGTTCAATTACGGTTCCTTTTACTTGAATCACAAATTCACGGCCTAAAGGATGTGCATCTAATTGCGCTTGTAATTCTTCACCCATTAAAAGTTGGGTAATACCATAGCGGTCTCTAAGGTCAATAAAAGTGATGGCACCAAATTTACGAATGGTTTGAACCCAGCCGGCCAAGGTTACATTTTTGTTTACAGATTGAATCGTTAATTCTCCACAATGGTGCGTACGGTACATAAGAATCTATTGATATAGGTTTGATGAGCAAATATAGCCCAATTCCTAGAAAAACCCCATCTTTGCGCTATGAACACTAGTACTATATCGCCCACCGCTAGACGTGTTGTTTTATCCGCCTTTTTCTTTCTTACAGGTATTTGTTTTGCTAGCTGGGCCAGCCGTATTCCCGATATTAAAATGCAATTAGGTTTAAGTGATGGGGCTTTTGGAGGCATTTTGTTTTTTCTTCCAATTGGGTCATTTGTAGGCATTCCAATCTCAGGAAGTTTAACTGCAAAACAAGGCAGTAAAAAAATTATCATTATTGCTGCACTTTTATATCCTTTATCACTCATCTCCTTGGGTTTTGCAAATACCACTATACTTTTAGCCGTTGCTTTATTTTTATTTGGAATGGCTGGTAATTTATTTAATGTTTCTATTAATACACAAGCTGCAGCACTTTCTAAATTATTTGATAAAAGTATTACTTCCAGGTTTCATGGCTTTTGGAGTTTGGCTGGTTTTTCAGGTGGATTATTAGGCGGTTTTTTTGTGGCTCACGCCATCTCTCCTTTACAACAATTTGTTTTTGTTGCCCTAATTGGATGGGCTTTTTTATTTTTTGGACATCCTTATTTGTTACCAGGGGAGCCCAATAAAAATCATGTATCTAAAATCTGGAATAAACCCAGTCCTTTGATGTGGCAGTTTGGATTGATTGCATTTAGCAATATGATTTGTGAAGGAATGATGTTTGATTGGAGTGGGGTATACTTTCAAGACATTGTGAAAGTATCTAATCAATGGAGAACTACAGGATACATTTGTTTTATGGCTTGTATGACAACGGGCAGGATGTTCTCCGATAATTTAATTAATTATTGGGGCGCAAGAAAGCAATTGGTATTAAGCGGACTCATTGTAACATTTGGATTAATAGTAGCCACCGCCTATCCGCATTTAATTGTAAGTTCTATTGGATTTATGTTAGTAGGATTTGGCGTTTCTTCGGTGATACCAACCATCTATGGGACAGTGGGTAGAACCACTGAAGCAAGTAAAGTAAGTATTGCATTGGCTTCGGTATCTTCTGTTGGATTTTTAGGATTTTTAATTGGCCCACCCATTATTGGATTTTTATCACAAGCCATTGGCTTAAGATGGGCTTTCTTAACAGTAAGTAGTTTAGGTATTATAACTGCTTTAAGAGCCAATCAATTAAAGAAATATTTGTAGGGAGTGTAAAGCAACTATAAGGTAGCCGTTTCATGTTGATGTCTTGGCTTGTAGATTAAATAATAATAGGCCAAAATTAATACCCCGGTAACAAATGGAATCATCGCCAAATGCTTCACCGTAACAGTACCGAATACGATTTGGGTATCCAATCCAAAGAATTCACTACACATCCAAAAAGAGTTGGCCATAATCCAAACAGTAATGGCCAAATTATGACATAGTTCTGAAA
This sequence comes from uncultured Bacteroidota bacterium, assembly GCA_903865435.1. GTDB lineage: Bacteria > Bacteroidota > Bacteroidia > Chitinophagales > Chitinophagaceae > Sediminibacterium. The sequence continues at coordinate 9,331 of CAIPJS010000054.1, read as the reverse complement.
AAATATGTTTGGTTCTCCATGCAATTACAATAGAAATAGATAAAGTGGGAATGATCATAGTGATACCCAATGGTTTCCAAAACATACACCAAGCAATATCTTTAAAAAGCCAAAAAACAATATGCAAGTTTTCCATTTTGCGATAGGCAATAGGGATATTGTATAATTTTTGTTCTTCTGAATTCATGATGCAATTGATGTTTAATGAATGATATTTAAAAATATTGATTTTTTTTATTTCAGCGGCTTTTTTAAGGGGCAATTAAATTTTTGAATCTTTGCACATTGGCCTCGGGATGAATAGGGGCATTATTTTCTATATGTTCAATTAATTGATTTGTAAAATAAGGCGCAAGTGAACAACCCTTGGTGCCCATGCCATTGCAGATACCCATTTGAGGATGAATAGGATGCAAGCCAACAAATGGACGGCGTTCTGTATTGGCAGGCCTAATGCCTACTATATGATCTATGATGGTATAAGGCACTTTGAGCAAAGCATTCAAACCATCAATCATCTTTTGTTTAAATGCTGCAGTGGGTTCGGAATTGGAATAGTCCCATTCAAAACTAGAACCCACCCAGAATAAATTTTCTTTCCAGGGAACAATGGCCATATTGCTTTTATAAATATGTTGAGTGGGTAAATCTTTTATTTCAACAATCAAAGCTTCCCCTTTATTGGGTGCAAAAGGCAGCAATTTAAAATGAGGGTTTAGCATGGTATTAACGCCATCACAAAAAATAATTTTTTCAGCAATGATATGATCCCATTCAACTCCATTGTCGATGAATTTTAAATTGCCATAATCAAAATTTGATTCAATATAATTATCGGCAATGTGTTTTTTTCCGGCTGCTAAAAATGTAATCAAATCAATCCAATAGCAATCTTCAATTTCCCCTGTACCAAAATGGGTATTAAAAAATGAATGCCATGCAAGTGGGTTGTTGTTTTTTAAATAAATATTATCATGTTCAAGTCGATAATCAAAACTATCTTTCATTTGTTGCGTAGGATGGATTAAGACAACTGGGGCTTTAGAAATAATTTTTGTATTGGTCTTTTCTTGAAATACTTCATAGGCTGCAACTGCATAAGGCAATAATTCATTAATCATCCATGTTTGCACCATCCTTCGTCCAGTAACTGGATTCATCACGCCGCTAGCCACACCTGTAGCTGATGAACTTTTGCTATCATTAACAATAGCGTAGCTAATATTTCTTTCTTGCAAAAAATAACCAAGCCAAGTGCCCACCAGACCTTGGCCTATCAGGAGGTATTTAATTTTTTTTTGCAATTGGAATTATTTTTTTATTGGGGATGGTAAAACGAATACTGTCTTTTAATTCGTTTACTGCAGCGATCAATATCATATCAAAACCATCAATACAATCGTTGGGTACGGTAAACGGAAATTCGGTTTCAAATTTTTCATTTTTTAATGTAGTAAAATATTGAAATGGAAAAATATTTAAAAACCAACCATCCACCGATTTTTGAGTTTGATGATTGACCAAAGATAGGGTAAGGGTTCCCGTTTTTTCTTCGCTTAAATTATGCGTTACCTGAACTTTTAATTTTATAGATTCCCCCAATTTGAGTTGAATGGGCGACACCGCATGAATTTTAATTTGGGGCTTTTGCTGTCCAATGCCTTGCTGATAAAATAGAAACAAACTTAAAATGAGCAATAGGTTTTTCATGCAACAAACTTACAATAAAAAAATCCCTTATCTTTTTGGATGAGGGATTTAAGTATAAGTATTCTTGAACTTGCTTATTTTTTTAAAGCTGCAGCCATGGTTGTTCCAATATCTGCTGGGCTTGCACATACATGAATGCCACAGGCAGCCATAATTTTCATTTTCGCAGCTGCAGTATCATCTGCACCTCCAATAATTGCTCCAGCATGTCCCATTCTACGACCAGCTGGTGCAGTTTGACCTGCAATAAATCCAACTACTGGTTTTCTCAAATTGTCTTTGATCCAATTGGCTGCATCTGCTTCCATGCTTCCTCCAATTTCACCAATCATGATAATGCCTTTTGTTTCAGGATCATTCATTAATAATTCAACTGCTTCTTTGGTAGTGGTTCCAATAATTGGATCTCCACCAATACCAATGGCAGTAGTGATGCCTAAGCCTGCTTTCACTACTTGATCGGCTGCTTCATAAGTTAAGGTTCCACTTTTTGAAACAATACCAATGGTTCCTTTTTTGAAAATAAAACCAGGCATAATGCCAACTTTAGCTTCCTCAGCAGTAATCACTCCTGGGCAGTTAGGTCCTATTAATCGAGTTGTTTTTCCTTGTAAATAATTTTTGACTTTCACCATGTCTTGTACTGGGATGCCTTCGGTAATACATACTACTAAAGCAATTCCAGCGTCAGCAGCTTCCATAATGGCATCCGCTGCAAATGCAGGAGGTACAAAGATAATGCTCACATCTGCGCCAGTATTTTTTACTGCATCAGCTACTGTATTAAAAACGGGTCTGTCTAAATGCATGGTCCCGCCCTTTCCTGGAGTGACGCCACCTACCAATTGGGTGCCATATTCAATCATTTGAGCAGCATGGAAACTTCCTTCTGTACCCGTAAAACCTTGTACTATGATCTTCGAGTTTTTATTGACTAATACTGACATCGAGTGTGTTTTTGTTATTTGTGGCGCAAAAATAGGCTAATCGTGGTTTTTTTACACTTATTTCACAATAATAATTGAAGGTTTTTTTATAAATGGCTTTCATATGCTACTTTTACGGTTCTCTAAGACAAATTAAAAAAAACAATTATGGCAACAACTTCAGACATCAGTCGTGGAATGATTCTAAAATTAGACAATAACTTATATTCAGTAGTGGAATTTGGTGAAAATAAAACGGCTCGTGCAGCAGCTAAAATATGGGCTAAATTAAAAGGGGTTGACAATAAAAGATCTATCGAAAAGACATGGAATAGTGGTGAGAACATATATCCTGTGCGTGTGGAAAAGAAAACATTTCAATATTTATATAAAGATGACAGCGGCTATAACTTAATGAATAATGAGACATTTGAACAAATTGCGATGGCCGAAGAAATGATTGACGCACCTCAGTTTTTAATTGAAGGCGCCGAGGTTTTTGTATTTATGAATACCGAGACCGAACTTCCAATTGGAGCGGAACTTCCTGAAAAGATTGACGTTTTAATTACTTATTGTGAAAATGGAGTGAAAGGAGATACAGCTACGCGTGCTTTAAAAGCTGCTACGGTGGAGTCTGGTGCGACAGTAATGGTACCTTTATTTGTGAATGAAGGAGAGAAGATCAAGATTAATACCAAAAACGGAGAATACGTTGAACGTGTTAAATAATTTACAGGGCCTATAGAAAATTAGGCCCTGTAAATTATTTCTTTAATGATTTTTAAAAAAGCTCCCCGAGAAAACGGGGAGCTTTTTTGTAGATTTTTCCTCGCCCTTTATAAAAATATAAGGGCTCGAAAAAGCACTCTTATGATGTTAAAAATGTCCCGAAGCTTCGTGACATTTTTGTTTAGGCTAGGTAAATTTTAATAAAATAAACATTGGCCTGAGCGAACATTTGAGCACAGCGATTGAGAGCGAGGGCTAGTGTTTATTTTATAAGCAATTTTACATCTAAAGTAGACCTGAAATGCTCATTTTAATATAATTGAGGTAAGTTGATTTTTATCTAAAAATGCCCATTTTTAATAAAAAAAGCCCTTTTTTTAGCGAAAATTCATAAAAAAAGCCCATTTTTACCCAAAATTGCTAAATATGGACTTGAAACAAATTCACGACTTAATTAAAGTAGTTAACAAGAGTAATATCGGAGAGATCAGTATCGAAGATAAGGACGGAAAAGTAACCATCAAACAAAAGGAAGATCGAATTACTGTAAGTTCGGCACCGGCTGTTACATATGCCGCTGCCCCTGTAGCAGCAACGCCAATAGCCGCTACCCCTGCAACCCCGGTTGCCAGCAATTTATTGACCATTAAAAGTCCTATGATTGGTACTTTTTATAGAAGAGCTGCACCTGATAAACCATTAATGGCTGAGGAAGGAACGGAAGTAGCTCCAGGCAAAGTGGTATGTATTATCGAAGCCATGAAACTTTTCAATGAAATTGAAAGTGAAGTCAAAGGTACCATTGTGAAAATTTTGGTAGAAGATGCCAGCCCAGTGGAGTATGACCAACCTTTATTCTTGGTACAACCAGAATAATTTCAACCATTTTCAAATTTTAATTAAGAAAAATGTTTAAAAAGATTTTGATAGCCAATCGTGGCGAAATTGCTTTACGAATTATTAGAACCTGTAGAGAAATGGGCATTAAAACAGTGGCCGTTTATTCAACTGCAGATAAAGATAGTTTGCATGTAAAGTTTGCTGACGAAGCTGTTTGTATAGGTGGTCCTAAAGGACAAGAATCCTATTTAAATATTCCACATATCATGGCTGCCTGTGAAATTACCAATGCCGATGCAGTGCATCCTGGTTATGGTTTTTTAGCAGAGAATGCAAAGTTTGCACAAATCTGTGCCGACCACGGTATTAAATTTATAGGCCCTACTCCGGACATGATTAACAGTATGGGTGATAAAATTACTGCAAAAGAAACCATGATAAAGGCAGGTGTGCCAGTGGTGCCAGGTGGAGAAGGTTTGTTGGAAGATGTTGCTGCTGCAAAAAAATTAGCGAAAGAAATTGGATATCCAGTTATTATCAAAGCCACTGCAGGTGGGGGTGGTAAAGGAATGCGTGTGGTATGGAATGAAGGCGAGATTGAAAAAGCATTTGAAACGGCTAAAATGGAAGCGGGGGCAAGTTTTAAGAATGATGGTTTGTACATGGAGAAATTTGTAGAAGAACCAAGACATATTGAAATACAAGTTGCAGGAGACCAATACGGTAATGTTTGTCATTTGAGTGAGCGTGATTGTTCTATTCAAAGAAGACATCAAAAATTAGTGGAAGAATCTCCTTCACCATTTATGACAGCAGAATTGCGTCAAAGAATGGGAGAGGCTGCTATTAAAGCAGCATCTGCAATTAATTACGAGAGCGTGGGTACAGTAGAATTTTTAGTAGATAAGAATCGTAATTTTTATTTCATGGAAATGAATACGCGTATTCAAGTGGAGCACTGCGTAACAGAAGAAGTAGTGAGCTATGATTTAATTAAGGAGCAAATTAAAATTGCAGCAGGTGAAAAAATTTCAGGCCGCAATTACGAGCCACAATTACACGCTATTGAATGTCGTATCAATGCCGAAGATCCGTATAACGACTTTAGGCCTTCACCAGGAAAAATAACAGTACTCCATACCCCAGGCGGTCATGGTGTGCGTGTGGATAGTCATGTATATGCAGGCTATGTCATTCCTCCTTATTATGATTCAATGATTGGTAAATTAATCACAGTGGCTCAAACCCGTGAAGAGGCAATTAATACCATGTACCGTGCATTAAGTGAATATGTGATAGAAGGAGTAAAAACAACCATTCCTTTTCACTTGCAATTAATGCAAAATGAAGATTTTAGAAAAGGAAACTTCACCACTAAGTTCTTAGAGACATTTACTATGAAATAGTCATATTTTAGTCCCTTTTCTTTGAAAATTAAGGGCCTAAAATATTTTCTCTGATGAAAATAAATAAGGGGCCCCATGAAGGAGCCCCTTATTTATTTAGAGGAATTATTTATAGGAAGACTAAATACAATTTTGAGCGAACATTTGAGCAAAGCGATTGAGAGCGAAAAATTAGTATTTAGTATTACGGTAATGAATATACAACTTAATAAAAAAGGCCCCGAACTATTCGGGGCCTTTTTGTATTCTATCGCTTTGGGGTATAACTTTAATTAACGTAAGAACAATAATTCTCTGTACTTAGGCAAGGTCCATAATTCATCATCTACCAATTGCTCTAATTTATCCACGTGGTAGCGGATCTTATCAAAGTATTGTGCTTTTACCTTGGCTTCATAAGCAATGGCTTTGTCTCTTGAGTTGGCTATATTATTGGCTACTTTACGTTCTTCCACCATCGCATCTACATTATCGTATACTTGTTGAATATGTGTGCTTACATCTTTTAATAATGCCAACTGTCCTTTGTATAATTTTTCTGGTAAAGCTGCTTCACGAAGTAAGCTTACATTTTTCAATAACTCGTTTTGATATTTAAGTGCCGAAGGAATAATATGGTTAGTGGCTAAGTCGCCCATAATACGCGCTTCAATTTGTACTTTTTTAATGTACTTCTCTAACTCGATTTCATAACGGGCTTCCAATTCACTGTGCGAGTAAATATTATTTTCTTTAAATAATTTCTTTGCTTTCTCAGTTACCATCGCATCTAATGCAATTGGTGTAGTCTTTAAATTAGGCAAACCTCTTTTCTCTGCTTCTTTATGCCACTCTTCGCTATAACCATCGCCTTCAAATAAAATCTTTTTACTAGAGACAATGTATTTTTGAATCACTTGCATAATCGCAATGTCTTTCTTATCTCCTTTCTCTGTCAATGCTTCCACTTCTGCTGCAAATTTGTTTAAGGTATCTGCCACAATCGTATTTAAAATAGTCATGGGATGACCACAGTTGGCCGTAGAGCCCACCGCGCGGAATTCAAATTTATTTCCAGTGAAGGCGAAGGGAGAAGTACGGTTACGATCGGTATTGTCCATCAATAATTCTGGAATGCTACGGTGTAAATCTAATTTTAAGATGGCTTCATCTTGCTCGTCAAACTTAGTTCCCACGCGGCTTTCCACATCGTTCAATACCTTTGTTAAGTATTCGCCAACGAATACAGAAATAATAGCAGGAGGGGCTTCGTTCGCACCCAATCTAAAATCATTAGAAGCAGAAGCAATTCCGGCTCTTAAAATATCGGCATAATCATGCACGGCTTTAATGGTGTTCACAAAGAAAGTTAAGAACATTAAATTGGTCTTAGGTGTTTTACCCGGTGCCAATAAGTTCACACCAGTATCGGTAGCCAAACTCCAGTTATTATGTTTACCACTTCCGTTAATGCCCGCAAATGGTTTTTCGTGAAGCAATACGACTAAATGATGCCTTTTGGCCACACGACTCATAACATCCATTAATAAAATATTATGGTCTACGGCAATATTTACTTCTTCAAAAATTGGCGCACACTCAAATTGAGCAGGTGCCACTTCATTATGTCTTGTTCTTAAAGGAATGCCTAATTTATAAGATTCATTTTCATAGTCACGCATAAAAGCGTACACTCTTTCTGGAATGGATCCAAAATAATGATCTTCTAATTGTTGCCCCTTAGCAGGTGCAGCACCAAAAACAGTTCTACCACATTGTAATAAATCAGGTCTTGCATTTACAAGCGCCTCATCAATTACAAAATATTCTTGCTCCCAACCTAAAGTGGGTGTTACCTTACTTACATTTTTATCAAATAAATTACAAACAGTAACAGCTGCTTTATTTAAAGCCTCTGTCGCTTTCATTAAAGGGGCTTTATAGTCTAAAGATTCTCCAGTATAAGAAACGAATATAGTAGGAACACATAATGTTTTGCCATTCCCAATTTCAATAATGAATGGGGGAGAAGATGGGTCCCAGGCAGTATAGCCTCTTGCTTCAAAAGTGGCTCTCAATCCACCACTAGGAAAACTGGATGCATCTGGTTCTTGTTGTATTAAAGCTGCACCATCAAATTCTTCAATAGCAGTGCCATCCGATTTTAAAGTAAAAAAGGAATCATGCTTTTCTGCAGTGGTACCTGTGAGTGGTTGAAACCAATGCGTAAAATGAGTTACCCCTTTTGCTTCCGCCCAAGCACGAATGCCGGTGGCTATTTGACCTGCTACATTTCTTTCAATTTTTTTAGCACCCTTAATACTATTCACTAAACTTTTATAAGCTTCATCGCTTAAATATTCTCTGGCTGTTTTTACATTAAAAACACTTTCACCAAATATGGCAGTTATTTTTTGCGAGGCAACTGCTGGATTATTATTCCTTTCATGACTCACATGATTGATGGCGTCGAATCTTAATGACATATTAGTTATTTTTATATTTGAGAATAATTCAAAGGTAGTCGCATTTTAGTAGGAGTAATCAACAAAAAATCCCCCAACCAATAACCTAGGTAGGGGGATTTTGTATATTTAAACCTATTTCTTATCTAAAACACTAGACTTTTGCAGTTTTAACAGTTTTGATAATTCTAGCTGCTACTTTATATGGGTCTGCTGCAGAATTTGGACGACGATCTTCCAACCATCCTTTCCATCCTTTTTCTACTGCACCAATGGGAATACGTATAGAAGCGCCTCTATCAGAAACACCAAAAGAGAAATCATGGATAGATGCGGTTTCGTGTTTACCCGTTAATCTTAAATGATTGTCTGCACCATACACTTCAATATGTTCTTTAACAAATGGACGGAAAGATTCACATATAATATCATAAGTTTCTTTCTTACCACATGTTCTTAAAGTAGTGTTAGAGAAATTCGCATGCATACCAGAACCATTCCAATCTAAAGTACCTAATGGTTTACAATGCCAGTTAATAGATACGCCATAAGTTTCACCAATTCTTTCTAATAAATAACGAGCAATCCAAATTTGGTCTCCTGCTTCTTTAGCACCTTTTGAGAAAATTTGAAATTCCCATTGTCCTGCAGCTACTTCTGCATTGATACCTTCTATGTTCAAACCCGCGTCAATACAGGCGTCTAAATGTTCTTCTACTATATTTCTTCCGTAAGCATTGTTCGCACCTACTGAACAATAGTAAGGTCCTTGTGGTCCAGGGTAGCCACCTTCTGGAAAACCTAATGGTTTATCAGTAGCTGGATTCCATAAAAAATATTCTTGTTCAAAACCAAACCAAAAATCATTGTCATCATCTTCAATAGTGGCTCTTCCATTACTTGGATGAGGTGTGCCATCTGAACTCAATACTTCACACATTACTAAATAAGCATTTTTACGTCCTGGATCCTTGCAAATAAAAACTGGTTTTAATAAACAGTCACTTGATCCGCCTGGTGCTTGTTCTGTAGAAGAACCATCAAAACACCACATATCACAATCTGCTAATTTGCCACTAAAATCTTTTTCAATTTTTGTTTTGCTTCTTAAAGATTGCGTTGGTTTATAACCATCAAGCCAGATGTACTCTAATTTTGAAACTGCCATAGGGTGGGTATTTAAATATTAATAAAATAAAATATATGATAAAATATAGTGTAATTCTTATATTTTGGACGAAAATAATAAAGTATTATGTTATTTTAAAAAATT
>CAIPJS010000053.1 GCA_903865435.1 uncultured Bacteroidota bacterium | reverse complement strand
CGGCATACGAGATCGAGTAATGTGACTGGAGTTCAGACGTGTGCTCTCCGATCTAACGATATGAATTTTACCACCGCAAAGAAGAACGTATTCCATTCGATTTGGATTACTTTAATAAGATTACCAAAGGTGGTCTACCTGCTAAAACTCTTAACATTGCTCTGGCTGGATGTGTTCATCCAGAAACCAAAGTCAGAATCAGGTATTGGAAAAATACTGCCAATTAATATTCTTCTTAGATTTACACCTGTAAACTATAGCACCAGGCGTGACGCCATTTTGAGTTGCAGCATCTTCAACGGACTCATAAACAATAATACCATCAGTAACCTTTCTTCTGCGCACTGATATTATATTAGTTTTAGTACCTTTGGTTTTAGGAACATGCGGAGATCCAAAAATGTAACCTTCTTGTATCCTATTATCAAAATCTTCAGGAGAAACCCTGATAAAAGTGGAGTCGCCAAGTTTATACATAGGTTTCTTACCTTTGTGTGATTTTCCACCCATTGCAGCTCGTTTTTTTTGTCCTTCTTTACTAGCCCAATAAGACCATGGATTATTTGGTGAAATTATAGATGCTTTACCGCCCAATGAAGCTCTTTCCTTTCTACCTTCTTCAGTTGACCAGTAATAAAATGTTTTTTTTGAACCGCTTTGTTTTTGTGATTTTAACCCCTTTTGAGAGCTCATTGAATGTTGTTCTTTTGTATATCCGTGAATGCCTATTTTATTTTCTACACAAAATAAACCAATTTGCCTTCTTTGATATGGAGTTAGTTTAACACCAAGCATTTTCATAGAGCGTAAGTCATTAGGATTTTTATATATTTTCCATAATAAAAAATGAGCAATAATGTGTTCTCTAACCGTCAAATATGTTAAATTCTCTGGAATATCTAAGCCACCAGAATGTTTGGGTACTATATGATGTTCATGTAGGCCAGAAAATGGTACATATAATTCTTTTGCTTGTCTTTTTGATTCACATAATGTATAATAGATATCTTGATAGAAGGACATTTAATTTTTCCCTGTTCCTGTTATATATATATTTAGTATTTTTAAGGTGTTAAAATGAGTTTATTTGAAGAAAAAGTTGTAAATATTTCTGAAATTGAAGTATTGTTAAATAATGGTTATTTTGTGGAAGTTGAATCTCCGGACGGATTTGTTCCCGTATCAGCATTTGTTGATAAAGGAGACTGGCCGGAATACATTCTAAGTACAGCTAGCGGAAAAACAGTTAGGTGTAATTCTGACCATTTGTTTGAAACTCCTTTTGGATGGAAAAAATCTGCAGCAATGGTTGGTATACCAGACGCAAAGGTATTGACCGCCGATGGATGGGAAGATTGCTTCGTTGTAAAAACTAAAAATAAAATTCCTATTGTGGATATACAGGTGGAACACAAGAACCATCGGTATTATACTGAAGGTGTATCCTCACATAATACCGGTGTGGGTAAATCTTTGTTTATGTGTCATGTTGCCGCTGGCTGTATGTCTCAGGGTAAGAATGTATTGTATATCACTATGGAAATGGCTGAGGAACGAATTGCAGAAAGGATAGATGCTAATCTACTTGATGTAACAGTTGATTCTTTGGTT
>CAIPJS010000052.1 GCA_903865435.1 uncultured Bacteroidota bacterium | reverse complement strand
GAGAAGGGAAAGATGATTAAGGAAATTGGTACTTTAGCAAGAAAGGATATTGAGGATTTTATAGGCTCTAAAGTGTACCTGGAATTGTTCGTGAAAGTGAAGCCTAAGTGGAGAGACAATGAGACAAAATTAAAAGAATTTGGATACTAAGTAATTGGGTTATCAATTTTTATTAATATATTGATAATGAATAAATTGAAATAGTATAATTGAATATTAAATATACATTATTATGAGCTATACAGTGGCTATTGTAGGAAGGCCAAACGTAGGAAAAAGCACTTTGTTTAATCGTTTCTTGGAGGAGCGTAAAGCCATCGTGGACGATATAAGCGGTGTTACTAGAGACCGTCAATACGGGGTAACTGAATGGGCGGGTAAAACCTTTAACGTAATAGATACGGGCGGTTTTGTACCCGATTCTCGCGATATGTTTGAAACCGAGATCCGCAAACAGGTAAAGATTGCTATTGAAGAAGCCAATGCCATTATTTTTATGGTAGATGCTGCCGTAGGTTTGACTGATTTAGACGCTTCGATGGCCGATATGTTGAGAAGAAGTACCAAGCCTGTTTATGTATGTGTAAACAAAGTAGACAATTCAACCCGTGCTTTGGAAGGTACCGAATTTTACGGAATGGGATTTGAACATAACTATTTTGTAAGTTCTATTTCAGGTAGCGGTACTGGGGAATTATTGGATGCAGTCACAGATGGCATTAAAGAAGCACAACCCATCAGTGATGACACCGAATTGCCAGAGGGTACCGAAGAGGCCTTGCCAATTCCAAAGATTGCCATTATGGGACAACCTAATGTGGGTAAATCTAGCTTATTGAATGCCATGATTGGTCAGGACAGAACCATTGTAAGTGATATTGCTGGTACGACTCGCGATACCATACATACCCATTACAATATGTTCCAAAAGGATTTTATTTTAATTGATACGGCTGGAATAAGAAGAAAGAATAAAGAAAAAGACGATTTAGAATTTTACTCCATCATCAGGGCCATCAAAGCAATGGATGAAGCAGATGTTTGTTTACTAGTAATTGATGCCACCAAGGGGGTTACCGCCCAGGATTTAAGCATATTTAGTCTTGCATCTAAGAAAGGTAAGGGAATTGTGGTTTTAGTGAACAAATGGGATTTAGTAGCGAAGGAAACCAATACAGCCCGTGATTACGAGAAAGTAGTCAAAGACAAACTGGCACCTTTTACCGATGTACCTATTTTGTTTATCTCGGCAGTAGAAAAAACCCGTATTTTCAAAGCCATTGAATTGGCGCTAGAAGTATTTGATAATAAGCACCGTAAAGTGGCTACTTCAAAATTAAATGACATCATGTTGAAGTCTATATTGAAGTATCAAGCACCGGTAGTGAGAGGCCATGTTGTGAAAATTAAATACGTATCTCAATTACCTACAAGGGTGCCTAGTTTTGCATTTTTTACCAATTTCCCTGACGATATCAAAGTGCCATATCGCAATTATCTCGAAAATCAGCTTAGGCTTAATTTCAAGTTTACAGGGGTGCCTATTCGGATCTACTTTAGGAAGAAATAGGATTAAATCTAGCTTAAAATAGGGTGGGTTGTGTAAAAAAATAATGTTAAAATTTGGCATATTTATGCAGATAGGATATCTTCGCCCACGTATTTTGATATCAAACTTTAAACAAAACAAAATGAAAAAAGTATTCGCAATTTTCGCTATCGCTGCATTAGCTGCTTGTGGTGGTGCTGCAACTGAAGTTAAAGCTGATTCTACAGCTACAACTGTTGACACTGCAAAAGCTGCAACTGTTGACACTGCTGCAAAAGCTGCTACAGTTGATACTGCTGCTAAAGCAAAGTAATTTAAGAAGTTATAGCAATATAACTTTTTGCAAGAAATTCCTCCTCGTTTGTTCGGGGAGGTTTTTTTTTGGCATCAATATTGCCTTAATAGGGGTAGGTTTGCCTCTAAGCTAGAATAGATTAGGGCCATGCCATTTTGACTATATTTTAAAATACAAGCAGTGGATAAGACATTTTTATTTAAAGGGGAGGAAGAAAACGAGTTTATACCTTTATTTTCTTTTAATGAACAAGACGAAGAGAATGAGCCCGAAATGGTAATAGACGATCTATTGCCTATTTTGCCTTTGCGCAATACGGTCCTTTTTCCAGGGGTTGTGATTCCTATTACGGTAGGTCGAGATAAAAGCATTCAAGCGGTGAAAGCGGCTTATGCCAAAGACAAATTAATTGGAGTGCTTTCTCAAAAAGATGGCAATATTGAAGATCCAACACCTGCCGATTTATGTGCTATTGGCACGGTTGCAAAAATCATTAAAATGATTAAAATGCAAGACGGCGGAACGACCATTATCATTCAAGGTAAAAAAAGGTTTGAGCTTTTAGAAATGAAAGAAGAAGACCCTTTTTTTAAAGCCAGTATTAAAGTATTGGTAGAAGAGAAATTAGGTAAGGAAGATCAAAACTTTCAAGCCTATTTAGCTAATATTAAAGAATTAGCTACGCAGATCATTCAATTGTCTCCCAATTTTCCATCGGAGGCAGCCATGATTTTGAAGAACATCGAAAATCCTGTTTTCTTAATCAATTTTGTAAGCAGCAATTTGAATGTTGAAATTCATGAGAAACAAGGATTGCTCGAACAAAATAGTTTAAAGTTAAGAGCCGAAAAATTAATTCAATTTCTACAACAAGAATTACAATTTGTAGAATTAAAAAATAAGGTGGCCAATAAAACGCGCACCGAAATTGATAAGCAACAACGTGATTACTTTTTACAACAACAATTAAAAAGCATCAAGGATGAATTGGGTGGAGATCCCAATGAGCGAGAAGTAGCCGAAATGAAAAAGAAAGCCGATGGTAAGAAATGGCCTGAAGCTGCAAAAAAATTATTTCAAAATGGTTTAGAGAAATTGGAGCGTATGCATCCAAGCACCCCCGATTATTCTGTGGTGTACAATCATCTTGATTTATTGTTAGATCTTCCTTGGGAAGAATATACAGCCGATAATTACGATTTAAAAAATGCCAAGAAAGTATTGGATGCGGATCATTACGGCATGGGTAAAATCAAAAATAGAATTTTAGAATATTTAGCCGTGCTTAAAATAAAAGGGGATATGAAAAGTCCAATTTTATGTTTTTTAGGTCCTCCAGGTATTGGTAAAACTTCTTTAGGAAAATCTATTGCACATGCCATTGGGCGCAAATACATTCGAGTAAGTTTAGGTGGCTTGCACGACGAAAGTGAAATTAGAGGGCATCGTAAAACCTATATTGGGGCCATGCCTGGAAGAATTATTCAAAGCATTAGAAAAATTAAAACATCGAATCCTGTAATGATATTGGATGAGATTGATAAAATAGGCAGCGACCACAGGGGCGATCCTTCTTCTGCTTTATTAGAAGTATTGGATCCAGAACAGAACCATAGTTTTTATGATAATTATTTAGAATCAGAATACGATTTAAGCAAAACTTTATTCATTGCTACGGCAAACGACATCAGTCGCATTCAGCCAGCACTTAGAGACCGTTTAGAAATTATTGATTTAAGTGGTTATGCAGTAGAAGAAAAAGTAGAAATTGCAAAAAGACATTTATTGCCTAAACAAAGGTCCGCACATGGTTTAGAAAAAATAAACTTTAAAGTGTTGGACAATGTTTTGGAAAAAGTAATTGAAGATTATACCAGAGAAAGTGGGGTGCGTGAATTGGATCGTCAGTTGGCATCCATTATGCGCTATCAAGCCAAAGAGTTGGCCTACAAAAATAAAGTAAAGCCTACGGTGACGAAAGCTGATTTGCATAAAATTTTAGGACAAGCCAGGTACAGCAATGAAATATACAAAACAGTCAACATGCCTGGGGTAGCTGTTGGATTGGCTTGGACTTATGTAGGAGGTGATATTTTATTTATTGAAGTATTGTTGGCCGATGGCAAAGGGGGTATGAAATTAACAGGCAACCTTGGCAATGTAATGAAAGAAAGTGCGGATACTGCTTTTACTTATTTGCAAAGCAATGCCAAAAAAATTGGGGTGGATGCCAATTTATTTACCACTAAATCGGTACACATACATGTGCCCGAAGGAGCGGTGCCTAAAGATGGTCCAAGTGCGGGCATCACCATGCTTACTGCATTAGCTTCTGCTTTTACAGGCAGAAAAGTAAAACCATATTTAGCTATGACCGGTGAAATTACCTTGCGAGGGCAAGTATTGCCTGTTGGGGGTATCAAAGAAAAAATATTGGCTGCGAAAAGATCGGGTATGAAGGAGATTATTCTTTGTTGGCAAAACGAAAAAGACATCAATGAAATTGACCATACTTTTATCAAGGGGCTTAATTTTCATTATGTCAAAACCATGCAACAAGTACTTGATTTGGCATTAGTCGTTTAATTTAAACCTACTTAAATTGTTATTAATGAACGCAAACCCTAGCTTTGTTTGATGAAATGGTATTTCATACAAAAGCTGGGGCTTTTTATTGTCCTTGTATTTTATTATTCTATTCAGGTATTTTCTCAAAATACAGGAGGCAATGCTACCTATAATTTTTTAAGCCTTCCATACAGTGCTAAAACCACTGCATTGGGAGGCATCAATATCAGTTACCTAGGCGATGATCTTGGATTGGCGATGTTCAATCCATCTTTATTATCCAAAGAGATGGATGGGAATGTACAGGTAAGCATTAGACCTTATTATGCCAATATTCAACAATACGATTTTAGTGGTGCTACTTTGTGGGCTAAAAAAGATTGGATGCTAGGATGGGGCATTCATTATATGGATTACGGAAGTATGAAGATGACCGACGCTGCGGGCAATGAAATGGGGAGTTTTCGTCCCTTTGATTATGTTGCGCAAATTTCATTGGCTACGTGTTATATTAAAAATGTACAATTGGGAAGCACCCTTAAATGGATTCAATCTAATTATGGAATGTACAAATCCAATGCACTTGCTTTGGATATGGCGGTTCGGTATACTTCTTCCAATGAGTTAAGCCAAGCAAGTATTTTGCTAACCAATATGGGAGCGCAATTAAAAACGTATACAACAAAAGAAGACCTGCCTTTTAATTTAATTATTGGTTGGTCCAAAAAATTAGAGAAAGCACCCATTCAATTTTCCCTTACAGCACAAAAACTTTCTATTTGGAACAATGCTTACTATGATGTCAATTTTGCCAATCAAGAAGGGTATAAAACACCCAGCGCTCTTCAAAATTTATTCAATCATTTTGTCCTTGGCACAGAAGCATATATAGGCAATCAAGTAGACCTTGATTTTGGATATAATTTTATACGTCGCTTTGATTTGAATATCGAAAATCAACAAAATTGGTTTAATGGATTTTCGGCAGGACTAGGTGTAAAATTGCCGCGCACCAAAATACAATATGGGAATGCTTTTTTCCAAAGAAATTTATACCATCATTTCTCTGTTTTTTATTCACTTAAAAGAACATCGAATTAATTTTTTTTAGGAGGGAATACTGCCTTGGGTTTAGTCGTTTCTTTATTGGCTTTAGAGGCCTCTTTTTTTGCAGGCACTTCTTTATTGTTTAATGGAGCTTTATTTATTTCTGTTTTTTTAATAGTAGCAGGGACGCCAGCAGGAATTTCATAATCTGATTCTGCTTTTACATCTTCCTTATTCTCAATATTAATGATGTTGTTGTCAAAGGGGATATTGTCTGCCGAAATAAAATCTACATTAAAATCGCTGGTAACATTTGCGGGCCTTTCGAAATAGGCATTGGCATCTAAATTGCAAGCAGGATCGTGCGCTACCTTGCTCATAAAGTTGGCCCAAATGGGTAAGGCAGCATGTGCCCCTTGTCCGAAATAATTGTCTGAGAAGCGAATGTATCTATCATCGCAACCTACCCAAGCACCCGCTAAAAGTTGTGGGGTATAACCCATAAACCATAAATCACTGTTATCGTTGGTGGTTCCAGTTTTTCCTGCAATAGATTGAGTAGGCACATCATAGGAATACATGCTTCTTCCTGTACCTTTTGAAATGACACCTTGCATCATACTTACTACCGAATAAGCGGTTACTTCGTTAATGATTTTTCTACGTTGAGGAGAAAAGCTTTCTAATACATTGCCGTTTTTATCTTCAATCCTATTGATATAAAATGGTTGAGCATTGTAACCGCCTCCAGGAAACATGGTATAAGCTTGAACCATTTCAAATAAAGATATTTCACAAGCTCCCAATGCAATAGAAGGATAGGGTTGTAAATCGGCTTTGATATTGCACTGTTTTAAATAATCTACAAATTCTTTTGCTGCTTCATTGCCCTTTCCATTAATCTGTTTCATAATATACGCCGAAGAACAGTTTCTGGATTCTGCCAAAGCTTGTGCCATGGGAATGGACATGCCTGTGCAAGATTTTGGGGTATTGGGTACCATGCCATAGCCATCAAAATTTTGTTGTTGATCTTGCACGATGGTGTAAGGTGTAAAGCCAGATTTTTCAATGGCCAAGGAATACAATAAAGGTTTAATAGTCGATCCTACTTGTCTTCGGGTATTGATATTGGCATGATCGTATTTGAATGTTTTAAAATCAACACCGCCCACCCATGCTTTTACTTCGCCTGTATTAGGATCTACTGCTAAAAAGCCAGTTTGCAATATTTGTTTGTGGTATTTCAAGGAATCATAGGGAGACATGATGGTATCGATGAATCTGTTTTTGTTCCAAGCAAATACACGCATAGGAATGGGTTCATTAAATACTTTTCTAATTTGCGTTTCCTCAATATCCTCTTTCTTCATATTTCTCCATCGATCAGTTTGCTTTATTGCCAATTCCAATTGACTGCTAAACTCTTTCCAAATGGTGCCGGATTTAATATTACTTTGTTGATTAAATTCCTTTTGTAGGTAAGCCATATGTTGCGCCACGGCTTGCTCGGCATACAATTGCATTCTCGGATTGATGGTAGTGTAAATTTTTAAACCATCTCGGTACAAGTCATAAGCATCACCATTGTTCTTTTTATGTTCCTTACACCATTTTTTCATATACTCACCTAAAGTCATTCTAAAATAGGGGCCTAAGCCATTGTTCTGATCTAATTTTCTAAAATTAGTAGCAATAGGTAATCTTTTACAAGCTTCTGCTTGATCATTGGTTATGTATTTTTGACCTGCCATTCTGTTCAATACCAAGTTTCTTCTTTCCAATGCCAATTTTGGATTTCTGTTGGGATTGTATTTAGTAGGGGCATTGATCATACCAATTAACAAAGCAGCTTCCTCTACCGACAAACGATCAGGTTCTTTTTGGAAGAAGGTTCTAGAAGCATTGCTTACGCCAAATACATTCTCACTAAATGGAACCGTATTTAAATATAAAGTGATGATTTCTTGTTTGGTAAAGTTCCTTTCTAATTTTATAGCAATGATGCTTTCTTTAATTTTTTGAACAATACGCAACAATTTGCTTTTTGTACTCCAATTGTCAGTAAATAAATTTTTTGCAGTTTGCATGGTAATGGTAGAAGCACCCCCTTGACTTCCTAAAAAGGCGACAGCGCGTATCAACCCTTCACCATCAATACCATAATGATCATAAAAACGTTTGTCTTCGGTCGCAACCAATGCTTGCAATAAATAGGGGCTAATGTCTCTGTATTTTACGCTAATCCGATCTTCTAAATAAAACTTACCCATGGGGGTTGCATCTTGTGCATATACTTGACTGGCTAAGGAAGCAGTAGGGTTCTCGATATCATTTAAATCGGGCATGTCGCCAATCCATCCCCAATTGAGCATCAACAAGAACAAAATAAATATGCCCATAGAAATAAAATAGTACTTCCAAAAAAGACGTACCCAGTTTTTAGGTTTATTGGTTTTATTGGTAGGCTGATTCACTAATTTATATTTATGGTTTGTATATATTTTTTATCATAAACTGTTCGTATTGCTTTAAATCCGCTTGTGATTTTATAAGTATAATATTTGACTTCCCAAATAGGTACAATTGATATTGTTTGGTGGGTACAAATGATATGATTTCTTTACTTAATCTTGGTTTCACTTTAGTTAAGTAATTGACTGCTTTTTGTCTATTTTCAAAATAACCAATCCAAACGATATATGTATCAGCATCAAACTGAATGTAAGTTACATTTAAATTTTGTTTTTTAAATTCGTCCTCATTTAAAGAATTCAATGCATTTTGAACTTCTTTAACAAAGCTGGCACTTACTTTATTGGTGACAAGCGCCATATAATGCAACTCGGTACTGTCATTTTCAAAATTCAGCATAGGGAGTGAACTGTCTGCAGTCGCTTTTGAATTTTCCTTTGTATGCTCCTTTGCTTTTTCATTTTGATTTAAAGCCAAGACAGGGGCGGGAATTAAATTACTATCCTCTTTAATATTTACAAAAGGCAAATCCCGAATCTTTTTATTTAAGTTAAGCGTATCCAAATAGGTTTCGGTAGTTTTTCGATCTTTTATTTCGGCTAAAATATTTTTGGCCTTGTCTTTTATATTTTCATTTTTATTATTACCAATGATGGTATCTAATAATTTTATCGCCAAACTGTCTTTTCTTTCTTGCGCATACATTTTTACTTTTAAGAATTGAAAAGGCGTAAACCATTTGCTTCCTCTTAATGAAATGTTTAATGAACTGCTGATAGTGGACAATTCATCCCAGTTTCCAATTTTACTTAAGAAATATGCTTCTTTGTAATTTTCAACCAATGAATTGTCCTTATTCTTTTTTTGAGCGGCTTCTTTCTTTTTTGTTGCATAAAATCCATTTGGAAATTCGAATTGTACAATTTGAATGATGCTGTCTGCAATGGCTGCTTTATCATCATGTGTGTATTGACTGGCTAAATCTAAAAGCGCTCTTTCTGTGGCAATAGGATCTATATGCTTATTAATCACGCTCACATAAAGTGGGTAAGCTTTTTCGAAGTCGTTGAGTTTTAATAAAAACAATTGAGCATTGTCTAAAGTAGCTTTGTTCCATTCAATCATAGAACTAGACAAGGAATTGGCATCTTTTATAAATACAATGGGCAAACTATCGTTTTCCTTTGTGCTGTTGCCTTTATTCATTGGATTTCCATTCCCCATTGGATTTTGGGTGGGATTCCCTTGTAAATTTTGATTGACGTATTGATTGGTTAAAGGTTTTTCGATTTTATTATTGGCATAAGCAATCGCAGGACTGGTTTTTCTTCTCCATTGATCAACATTGGGCCGCTCGCCCCATTTTTTTATAAAACTATTTTTCCCTTGCTCTACCGAATTTTTATTGTCAAAGTAAAAATCTGGTCCATTGGAAGTACTACTATTATAACTATTAATTAAAGTAGCATTGATATTGTTGTCGTTGGTAAATACTTTATTTGTGGTAATTGTTTTATCAAAAAATAAGTTTTTAAAATACAATGAAAGGTTTTGTTGTCTTTTTTGCCATGCATTGGAAAAGAGGGTTTGTTGGTCAGGGCTTAATGTATAGATGTATTGCAAAGTGTCTTGCAATTTTATAATGTTATCATTTTTTTCAATGGCACCCATCCATTTTTTTCTCAATTGAATATTTTCATAAGCTGGATTGGTTTTTAGCAGACCATTAATACTATCGTAGGCCATTCTGGAAATAGGATAGACGTCAATAATATAATTGATTTCAGCTAAAAGTTCAAAAGCTTTTGCTTTTTGTTTTAGACTATTGTTATTTTTTTTAATAGAATAAACCAACCAATCGGTTGCTTTGGAAAAAGCCTTATTTTGAATGGCTAGTTTTGCCATTTCAAAATAAATGATATCAGTATAAGGTTTGTACTTATCGCGCTTGGTCATTTTCTCCAAGGAATATGCCAATTCTAACCAGGGGGTATTTGCATTTTTTGAATCAATCGTAATCATGGCAATTTTAGCATATACGCCAATCAATGGGTTATTGCTTAATTCATTGGCTTTTTTGTACCAAGTATAGGCTTTCTGCCAGTTGTCTGCCTTTTGCCATAATTGGGCAATCAAATAATACCATCTAGTTTTAGCGGCGTCGTCTAGTGCATTGGGTAAGCCCTTTTCAAGTGCTGCAGCAGACTTATCATATACTTCCATCAAATAATAACCATATGCCAATTGTTCATTTAAAAAAGGTTGCAATCTTTTTGGGAAAAGTGCATCTGATTCTAATAATTGCAATAAACTCATGCCTTCATTGAACGCGCCAGTTTCAAAATAATTTCTGGACTGCCATACCATACTTTCATTTCTTACATTTCTATTTTCCCATAAACGATTATTTTCGGTTGTGGCTATGGTAAACTTTCCTTTGGTGTTTCTTAAATTACTTCCCACTACTAAATCAGCACCATTTTCTTTTTCGTCAAATGAGTAATTGATAAATTGCAATATGCTTCCTGCTGTATCAAAATTTTTATGAAACAAATAGGCTTTAGCTAATAAGAGGTAGGCATCATCTACATAATTACTTCTTAAATCATGCAATACAATATTGGCATTGCATCTGTATACTATAGAATCTAAATTATGTTTGGCGGTAGTGCTCAAATCGTAATCATAAAAACCAATCAGTGAAGTAAAATCATCCTGGTAATCATTGCGGGCTTTTTGTACATTTTCATTAAATTCTTCTTCTGCATTAAATAAAAAATTAAATTGAGACACCGTATTTTGATATGCCCTTCTGCCCAAAGTATATTTTTTATTTAATAGTAGTTCGTAAGGGAGTGGCTTTTCAATTTCCCTAAATTCACCTTTTTTTAGCGTATTGTTTACCGCACTATCTACTTTGGCTTGTATATTATTAGCTTTATTATAAAATAAACTCTTTATCTTTTTCTGATTGGTATCTAAAATTTTATTAAGGCCTTTGATTAATTTTGTTTCATTGATATTGATCAAACTAGAGGAACTGTCTACTTTCTTTTTTGAAGCATCCTGGGCATGGATATGCATCGGCAAAATGACGAATAGGCATACTGTAAAAAGCCAACAGCGATAATATTTATAAGGGACTATTCTACTTTGCATATTAAGGGTAAAAACAGCTTAAAAATACATTTATTTCCTATTATTTACTTAAAAAAATAGAATCCATCGTATCTTTAACCAGCATTTAATACTATGGCAAATTTAGACATCAATAATACATTTAAAAGAACCAGTAATACCTATCGTTTGGTGATTATGAATGATGACACTTATGACGAGGTTTTGGCCTTTAGATTGTCAAGAAGGTCGGTGTATTTAGGGGTGAGTATTACTTTTATTTTATTGGTGGGCATGACCATTGCATTGATCGCTTTTACCCCATTGAGGTATTATATCCCTGGTTATGGGACAAAGGAAAGTAGGACAGCACTTCAGTTATTAAAAATTCGAACAGATTCTTTAGAACAATCTATTCATTATAAAGAACAATATCTAGAGGGGATTAAAAAAGTATTGTCCGATGGCAATCCTAAACAACTAGATACTTTGCCTCTGAAACTACCTGAGAACAAACAATCTTTAGATTAATGACAATAAAGTCAAACAGGAAGACGCCATCGAATCAAGCACCCAATTACAATTGGTCTAAATACATTGGATTGGGCACGCAGTTGATGGTTGGTTTGTTGCTTACATTATATATGGGCAAGAAGATGGATACCTATTTTGATAAACATGCATTGTTTGCATGGATGACGCCTTCCTTGTTTATATTGGTTGTTTTAATTAGTGTAGTGAGAGATACACAAAATAAAAAATAAAATTATGAACAATCATAAAACAAGATGGGTGCTTTTAGTTTTTGTAGTAGTAAATTTATTTTGTTTTTTAGCTCAAAAAAGATATTTGTTCACTACGCTAAAAATTAATTTTCTACTGGTAGTAAATGCCTTGTTATTATTGATGTATTTTTTTAACAACATTCGATTGAGTAAATTAGATAAGACCAATCCCAATGCAATGATTCGTTCGGTGATGATTGGTACGCTTTTAAAAATGGTAGTATTTGTAAGTGTTGCCATGGTATATACCACACAAATAAAAGTTCCAGTAGGCATGCCAACTTTAATAAGCAGTATGGGCTTGTATTTGATTTATACATGGATGGAAATTAAAGGAGAATTGATAAAAAAGTGATTGCTCATCTAATATCTACAAACATTGGCCAAGGTTGAACATCCATTACATGCACTTGCAAATTATTTGCCCGATGGTGCATTTGAGTCTGTAGTACAATTGATTCATCAATACAAAGTACACTTAACGGTTACACGCGCTAGGAAATCGGTATTAGGAGATTATCGACATCCTGCCATGGGATCGAATCATCAAATTACAGTGAATGGCAATTTAAATAAATATGAATTTTTAATTACGCTATTGCATGAGTTGGCACATTTGTTGTGTTTTGAGCAATATAGAAATAGGGTGGAAGCCCATGGTAAAGAATGGAAAAGTATTTATGGGAATTTATTAAAAGCATTTATTGATTTGAATTTATTTCCGAATGACATTACCAAGAGTTTAAATAAAACATTATTGAACCCAGCCGCGACTGCCAATGGCGAAACCGCTTTGTTGTTGGTACTTCGTAAATACAATCCAGTACAAAAGGATGGGATTGTAGTATTGGCGCACTTGGCAGATGGGTCTTTATTTAAAGAAATAAAAGGAAGAACTTTTAGAAAAATCAAACTAAGACGCAAGCGCATAGAGTGCATTGAAATTGCCACAGGGAATGTTTATCTATTTAGCGCACTGAGTGAAGTGGAAAAAGTGAATGTATAAAATCATTAGAGGATAATTCAAAGCCCATAAATTCTTCGAATTTGGGCTGTAGAATCAAAACAAAATATCCCCGAATTGTCGGGGGTATTTTAAAAAAACATTAGAGAGGTTATATAGATTTTTATCTTTTATAAAAAATCTATATAACCTAAGCAACAGCTTGCTTCACCAAGGCAGCAGCTTCACTTAATTGAATCGCAGATTGAACTTTCAAACCACTTTCGTCTATTAATTTTTTTGCTTCAACGGCATTGGTTCCTTGTAAACGAACAATGATAGGAATATTGATGTTGCCTAATTTGTTGAATGCTTCAATTACACCCGAAGCAACACGATCGCAACGAACAATACCACCGAATATATTAATTAATATTGCTTTTACATTGGGATCTTTCATAATAATTCTAAATCCAGCTTCTACAGTTTGTGCATTCGCAGATCCACCTACGTCTAAGAAGTTGGCAGGTTCGCCACCGCTTAACTTAATCATATCCATGGTAGCCATGGCCAATCCTGCGCCATTTACCATGCAGCCCACATTGCCGTCTAATTTTACAAAGTTTAAATTGTATTCGCCTGCTTCCACTTCGGTTGGATCTTCTTCGGTTACATCGCGCATGGCCAATAAATCAGGATGACGCATTAAAGCATTGTCATCCACATTCATTTTACAATCTACCGCAATAATTTTATCGTCAGATGTTTTGAATAGGGGGTTGATCTCCAACATAGAGCAATCCAATCCTACATATGCATTGTATAAATTAGTGACAAACTTTACGCAGTTCTTTAAAGCTTCTCCACTCAATCCTAAATTGAATGCAATTTTTCTTGCTTGAAAACCTTGTAACCCGCCTCCTGGGTATACCCATTCTTTATAAATTTTTTCTGGTGTATCATGTGCCACATCTTCAATATTCATACCGCCTTCGGTGCTGTACATAATTACATTCATTCCTTTAGCGCGGTCTAATAAAATAGACAAATAAAATTCTTTGGTAGGTTGAGGGCCTTCATAATACACATCCTGTGCCACTAAAATTTTAGAAACCAATTTACCAGCAGGGCCAGTTTGAATGGTTACCAAAGTGCCCCCCAATATATTTTTTGCAAAATTGGCAATATCGGCTTCCGATTTACCAACAGCAACCCCTTTTTGTTCGGTGCCAATAATTTTACCTTTTCCTCTACCTCCCGCATGAATTTGGGCTTTAACTACCGCAAATTTATTTTTAGTTTCGGTAGCAATTTTTTGATAGGCAGCTATTGCAGCGTCAACGGTTTCAACGGCTACGCCTTCTTGCACTGGAACATTGTACTTTTTTAGTAACTCTTTTGCTTGATACTCATGCAGGTTCATACGGTGTAAATTTTGGCGAAGTTAATAGATTTTAAGCATAGAATACGTCTAAAAATTAATTTTGTTGTTTAAACATTGAATTATATCTTTGCAATCTGAAATAATACTAAAATTGATGTATTTTCAGTCTCTTATTTTAAATCAATTAAACAAAATACAAGTATGAAAAAAATCATGTGTTCATTAACAATCATCGCTACATCGATTGCGTTGTTTTCTTTTACTCCAAAGCAAAATAAGGCGGATGCAGTAACGTTTACCGTAAATGCAAAAAATAGCAAAGTAGATTTTACTGGTTCTAAAAAAAGCGATTACCATACTGGTTATTTCCCAATCAAATCTGGTTCAGTTCAAGTGGATGGTGGTAAATTAGTAGGGGGTAGCTTTGTCATTGATGTTGCTGGTTTAAAAGTAACTGATGATCGTGGTGGTGAAAAATTACAAGGTCATTTATCTTCTGCTGATTTCTTTGATATCGCAAAATTTGGTGATGCAGCTTTTAAGATTACATCTGTAAAATACATTTCGGGTGATAAAGCTAGTATTACTGGAAGTTTGACTTTAAAAGGAATTACTGCTCCTATCACTTTTACAGCTAGCATTAGAAATGCAGATGACAAGGGTTTCTTTGCAGAAGCTTTCATGCCATTTGATAGAACTTTATTTGGTGTTAATTATGGTGTTGGTATGGTGGATTCTGAAGTTCAATTGGCCATTCATATTTACGGTACAAAGTAATTTATTACTTAATTTTAGAAATATAAATTATAAAAAAGCCCCACGAGTAATCTTGGGGCTTTTTGCTGCGTGTTCATTTTTTTAAATTCCGTAGCGCTCTTTCAAAACATGCAAATGATGTAAAGCATGACCAAAAATGATAAAGCCTAATGCATTCACAGACATGGGTTGATCGCTGGCTGTACCTTTTTGTTTTAAATCTTCTTCACTAAAAGAAGCAAACAACATATTGGTCGATTGTCTTACTATTTTCCATTCAGCGATCATTTCTTTCCAATTGCGATGTGCAGCGGAAGCATTTTTAGCATAAACAGCTTCATCAAATCCTGGAATTGGGTTGGGTTCTTTCCTTGCAATTGCCACTGCACGATAAGCAAATATTCTTTCGGTATCAATTACATGCTGTAACATTTGCTTGATCGTCCATTTGTCAGGTGCGTAGGCAAAATTTATTTTTTCTGTGGGGATGGCATTCCAAGCATCAATAATTCGGTCGTTGTATTGTTGTAATAAAATGGAGTAATCTTTCCCACTGGTATAGTTAAGGTAAGTTTGATAATAAGCTCCGTATTCGGTGGTACTAGGTCTGGGCATAAAATTGAATTGTTGGGCAAATATTGTTTTTAATTCTTAATTCGTTGTGCTTTTCTTTTTATTTGATTTAGCAGGCAGATTTGAAGCCATCATTTTGGCCATTTCAATGGCATTGGCTGCATTCACAATGCCCCCCGATTTACTTATCTCATCCAATCTTTTTGAAACATCATGTTGTGGTACAGTATAGCTCACTAATTTATCTTTAGGTAACCAAGCAGATTTCATAATGATTTCTTTTACTTGTACTGCACTTAAGTTTGGAAAAAAAGATCGAATGATGGCAGCAAGATTACTCACAATAGGCCCGGCCATACTGGTACCGCTTAAAAAACCATGATTGTCTTTGCCAGGAAGGGTAGAGTAAATTTTATTTCCGGGGGCCAACACATCTACTATTTTAGGCCCATAATTACTAAAATCGGTTAAAATACTTTCACTAAGCGAAGCATCACTACTGGCTGCAACTGTAAGTATATTTTTTGCTGTATCATTCAATTGACTTGAATAAGGATTGGGGAAAACACTTTTTTGGTCTAAATCATAAAATTCATTTCCGGCAGAATGAATCAACAAAACATCTTTTGCAGCAGCATAGCGAATGGCACTATCTACCCATATTTGTTCGGGAGAATAAGATTTCCCAAAACTCATATTGATGATTTTTGCACCATTGTCTACAGCATAGCGAATGGCTAAGGCAACGTCTTTATCATATTCATCTCCATCTGGGACAGCCCGCAGTACCATTATTTTTATAGGGGGGTATAGCTCATTCACCTTCCAGCTACTATCTGGAATACTTACTACAAGTCCAGCTACATGTGTACCATGTTTGGCATTGGGCCCGGTGATGTCATTATTGCCATAGGATCGATCTGTAAAATCATCGTAATGATCTTTTATAATTTCATCTCTTATTGTACTTGGCAATTTTTCCTTTGCAGTGGCTGCTTTTTCCTTGCTATCAATGTATTCTGTTAAATCATTGATTATTTCTGTAAAAGATGTTTCTTTATCAATCCCCAAAATAGTGGCCGTTCTTAAAAACGCAGATTTTGCTTCTAATGTATTTCTTCCAATAGGTTGATAAGCCTCTAATTTTGAAGTAGTAAAATTAGAATCACCCATTTCTTTGATGATATTTATTCCAATTTTCTTTATGGCGTTGGTGGCCATTTGTATGTATTGCAGATTGGCAACATCTTGGTCTGAAAATTCAATGTCTTTGGCAACTTCTTTCCAAGTAGTGTATAATTTTTTTTCTTTTGCAGTAAAACTTAAAGTATCTATATTTTTACTTTCAAATTTATTTTTATAGCGATGGTAAATTCTTGTTTTTTCTGCATCGGCTTTGTCTATATTTCTTCCATCTTTTCCGCCTAAAAAATTCCAGCCATGCACATCATCGACATAACCATTGTGGTCGTCGTCAATATTGTTATCGGGAATTTCTAAAGGATTTGTCCAAAGCTTATTTTTTAATTCAAGATGATTGGTGTCCACACCGCCATCAATTACCGCAACAATCACCTGCTTTGGTTGGATATGATAAGTAGAAAGTAAATGATATGCTTTTTGTAAACTAATTCCATGCACGGAATCTTTTTCAACATCTTTCCAATGCCAATTTTTTAGGGATTGCCCCCAAATGATTATTGTTATGAAATAAAACAATAGGGTTAGCTGCAACTTTTTCATAGTAATTTAAACGCTAAATGCTTTGCAATTATTAAATTAAATAGGAGGGTAGATTAAAAATCAAATTTGATACCCTGTGCTAAAGGTAATTGGGTACTCCAATTAATGGTATTGGTTTGTCGGCGCATATAAGCTTTCCATGCATCGCTGCCACTTTCTCTTCCTCCACCGGTTTCTTTTTCGCCACCAAATGCACCTCCGATTTCTGCCCCACTAGTACCAATATTGACATTGGCAATGCCACAATCACTTCCTAGTTGAGATAAAAACAATTCAGACTCTCTCATATTTATAGTCATGATGGCCGATGACAATCCTTGTGGCACATCATTTTGAATGGCAATGGCTTCTTCAATGGTAGCATATTTCATTAAATATAAGATGGGTGCAAAGGTTTCATGTTGTACCGTTTTAAATTGTGCTTGTACTTCGGCGATGCAGGGTTTAACATAACAACCACTTTCAAATCCTGCCCCTGCTAATACACCCCCTTCAACAATAAATTTTCCTCCTTCTTTTTTGCAAGCTTCTATTGCATCTAAATACATTTTTACGGCAGTCGTATCAATCAATGGACCCATGTGATTTTTTGAATCCAATGGATCTCCAATTTTAATTTGTTGATAAGCCTTAATTAATTTAGTTACAAAATGGTCATATACTTTTTCATGAATGATTAAACGACGCGTGCTGGTACATCTTTGTCCTGCAGTACCAACCGCTCCAAATACAGCACCCACCAAGGACATTTCTAAATCGGCATGTTCTGAGATGATGATTGCATTGTTGCCACCCAATTCTAAAATGGTTTTGCCCAATCTTGCTGCAACTGCTTGATTCAATTCTTTACCCATTTTAGTAGAGCCTGTTGCAGAAACTAAGGGGATATTGTTATCATGACTCATCCATTCGCCTACTTCTCTGCCACCTTGTATTAAATTATTGACGCCTTCTGGCACTTGATTGGCTTTAAATACTTTGGCTACTATATGTTGAATGGCATTGCCACATAAAGGTGTTTTTTCGCTGGGCTTCCATACCGTTACATTTCCACAAACCCATGCCAAAGTAGCATTCCAACTCCATACGGCTACAGGAAAATTAAAAGCAGATATGATGCCTACAATACCCAATGGATGCCATTGTTCATACATTCTGTGCAATGGGCGTTCACTGTGCATAGTGCGTCCATACAATTGACGAGACAAGCCAACTGCAAAATCACAGATATCAATCATTTCTTGCACTTCGCCCAAACCTTCTTGTAAACTCTTACCCATTTCATAACTTACCAATTGACCTAGTGCTTGTTTCTCATTTCTTAATGCTTCTCCCAATTGTCTTACTACTTCGCCTCGTTTTGGGGCTGGCCATTTTCTCCATTCAACAAATGCATTTTGCGCAGTGTCAATTATATTTTCATAAGTTGCTTTGTCTGTAGCAATTACAGTTCCAATTTCTTTATTGTCTACAGGAGAAAAGGATATTATGTTTTGTCCATTACTTTTTTTCCATTCTGTTCCAGTAGAACTTCCTTCATTTTTGTTTTGTATCTGTAAAGCGTGTAGAAAATTCATAACGAATGATTATTTAAAATATTTAGAAACAAAAAAGTAGCAACCAAGAATCAGTTTTGTTATTTTTTTATTTTTTCAATCAAATTGGTAGTGGAGAATCCTTCAACAATAGGATTGATGATGACTTTCCCTCCATGGGCTATTACTTCTTTGGCACCAACTATTTCATCAATAGTGTAGTCGCCTCCTTTCACCATTATATCTGGCATCAATGCCATTATCAATTGCAAAGGGGTATCTTCTTCAAATACGACTACCATATCAACTACCATTAAATTGGCTAGAACAAGAGCCCTGCTGTCCGTATTGTTAATGGGTCTAGTTGGCCCTTTTAATCTTTGTACACTTTGGTCGCTATTTAATCCAACTACTAAATAGTCGGCTTCTTTTGCTGCTTGTGCTAATGAAAATAAATGACCGGGATGCAAAATATCAAAACACCCATTGGTAAATGAAAAAGTTTTTCCAGTTACTTTCCAAGCACTAATCAAAGCTTTTGCTTCGGCTACAGTTTTTATTTTTTGTTGTATAAAGTCTACGGCACGCATCTTATTTGCTTTGTTTATTAACAAGAGGTAGAATGATTAAACTTAATCCACCCAATACGAGTACAATTAAAAATTGTGAAAACCATTGCAGTGTTCCATTGGCTAGTCCTAAAGTATAATTAATACCATTCAACTCTAAAACTTTTGCCATAAAATAAGCATAAGCGCCAATCCCTCCTGGCGTAATAATCATTCCAATACTTGCATACGCCAAACAACTTATTGCAGTTGCAAAAGAACTTTCGGTGCCTTCTGTACCATACAAGCCAATGTAGGTGGCAAACAAATACATGAACCAAATGCCAAAAGAATAAAGAAAAAACAAGTTGTGCTTTTTTAATTTGGTGGCACTGGTTATTCCTTCCCAAACGCCAAAAAAAACACCCTTGATGCTGTCTATTAGTTTTTTCAATTTTTGTCTAAAAGCAAAAAATAAAATGACCATTACCGCCAAGACACTCGCTAAAATTTCCAAATACAATTGAATGTGATGGGGGGTGCTTGCCGAGTTGGATGGATGTAATTGGTTCCATCCCGATTGAATGACACTAAATTGTAAAGTAAGTGCCAATAAAAAAATTAGTCCCAAACAAAAAACGTCAAAGGCGCGTTCAGCAACAATGGTACCTACGATCTTATCGGCAGGTACTTTTTCGTATTTAGAAAGCAGGGTGCATTTTAGAACTTCGCCTAATCTAGGAACGGCCAAATTGGCCAAATAACCAATAAGTACAGCTAAAAAAGTGTTGGTGATCCCTGGTTGATAGCCTAAAGGTTCCATTATCAATCTCCACCTTAAAGCACGCAAGAAATGGGAGAGGCCTAATATAAAAAATACAGGTATGATAATCCAGAATCGAGAATGTTTTAAGGAAAGTTTGAATTTATCCCATTCCTGAGCAGGTATTTGGTGTAAACTCCACCAAATCAATAGAATGCCTATAAAAAAGAAAAAGGCTATTTTTAAAAATTTACCCATTTGGACTAGTTAATTCAATACGTTGCAATTTACAACCAATTGTCTATAATCGGGGTCAGAAATGGTTATTTATTCCCCTTTTTTGACGTTTCTTAAAGTCCTTAGTATTACGTACCTTTGCACACTCAAAGTTTGTACTGAGTTAAACCCAAACGGAATGTCTGAAAAAAAACGAATCTTATTTATCGCCACCGAGATGTCACCTTATCTAGAGTTGACAGAATTCGCTGAGGTCATTAATAAGCTCGCTATAAAAAGCAACGACAGTGGTCTAGAAGTGCGTTGTATCATGCCTAGGTTTGGTGTGATTAATGAAAGAAGGCATCGACTGCACGAGGTAGTTCGCCTATCTGGAATCAATGTTCAATTGGACGGAGACGATCATCCCTTACAAATTAAAGTAGCCTCTTTACCCAATGCCAGATTACAAGTGTATTTTTTAGAAAACGAGGACTTTTTCAAAAGAAAGCATTTGTTTCATGATGAAAATGAAAAGTGGTTTGATGACAATGCATTGAGAACTATTTTCTTTTGTCGTGGGGCTTTGGAAACAGTGAAAAAGTTTGGATGGCCTCCAGATATTATTCATTGTAGTGGTTGGATGACTGGCTTAATTCCAGCTTACATCAAAATTGCATTTAAGAAAGAACCTGTTTTTTCTAATGCCAAAACGATATTCACAATTGGTCAAAATACTTTTGAAGAAAAACTCAGCAAAGATTTTTTAACAAAAGCGGTAATCAATGCTAACATTAAAGAGAAAGATTTAGAACCTTTTAAGGATTTAAACAATGCTGCTTTATTTAGAGGGGGCGCTTCTTATGCGGATGCCATTAGTTTTGGCTCTGATGTAATTGACAAAAAGCTGGTCTCTGAATTTTCGGCAGTAAAAGGTAAAAAAGTCGTTCCTTTTAATGGATGGGATTCCGATTTAACAGAGTATTTAGATTTATACAACGAACTTGCAGGCAAATAAAGACAAATTAATTCATGGCATCGAACAACATAGTTAGAAATTTTTTCATATTTACTTTTTCCATTATTCTTTTTTCGGCATGTACTAAAGTGAGTACAACCGATATGGGATTGGGGCTTTTACCTTCAATGGATTACTTCAATACAAAAGACACAAGTTTAGATGTGATTACTTCCACCATAGATTATCCTGATACATTAAGAGTTTATGGTTCTGATTATCATATTGTAGGAAACATAACCGATGATGCTATTTTTGGAAAAACCAACGCTTCCATCTTCTTTCAATTAAAACCAAGCTTGTTTCCTTTTTATATTCCAGGCAATAGAGATAGTTTAGAAGTAGATTCTGCTGTTTTAATTTTGTCTTACAAAGGATTTTATGGAGATTCTACCAAGCCCTTGGTATTGAATTTAAAAAGAATTGCAGCGAGTACCCCATTGACTGTTGACTCTACTATGTATGCTAGCAATTTTCCTGAATTGTACAATATAAAAACAGATGTAGCATTAGCAGATCCATACATTTTAGATTTTGCACACGCAAGAGATTCTAACTACAACAGATTTGAGGCAGCAGCTAGTCAAATTAGAATTCCTTTGTATAACTCGTTCGCGAAAATGTTTATAAAAGATTATGATACGACCAATGCTTATTTGACGGATACAACTTTAAGGGCTTATTTCCCTGGGTTTGCTTTAACAGCCGATCCTGCCTCTAACAAAAATGTAATGGTTCAAATTGCTTTGTTAGACACCAACACAAAATTGGCTTTGTATTATAGAAGTACATCAACAACTTCTATCAATTATGAAAGAGATACATCGGTCGTTAAATTTACATTTACCTTATCAGATAATGGTCACGCAAATTTTATCAAAAGAACGACCACTGGGTCTGAATTGGCCAATCATCTTTCCAATAATTTAACCAGTGATTCTTTAGTGTATGTGCAAACGAGTCCCGGTACCATGGTTAAAATAAAAGTTCCTGGATTAAAAGCGTTTAAAAATAAAATCATTCATCGTGCCGAGTTAATTGCTGCACAAGCGCCAGTTAGCGGTGCAAATGCTTTGGAAAATTTCTTATTGCCACCCAATTATTTATTCTTAGGTAGTTATGATTCTACTACTAAAACATTAAGAAATGTACCTAATGACTTTGGCGGTACCAGTGATGCGACCAGCATGACTCGTTTTGGAGGCAGATTGGTTTATAAAACCTTAAATGGTGTTGACAATATAGCCACTTATAATTTTAGTATTAGTAGATATGTACAGGGTGTTATCTCTCGTGCCGACTCTATATTTGACTTTAGGCTATTGGCCCCTGTAAACGATTCTATTCAATTTGTTCCTCCTCATCCCAGCAATACATTGCCTGCTACAACCAATTACTTATCTAGTTCCTTTGGGAATCAACCTGCTATGGGTAGGGTAAGACTTGGGGGCGGTACCCATTCTAAGTTTAAAATGAGGTTGCATATTTATTATTCAGATTTATAGGCTCAATTTCATTCAAATAGTTTTTATTAATATATTTGCAACTTAAATACTCATCTATGCCATATTTATTTACTTCTGAAAGCGTTTCTGAAGGACATCCAGACAAAGTAGCGGATCAGATTTCTGACGCTTTAATTGACAACTTTTTAGCATTTGATCCACAATCAAAAGTGGCATGTGAAACTTTAGTGACTACAGGTCAAGTAATCTTGGCTGGTGAGGTAAAATCTAAAGCGTATTTAGATGTTCAAACCATTGCACGTAATGTGATCAAAAAAATTGGTTACACAAAAAGTGAATACATGTTTGAAGCGGATAGTTGTGGTGTATTATCAGCAATTCACGAACAATCTGCTGATATCAACCAAGGAGTAGATAAAAAGAAGAAGGAAGAGCAAGGTGCTGGTGACCAAGGGATGATGTTTGGTTATGCAACCAATGAAACAGAAGACTTAATGCCACTCGCTTTAGACTTAGCGCATAAAATTCTAATTGAATTAGCTGCATTAAGAAGAGAGAACAAGGCGATTAAATATTTACGTCCAGATGCAAAATCTCAAGTAACATTAGAGTACAACGACAAGAACCAGCCTGTGAGAATTGACGCGATCGTGGTTTCTACTCAACATGATGATTTTGATGCAGAAGGAAAGATGTTAGCTAAAATTAAAAAGGACATCATTGAAATTTTGATTCCAAGAGTACAAGCGAAGTATAAGAAATACGCTAAGTTATTTAACAAGGATATTAAGTACCATATTAACCCTACAGGAAAGTTCGTAATTGGTGGACCACATGGTGACACTGGTTTAACTGGCCGTAAAATTATCGTAGATACTTATGGTGGTAAAGGCGCTCACGGTGGTGGAGCTTTCTCTGGTAAAGATCCTAGTAAGGTAGACCGTTCTGCTGCTTATGCAACGCGTCATATTGCTAAAAATTTAGTAGCTGCTGGTGTAGCTTCAGAAGTTTTAGTTCAAGTATCTTACGCGATTGGTGTTGCAAAACCAACTTCCATTAACGTAAATACTTACGGTACGGCTAAAGTAAAAATGAATGATGGTCAAATTGGTAAATTGGTGGAATCTATTTTTGATTTACGTCCTTACTTTATTGAGCAAAGATTAAAATTAAGAACTCCAATGTATAGTGAAACTGCTGCTTACGGACACATGGGTCGTAGGAACGAAACAGTGACTAAAACATTTACTAGCCCAGATGGCAAAATAAAAACGATGAAAGTAGAATTGTTTACTTGGGAGAAATTAGATTATGTTGCGAAAGTGAAAAAAGCTTTCGGTTTAAAATAATAAAAAGATGCATTATAAAAGCCCTCTCGAATCTCGAGAGGGCTTTTTATTTAGATGACAATGATAGAGGTTGGAGAGAGAAGCGATAAAAGAAGATTTTAATTAGACAATTGATGAATGCAATTTTATGACGAACGAAAAAAATCCTTGGAAAACTATTAGCGGTAAATTAGTGTATGATAATGCTTGGATAAACTTAACCGAATACGAAGTCATTACCCCTGCAGGCACGCCAGGTATTTATGGCAAAGTGCATTTTAAAAATATTGCTATTGGGGTCATTGTAATAGATGAAAATGGCGATACCTATTTAGTAGGTCAATACCGTTTTCCCTTAAATGAATACAGTTGGGAAATTCCAGAAGGGGGTTGCCCCGAAGGCACTGATTATTTAGAGACAGCTAAAAGAGAATTAAAAGAAGAGACCGGTTTTGAAGCAAAAAGCTGGACCGAAATTTTGCGCATGCATGTTTCTAATTCTGTTTCTGATGAATATGCAGTTGTGTATGTGGCCCAAGACTTAACAGCTGGGGAAGCCGAACCGGAAGACACTGAAAAATTAGCCGTTCAAAAAATGCCTTTTACCCAAGCTTTGCAGTGGGTGATGGAGGGGAAAATTACCGATTCCATTACAGTGGCTGCTATTTTGAAATGGAATACAATGCAATCAAAAATCGATTAACTTTGAATTCTATGGAGGAAAGACATTCAAGACCAGATAGGCCCTATAAACCAAGACCAAGATTTAACACGGAGCGTGGGCCAGTTACGGAGCGTAAATTTATTATTGGTCGTCAGCCATTAATGGAGGCCTTTGAGTCGGGTACCAATATTGAAAAGATACTCATTCAAAAAAATGCACAAGGCGAAGGCTTGAATGAAATTAAAAATGCGGCTAGAGAAAAAAGCATACCTGTTCAATTGGTTCCCATTGAAAAATTAAATGGATTAAGTAAGGCCAATCATCAGGGGGTATTGGCTTTTATTTCTAAAGTAAAATATTTAGAATTACAAGAAGTGATAGACTTTGTAGTGGCCAAAGGAGAAACGCCCTTATTTTTAATGTTAGATGGCGTGACCGATGTAAGAAATATTGGTGCCATTGGAAGAAGTATACATTGCTGTGGTGCGCAAGCTTTAATCATTCCTGACAAAGGAGTGGGGGCCTTAAACGAAGAAGCCTTTAAAAGCAGCGCAGGTGCTTTGGAACATATACATATAGTAAGGGTGGGGAGTCTTTTAAAAGCAGTTGATTTATTGCATTTAAATGGCATACAAGTTTTCACCAGTGAAATGCGTGCCGAAAAAAATATTCATGAATTAGATTTGAACATACCTTCTTGTATCATTATGGGAGATGAGGGTAGAGGCGTACAACCTTATTTAGCCAAGGCCGCCGATTATTTTTTCAAAATTCCCATGGCTACTAATTTTGATTCTTTTAATGTTTCAGTAGCTGCTGGTATTATTTTAT
This sequence comes from uncultured Bacteroidota bacterium, assembly GCA_903865435.1. Taxonomy (GTDB): domain Bacteria; phylum Bacteroidota; class Bacteroidia; order Chitinophagales; family Chitinophagaceae; genus Sediminibacterium. The sequence continues at coordinate 94,946 of CAIPJS010000052.1, read as the reverse complement.
ATGAAGCCATGAAACAAAGAATGTTTCCTTTAAAATAAATGGCTGCATGAGTACATTAAAATTCAAATTAACCCATCCTGCTAAGCGTTCCGAGCATCCCATTAGTTATAGGGATGGCGTTTTTTTAATAGGTTCTTGTTTTTCTGAAAATATTGGTACTAAATTAAATACTCATTTATTTAAGGTATTTGAAAATCCACATGGCATTTTATTCAACCCCATTAGTGTTATCAAGTCATTGTCGGATTGTATAGAAAACAAAGTGTATACCGAAGCCGATTTATTTCAGTTGAATGAGGTTTGGAATTGTTGGCATCATCATAGTCGTTTTTCTGGCATTACAACTAAAGATGCACTGGAAAAAATAAACAATTCCATTACTAAAGCGCATGCTTTTTTAAAAACAGCCAATCATATGGTTATTACCCTTGGTTCAGCCTGGGTATATCAACTAAATAGTCAGTCCCCACATTCAGTAGGGCAGGTAGTGGCCAATAATCATAAAGCACCTGCTAATTGGTTTGATAAAAAATTAATGAAGCCCGATGAATTAGTTCTTTTATTAAAGCATATGGTGCAGGCATTGCATCAATTCAATCCGCAATTACAAATTATTTTCACCATTAGCCCTGTACGTCATTTAAGAGAAGGTTTAGTGGAAAATAATAGATCTAAGGCAGTGCTCATTCAAGGGGTACATGAAATAGTAGAAACCACAGAAAATATTGCTTATTTCCCCTCCTATGAATATGTAATAGATGATTTAAGAGATTATCGCTTTTATGCCGAAGATTTGGTGCATCCCAATTATGCAGCATCTAATTATGTTTGGGAGAAGTTAGTAGAGACTTATTTTAATGAACAGACACAAGATATTATGAAGCAAGTGGCAGAATTACAATTGGCCATGCAGCATAAACCTTTTTTTGCTGGTTCATCACAACATCAAGAATTTATTCAAAATTGTATCGCCAAAACAGAGCGCTTATTAAGTTTATATCCTTTTTTAGCTTTGAATGATCAACTTCATTTTTTTAAACAACAAATTGGCAAATAAATTCTTAATTTAGTTGTCTAAATATTTGTTATGCGTTTATTGCCATTTATTGCTTCTGCAATCGTAACCGTTGGATTGGTTGCTGTATTGGATACTCAATTGCCTATTGGGGCTACCAAGTCACCTAGGTTGGGTTATTTTTTATCTCCACAACATGGATTTTGGAAAAATGCAGAAAAAGTGAATACTAATTTTGATGCCTCCATTCTAGCAAACGAATTAAAAGGAAATGTAGATGTGTATTTAGATGACAGATTGGTGCCGCATATTTATGCCGACCATGATGAAGACGCTTATTTTGTTCAAGGCTACTTGCATGCAAAATTTAGATTGTGGCAAATGGATTTTCAAACAAGAGTGGCTTCTGGTAGACTAAGTGAAATTGCAGGAGCAGATAAATTATCAATAGATCGTTTTTTTAGAAGACTGGGCATGGTGTATGGTGCAGAGAATACAGAAGCATCCATTAACGCTACCAATCCTGAAATGAAAGCAACAGTGGATGCTTATACAGCAGGAGTGAACGCCTATATCAAACAATTAGATCCTGCAGATATGCCGTTTGAATTTAAATTAATGAACTATGCGCCTGAAAAATGGACACCTGCAAAGACCTATTTATTTTTAATGTTTATGTCCTATGATTTAACAGGTCGTTCAGCAACCACTGATTTACAATTAACCAATACAAGAGATTATCTTGGCTATGATTTATTTGATAAACTCTATACCAATAATCAAGATTCATTAGACCCTATAATTCCTAAAGGAACAGTGTATCAAAAACCTTCTATTGTTCCTGTTAAACCCGCTAAAGCCGATTCTGCTTATTTGCATCAAAATAATGCAGTGGCCTATACCAATGTTCAAAGCCCCGAGGCGCCCGATAAAAATAATGGAAGTAATAACTGGGCGGTATCGGGTACTAAAACAAAATCGGGCCGACCTATTTTATGTAGTGACCCACATTTAGGATTAAACATGCCCTCTCTTTGGTATGAAGTACAAATTACCACACCTACACATAGTACTTATGGTGCAAGTTTCCCAGGTTCTCCTGCAGTTATTATTGGATTCAATGATAGTTTGGCTTGGGGAGTTACCAATGCTGGTCGTGATGTTTTAGATTTTTATGAAATTAAATTTAAAGATAGCACTGAGAATGAATATTGGTACAATGGCAAATGGAATACTGTTACTAAGAGAACTGAAGTTATTAAAGTGAAAGATAGTGCAGATGTAGTGGAGCAAATATCCATGACGCATTGGGGTCCTGCTATGTATGATGCACATTATCAAAACCCACAATCTAAAGGACGCAATTTAGCCATTCAATGGACAGCCCATAATGCTTCTACAGGTGTAGAAACTTTTTACAGATTGAACCGTGCTAAAAATTATGATGATTATATTAAAGCCATTTCACTTTGGACCTGTCCTGGACAAAATTTTGTATTAGCTACTAAGTCTGGAGATATTGCTATAAAGCAACAAGGAAGTTTTGTGGCAAGATGGAATCATCAGGGTGATTTCATTATGCCAGGAGACGATTCTACTTATGCATGGCAAGGTATTATTCCTAATGAAGAAAACCCTACTATAAAAAATCCTGCTCGCGGATTTGTAAGTAGTGCGAACCAAAAATCAACTGATGCAACCTATCCTTACTATTTAGGAACAGCAAGTTCCTTCCCTTTGTATAGAGGCATTAGTGTAAATAAGCATTTGATAGGCATGAGTAATATTACCGCAGAAGATATGCAAGCATTACAAACTAATAACGATAATGTATTTGCGGCCACTGCTCGACCTGCTTTGATGAAATATTTGCAAGTAGATAAATTAAGTCCAGATGCCAAAAGAATGGTGACAGAAATGACCAACTGGGATTTAAATAATGGAGTGCATTCAAAAGGCATTACAGTTTTTAAAATTGTTTGGGACAGTGTAACACAGGCTGTTTGGGGGGATGAATTAGCCGGTTCGCCCATTCCGCTAACCAAGCCAGATGATTTTGTAGTACTGGATCAAATGTTAAAAGATTCCAATTGGTCTATTGCAGATGACATTCGTACCAAAGATAAAGTAGAGAATTTTAAAGACCAAGTAACCTTGGGTGTAGAAAATGCCACCAAGAAATTATTGGAATTAGAAAAAGAAAATAAATTAGAATGGTCTTTATTTAAAGCCACCAGGGTATTGCATCTCACTAAGATACCTGCTTTGAGTAGAATGAATTTACCTATTGGAGGAGGTATGAATATTATTAATGCCACTACAGAAATGCATGGCCCTAGTTGGAGAATGGTAGTGCACTTAACCGATGAAATTGAAGCCTATGGTTTATATCCTGGAGGTCAAAGTGGAAATCCAGGAAGTAGTTATTACGATACTTTTGTTGATTCTTGGGCTGCAGGAAAATATTATCGATTGTTGTTTTTACCAAAAGAAAAATTAAAGCAACATGAAAGAACCAAATGGCATATTCAATTTAATAAAGCCTAATTCATTCAATTCACCTTAATCTTATTTTATGAAAAATAATTCTTCTGAACATTTAAAATTTGTAGTGTCCATTTTGCTTTGTGCATTGTTAGGATATGCATTGGGTATTTATGGAAATTTGCCTTGGTGGAGTTTTGTAGTGACCAATATGTTCATTGCGCTACTTATCATCCAAAAGCCAATTAAATCGTTTATGTCAGGTGCACTCGGAATTGGTTTATTGTGGTTGGGATTGGCATTTGTAATCGATAATCAAAACCATCATATTCTTTCAGTTAAAGTGGCAAATATCCTACCCCTAAAAGGGTCGTTTCAAGCGCTCCTAGCAATCACCTCAATTGTTGGTTTTTTATTAGGAGGCTTGGCTTCCTTAACTGGGTCATTTATGCGTAAAAAATAATTTAAATATTTGGGTAGGCTGATATTTATCACACTACCTCTTTTTGGTAGAAATTTATTTGTCTTAACTTTGTAATGAATTTGCCCAACCTGTAATTGGGTCCATTTGTAGGAACATCCTAGATGTCTAAATTTATTTTATGTCTGTATTGCACAATCGAATCTCCAATAAGGAGTTGAAAGAGAAATTGTATCAGGAAAATTTTCCTCGTACCACCATTAGTTTTTACCAATACTTTGCCATTCAAAATCCGTTGGTATTTAGAGATGAATTATACAAAGCGTTGAATGCTTTACAAGTATTTGGCCGTATTTATATTGCCAAAGAAGGCATTAATGCACAAATAAGTGTGCCTGCACATTTGTTTGAAAATTTTAAGACTTATTTATATTCTATTAATGGTATAGAAAGTGTGCGATTAAATACTGCAGTGAATGACAATGGCAAAAGTTTTTGGGTACTTAGAATTAAAACCCGTGAAAAAATTGTGGCAGATGGAATTGAAGACCCCAATTTTAGTATGGAAAATAAAGGCAAGTATGTAAGTGCTAAACAGATGCACAATTTATTAGAGAAAGAAGATACCATTGTGATTGATATGCGCAATCATTATGAATACGAAGTGGGGCATTTTGATAAAGCCATTGAAATTCCTTCGGATACTTTTAGAGAACAATTACCGATGGCTGCCAAAATGATGAAAGACAATAAGGATAAAAATATTATCATGTATTGTACAGGCGGTATTCGTTGCGAAAAAGCCAGTGCTTATATGTTGCATGAGGGTTTTAAAAATGTATTTCATTTAGAAGGAGGCATTATTAATTATGCCAATCAAATAAAAGAGGCTGGATTAGAAAGCAAATTCAAAGGAAAGAATTTTGTATTTGATGATAGGTTGGGCGAAAAAATTACCGAAGACATTATTGCCAAATGTCATCAGTGTGGTGCACCCTGCGACACGCATACCAATTGTAAAAATGACGGCTGTCATTTATTATTTATACAATGCCCAACTTGTGCGGAAACTTATGCGGGCTGCTGCACCCAGGCCTGCACCGATATTATACATCTGCCCCTTGAAAAGCAAATTGAACTTAGAAAAGGCATTGATAAAGGCCAGCAAATTTTTAACAAAAGTAAGCAACGCTTAAGGCCTAGGTTAGGAATAGATATTTAAAAATATTTCATTCTTCACTGCTCGCCATGACGCTAAAAAAGTAAAAAAGAATCTAAAATTGTGAACTCGCTTCGCTCAGACAGGCACAATTTTTTAACGATTCATTTTTATTTTTTCTTCACGCTATGACTCGAAGTTCAGAACTGAAATTAATTTTTAAATTTCTATTCTAAAACTAACTAAGCTTTTCAAGCGAAGCGCAAACAACTTTATAAGTTTCTTCTTCTGATAATTGCTGCGGTATAAATTTTTCGCCAATTACTTGTTCGTAAAGTTCAATATATCTTTTAGAAATCGTATCAATCCATTCTGCAGACATCGCAGGCACTGTTTGACCTTCTTTGCCCATAAAATTATTTGCAATCAACCATTCGCGCACAAATTCTTTACTTAATTGTTTTTGCTTTTCTTTTTTGGATTGTCTTTCTTCAAATCCATCTGCATAAAAATAGCGAGAGGAATCGGGGGTATGTATTTCATCCATTAAATAAATCGTATCTCCAATTTTTCCAAATTCATATTTGGTATCTACTAATATCAATCCGCGATGGGCGGCAATTTCTTTTCCTCTTTGAAACAAAGCCAAAGCATATTTTTCTAATACGGTCCAATCTGCAGCAGATGCTAATCCTTGTGCAATAATTTCTTCTTTTGAAATGTCTTCATCATGCCCTTCACTTGCTTTAGTGGAAGGGGTTATAATAGGGGTTGGAAAATAATCATTCTCGTTCATCCCTTCTGGAAGGGTTACCCCGCATAATTTACGTCCACCTGCTTGGTAAGTTCTCCAAGCATGGCCCACTAAATTGCCTCGAACCACCATTTCAATTTTAAAAGGGGTACATTTTTTGCCTATGGCCACATTTGGTGCCGGGCAATCTAATAGCCAATTGGGGCAAATATCCTTGGTTGCGGCCAACATATAGGCGGCGATCTGATTTAGGACCTGACCTTTAAAAGGGATGGGACTGGGCAAAATGACGTCAAAAGCAGAGATTCTGTCACTTGCTATCATTACAAGTAGTTCATTGTCAAGATAATAGACGTCTCTTACCTTGCCATGGTACTCATTTATTTGATGGGGCAATTTGGGCATTTTCATGCTGTAAAATTATATTTTTAAAGATACAAATGATAATTTTTTCTTAAATGCTTACAATATGTTAAATTGTACCACGATTCAACTTAAAAACAATTAATTATGAAAACATTTTTCAGACATTTTTCTGTTTTGTGCTTATCTACCATGTTGGTAATGAGTGCAAATGCACAAAATGCTAGTATCATTTCAGGTACTGTTAAAAATTCCAGCAATTTAGAATCATTAGCTGCTGTAACTGTATCCTTAAAAGGGTCAAGTCAAGGTACCTATACTGATGATAAAGGTAATTTTAAATTAACAGTAGCTCAAAAAGCACCTTATACTTTGGTGTTTACTTCGGTAGGTTTTGAATCTAAAGAAGTGGCCGTTGATGCATCAAATAAAGTAAATGTAACACTTAAACCTACGTATGTTTTAGGTTCTGAAGTGGTTGTAGCGGCTTCAAGAGTGGGTGAGAGAATTCTTGAATCACCAGTTACGATAGAAAAAATCAGTAGTTCAACCATAAAGACTTCTCCAACTTCAAATTACTATGATATCCTTGCAAATTTAAAGGGAGTAGACATGATCACAGCTAGTTTGACATTCAAATCTATTGGTACAAGAGGTTTTAACGTGAGCGGTAACGTTCGTGCTAACCAATTGGTTGATGGAATGGATAACCAAGCTCCAGGCTTAAATTTTGCTGTTGGTAGCATCGTTGGTTTAACAGAATTAGATGTAGATAATATTGAATTGTTGCCAGGTGCATCTTCTGTATTGTATGGTTCTGGTGGCATGAATGGTACTATTTTAATTAACAGCAAAAGTCCATTTAAATATCAAGGGTTAAGCTTCCAAATTAAACAAGGTGTAAACCACGTAGATAATTACGAGCGTCCTCAAGCTTCTTTTAAAGATTATACAGTAAGATGGGCAAGTAAAATTTCTGATCGTTGGGCGTATAAAGTTTCTGGAGAATATACCGAGGGTCAGGATTGGGTAGGTCAAAATACGACCAACTATTCTCGTTTAACTGGAACTTCAATAGGTGAGACCATTGGAGGAACAAGAACAACAGATCCAAATTATGACGGTGTGAACGTATATGGTGATGAGACAACCTCTTCTATGAGTTCTGTATTTAGCTCTGTGAAATCAGGTGTATTGGGCGCTTTAACTGCAGCTTATGCTGGTTATGGTGCTGCTGCAGGTACTTATGCAAATGCTGCTTATACTCAGTTGTATGGTGCTGCTAAATTGTATCCAACCCTTGCTTCTTATTCTACTTTCTTGAATAGTCAAAATGCTGCTTTAACCCCTTATGCTGCCTTTTTATATGGTGATGCTAAAGGTTTTTTTGCAGGCAATACCAATGTAAGTAGAACTGGTTACAACGAAAGTGATGTGATTGATCCAACTACTAGAAATACAAAAGTTTCTGGATCTATTCATTACAAAGTGAATGATCAAACAGAAGCTTCTGTTAGTGCTTATACTGGAACAGGTAATACTGTTTATACAGGAAGTGATCGTTACTCATTGAAGAATTTACAAATGAGTCAATTTAAATTTGAATTAAAATCTAAAAATTGGTATGTAAGAGCTTATAAAACAATCGAAGATGCAGGTAATTCATTTAATGCAACCATTACAACTCGTTTGTTCAATGAATCTTGGAAACCAAGTACAACTTGGTATCCTCAATATACTGCTGCTTATGTACAATATAGAGATGCTGGCCTTGGTACTTTAGAAGCAAATAATGCGGCTAGAGCTATTGCTGATGCTGGTCGTCCAACTGGCTTCATTGGAAATAATATGTTTTTTCAACACATAGCTAGTACACCGATATCTCAAGGTGGTGGTATGTTTTTAGATAAATCTACATTGGCAGTTGCAGAAGGTCAATACAATGTTACCGAAGCTTTAGGTTTAGAAAAATATGATATGGATTTATTATTTGGTGCAAGTAGCAAAACCTACACATTGAATTCTCAAGGAACTTTGTTTGCAGATACAACAGGTCCTATTAGTATGAATGAAACTGGTGCTTATACTCAAGTTTCTAAGAAGTTTTTTGGAGATATCTTGAAATTATCTTTTGCTGGTCGTTATGACAAGCATCAAAATTTCGAAGGTCATTTTACACCAAGAGCTTCTGCAGTTATTAAAGTAGCAGAAGACAACAACATTCGTATTTCTTACCAAACAGCATATCGTTTCCCAACTACACAAAACCAATACATCAACTTATTAGTTGGTGGTGGTACGCGTTTAATGGGTGGTTTGCCTCAATTTAGAGATTATTATAATTTTGCTACCAACCCAGTTTATACAGTTGAAAGTGTGACTAGCTTTGGAGGTTCTGTTGCTGCTGGTACGCCTAATACTGCTTTATTGAAACAACAAGCTTTTGGCGATTTCAAGCCAGAATCTATGAATTCATTTGAGTTAGGTTATAAAACATTAATTGCAAAAAAGTTATTGATTGATTTTTATATCTATTCTGGTCACTATTCTAATTTTATTGGTAGTGTTCAAGTATTGCAATCAAGAAATGCTGCTGCACCAAGTGCTTATGACTTATTAGATGCAAATAATCGTATAGCTTATAGCATTTCAACCAATTCAACAACCAATGTTTCTACTTCTGGTTGGGGTGTTTCTGCTGATTATTTATTACCTAATAACTTTAGTTTCACAAGTAGTTTGTATACGGATGAGATTGGAAATTTACCAACAGGTTTTATTGCTTATTTCAATACACCATTGTGGAGAGCAAATTTTGGATTTAGCAATAGCGGACTTTTATTCAAGAAAAAATTAGGCTTTAACGCAACACTTCATTACCAAGACGAGATGAATTATGAAGGAAGTTTTGCAGCTGGTAAATTAGGTTCTTACCAAACAGTTGATGCTGTTTTAACATACAAAGTACCTTCTATCAAATCTTTGATTAAAGTAGGTGGTACCAATATTTTCAACAAGTATTATTACTCAGCTTATGGTAGTCCAAAAATTGGCGGATTGTACTATGTAAGCTTTGCTTATAACATATTATAGGTTTTAAAAGGATGGGTTAGTCCTGCAATCCCTTCTTCCTTCAATGGGAGAAGGGATTTTTTTATGCCTCATAATTACTTTTTTCTTGTATAAAACTCTATTTTTGCATCTCAAATTAAAATTAGATTCATGCGATCAATAGCCTTAAGAGAAGCCATCCGCGAAGCAATGAGTGAGGAAATGAGAAGAGACGAGCGTGTATTGTTGATGGGTGAAGAAGTAGCCGAATACAATGGTGCTTATAAAGTTAGTCAGGGCATGTTGGCCGAATTTGGGCCTAAACGTATTATAGATACGCCCATTTCAGAATTGGGTTTTACAGCAGTAGCAGTGGGCGCAGCTCAAAATGGTCTAAGACCCATTGTAGAGTTTATGACCTGGAACTTCGCCGTATTGCCTTTAGACCAAATACTAAATACGGCTAGTAAGATGCTGGCCATGAGTGGTGGTCAAATTGGGTGTCCAATTGTAATGAGAGGTCCCAATGGAAGTGCCGGTCAATTGGGTGCACAACATTCTACTGCATTTGAAAGCTATTTAGCCAATATTCCTGGAATCAAGGTAGTTTCTACTGCTGATGCTTATGATGCTAAAGGCTTGCTTAAACAAGCCATTAGATATGAAGAAGATCCTATCATGTTTTTAGAAAGTGAAGTGAGCTATGGTGAAAAAGCAGATGTCCCTGATGAAGAATATTATATCCCATTAGGCTTAGCAGCGGTTAAAAAACCAGGCCGTGATGTTACCATTGTATCTTACAGCAAGATGATGAAAGTAGCATTAGGTGCTGCAGCAGAATTAGAAAAAGAGGGCATAAGTGCAGAAGTAATAGATTTAAGAACCATTCGTCCTTTGGATTGGATGACTGTTTTAGAAAGCGTTAAAAAAACAAATCGTTTGGTGATTATTGAAGAACAATGGCCATTTGCTTCTGTATCTTCAGAATTAAGTTACCGCATTCAAAAAGAAGGCTTTGATTATTTAGATGCACCTATAAGAAGAATCACCAGTGCAGATGCGCCCATGCACTATGCGCCTAATTTAACAGCCTTGGCCATTCCAGACATCATCAGATCTGTAAAACTAGTTAAGGAAGTATTGCATCAATACAAATAAGGAGACAATCATCCATTATTTTAGCCTTTTGTCCAGTTTAACAATATAATTCAAGATCTTTTTATAAATATCCCTCACAAAGGGATATTTTTGTTTAGAACAACAATAACTATTTATGGGATTCATTTGTTTGATTATATTTTGGGTGGGTTGGTACATTGGTATTTACAGTATGCTAAAAAAAGCTGGCGTAGAAAATTCAAAAGCCATTATACCAATATTCAATACCTGGGAGGTAGTTAAGTTATGCAATATTCCAAAAATTTGGTTTTGGATTCAACTCATCCCAATTTTAGGACAATTTGTGAGTCTCTGGATTTCTATCATTTTTGTGATGCATTTTAAGAAGGTGAATTTGATTCAACATGCATTGACTGTATTTTTCCCTTTTATTTATTTGCCCTATTTAGGATTTTCGGCAAATGAAAAATGGTATGGTGCAGAGGCCTTGGTACATTATCATAAGCCTGCTTCTAGAGAATGGATTGATGCTGCAGTTTTTGCAGTGGTGGCTGCTACTTTAATTAGAACTTTTATTTTTGAAGCCTATGTAATTCCTACCGAGAGTATGGAAAAAACATTATTGGTGAATGATTTTTTGTTTGTAGATAAAATAACATACGGTGCAAGAATTCCTCAAACGCCCATCTCTTTTCCATTTGTTCACAATACTTTACCCGGTGCACCTACCACGCCGTCTTATGTAAAATGGGTTCAATTGGATTATAGCAGATTGCCTAAAATTAGAAACATCAATCGAAATGATGTAGTGGTATTTAATTTTCCGGCAGGCGATACCATCATCAACGACCCTGAATATGGCAGTAAAATTCCTTATTATGATGTATTGAGAAGTCCTGAATTTAATGGAGACAGGGAAAAGTTGAAAGCCCAATTTCCTATATTGGTTCATCCGATAGATAAAACTGATAATTATATTAAAAGATGCGTGGGTATTCCAGGTGACATTATCCAAGTTAAAGAAAGCCAATTGTGGGTGAATCATCAACTTGCTTATGTAGCGCCTTCTGCTCAAACCGAATACATTGTAGTAACAGATGGCAAGCCCATTCCTGAAGATTTTATAGAAGATAGCATTGGCATTAGCACCACCGAAGCGACCACTGATTTTAGAGTATTTGAGGGAAAGCCCAATACGTATTTGATAAATATGACAGTTGGGGCTGCTGCAAGTTTGCGAAAACTGCCACAAGTGAAAGAAGTAATTTTTTATGTTGACAATATGGTTGGTGCGACTTTCCCTAATGAAGTACAACATTTTCCTTTTACTGTAGATAATTTTGGTCCTATTCGTATCCCTAAAAAAGGGGATATTGTAGAATTGAATGATAGCACTATCGAATTGTATCGTCGTTTGATTACCAATTATGAACACAATACTTTAGAAAAAGCAAATGGCCAGTATATTTTAAATGGATCAGTTGCTACTAGTTATATGGTAAAACAAGATTACTATTGGATGATGGGAGACAATCGCCACAGAAGTCAAGACAGCAGATATTGGGGCTATGTACCGGAAACACATATCGTAGGTCGAGCAGCATTAATTTGGTTTAGTTACAATAAATCCATTCGTTGGAATCGACTATTTAATCGCATCAAATAAAGCAATGCAAAAAAAATACGCCTTTGAATATGAGTTATTAGAGCATGCTGGTTTATTGCCTACTGCAGATCAAAACCTATTACAAGCAGCCATCATAGCAACTGAATCTGCTTATGCACCTTATTCTAATTTTAAAGTAGGTGCTGCTGCATTATTGTCTACCGGTCAAATCATTATTGGGTCTAACCAAGAAAGTTCGAGTTTCCCCGTTGGTATATGTGCCGAAAGAACTTTATTAAATAGCATAGGGAGTCAATATCCAGAGGCTACTATCATAAGTATGGCTGTGAGTTATGATCCATTGAATAAACCCTCTATTGAGCCTATTTCGCCTTGTGGCATGTGTCGACAATCATTGTTAGATTTTGAAAACAGATACCATGCACCCATTAAAATTATCTTAGCTGGTAAATCTGGCCCTGTGATGGTGTTGCCTTCTGCTTCTAATTTATTGCCCTTTGGTTTTGATGGGGCTATCTTAAAGTAAGATGGGGTAGGTTAAAACAAAGTTTGTACACCCAGCTCCAATCTAAATTCGTGTTGTAGTAGCCATTTTTTTCTGGATTTGCCCCAAGCATAACCTACTAAAGATCTATCTGATCCTACAATTCTATGACAAGGTACAATGATGGCAATTTTATTTTTTCCATTGGCATTGGCTGCAGCGCGAACTAAATTAGGATCGCCCATTTTTTTTGCCAATTCTCCATAACTTAAAGTTTTTGAAAAGGGCACCTCATACAATTCCTTCCAAACTTTTTGCTGAAACTCTGTGCCAGCTTGGTTGATGGCTACGCTAAAATGTTTTCTTTTGCCTGCAAAATATTCAATCAATTCATCAATGCATTGATTGACGACATCAGAGGTCGTGCTTGAAATGTTTATTTGATCCAATTGTTTTTCTTCTATAAAAACCAATTCTTCGATACAAAAATCATCGGCAACAATTTTAATGATTCCAATAGGGCTATGATAAATTTGAGTAGAAGTATTTGGCATTATCCGATAGGTTGTCCATTAGTAACTGGTAAAGAAGGTTGTAGCAAAACTACTTCATGCGCTTCATCATAAACGCCTAAGACCAAACATTCGCTTATAAAATTTGCAATTTGTTTGGGTGGAAAGTTGACAACGGCAATGATTTGCTTGCCAATAAGGCTTTCTATGGTATAAAATTGGGTTATTTGAGCTGATGATTTTTTTATACCTAAAGGGCCAAAATCAATACTTAATTGGTATGCTGGTTTTTTTGCTTTTGGAAATGCTTGAGCCGATAGAATGGTGCCACAGCGTATGTCTACTTTTGTAAAATCTTCCCAGGTGAGCATGTTTCAAAATTTATTCCTAAAGTTAGGTTGCTTAGGTTAATAAATTGGCCAATTCCATTAGATCGTTTTGTTTATAAAGCAATGTAGGGCTTTGAAAACATTTTGCAAATTCTATTAAATGCTTTTTGATGATGGCTACATTGCTCAATCGCTTGTAATAGCTATTTTTTGGTTCAATATTGCTTCTGAGCATATAATGATCTAAATCTTTTTGAGAAAAAGCGTTGCCGGTAGTGCCTTCCACATAAAATTGTATAAACTCCTGAGGGTTGGCTACGATTTCTTCTGGATCCCAATCCGAAGTGTAAAATGCAATAATACATTGTTTGGGAATATTGATAAAATGGGCCTGAATTTCTAATTGTTGGCACAATTCTGCATACAATAAAGTATTCGCGATGGCATTGCCTTTTTTGGATTGCAGTGGGGCAGCAATTAAAAACTCTTCGGGTTTTTCGTAGTTTACTTCGACTCCTTTTATTTGGTAATAATTATATAGAATATTACGAATGACATTGGCTTGTTCTAAAGGTGTTAAATAGTTATTCAACTCTAACCAAATATTGCGTCTGATTTTTTCCATTTGATGACGTAAAACATCAATGGTCAATTCGGGATAATAAAACTGTGTTACCAATAGAGCGCCTTCAAATAAGGAAGCATTAGGATCGTCTTTCCATTTTACAAAAGCATCTTTTAAATCTTGTAAACGAAGCTTATAGATCATCATTTCGATGCGCTCTAAAGTAGCTTCGTCTAATGTATTTTCCCATAAATGTTCTAAATCTGGAATAATTGGAGAACCATACACCAACAATCTATCTGCAATGGTATTAAATACTTCTTCATCTGGGTCGTCAATTAACTTAAATAAAGCATTTATTTCTGCTACTTTTTGCGTCATTAGATTTGTATTTGTTTCAAATATTATTCAAATCAACGTAAAAAAACGGCAAAAAGCCATTTAACTTATCCTATAGGTGTGGATATATTTAACAATTGTTTACATAATAAATAGAATTATTAAACGTTCGGGTAAATATTCGGCTTTTAAACCTAGTCATATTGTTAATTGCCTTTTCTTTGCATATACAATAAAAGCTCATGACAAGTATTAATAATGTGACTCCTAAATTTCCTGTAATGTCAAAATCATTACATGCCGAATTAAAGAGTAGAGTAAATAAATATTTAGCAGAACATGCTATTACAGCTACTGGTAATTTTAAATTATTTTCAAAAGCAATCATCTTGCTTTCCTTATTTGTAATCATTTATGTGCAATTGGTGTTTTTTACGCCCCCGGTTTTTTATGCGGTATTGGAATGTATTGTATTTGGAGGCTTAATTGCCGCTATCGGTTTTAATGTAATGCATGATGGCAGTCATGGAAGTTTTAGCAGGTATGCATGGTTAAATAATTTAGCTTCTTCTTCGATAAGTGTTTTAGGTGCTAGTAGATTTATGTGGGCCATGAAGCATGTAACATTGCACCATACTTTTACCAATATTGATGGGGTCGATGATGATATTGAAGTAGGCGTTTTAATGAGAATGGCACCTACTCAAAAACATTATTTATTACATCGTTTTCAACATATCTATTTTTGGATATTGTATATGCTATTGTATATTTTTTGGATATTTTTTGCAGATTATAAAAAATACTTCTCCGGAAAAATTGGTTCTGTTCAAATTAAGGATATGAGCATTGCTGAACATATTGAATTCTGGGCCGTTAAAGTTTACCATGCTTTTATATTTGTGGTATTGCCTATTTATATGGTTGGTTGGTTAACATGGTTGGTTGGCTTTTTAATTGTTGGATGTTTTGCTGGTTTTGTTTTAAGCATCGTTTTTCAATTGGCTCATACCGTTACTGAAACTGAATTTCCGCTTGCTATTCAACCCGAAAATAAAATGCCTGATGAATTTGCGGTACATCAAATTCAAACCACTGCAAATTTTGCTACCAAAAGTAAATTGGTGAGTTGGTTGGTAGGAGGTTTGAATTTTCAAATCGAACACCATTTGTTTCCAAAAATTTCACATGTGCATTATCCAGCCATTTCTAAAATTGTCAAAGAAACCTGTGCTGATTTTAAATTAAAATACATTGAATACCCAACAGTGATTAGTGCTATTAAAGCACATGTTCAATATTTAAAATTAATGAGTAAACCAGCTTTAAATTAAGTGCAGCTTTGAAGGTTTATTTGCACGGCTATAGTTATTAAAAAGGCCTCCAAAATTTGGAGGCCTTTTTGTAGAATAAGTATTCTATCATTGCTATAGCTTGTTTTAAGAAGCTTTCTTTTTTCTTGCCATTTTGCGCGGAGGATTGGCTTTTAATTCGACAATAATTGCATTGACTTCTTCAATGGTTAAGGTTTCTACCTTTTCTTGTTGTTCCTTGTTCAATTTGAAATTGCGTAAGCCTTGTTTGATATATGGGCCATAAGGGCCGCGTAAAAGTTGAATTTTCTCTTTTTCAAACACTTTAATGGTTCTTTCATCTTTCGCCTTTCTTTTCTCTGCAATCATAGGCGTCAATTCCTCGAGGGTAACTGTATATGGGTCCATTTCCTTGTTTAGAGAGTAGAACTTCTTTGAATGGGCCGCATAAGGGCCAAAGCGACCAATATTCACCGAAACATCCTCCTCTTCAAATTGTCCAAGCATTCTAGGTAGCTTAAATAATTCCATTGCTTCCTCAAAACTGATGGTTTCTATGCTTTGAGATGCCTTTAATTTGGCAAATCTTGGTTTCTCTTCCTCATCCTGATGACCAATTTGTACCATGGGACCATATCTTCCCATTCTTGCGATCACTTTTTTACCAGAAACGGCATCAAATCCAAGTTCTCTTTCGCCTTTGGCTCTTTCTGCAGTTTCCAAAGTATGTTCAATAGTAGTATGAAATGGTTCATAGAATGAAGCCAACATATCGCTCCATTTTAATTTTCCTGCAGCAATTTCATCAAATTCGCCTTCGATCTTAGCAGTGAAATTAAAATCCATCACTTTAGAAAAGTGAAGCTTTAAGAAATCTGTTACCACCAAACCTAAATCGGTAGGGGATAACTTATTTTTTTCAGCACCAGTAATTTCTGATGCGGTTTCGCTTATAATTTCATCTTTATTGCTTAGCGTCAAAATTTGATAAATTCTTTTGATGCCTTCTTTTTCTTTTTTCTCTACATAATTACGTTTCATAATGGTAGAAATCGTAGGCGCATAAGTAGAAGGTCGTCCAATGCCCAATTCTTCTAATTTTTTTACCAATGAAGCTTCAGTAAATCTGGATGCGGGACGACTGAATCGTTCCAATCCTGTCATCGAAGTAAAATCTAATACTTGACCTTTAGACAATGGAGGTAATAAACTTTCATCTCCTTCTTCTAAATTATCTTCATCTATTTCATCTTCATCCTTACTTTCTAAATATACTTTTAAGAAACCATCGAACTTCATCACTTCACCGCTTGCTGTTAAAGTATCTTTATTGGTTGAAATTTCAATTTTTGCAGTGGTCTTTTCAAATTGTGCATCACTCATTTGTGAAGCAATGGTTCTTTTCCATATTAATTCATACAATCTGTTTAAATCTGGATCATCCACTTTGCTTTCATTCATATAAGAAGGGCGAATGGCTTCATGGGCTTCCTGTGCATTTTCGTTTTTGTTCTTAAACTTTCTTGGTTGATAATATTTGTCACCAAAACTTGAATTGATTTCGGCTTTAATGGCTTCTACTGCTGTTTCGCTCAAACTAATACTATCGGTTCTCATATAAGTAATCTTACCACTTTCATATAATTTTTGAGCCAACAACATGGTTTTGCTTACACTATAACCTAATTTTCTTGAAGCTTCTTGTTGTAAAGTAGAAGTAGTGAAAGGGGCGGATGGTGTGCGTTTTCCGTCTTTTACAGCAATGTCTTTTACCGTATATTTTGCACCCTTACATTCGTTTAAAAATTTCTCGGCTGCTCCAGCAGTAGTTAATTTTTGTGGACCTTCTGCTTTGAATTTTACTTTTTTCTTATTAATGTCTGGGGCACTAAATAATGCAGATACTTTAAATACACTCTCTGGAATAAAGTGATTGATTTCTCTTTCTCTTTCTGCAATTAATCTTACGGCCACACTTTGCACTCTGCCTGCGCTCAAACTTCTTTGCATTCCAATCTTTCGCCACAATACCGGGCTCAATTCAAAACCTACAATTCTGTCTAATATTCTTCTTGCTTGTTGTGCATCTACCAAATCCATATTAATAAAGCGTGGATTGGCTACTGCTTTTTTTATAGCAGGTGCGGTAATTTCATGAAATACAATTCTTTTTGTTTTCTTTGGATCTAGACCCAACACTTCGGCCAAATGCCAACTGATACTTTCTCCTTCACGGTCCTCATCCGATGCCAACCAAACTTCTTTCGCTTTTTTGGTCATGGATTTTAATTCTTTCACCACTTTTTCTTTTTCACTTGGAACAGTATAACGGGGTGCAAATTTGTTTTTTAAATCAATACCCATGTCCACTTTTTCCAAATCACGTATATGCCCATAGCAACTACGTACTTCAAAATCTTCTCCTAAAATCTTCTCGATCGTTTTTGCCTTTGCAGGCGACTCCACAATTAATAAGTTTTTTGACATAGTGTCTACCGCTCCTACGGGGTATTTTAGAAATTGAATATCAAGTATTTATGAAAAAAGGTTTCCTCTTTTTTAAGAGAGGCTATTTCTTTTCTCGCGATGCAATATTAGAGCTTTCGACTAAAAAATAAAAATTAGCTGGGCTTAGGAAGCCAAAAATGCCATGATTTTATCGATTATTTCTTGTGTTTTGTATACTTTATTATGACCTAATCCATTGGTTATCAAGAATTTAATATTTTCAGACGCTTTATTTTTAAAATCTATTAAATCTTTATAGGGGCAAACTGCGTCATCTTGGTCATGGACCCATAACACGGAACCTGTATAATTTTCCAATGCGCGGTCGGCCTCAAAAAAACTAATGGGCTGGTGGGTATGTTTTTCTAATTCGGTTAAAAAGGCATTGCGCACTGCTTCCTTAAAATGCATCATTTTAAAATAACGTTCAAAAGTGCTGGTGGTTTTAGTTGCTGGTGCAATAAGGACAAATTTATGCTTCAATGGATTGGATATGGTTTCTGCAATCATTGCCAGTGTGATTGCCCCTAAAGAATGGCCAATAAAATCATCTATGGGGCCATGTTCTTTGATGATTTGTTGTATGGCTTTTTGATAGAGGACTATATTAATGTATTTGCCTTGGCTTAAACCATGTCCTGGTGCATCAAAACAAAGTACGCGGTAACCGATTTTCAAGAGGGGTTGAATGTATTGTTCAAACTTATAGGCGCAACTGGCATAACCATGGGCAATGAATACTGTTTTCCCATTTGGTTTTGTGGGTGTCCATTCAAAGCCATTTAATAGGATACGACCATTATTATGTATGCCATCTCCCATAACGTTAACTTGAATGGCTTTGGCCTGGTGGAAGATGGCAGGGGCTTTTCTTTTTTTAAATTTAGGATAGGGGGTGCAAAAAAGATTAAAGGCCAATTTCCCCGCTACAGGTGGAGCCACCATCCCTAATGTAGTAAATTTTGTTCTTAAATATTGCAAATACATCCTTTCCGAAAACCCATGCTTGGCCATTATTTCTGAATTTGATTGCAAAGATAAGCCTAGACATGGGCTTAGGCTATTTTTTTTGTATTTCGACAATGAAAAATATAAATGCAACCAATGCATTCAGTGATAACAGTTATTTTTGCAAAAATCTATCAAGGACTTATGTATTCATTAAAAATTAATTTTGAACAAAAAGGTATAGAGCCAGTTACTTTAACCAATATTAAACCTGACCAGAGTTTATTAGAAGTAATTTTAGATGCAGGTATTGAATTGCATCACAATTGCGGTGGTGTATGCGCCTGTAGTACCTGTCATATTTATGTAAAAAAAGGTGCAGCATTTTTACAAGAATTATCCGATAAAGAAGAAGATTTTATAGATAGAGCAGTAAGTCCAAGAATTGAATCAAGATTAGGCTGTCAATGTGAATTGCTTGCAGGGTCGGGCGAAATTGAAATCAATCTGCCAGATCAAACCCAATTTTTAGGAGAATAAATAATTATAATAAAGTATGAGCCAGTTTGAACCACCCATCCATTGGAATGACCATGAAGACATCGCCCAAAAATTGTATGAAAAATTTGGTGATGATTTTACCGAGTCCAAAATATACCGTGTTCGTTTCACTGATTTATTAGAATGGGTATTGTCTTTGCCTCATTTTGAGGGAAAAAAAGAAGCGTCCAACGAAGGACATTTGGAAATGATACAAAGTGCTTGGGTGTATGAATGGAGAGATAATCAAAAATAGGCTTACATTTATATTCTAAAATACGACCTTCTTGTTAGCCGCCTTTAAAAAAATTAAATGTTTTGTATTTGATGTCGATGGTGTTTTAACCAATGGCAAATTATTGATTATGCCCAATGGCTTAATGGCCAGATCTATGAATATCAAAGATGGCTATGCTTTGCAATTGGCTATCAAAAAAGGGTATCAGGTATGGATTATTTCTGGTGGAAATTCTGATGAGGTAAAAGAGCGGCTTCAAAAATTAGGTGTGTCTGAAGTGTTTATGAAGGTCACAGATAAGTTGGCTTTATTGAAAGAGCTGTCCATTTTGAATAAAATAGCTTTAGATCAAATTTTGTACATGGGAGATGACATGCCTGATTATGATGCCATGAAAACCGTGGGTTTAGCTGCTTGTCCAAGTGATGCAGCAGCGGATATCAAGGCCATATCTGCGTACAACGCTATACTTAAAGGCGGAGAAGGATGTGCAAGAGAAGTGATTGAAAAGACTTTAAAATTAAATGATCATTGGGATTTGACCGATCAAATTCAATCCAAATAAATCCTTATTTATTTTGAAATTATTGATTCATTTTTTAAGATTGATACGTTGGCCCAATCTTGTATTTATAATATTGGCCGAATGTTTGTTTCATTTTTGTATTTATAAAAAATTATATCCTTTAGCTGGAGCCGAAGTTGATTTTCGTTTTTATTTAATGTTAGTGAGCAATACATTTATTGCAGCAGCAGGCTATATAATTAATGATTATTTTGATGTGAACATTGATCAAGTAAATAAGCCTGAAAAAGTGGTGGTTGGGTCTTATATCAGTAGAAGATGGGTTATATTTTGGCATTTAATTTTAAGTGTATTTGCTATTTATATTTCATCAACGGTTTTCCCATTCAAAACATATTGGCACATTCATTTATCTAATTTATTGGCTATTTTGCTATTGTGGTTTTACAGTACCACATTCAAAAAGAATTTTTTAATAGGCAATGTGCTTATTTCTGTATTAACGGCTTGGTCTATTTCGGTGGTTTATTTTTCTAAATTCACCATTCAAGAATTAATACATCCCAATATTACCAACCCCGCTAATTTTAAATTTGCAAAACTTACTTTATTGTACAGTGCTTTTGCATTTATATTAACCTTGGTACGTGAAGCATTAAAAGATCTAGAAGACATGGAAGGAGATGCGAAGTTTGGTTGTAATACCTTGCCTATTAAATGGGGACTCAAATCTACTAAAGTTTATTTATCGGTTTGGTTGGTGGTGGTGATTGCTGTTTTGTTAATCATTCAATTGGCAGTGATCCCTTTTGGTTGGTGGTATACTTCCTTGTATTGTTTTGTGTTGATCATTACCCCTTTGGTCATCGTTTTGTCTAGGTTATCAAAATCCTATTCAAGCAAACATTTTAATAATTTAAGTAATTGGATTAAAGTAGCCATGTTGTTTGGTATTGTATCTATAGCATTTTTCTATTTTTTATTTTAGTTTTTTATGAGCAAATTTATTTTAGCCTCCCAGTCGCCCCGTCGCAAGACCTTATTGGAATGGGCTGAATTGCCATTTGAGATTATTGTTTCAGACATCGATGAATCTTATCCAGCAAACTTATCCATTGAGCAAGTGCCTGTTTTTATAGCCAAGAATAAAGCAGAGGCAGTCAAACAAAAAATGATTGTTGAGCAAATGGATACAAAGGATACCTGCATCATAGCAGCAGACACAGTAGTAGTTTTGGCCGATGCCATTATTGGAAAACCTATTGACAAAAGGGATGCAATCAATTCTTTAAGTAAATTATCAGGCAAAGCACATCAAGTCATTACAGGCGTTGTTATTTTATTTCAAGATCAAGAAGTTGCGTTTAGTGAAACCACACAAGTTGAATTTCATGACTTGACTCAAGCGCAGATTGAATTTTATGTAGACCAATACAAGCCATATGATAAAGCAGGCGCTTATGCCATACAAGAATGGATTGGGGTAGTAGGCATTAAAAGCATTCATGGGGATTTTTACAATGTGATAGGATTGCCTGTAAGTAAGTTGATTCAAAAATTAAAGCAATTAAATATTCTTTAATTGCTTTATACATTTTTTAAATACAATAAATTAAGTTTTATTGCCAATCAAATGCAATATCTAATTCAAGATCTGGGTGCAAACTTCTCTCTACTGGGCAGGTTCTAGCCACTCTTTCTAATATTTCTTTTGTTTTTTCATCTACATTTAATCCAGCAGGCATGGTTACATGCGCAATAATTTTTCCAATTCTTCTTGGATCAGAAACCATTATTTTAGTCACTTCTACTTTTGCACCATCCAATGCAATTTGCATGCTTTCTGCTTTAATGCCCATGGTGGTTATCATACAAGCTCCTAATCCTGTCGCAATTAAATCGGTGGGAGAAAACCTTTCTCCCTTGCCTTTATTGTCGGTAGGCGCATCTGTTTGAATATCGGAGCCGCTTTGCAAATGCACACAAGTAGTTCTTAAATTGGCATCGTAGGTTACAATTGAAGTCATGATATATGGTATGTTTTTATATTATTGTAATTAAATCTTTCTTATTAATTCTTTCTGCTCATTTTGTATTTTTAAGCCATTGCCTTTTCTGGGCTCATTTCTTTTTTTTGAAGCATGTAGGTAATTGCTACTGTGCATATAAAATAGGCAATCATTAACTTGCTTAGTAGGGGATAGTATTTATCTGCACCAAACCAATCTCCTAAAACAATAATAAGGCAAATTCCAAAAATTGATTTTGCTATCTCCCAAAAAAGAGAAGAGGCATTGCCATCCATAAAATCGGTTAATGCATAAATATAAACATAGACAAATGCTCCGTATATAAATATGTTGGGTATTCCAATGCTAGCAATATTGCCTAAGAAGTAAGCTACTATAATAAATATAAGTACAATTTGTAACCATACCCATGCGTAAAAAGGCTTTGACCTTTTGGTATGGTATTTATCAAAATGATATACGTCCTCAATTTTAAATACCGGACTTTTCGCTTCTACATCGGCTGGCCTCCAACCAGTGGGCTTAAACCAAACTTGAAATTTAGCCTTGATATCATTGGTTCTCCATGCATCTTTTATAAGCAACCACATATGCACAAAATTAATTTTTATTGGATTCCAAGTACGCATAGGGCGTGTTATGCCATATACAGGTACTACATGGGGTAGTTCTTCTTGAAATGTGCCAAATAGTTTATCCCAAATAATAAATATTTGCGCCATATTTTTATCCATGTACTCTTTGTTAAAAGCATGGTGCACTCTATGGTGTGAAGGCGTTACCAATATATGTTCTAGGAATCCCATTCTATTAATATAACGCGTATGGTACCAGAATTGAGCAAAAAATTGAATAGGCGTAACCGTAGCAATCACAAGAGGCGATATGCCTAATAAAGCAGCAGGAAGTAAGAATAAAGAAAATATTTTTACGAAAGAAGAAATAGGTTGTCTAACCGCACAGGCTAAATCAAATTCTTCACTGCTATGGTGTACAATATGACTGTTCCAGAAAAAATTTATTTTATGGTCAATTCTGTGAATCCAATAATGTGAAAAGTCTAAGCAAACAAAGGCAATTACATAAGTAAGCCCATTGATAGTAATATGAGTAAGGGCTACTCTTTCTTCTATCCATTTATAGCTTAATATGGTGAAACTTAAACCCAAGACATTTTTAATGACCATGGTAATAGCAGAACTTAAACTACTGACTGTATCCATGGAATGGGTTCGTTCTTTTTTGATATACCAACCATACCATTTTTCAATAAGAATCATCATAAAAAAAATGGGCATTACAATCAATAAAATTTTTCCGTATTTCTCCATAAAGGGGGTATTTCTTTGTATGAAGATAAGATATAATTTTGACCTTAAAAGGCCATTATATACTGCAAGTCATGTATTTTTGTGCCAGATTATTGAGAAGCTATATGCAAGATTTACCCATTGTAACACCCGAGAAAGATACTAGAATAAAAAAACCAGATTGGTTAAGAGTAAAACTGCCTATTGGCGAAAGTTATAAGTATGTGCGTTCATTGGTAGACACGCATAAATTACATACCATTTGTGAAAGTGGTAATTGCCCCAATATGGGAGAATGCTGGGGCGAAGGCACGGCTACATTTATGATACTAGGTAATATTTGTACCAGAAGTTGTCAGTTTTGTGCAGTAGCTACAGGACGTCCTAAAGCAGTGGAATGGGACGAGCCTCAACGCGTAGCGGAAGCAATTTTATTAATGAAAGTAAAACATGCGGTGCTTACAAGTGTAGACAGAGATGAATTAGCAGATGGTGGTTCTATTATTTGGTTCAATACCATTAAAGCTATCAAAGCACTTACACCTACTACAACATTGGAAACTTTAATACCCGATTTTAGAGGTATTCAAGAACAAATTAATCGAATTATAGAAGCAGCGCCTGAAGTGATAAGCCACAATATGGAAACAGTAGAAAGAATTACACAGAAAGTAAGAGTGCAAGCAAAATATAGAAGAAGTTTAGGCGTATTGGAAACATTGAAAAAAGGGGGCATGCGCACCAAGACCGGCATCATGTTGGGTATTGGAGAAGAGAAGCAGGAGGTTATTCAAACCATGAAAGAATTGGTAGGGGTTGGTTGCGATGTATTAACGCTTGGGCAATATTTACAACCTACTAAAAAACATTTAGCGGTTCAAAGATTTGTGCATCCTGATGAATTTGCTGAACTAAGACAAATAGGCTATGAGCTTGGATTTGATTATGTTGAAAGCGGACCCTTGGTTCGTTCTTCTTATCATTCAGAAAAGCATGTCATAGCAGGCTGGGGTAGAAATAAGTGGTTAGAAGAATTAGCTTTAATGAAATAGTACAGCAACATCATAATAAAAAAGGCCACAATTTCTGTGGCCTTTTTTATTATGATTATATTAAGCTGAGTTAATCCACAGCTTCAATTTATTGAAGCTGTGGGAGTAAAAATACTTTGTATTTTTACTCCCACATAAGTGCACTTGCACCCAAAATGGCTGCGTCAGATTCTTTCAAATGACTTACTAATATTTTAATTTTATTTTGGAACACTTCAATTAAGTTCGCTTCCATATGCTCACGCGTAGGTTTTAAAATTAAATCACCTGCCTTGGTTAAGCCTCCAAATAAGATAATGGCTTCGGGACTAGAGAACATGACAAAGTTGGCTAAAGAAATTCCTAATATCCTACCAGTGAATTCAAATACTTCTTTTGCAACTTCATCTCCTGCAGTAGCTGCTTCAAAAACCGCTTTAGAATCTATATTTTCAATAGGAATGGTTCTTAATGAACTAGGTCTGTTTGTGTTGTTTAAAATTTCTACTGCCGATTTTGCAACACCTGTAGCAGAGGCATAACTTTCTAAAGAACCTTTTTTGCCAGTGCCAGGATGTATACGTCCATCAGGTATAATAATAGTATGGCCTAATTCACCAGCCATACCATCGTGTCCATAAATTAATTCTCCATTGGCCACAATACCACTTCCAACACCTGTGCCTAATGCAATTAAAATAAAATCTTTCATTCCTTTTGCTGCACCATAGGTCATTTCACCAACCGCTGCTGCATTGGCATCATTGGTTAATTTTACAGGCAACTTAAATTTATCTTGAATTAATTTAGCTAAAGGAATAATGCCTTTCCAAGGTAGGTTAGGTGCGTATTCGATGGTACCTGTGTATACATTTCCATTCGGTGCGCCTACACCAATCCCTTTGATCCGACCCACGCCACCTGCTTTATCTATGAGCAGCATTAATTTATCATGTAGCTCATCTATATAAGCATGTATATCTGCATGCCCTCTAGTAGACATGGTGTCTGAAGATAAAACATTACCTAAATTATCAACTATACCAAACTTGGTGCCTGTGCCACCAATATCAACACCCGCTACAAAAGAATCCATTTTATTTTATATTTTTTTAAATTTAATTAATGACCTGCTGCCACTTCTGTCTCTTCATAATTAATTCCTTGCTTCTTTAAAATACCTTTTACTGCAATAGCAAATATCAATATATAAGTAAAGCAGAAAACGGGTACCCAGAAAGAATTATGAATGCCATAACCTGGTAAATCTAAATGCGCAGATTGTAAGAAATCAGATAATTTACCTTGAATAGGAGGAATGATACCACCACCAAGAATCATCATAATTAAAAATGCGGCACCTTGTGTGGTGTATTTGCCAATTCCTGCAATAGATAAAGCAAATATACAAGGCCACATGATAGAGCAAGCAATACCTCCTGTTAAGAAAGCATAAATAGCAATGTCACCTTTTGTGAATACACCAATGAGCATGGAAACTAAACCAATTAAACTAAAAATTAATAAAGTCTTGGCTGGTTTGTCTTGGCTAATAAAGAAGGCTACTATTTGTATAAAAATACAAACGATGTACATATACAATGGACTCATATCATATTGTGCAATACTGTTTACACCAATGACAATTCCAAATGCAACCAAGGGCACAATCACCGTTAATATTTTATTTGTTTTGCTTTTAAATTCAAAAGCAGAAATAGCACCTGTCCAACGTCCAATCATCATACTTCCCCAATACATTGAAATATAGGGAGCAATTTTTGAAGAAGGGATGCTTCCAAAATCGGCTTGCTTTAACAATTCTCCTAAGTTAGATCCAATAGCTACTTCGGCACCTACGTATACAAATAAAGCCAACATACCCAAAACCAATTGAGGATATTTCATTGCACCCCAACCGTTTTCGTTTTTTTGTGCTTTAAAATTAGCATACAATAAACCAATCACAACCGTTGCTAAGGCACCAAATAACCATTTCAAACGCATGGTTTCTAATTCGTGTTTAGCAACATCACTTAATGTGCTTGGATCAATTTTATAACTATTAAAAATGGGAACAAACATGATGATTAAAACTCCTGTCATGATTAACAATAAATATAAAGCTTTATTGGCGGGTTCAATTTTTTCTTCATTTATACCTGGAGGTACTTTCTTAGAAAAATGAAACATGGCAGCCGCAGCTAAAAATAAAATACCTACTGCAGTATATAAAACAACCACTTTACTTAAACTTAATGCGGCAATTTGATCATCGGTGATGGCTGCAGCACTTCCAAATAAAGCAAAGGCAACTACAATAGGGCCGATAGAAGTTCCAAAAGAATTAATACCACCCGCTAAGTTTACACGACTTGCCCCTGTAGACGGATCGCCTAAGGCAATGGCGAAGGGCTGAGCAGCTGTTTGTTGTAAAGAGAATCCTAAAGCAACTATAAATAAACCTACCAACATGCCGGTGAATGTGTTTGCATTTACTGCAATAATCATGGCAGCAGCACCAATTGCTGAAAATAATAACCCATAAACAATACTTTTTTTGTATCCCCATTTACCAACAAGGTCTTTGCCTCCAAATGCGCCAAATGCAAATAGGCCAAGGGCGCCAATATAATAGGCTAAATAAAAAGCAAAATCTACTAATTGACTTTGAAATTGGTCAAGGTGAAATTTATGCTTACAAAAAGGGATAAAAACACTATTGCTTGAGGCAATAAATCCCCAGAAAAAGAATACGACTACAAGAGTAGATAATGCACCCGTATTGGTGGGTTGTTTGGTTTGGCTCATAAGATTCGTTAGTTTAATCGTTAATGGTTGTATCGATCCCGTAAAATACTTAAAATTACAATTCAATGTATAAAAAGGCTAAAATTCTATGTACAATTAATTGTAATAATCTACTCAAAAACAAGGAGTTTTAAGGACAATGAAGTAAATTGAATCAAAATAATTGTATTCATGGTAATTGTTCATGTAAGTGCAGAATGCTATCCTATGGCAAAGGCGGGTGGATTAGGGGATGTCGTTGGAGCACTTCCCAAATATCAAAAAAATATTGGGGAGGAAGCCATGGTGGTAATGCCGATGTATCGTACGCTATTTTTAGAACAAAATGATTGGGATGTACATTTCAAAGGCAATGCTCATTTAGGTAATTGGTATTTTGATTTTACTATTATTAAAGAAAGTACAGGGAAATTAGGGTACGATTTATTTTTAGTAGACATACATGGATTATTAGACCGTCCTAAAATTTATGGTTATCCAGATGATCCAGATCGTTTTATTGGATTTCAAGTAGCCGTTATTACTTGGTTGGCTCAATGGAAGAAATTACCCAATGTGGTTCATTGTCATGATCATCAAGCTGGTTTGATTCCATTTATGATGAAACATTGTTCTGATTTTAAAAAACTACAAGCTGTCAAAACTGTTGTAAGCATTCACAATGCACAATACCAGGGCATCATGGGATGGGATAAATCTATATTAATTCCTAAATGGGACGAATTGAAAAGAGGGTTATTAGATTGGAATAATAATATTAATCCTTTAGCAGCTGCTGTTAAATGTGCCGATAAAATAACTACAGTGAGTCATTCCTATTTGCAACAACTTAAATACCAATCCAATGGTTTGGAAAAATTATTTGAAGCAGAACAAGCAAAATCGGTGGGGATATTAAATGGCATTGATGTTGATATTTGGAATCCTGCAACTGATCCAATGATTGAATGTCATTATGATTCGTCTAATGTGGCTATAGAAAAGCAAAAAAATAAAAAAGCATTGTGTGTAAAATACAATTTAGATTTTAATAAACCTTTGATTGTTTTTATAGGTAGATTGGTTGGAGAAAAAGCCGCAGACATTTTGCCAAGTGCCCTACAGCATGCTTTAGACAAAACCAATTGTGGGGCTAATTTTTTTATCATTGGTGCAGGCGATACGGCTATCGAATCGGCTTTGAATTATTTAGTGCAATTGTACCCAGGAAACTACAATACATTCATAGGGTATGAAGAAAAAATAGGGCATGAAGCTTATGCGAGTGCTGATTTTTTATTAATGCCAAGTAGAATTGAACCTTGTGGATTAAATCAATTGTATGCATTGCGCTATGGCACCATTCCTATGGTAAGAGATACGGGTGGTTTGCATGATACTGTTGTGGACATGGGCGATACAGATGGATTTGGAATTAAATTTTTGAACGCATCTGAAGAAGACATTGTTTATTCCGTGGAGCGTGCCATTGTGGTTTATAAGGATAAGAAACAAATGAATAAAATGATTCAGTTGGCTATGCAAATTGATCATAGTTGGGAATCGGTAGTAAAAGAATACAAACAAGTATATGAATCAATTTTATAATGATAAAAATTAGTTTATGGCAGTATTTGCAAAAGAAACAGTTTCAATTATTTTAGGGGGTGGAGCAGGTTCTAGATTGTATCCATTAACCGCAAGTAGGTCAAAACCTGCCGTACCCATTGCTGGTAAATACCGTTTGGTGGATATTCCTATTAGCAATTGTATCAATAGTAATTTGAATAGAATTTTTGTTTTAACACAATTTAATTCTGCTTCTTTGAATCAGCATATTAAAAACACTTATCATTTTAGTGCTTTTAGTACTGGCTTTGTGGATATTCTAGCAGCAGAACAAACACCAGACAATCCTGGGTGGTTTCAAGGCACTGCCGATGCAGTAAGACAATCTTTAAGACACCTTGCAAAAATGGAATTTGATTATGTACTGATATTAAGTGGTGACCAATTGTATCAAATGGATTTTAGCAAAATGATTGAAGCACATAAAAAAAGTGGTGCTGCATTAACCATCGCCACCATTCCAGTTGGGGAAAGAGAAGCGCCAGAGTTTGGCATTCTTAAAGCCAACAACGAAAATGTAATTACCTCTTTTGTAGAAAAGCCTAAGAAAGATGTTTTAGCAGATTGGGTGAGTGATACAGGCGCTGCGATGAAAGCGGAAGGTAAAAATTATTTGGCATCCATGGGCATCTATGTGTTTAATAAAGAAATCTTATATCAATTTTTAAATGAAGTGCATGCCAGTGCAACTGATTTTGGAAAAGAAATCATTCCTGATTCTATTGCGCATTATAAAGTATTAAGCTATCAATATGACGGCTATTGGACAGATATTGGGAATATTTATTCATTTTTTGAAGCCAATCTTGCACTAACACATGATGTGCCACAATTTAATTTATTCGACAGTGCTCAAACTGTTTATACTAGATCAAGAATGTTGCCCCCAGCCAAAGTAAGTGGAACCATCATTAACAAAGCCATTATCGCCGAAGGGTCTATCATCATGGCCAAAGAAGTGGCTAATTCAGTAATAGGCATTCGTTCTAGAATAGGGAAGGATAGTGTTATTAAGAATTGCTATATCATGGGTTGTGATTATTATGAGACCATGGATCAAATCAATAAAAAAAATAAAAAAGGGGAACCTATTTTAGGTATTGGTGAAAGATGTTTGATAGAAGATGCTATTGTAGATAAAAATTGCTCTATTGGGAATGATGTTCATATTAAAGGAGGAGCACATCATGAAAAAATAGATCATCCTTTGTATACCATCAAAGATGGTATAGTGGTCATTAAAAAAGGTGCTTTCATACCAAATGGATTTATTATTTAAAATTTAATAGTGAAAAATGAATACTGCATATACAGGAGTTAAAGTAAAACTAAGTGTTTGGCAAATTTGGAATATGTGTTTTGGCTTTTTTGGCATTCAATTTGGTTGGAGTTTGCAAATGGGCAATATGAGTGCGATTTATGAATTTTTAGGTGCAACGCCCGATCAAATTCCTGGTTTGTGGTTGGCTGCGCCTATGACTGGCTTATTGGTACAACCCATTGTTGGCTATTTTAGTGATCGTACTTGGCATCCAAAATTAGGTCGAAGAAGACCTTACTTTTTAGTGGGGGCCATTTTAAGTTCGGCTCTATTATTTTTGATGCCTAATTCTGGTACCATATGGATGGCTGCTGGGGTATTATGGATTTTAGATTCTAGTATCAATGTTACTATGGAACCCTTTAGAGCTTTTGTTGCTGATAATTTAAATGAGCAGCAACGTTCTTATGGATTTGCCATGCAAAGTATGTTTATAGGTTTGGCTTCTTTTATTGCAGGTTATTTGCCACAAGTATTGGTAAACTGGTTTCATGTATCTAGAGCTAAAACCAACGGATCTATTCCTCAAAACATATTGCTGTCCTTTTATATTGGGGGTGCAGTTTTTTTAGTATCGGTATTGTACACTGTATTTAAAAGTAAAGAGTATCCTCCATCGATAAATAATACCGCCAATCAAGAAGCCGATAAAAAAGGGATGCTTCAAGAAATCATTCACTCTATTGTGCACATGCCCATTCAAATGAAAAGATTGGCCTTGGTCAATTTTATTACATGGCCTGGACTATTTTTAATGTGGTTTTATTACAGTACTGGAGTAGCCAGTCAATTGTTTCATGGAGATCCTATTGCCAGTAGTGATTTGTATACGATGGGTTTAGAACATGCCAATACTACTTCTGCCATTTTAAATTTAGTCACATTTGGTTTTTCATTTACGCTTCCATTTTGGGTAGGAAAAATTGGAAAAAAAATGACGCATGTAGCTTGTTTGCTTATTGGAGGTATGGGATTGATTTCGGTCTATTATGTGCAACAACCTAATTTGTTATATCTAAGTATGGGCTTAGTTGGAATAGCTTGGGCTTCCATATTATCAATGCCTTATTCTCTATTGGCTGGTTTTATTCCAGAACAAAAAATGGGCATCTACATGGGTATATTTAATTTCTTCATCGTACTTCCTGAAATTATTGCTTCTATCTTTTTTGGGAAAATCATGTCTATCTATTTACACAACGATCGATTGATGGCCGTTCAAATTGGAGGATGCTTATTATTATTAGCAGGTATTGTATGTGCCATCATTATTAAAGAAGAGAAAAAATAAAAATATGAAGCTTCGTTTTTTTTATAGCCAATGTTTATTGGCGACAATTTTAGTGCAATTTGCATTTCTAACCATTAGTTTTGGTCAGGCAGTAGAAGCATATCCTACAAATTGGTTTGCGCAAATGCAATTGCATAAAGTACAAATTTTATTTAGGAGCACTAGTTCCAACTTTTCAAAATCGACAGTGCAAACAAATTATGCCGGAGTAAATGTATTGGGACTACATCATTTTGAAAATGGGCATTATATAGCTGTAGATGTTGAAATTGCATCCACTGCAAAGCCGGGTAATGTAAATTTCTCTATTCGAACAGGTGGAACAATCCTACATACTGCATGGCCATTACTACCAAGA
This sequence comes from uncultured Bacteroidota bacterium, assembly GCA_903865435.1. Lineage (GTDB taxonomy): Bacteria > Bacteroidota > Bacteroidia > Chitinophagales > Chitinophagaceae > Sediminibacterium. The sequence continues at coordinate 62,891 of CAIPJS010000052.1, read as the reverse complement.
AGAAAAGGCAGAGGAACTTTATTTGCCCAAGGAATTAATCCGGCCGATTTAATTTATTTTTTAATGCCCGACCGATTTAGCAATGGTGATCCAAGTAACGATCAAATTGCAGGTTTAAAGGATCAATCCTTAAATAGAGATTCAATTTTTTTAAGACATGGAGGTGATTTGAAAGGAGTGACGAATCATTTGGATTACTTTCAAAAATTAGGTGTTTCCACTTTATGGATGACTCCCGTTATTGAAAATGACATGCCTGATCGAACAGAACATGGTTATGCAGCTACAAATAATTATGCGATTGAAAAAAGATTGGGTGGAGATCAGGCTTATTTAACTTTAAGTGATAGTCTGCACAAGAGAGGCATGAAATTAATTCAGGACATTGTTTACAATCATTTTGGACGTTTTCATTTTTTAGTACAAGATGCGCCTTCAATAGATTGGGTACATCAATGGCCCACTTATACACAAACACATTATCGCGAACAAGCCATTTTTGATCCCCATCATGCCAAAGTGGATGAAGCAAAAATGATTAATGGATGGTTTACTACAGAGATGCCCGACGTGAATCAAGAAAATCCTTATGTAGAAAAGTATTTAACACAAAATGCCATTTGGTCAGTAGAAACATATGGAATTGATGCATTTAGAATAGATACTTATAAATATTGCAATGTCGAAGTAATGAATCGACTCAATCAAGCCCTTATTAATGAATATCCAAACATTTTTGCTTATGGAGAATGTTGGGTGGATGATGTTGCTTCTCAAGCTTATTTTATTCGCAATAATTTCAATTTGCCTTTTAAAAGTAATTTGCAGGCCACTTCTGATTTTAGATTATTATTTTCAGGTATTTTGCCTGCATTGAATGAAAATAATGCTTGGGGTGATGGCGTCATCAAATTATACAGCACTTTAAGTGAAGATTATATGTACAAAGTGCCAAGCAATAATGTAATTTTTTTAGACAATCATGACATGACCCGCATACATTCATCTTTAGGGGAAAGCATTCCCAAAACAAAAATGGCTTATGCTTGGTTGATGACATGTAGAGGTATTCCTCAAATGTATTATGGCTCAGAGATTTTAATGAAAGGCATTTCTAATCCGGATGGATGGGTAAGGCTTGATTTTCCTGGAGGTTGGACAGGTGATAAGAAAAATGCGTTTACAGAACAAGGCTTGACGGATGCAGAAAAAGATTTTTTACATTATGTACAACTATTGGGAACATATCGTAAAGGATCGATTGCTTTGAAAACTGGCGCAATGATGCAATACTTGCCCGAGGATGGGTTGTATGTTTACTTTAGGTATACCAAAGGTCAAACCATTATGTGCGTGATGAATACTGATACCAAAGAAAGAAAACTTAATTTTGAAAAATATGCTGAAAGAACCGTTGGTTTTAAAGGAGGTACAGATATTGTACATGGCAATAAAATTAAAAGAGAATTTTCTATTGCGCCCATGTCCATGCAAGTGATTGAATTAACAAAATAATTATGTCAAAATACGAGGAACTTCATTTTGTAGATACCAAACAACCCGTTTGGAATTATTCTTTATTTACAGATGAGGATGTATCTAATTTTCAAAAAGGTACACATTATTCCTTGTATAAATTTTTTGGAAATAAGCAAATACAAGTGTCTGAAACAATGGGAACCTACTTTGCAGTTTGGGCACCCAATGCCACAGCGGTTTATGTTAAAGGAAATTTTAATCATTGGAACAACGATACACATGCTTTAATTGTTAGACAAGACAGTTCTGGAATTTGGGAAGGATTTATCCCAGGCATCTCAGTGGGTGAAGTATACAAATACCATATTCATGGTTACCAAGGGGTGAAATTAGACAAGGGAGATCCTTTTGCTCATTATTGGGAATTGAGGCCTTTAACCGCTTCAATCACATGGGAAACCAATTATCCATGGAATGATGCAAAGTGGATAGCGCAAAGAAACATTAAAAACAGAACCGACCAACCCTATTCGGTATATGAAGTGCACTTGGCCAGTTGGATGCGTCCCGATAAAAACAATGAAAATTCATACAACTCCTATACACAGCTTATTAAATTATTGGTGCCTTATGTAAAAGAAATGGGTTTTACACATGTAGAGTTCATGCCTATAATGGAACATCCCTTTGATGGCAGTTGGGGTTATCAAGGGGTGGGATTTTTTGCACCCACCTCTCGTTTTGGAAATCCGCAAGAATTTGCTGCCTTAGTAGAAGCTTTTCATGATGCGGAAATTGGTGTCATCATAGATTGGGTTCCATCACATTTTCCATATGATGCACATGGGCTTTTTATGTTTGATGGTGCCAATACCTATGAGTATGCTGATATGCGCAAAGGCTATCATCCCGATTGGAATTCTTATGTCTTTAATTACAAACGTGGTGAAGTCAAATCTTTTTTAATAAGTAGTGCTCGTTTTTGGTGTGATCAATTTCATATTGATGGATTAAGGGTAGATGCGGTAAGTTCAATGTTGAGATTGGATTATAGTAGAGCAGCAGGACAATGGGAACCCAATGAATTTGGAGGCAATGGCAATATAGAAGCCATTGCATTTTTAAAAGAGCTAAATGAGACATTGTACCGAGACTTTCCTTATATACAAACCATTGCCGAAGAAGCTTCCGATTGGCCAGGAATAAGTAAACCCACTTTTAAGGATGGACTGGGTTTTGGCATGAAGTGGATGATGGGATGGATGCATGATACGCTTGATTATTTTAAATTTGATCCTATGTTGAGACCAGCTCATCAAGACAAGTTTACTTTTTCCATGATGTATTATTATGACGAAAACTTTATGTTGCCATTGAGTCATGATGAAGTGGTGCATGGAAAAAGCCCAATGATTTATAAAATGCCTGGAGATGACCAGCAAAAATTTGCCAATTTAAGATTAATGTATACTTATATGTATACACATCCAGGTGCGAAACTGCTTTTTATGGGAAATGAATTTGCTGCCACTAAAGAATGGAATTTTGCTACCGAGTTGCAATGGGATTTATTACAAATCGAAAGCCATGCAGGTATGAAAAACTGTGTGCAAGCTTTAAATGAATTGTATAAAAAATCGCCTGCTTTGTTTGAATTGCAATTTGATCCCAATGGATTTGAATGGGTAGAAGTAAATAAAAGAGAGGAAGCAGTAATTGCATTCAAAAGAAAAGGTAAAAATCCTAAAGACGACATATTGGTCGTGCTCAATATGACTCCCATACCTAGGCATCAATATTCGATTCATGTGCATGGCAATAAAACATGGAAACAGTTATTTAATAGTGATGATAAAAAATATTGGGGTGCTGGCGATTTAAACAATACCACTATACCCATTTACCCTCAAGATGAAAAAGGGGACTGGAATGAGCTTTTATTGAATCTCCCTGCATTATCAGCCATTGTTTTAAAATAAGCTAACTGCTTCTATTACAGCATACTTAGATTAGTAAATGAACATTTTTAGTCAAGTTTTCCACAAATAGCCGAAACTGACCTTTATTAACATTTAGGTAATAATATCAATAGAACTTTGCATTGTAATCAAACCCATTAAAAACATTAATGTATGAAAGCAAATAACAAAGCAATGTTGTATGAAGCCGTTTCGGAATTCATACAATTGCATGCCTTCGATCATTTATTGGACAATGAGTTAGCACAGTTAAAAAGTTTGTTAAATGTGTACACTTTATCAGAAGAAGGTAATGAGACGCATGAAATTACCAACAAATTAATTCCTTTGTTAAGTAAAGTGAATTTTTTTGTAGAATCAATTTCACCTGCTGCTATTCAATTGTGGTTTTATGCTTTGTCCTACAACGAAATGCCTATTAGCGGCATGATGCAGGATTTAAGCAACACCAACGAGTTGGTGAGTTAGTAACGGCATTTAAAATTTTGATAGAAAAGTAAAAGGCCTCCTGGTTAATAGGAGGCCTTTTACTTTAAGCTTAGTGATTCATTCTAGAATAAGAATCCTTTAGTTAAAGTTGTTTTTCCTGTACCAATTTTAAAGCCATTGTGGTATACTTCAATTTTGTATTCTCCCTCGGCCAATTGTTTGGTTTGTTTGATATCATAGCTTACACCTAATTCTTTATTTTGTTCATATTGAACAACAATTTTGTTAGAATATTCTTTGCTACCATCTTCTCTAGTATTGATTTTTCCCCCTTCATTGAAAGCTTTTCCGTCTGGACCAGAAATGCATACATACAATTCTTGCGTACCTGATGGAGTTATTTTGTTTTTATCAATTTGGAAAGACAAACGTAAAGTATTGGCTCTTCTCACATTGCTTGTTTTTTTCTCCGTGCCATCTTCTCTAATTCTTAAAGATTGAATACTAAAAGTTGAAGCGTGTAAAGTAGATCCAATATCTTGCAATCTTTCTTTTTCTTTTTGAGTGGCAGACAAGTTGCTATTTAAAGTAGTGTTGGTATTGGTTAAATCCTGATTTTTCGCATTCAATTCTTTATTTTCTGCTTGCGCTTTAGAAAGATCTGCAAAAAGCGTACTTACTTTACCATTCAATTCTTCAATTAAAGTCTTCGCTGTTGTCAATTCTTTATCTGTGGCATCTTGTTTACGTAAGATATTGCTGATATTGGTTTTCAGCTTTTGTATTTGATTGGACTTGTCTAACAAATCGCCTTTTAACTCAGTATTTTGTTGAGTTAAGGAATCTGCTTTTGCAGAAACAGCAATAAATTCAGATTGAATTTTGGATTTTGCACTATCAATTACTGCTACCTTATTATCGTAAGTGGTTATAATTTCTGTCTTTGAACTATTAAAATAGATCCAAGATCCAACTAGGGCAATAATCAGAATGACAATTGTTATTTTACTGCTGTTGCTAGATGATTCATTACTCATAAAATTGATTTTGTTTATATGTATGCAATTTAGGATAAAAAGCACACATTTCAAATTTATATCATCTAATCCACTTGTTGGAATGGGCTTTCTTACCATTGTTTACATTTTATTAAATTTAGTTATACAAATCTTTATCTTTGATTATGCCCATGACAAAAATCATAGCCAATTGGAAAAAGAACATCTTTGATGCTGTTTATTGGCTTGAAGGGGAAGAGCCTTTTTATATAGATCAAGTGGTGGACTATGCAGAGAAGCATTTATTGCCAGAAGCAGAACAGGCTTTTAATTTGACCATTTTTTATGGTAAGGATGCCGATTGGACAGAAATAATGAATGCTTGTAAACGTTATCCAGTTTTTGCTGAAAAACAAGTGGTTATTATTAAAGAAGCGCAACACATGAATCAAATAGACAAATTATTGTCTTATATCGAACACCCATTAAGCTCAACTATTTTAATTGTAGCACACAAAGATAAAAATTTAGATGGTCGTTCTGTTTTGGCCAAGGCTTTAAAAACCAAATCTGTTGTGGTGAGTACTAAGAAAATGTATGACAGCAAATTGCCAGAATGGGTCAATCAATGGGTGTCAGAAAGGGGGTATCAAATTAGTCCAAAGGCGGTTCAAATTATAGTGGATCATATTGGCAACGATTTAAGCCGCATTCAAAATGAATTGGAAAAACTCATTGTGAATTTAGGGAGTCGTAAAAAAATGACCGAAGATGATATTGAAAAGTACATCGGAATTAGTAAAGAATACAATGCGTTTGAATTTCAAGAAGCGGTGGCGCAAAGAAATTTTTCCAAAGCCATTCGAATGATTCAATATTTTGAATCCAATAATAAAGCAGCACCAATCCAATTAATTCTTCCTACTTTGTATGCATTTTTTAGTAAAGTGTATGCCATATATGGCTTGGGGTCGAGTGATGAAAAACGAATCATGAGTGAAGTAGGGCTAAGTTTTTTTGCAGTCAAAATATATTTAGCTGCTTTAAGACAGTATTCTTACAAAAAAGTGGAACAAATTTTATTATTGATTCACGAATACAATTTAAGGGTATTAGGCATTCATGATGCCGATAATTCTGATGCAGACCTGCTTAAAGAGTTGGTTATTAAAATTATGGATACTTCTGTAAAATAGCAGCCGCTGCAATTTTATCCTTATTTAACTGAACTTTTAAGGCATCTAGTCCATTGAATTTCTCTTCTCCTCTTATGTAATCAAAAACTAAAACGGTTAAATTTTGTTCGTAGATGTCCTGATCAAAATCAAAGATGTGCACTTCAATAACTTTTTTATTTCCATCCACAGTTGGCCTTACTCCAATATTCATCATGCCGCCATACGTTTTATCATTACAACAGGCTCCTTTTACTTTTACCGCATAAACGCCATTGTTAGGAATTATTTTTTCTTCGTTATTGATATGTAAATTGGCAGTAGGAAAACCAATGGTTCTGCCCAATTGATTGCCTCTTACCACAAAACCTTCAAAAGAATAAGGGTGACCCAATAATGCATTGGCTTTGCAAATATCTTTTTCCGCTAAATAATTTCTGATATGGGTAGAACTCACAATTTCATCCTGCACCAATTGTTCATTGATTTGTTCCACTTTAAAATTTAAAGTTTGCCCAGCTTCATTTAATAAATCAAAATTTCCATTGCGTCCATTTCCAAATCGATGGTCATAGCCTACGATAATGGTATGGGGATGAAAATGATCTACTAAAAAATCTTTAATGTATTGCGTTGCAGTAAGATTTGAAAATTGGTAATCAAAATTTACTACCACCAAATGGTCTATTCCGGAATCATTTAACAATACAATTCTTTCTTCAATACTTGTTAATTGTTTGATTTCGCCAGGAATTGAAGAAATCACTTTTCTTGGATGGGGGTGAAAAGTGATAAGGACAGTTTCTCCATTTACTTCTTTGGCAATTTCTTGCATTCTTTTGATGATTTTTTGATGGCCTATGTGAACCCCATCAAATGCCCCTGTGGTTAAAACCGCATGCTTAAACTGGGGCAATTGTTTTATATCGTAATGAATCTTCATTTATTGCTGCTAAATATGGCACAAATGTAAAACAATTGTACCTTTGTAGGACAAACCAATTTTGATACATGTCATTGTATGCTCAACGCGGCGTTTCCGCACAAAAAGAAGAAGTTCACGCTGCCATTCAACATTTAGACCAGGGCTTGTATGCGAATGCTTTTTGCAAATTGTATGCGGATTTTTTAGGAAAAGATGATCAATATATCAATATCATGCATGCAGATGGGGCAGGTACCAAGAGTATCTTGGCCTATTTGTACTGGAAAGAAACAGGGGATGTAAGTATTTGGAAAGGCATTGCGCAGGATGCCATTGCTATGAATTTGGATGATTTACTTTGTGTTGGGATTTATGATCAAATATTGTTTTCGTCTACCATTGATCGAAATAAATTATTAATCAACGGGACTATTCTACAAGAAATCATTCAAGGCACGCAAAGTTTTTTTAATGATTTAAATTTTTTTGGTATTCATATAGAATTTTTGGGAGGAGAGACTGCCGATGTAGGGGATGTGGTCAGAACCATTGCTGTCAATGGAACCATGACAGCTAGATGGCCAAAATCAAAATTGATTACCAATGATTTAATTGCACCTGGACAAGTGATCTTAGGTTTCTCAAGTTATGGTCAAGCGACTTATGAACAGTCTTACAATAGTGGTTTGGGAAGCAATGGACTTACCAGTGCAAGGCACGATGTATTGCATCATGACTATGCAAAAAAATATCCAGAAACATTTGAACCAACACTAAAAGACGAAGTAGTTTATTTAGGAAAAAATAAAATGACTGATGAAATTGAAATCGATGGATTTGGTAAAATAAATATTGGGAAACTGCTATTAAGTCCTACCAGAACCTATGCGCCCTTGGTGAAAGAAATATTGACACAACATTTTGATTCAGTAAAAGGAATGATCCATTGCAGTGGTGGTGGGCAAACCAAGTGTATGAAATATCTTCCAGGCCCCATGCGTTTAGTAAAAGACAATTTTTTAGCTGTTCCTCCTATATTTAAATTGATTCAAGAAAATTCTGGCGCCAATACAAGAGAAATGTATCAAGTGTTTAATATGGGCCATCGTTTAGAAATTTTCACAGAAGCAAAAGAGGCCAATGCCTTGATTGATTTGGCAAAAACTTTTAACATAGAAGCACAAATAATTGGAAAAGTAGAGGCTTCCACACAAAAAGAATTAGTATTGTCTGGAGATTTTGGGCAAGAAATATTCACTTATTAAATTTGATACCATAAAATACATTTTCACATGAGCGAACTCGTTATTCAATTAGATCAGGTCAATATTTACCAAAGTGGTAATTTAATATTACAAGATGTGAATTTAAACGTTCAAAGTGGAGAATTTGTGTATTTGGTAGGGAAGACAGGAACAGGGAAAAGTAGCCTTTTAAAGACCCTTTATGGTGAAATCACCCTTACAGAAGGTATGGGTAAAGTGGTAGGTTTTGATTTAAAAGAAATGGACTGGAAGAAATTGCCTTTTTTAAGAAGGAATTTAGGAGTAGTTTTTCAGGATTTTCAATTATTAACCGATCGCAATGTGCATGAAAACCTTCGATTTGTTTTGAAAGCAACAGGTTGGGCAGACGAGAAGTTGATTGAACAAAAAATAGAAGACGTACTTGCTAAAGTGGGTTTGCAAAACAAAGGCTTTAAAATGACCTACGAAATGAGTGGGGGTGAGCAGCAAAGAGTAGATATTGCAAGGGCATTATTGAATTCCCCTAAATTAATACTAGCTGATGAGCCAACGGGTAGTTTAGACCCTGAAACAAGTGATGAAATCATGCAATTGTTGTTTCAAATTGCTAAGGATGATGGTACTGCTATTTTGATGGCTACCCACGATTTTATGGTGGTTGGCAAGTTCCCATCCCGCACCCTAACTACTGCCGGCGGCAGGTTAAAAGAGGGGGTCTAATTTTTCTCCACTAATTGTACACAAAACCCCATTTTTTTCTTGATTCTAGGCTCTTTTTCTTATGTTCGCAGACATAAAAAGCAGAAATAAAAGTGAGACTAAAGTCATTAGAAATCAAAGGGTTCAAGAGCTTTGCTGACAAAACAATTGTAAGTTTTGACGAAGGTATAACAGGCATTATTGGGCCAAACGGTTGTGGTAAAAGTAATATCATAGATAGTATAAGATGGGTGATAGGAGAGCAGAAAATTTCTGCACTAAGAAGTGAAAATTTAGACTCCTTGGTTTTCAATGGTAGTAAGACCAGAAGTGCAAGTAGTATGGCCGAAGTGAGCCTTACTTTTGAGAATACAAAAAATTTATTGCCTACTGAATTTAGTACGATTACAGTAACTCGTCGTTTTTATAAAAATGGCGAAAGTGAATATCGTTTGAATGATGTGGCATGTCGTTTAAAAGACATCCATAATTTATTTTTAGATACTGGTGTGAGTACAGATAGTTATGCCATTATTGAATTAGGCATGGTGGATGACATCATTAAAGATAAAGACAACAGTCGTCGCAGAATGTTGGAACAAGCAGCTGGTATCACTATCTACAAAACAAGAAAAAAAGAAGCAAAGAATAAATTAGATGCAACGGAGCAAGATTTAGCGCGTATCGAAGATTTGTTGTTTGAAATCAACAATCAATTAAAGACTTTAGAAAATCAAGCCAAGAAAGCAGAGAAGTATTTTGAAATTAAGAAAGATTACAAAGACACAGCTATAGAATTAGCTAAGGCCTCCTTAGAAGGCTTTAATATAAGCTACAAAGAACTCAATGATCAACAAGAGGAGCAAACCGATAAGAAGTTTCAATTGGAAGCATCTATAGCTTTGGAAGAAGCTGCTTTGGAACAAGAGCGTGTCGTATTTATTGAAAAGGAAAAGCATTTGCAAGCAATGCAACATGAGTTCAATGATAAATTACAAATGCTAAGAACCAAAGAAAATGACAAAAATTTAGCTGCGCAACGTTTGGATTATTTGAATGATAAGGAAGCTTCTTTGCAAGAATTTTTAGTTAGAGCCGAGGGGCAATTAAAAACCATTGGGGATTCTATTGAGTATACCAAGTTGCAAGTTTTGGATGAAGAAAAAATTTATCAAGATTTCAAACAAAGAGTAGATCAATCTCAAGAAGCATTAACCAATAAGAGAACACAGTTTGATGACCAAAGATTGGTATTGGATCAATTGCGTCAACAATACCAACAAATACAACGCAATCAGTTTGATGCAGAGAAGAAAGTAGCTGTGTCCGATACCTCGATTCAAAACGTGCAAAGAAGTCACCAACAGTTAGAAGAAGAGCAAGCGCATAGAGTTGGACAAATTCAAGATTTGACACAGCAATTGGCTACGAAAGAAATTGAACTTGCCAATGGTAAAGAACATTTGTCTGCTTTGCAAAGTCAACATGAAAAAGCAAGAGCAAGTATTTTTGAAACACAAGAGCAATTAGAAATCTTAAGATCAGAATTGGCAGAACAAACTAGAAAGCTGGATGCCAAAAAGAACGAATATGATTTATTGAAAAGTTTGGTAGACAACATGGAAGGCTATCCTGAAAGTGTTAAGTTCTTACATAAGAATACTGGATGGAATCATGAAGCGCCAATTTTATCTGATATATTGTATGTGCAAGAAGCCTATCGTACCGCCGTGGAGAATGTTTTAGAGCCTTATTTAAACTATTATGTTGTCAATAATTTAAAGGAAGGAATGCAAGCGGTTCAATTATTGGATGATAATAAAAAAGGGAAAGCCAATTTCTTCTTATTGGATCAATTGAGTGGAGCTAGTGCTGAAAATGCACCTGCCAATACAGTTGCTGCACTTTCGGTTGTAGAGATAGATTCAAAATACAGTGCCTTAGCCAAGCATTTGTTGGGTAATGTATTTATAGCAGAAAATGAACAAGCGTTAGATGCAAATTCAACAGGCATTATTTTAGAAAAAACAGGCAAGTATGTTAAAGGCCAGTATACTTTAACAGGTGGAAGCGTTGGATTGTTTGAAGGTAAGAAAATAGGTCGTGCTAAAAATTTAGAGAAATTATTGGAAGACATTCAAGCACAAGAAAAAGTGGTGAATGTTTTAAAAGAGAATATTCAGCATCAACACAATTCTGTGCTTCAGTTTAATGAGTTATTGAAAGAAAATGAAATTAGAGCAACAGAACAATCTGTAAATACTTTAATTAATGAAGTATTTGCGAATAAGAATAGGTTAGAAAATTTACATGCTGCGCAAACAGCTGCCATTGCTAAATTAGAAGAATACGCCAATAAGATCAATGAAGAACATGCGGCCATTGCAGATACGAGAGTGGCCTTAGAAGCTTTAAATATTTCTTTACATACCACTCAAGCACAATTGGGTGATGTAGAATTGGCTTACCAAGCAGCAGAGCAAGCGTATCATTTGGCTTCAGGTGAATTCAATGAAATGAATTTACAGTTGACTAAGCAAAACAGCAAAATTGAAGCATTGCAACAAGAAGTTGTCTTTAAAGAAAATCAATTGAACGATTTACATGCACAAATTCAAACCAATAGCACACAATTAACAGAAGCTAGTACTGCAATTGTTGAAAGTAAAGCGCAATTGACTGAATTGGAATTGGCATTGGTGAATTTGATAAAAAACAAAGAAGAAGAAGAAGCAAAATTAAATGAAGCAGATCAGGCTTATTATAATTTAAGAAACAATTTACAAGAGAAAGAGAGTGCATTAAGATTGCAAATTAAATCCAAGGAATTGGTGGATCAATTGATTAATGAAATTAAAGACCAATTGAACAATTTGAAATTGCAACTGTCAGGAATGAAAGAGCGATTGAATGTAGAATTTAAAGTAGAGTTAGAAGAAATTTTAGAAGAAGGAAGAGCCACAGAAATTACTCTAGAAGAATTGCAAGCCAGCGCTGATAGAATGAAAAAGCGTTTGGAGAATATGGGGGAAGTAAATCCTACGGCTATTGAAGCTTATACAGAAATGAAAAAGCGTTATGATTTCATTTTAGAACAAAAAAATGATTTGGTCACTGCCAAAGAAAGTTTGATGTTGACGATTCAAGAAGTAGAAGCCACTGCGAATAAGGCATTCTTAGAGACCTACAATCAAGCAAGAGAAAACTTCCAAAAGGTATTTAAAGCCTTGTTTACCGAAGAAGATTCTTGTGATTTAATTCTAGTTGATCCAGAAAATTTAGCAGAAACAGCAGTAGAAATTGTTGCAAGACCTAAGGGTAAAAAACCATCTTCCATTAGTCAATTAAGTGGAGGGGAAAGAACCTTAACAGCAACTGCGATGTTGTTTGCCATCTATTTAATTAAGCCAGCTCCATTCTGTATTTTAGATGAGGTAGATGCTCCATTGGATGATGCCAACGTAGGTAAGTTTACCCAAATGATTCAAAAGTTTAGTGACAATTCACAGTTTATTATTGTTACCCACAATAAGCAAACCATGAGTGCAGTGGACGTTATTTATGGTGTCACCATGCAAGAGCCTGGGGTAAGTAAATTGGTTCCAGTTGATTTCAGAAGCTTAAGCAATTAATTCTATTACAATTGTTTAGAAATTGCAATAGAAAAATGAAGAAATAAATACAAAAGGGAAGCTTTAATGAAGTCTTCCCTTTTTTTAATAATTCCAATTTGATTAGATCATCTATCATATTATTCTTATTCTGTTTTTTTCTATACTTGCCTTTTAGTAGAGAGCCAGATTTTGTCGATAGTGAAACGGCTCCTGCCATCATTCAAAAACTAGGAAATACGCCTGGGGCTAAGCTAGTAGCAGTTTATTCTGAATTTGGAAAACAATACAGCATCCCTTTGGATAGTGTTCAATATGCAAATAGGGTAGGAGAAAAGATTGAACTTATTTATGAATTGAGTAATCCTCAAAAAGCAGTAGAGAACAAAATATGGGGCTATTGGTTATTGCCCATTGAACTAGCCTGGTCTTTTGGTGTCTTTGCCGTTTTATTAGGTATTGCCTATGCTACCACGCATCGTCCGCATCCATCTGCCATTGCTGAGCAATTAAAAGATGATGATGCGCCGAAGAAAAAGTATCAATAATTGGCGATTTAAATATTAATTGAAAAAACACCTATACCTCACGCTCAGATCGCTTCGCTCACAATGTTCGTTCGATATAGCATTTTTTCAATTCTTAATATTTAAATAAGTTTTTTCGGTACAGGTGTTTATTCTATGAAATATTTTTATCTTTTCAATAAACGCTTAATTTCCTTATCAACATCCCTGGTCTTGATTGTTTCACGTTTATCAAATTCTTTTTTACCCTTACCCACACCTATTTCTACTTTAGCAAAACGCTTTTCATTAAAGAATATACGTAAAGGAATAATAGAGTAGCCTTTTTCTTTTACCTTGGTTTCTAATTTTTCTAATTCTCTTTTTTGCAATAATAATTTACGATCATGTACTTCAATATGATTGTTCGCATTGCCATGAGAATATGCATTAATAAACAATCCCCTAACCCATAGTTCCCCTTTATCAAACATGCAAAAGGAATCGTTAAAACTCACTTTGCCTTCTCTGATTGATTTTACTTCCGTTCCCAGCAATACAATTCCTGCCTCATATTTGTCCTCTATGTGGTAGTTGAAATAGGCTTGCCTATTGTTAAATTCTTTTACTTGTGCAACTTTGGGTTTGGCCATAAAAAATCCCGATACCAAATGCTCGGTACCGGGAAACAAAAATAGGATTAAATATTGACTTCCTAAATGCTTTAGTTTCTAAATAGGTAAGCCACTTCTGACAACTTATTTTTCAATTCTTTTCTATCTACTATAAAGTCCAAGAAGCCATGCTCTAATAAAAACTCACTTCTTTGAAACCCAGCAGGTAAATCTTTTTTAATGGTTTCTTTAATAACACGTGGACCAGCGAAACCAATTAAGGCCCCAGGCTCTGCTATATTGATATCGCCTAACATACCAAAGCTTGCAGAAATCCCTCCAAAAGTAGGATCGGTAAGCATAGATATAAATGGCAGCTTGGCATCACTTAATTGTGATAATTTACCACTAGTTTTTGCCAATTGCATCAAACTAAAAGCACTTTCCATCATTCTAGCGCCGCCACTTTTACTAATGACTAAATAGGGCAGATGATGTTTAATGCAATAATCTACGGCACGACTAAATTTTTCTCCCATCACACTGCCTAAAGAACCTCCAATAAATTCAAAGTCCATACAAGCCACCACCATCTCTTCTCCGTTGATTTTACCAACTGCTACACGCATAGAATCTTTCAAATCAGTTTTAGCATGAATTTCATCTAAACGTTTTTGATAATTTTTTAAATCGGTAAAATTTAAAACATCCTTACTTTTGATATTGTCAAATAGTTCTTTGAACTCAGCTTGGTCAAATAAAATATCAAAATACTCATCACTTCCAATACGATGATGAAAATTACATTTAGAACAAATGAATAAATTTTCTTTTAATTCAGAGCTAGTACAAATATGATTACAAGAAGGGCATTTTGTCCAAAGGCCTTCTGGTGTTTCTTTTTTATCGGCTGTAGAAGTAGTAATGCCTTTTCGAATTCTTTTAAACCATCTAGATTTACTTGCTTCAGAGCCAGGTGTTTCTTCGCCCGTTAAGTTTACTTCAATGTCTTCTTCTCTATTTTTCATAGTAAAGCAGTCGTTTTATCTTAAATGAAGTTATTAAAAATTAAACATTCTCCCTTTTTAACTAGAAGGGGGACTGTTAAAATTTTGTTTAAGCGTTTCTATTGATACAGTTTAAATCGTCAAATGCAGTCTCTAAGCGTTGGATAAAGGATTCTTCTCCTTTTCTTAACCAAACTCTTGGATCGTAATATTTCTTATTAGGTTTATCTGCACCTTCTGGATTGCCTAATTGAGCTTGTAAAAAAGCTTCATTTTTCTTGTAGTAATTTAAAATTCCTTCCCAGAAAGCCCATTGTAAATCTGTATCTAAATTCATTTTTATCGCACCATATCCTATGGCTTCTCTAATTTGATTTTGAGGAGATCCTGATCCGCCATGAAAAACAAAATACACTGGTTTTTCTTCGGTGTTTAATTTTTTCTGAATATACACTTGGCTGTTGTTTAAAATATCGGGTCTTAATTCAACGTTGCCTGGTTTGTAAACACCATGTACATTTCCAAAAGCAGCTGCAACCGTAAATAATTTACCTACTTTACTTAATTCTGTATAAGCATATTCAACATGTTCTGGTTGTGTGTATAATTTGTCATTGTCTACACTGCTATTGTCTACGCCATCTTCTTCACCACCGGTAACGCCTAATTCAATTTCAATACTCATCCCAAGTGGTGCCATTCTTTTATAAAATTCAACAGAAGTTTGAATGTTCTCTTCTATAGTTTCTTCAGATAAATCCAACATATGGGAACTGAATAAAGGTTGTCCTTTTTCTTTGTTGAATTGTTCGCCAGCATCAATCAAAGCACTAATCCATGGCAACCATTTTTTGGCAGCGTGATCGGTATGTAAAATAACAGGCACATTATAAAATTTAGCTACTTGATGAACGTGTAAAGCACCCGCAATGGCTCCTTGAATATTGGCTTGCAAATTGTCATTTGGCATTCCTTTGCCAGCTATAAACTGAGCACCACCATTTGAAAATTGAATAATGATAGGAGAGTTCACTTTTGCAGCTGTTTCAATGGCTGCATTAATGGTATCTGTTCCTGTGGTATTTACTGCTGGAATAGCAAACTTGTTTGCTTTTGCATCATTGTATAATGCCTCTAATTCTTTACCAAATAAGACCCCTGCTCTGTACTTGCTCATAGTTTAATTATTGAGTGGCAAATATACCAAATATGCCTCAAACGTATGTTAGTCTTATGCTTGACAATCTGCTAAAATAATCCCCAAAAATTCCTAGGATTCCCACATTTTGTATTGAAAATGAATCAGTTAAAGAAAGCCTTTGGTTTTCATCCATTCATCATTATATACTTTACCTATATACCTACTTCCATGATCATGGAAAATACATACCACTAAATCTGTTGGTTTTAATCTTTCTTTTAATTGAATTAAACCTTGAATACAACTTCCTGCACTATAGCCACAGAATAAACCTTCTTCTTTGGCTAATCGACGGGTCATTAAAGCACCTTCTTTATCTGCCACTTGTTCAAAATGATCAATCACCGACATGTCATAATTTTTTGGAACAAAATCTTCTCCAAATCCTTCTGCAATATAAGGCTCAACATATGCATGATCTTCGATGCCTGTTTCAAAATAATGTGTAAGTAAAGATCCAATGGGATCTATTGCCCATACTTTAATTGCAGGATTTTGTTCTTTTAAATATTTTGCAGTTCCTGTAATGGTGCCACCCGTTCCTGCAGTACAAACCAAATGCGTAATTTTTCCTTCGGTTTGATGCCAAATTTCTGGGCCTGTACTTTCATAATGTGCTTGGCGGTTGGCTAAATTATCATATTGATTAAAGAAAAAAGAATTTGGTGTTTCGGCTGCTAATTTTCTCGCTACTGAATAATAACTTTTGGGATCTTCAGGAGACACATTGGTGGGACAAACAATCACTTCGGCTCCCACTGCTTTTAAAATATCCATCTTTTCTTTACTCTGCTTATCGGTTGTAGTGAAAATGCATTTGTATCCCTTTACAATGGCCACTAATGCAAGCCCCATTCCAGTATTGCCACTAGTACATTCTATAATGGTTCCACCTGGTTTTAATTTTCCTTCTGCTTCTGCCATTTCCACCATTTTCAAAGCCATACGGTCTTTGATGGAATTGCCCGGATTAAAATAATCTACTTTGGCCAATATGGTTGCAGGTATACCAGCTGTAATTTTATTTAATTTAATTAAAGGGGTATTGCCAATCGTTTCTAAAATATTATTTAGCCACATAGATGTTTAGCAATTTAATGCTATTGTAAAAATAAGCTAATTATAAAGAATAAGGGGTAGAAAGAAATAATACAGTTTTTAGAAGAAAGGATAGGAGGCGCAGTAATAAAAGGGAAATAGAAGCCCTATAAGTTTTCGAAATTACGCGTAATGATGTCACAGAATTGAGTTTCAACCAATTTTTCTGCAAGTAAAATCATATTAAAAAAAGCCTTGGCATTGCTGATGCCATGGCCAATGATGACTGGTTTATTAATGCCTAGTACAGGCGTACCTCCATAATTTTCAAAATGGTAACGACCAAAAAAGGAATCGTCTCCTAAATTTTGATGTACTGCAGCATCATACATTGCTTCGGCGGTTTTTAAAAGTACATTGCCTGTAAATCCATCACAAACAATCACATCTGCTTTGTCATTAAATACATCTCTGCCTTCTATATTTCCTATAAAATGAATGGCTTTGTTTTCTTTTAAAAGTGGGTAGGTAGCAAGCGCTAAAATATTACCCTTCCCTTCTTCCTCACCAACATTCAATAAAGCAATTTTGGGTTCAGCAATATTTAAAATGTGTTTTGCATATAAATTTCCTAAGATGGCAAATTGATTCAAATGCTCGGCTTTGCAATCGGCATTAAATCCAACATCCACTAACAATCCAGTTTTACCTTTCAATTTAGGCATCAAAGAAGCAATCGTAGGTCTTAATACACCTTTGATGGGTTTAATAGTAAACATGGCGCCAACCAACATAGCACCGGTATTGCCTGCACTTAAGAAGGCATCAATTTCGCCAGCTTCCAATAATTTAAATCCAATGGCTATTGACGAATTTGGTTTTTCTTTTAAAGCTTTGGTAGGGTGTTCGTGATAACCAATAACTTCAGGAGCATGTACTAAATGTAAAAATGGTGAGGAAAGCCCATGCTGTTGAAACAATTGATTCAACTGGGTTTCATCACCAATACAATACAAATGATTTTCAAACTGAGAAAGATATTGTTGTAAGCCTTTGACAGCTTCCAATGGTGCATAATCGCCACCCATCATATCTATTCCAATATTCATCTTCAATTGCAATTAAGCTTTTAGTGGCGCTTTTTCGCTGACTAAAAGTCCTTTGTAGTACAATTTACCTTCTTGAACATGCGCGCGATGACGAACATGGATTTCACCAGTTGTACCGTCTTTGCTTAAAGTAACTTCTTGAGCTACATAGTGAGTTCTTCTTTTAGCGCTACGTTGTTGTGAGTGTCTGCGTTTAGGATTAGGCATCTCTTATGTTTTAAAATTTATTATTTAATATTTGTTTCTAATTATCGGTCGCTTCTTTTGGGTCATTCAAATCTTTAAACTGCTCTAAACCTTTCCAAATGTTCTTGTTGTTGATTTCAATTTGGCTGGTTTTAAATTTATTAAGTGTTTCCAAGACTTTCTTGTTGCAGGTAGATTCACCTTTTTCGTTTAGCTTACAAATATGTTGTAAGGGGATACTTAAGTTGATGAATTCAAAAATCCAGCTGGCTATTGAAAAGTGGCTTTCGCCCTTGTCAATATAGTAGATGTCTGGATCTTCTTCCTGACTATTCATGGTGGTAGGGTCATCGACCAATTTAACAATCAAATTAAATTCATCCCAGAGTTGAACAGTAATGGGGTTACCACAACGGTCACAAAGGGTGTCAATGGCACCATCCACGTCAAAATGCAGCTGTAAAAACCCCTGTTTCTTATCTAAATTAAGTTTAACAGTGGTTGCACAATTGCTAAAGTCTTGTGGTCCAAAATCGGCAAAGAACTTGTCCTCTATACGGTATTCAAACTCATGTAAACCGGGTTTTAAACCCACAAATGCTATTTCGTAAGCCCTGTTTTGGTTCATAACCGTACTTATAAGGGTGGCAAAGTTAGTAAAAACCAACCAAAAGACAAAGTTTATCCTACTTTTACCCTATTATAATTCAACTATGACGGATTTTTCTAAATATGCCTCAAAATGGACTTTTCCTTTTAAAAGGAGGGCTTATTGGGCCTGGTTTGTTCTTGCGGCATTGATCCTATTAAGCACTCAATTCCCTGACTGGGTGGGAAGGAATTATACCCATGGGTTGTTTAAATGGCTAAGTTATATCCTTAGAACTGTCAGTAGCCAATTTCCCAATGCAATTGGAGAGTACTTGTATTTATTTATACTTACAATGTTGTTTATCAACATAATTAGAAGTTTAATTAAATATAAAATTGAATATAATCATCACTTATCTGGCGCCAAGTTGGCCAAAAAAATTGCTATTAAAGCAGCCTATTTCCTACTGCGTTTTTATGTTTTATTTATGTTATTGTGGGGGTTAAATTACCAACAAGCTAGTCCTGCTAAACAATTCGGTTTCGAGGTAAAGGAGCATTATGACGATGTGGCCATAGAGCATTTTACCCTTGAATTGATTGATGAATTGAACGCAATTAGGGCTCAATTAACAGATTCGGCATTAAAAACAGTTTCGAAAGAGCAGATTTTGGTGGCTTCGATTCAAGAATATGAACAAGTTTCAGTAAAATATCCATTTTTAAAGATGGCGCAACCTTGTTTGAAATTTTCCAGGTACCCTTTTATTGGAGATTATTTGGGCTTTATGGCATTTTATCATCCATTAACAGGAGAAGCCATCATTCGAGGAGATTTGCCTTTATTGACCCTGCCTTATACAACTTGTCATGAAATAGCACATCAGCTAGGCTATGCATCAGAAACAGAAGCCAATTTTATTGCTTTTGTGGTTGGCGCAGCATCAAATAATAAGCTCTTTAAATATTCTATGCTTTTAGAATTGTTTTCTTATGCCCAAAGTGCAGAATTAAGTGAAATAGCTAAATCTGGGAATTTTGATAATTGGAAAAAAGTTATAGAAAGAAATAAAAAATTGTTATCGCCTTTGGTATTGTCTGATCGCAAAAAGATCAAAATTTTCTTCTTAGAAAGAAGGGGTTTATTAATTCCAGCATCCACATCAATGTACAATCAATTTTTACAATGGAACAAGCAAGCCAAAGGAATTCAAAGCTATGATGATGTTTTATTGTGGGCCTTGGCGTATCGTGCAAAATAGTTGAGGAGCTATTATTAAAATTTATTCTTCCACATCATACTTTCGATGGGCTTTTCAGGCTGCCCACTGTATTTTGCATTAGACTTTTGGTTGTATTTCACTTCTATCTCACCATCAACAGGGAAATAGATCAATTGACCAATTGGCATTCCTTTATAAATTTTAACGGGCTGTTTTACTGAAATTTCTAATGTCCAATAACCACAAAATCCAACATCCCCTTTTCCAGCTGTAGCATGAATGTCGATGCCTAAACGCCCTGTAGATGACTTGCCTTCTAAAAATGGAACATGTGCATGTGTTTCAGTGTATTCTAATGTAACTCCTAAATAAAAACCAGTAGGTTCCAAAACAAATCCATCGTCTGGTATTTCAAAATAGGTGATGGTATTGTGCGCTTTAGCATCTAAAATAGTATTGTCATAAGTAGCTAGCCATTTTCCCAAATGAACGTCATAGCTATTGCTGCCTAAATCTTTACGATCATAAGGCTCAATTTTGATCGAGCCTTTTGCTATTTCTTCTAATATTCTAGAGTCAGATAAAATCATCTTAATTTATTTATGTTTATTTTGCAGCTATCAATTGCGCTGCAATCTAAATCAATCCTCTTTTCCATGCCTTTGTTTTATCAACAAAATATCAACGCAACAACTAAAATGGCTATTTGGTCCATAACGGAGTCATTGGATTTTTTTGAGTCAAAAGTGCATACCCATCTTGAAATTACAAATTCTATAAAAAAGACACAACATTTAGCAGCAAGATATTTATTAAAGCAATTGGCTCCATCAATAGATATGGATGGCTTAAAATATGCAGCAAATGGGAAGCCTTATTTTGAAAATCATCCTATACATTTTTCAATTTCACATTGTAATGGGTTTGCTGCTTGCATCATTAACAGCATGCAGCCAGTAGGAATTGATATTGAATTAATTCAAGATAGGGTAGCGAAAGTGGCACATAAATTTTTACATGCTACAGAACAAGAAAAAATAAAATCACTTTTAGCTAAAGATCAATTAGAACAGTACACATTTTTTTGGGCGGCTAAAGAAGCCATGTACAAAATGCATGAAAAATTAGGAATAGATTTTTCTCAAAATTTAAGAATAGAATCTTTGGGCAAGGCACCCCAAGGAGAACTTACTGCTGCTATTGTAATTGAAGCACATGCTTTGGAAGTGCAAATTAATTATGCAATTACTTCAGAATTTGTTTGGGCAACCTGCGTTGTTTAAATTTTAATCTTCTAACTCAAGTGGACTGTCGTCGTCCAATAAATTTAAATTAATGGTATCTGCACCTGCAATGCCTTCGATCGAGCCTTTAATGTGCATGGCATTGAGCAATACTTTTTCTAATTGCTTTTCTCTAGATTTCCAAAGCTTTTCCATGGCGTCTCTTTCTTTTTGAATGCTTTGACGCATTTGTCTAAAGCCTTCTCCTATGGCTTTCCATTGCTCATTGAATTCATTACTGATGAGGTAATCATATAAAAAGCTCATTTTATCACCTTTGTTTACTTGGCTCTTTTTGGTATCGTAAATTTTTAATAGGGCATTTCTAAGAAGGAGGGCAACACTTTTCACTTCTTGGTAAGAACAAATGTAAACGCCTTCTTTTTCTCCAAATCTATCCATGTCTTTTGGAAATGCTTGGGTAACAATAATGGCAATATCTGCACCTTGACTGCGCATGTCTGCTTTTAATTTTTCAATCCATTCTTGTGCAAAAGCAGTGGTCCTTTTGCTTTCGTAAATAATTTTACCAGCTTCTTGACCTAAATTATTTCTAACAATTTGAATGCAATCGGCTCCGCGTACCCCTTTGCCTACTTCTACAATTTGATCAAAAGGGAAACTAGATTTTAATAATTCTTCTAATAACAGTTCTTGCACTTCACCTTGCATTTGCATGCTTCCTTGTTCAGCTTTGCGTTTCATCTCGTCGGCTAATTTGCGCTGATCTTCTAATTGCTTTTCTAATTCTTTAACTTTAAGTTGATATTCTTGATCTTTTAAGGACCCGCGTTCTAATTCTTCTTTTTGAATTTGTGCTTTTAAACTTTCTCTTTCTTTTACTAATTTTCTTTGCAATTCCAATTCCAATTCCGCTTCTTTGGTTTGAATTTCTTGCACTTGTTTAAGAAATGCCAATTCTTTTTCTTGAAACGCTTTTACTTGTTGGCTCATGGCAGACTCGCTTTGCTGCATGACTTTAATTTGATGATCGTACTGGGCCCCTAAATCTTTTTTTAATTTTTCAGCCAATTCATTTTCAATGGTAATTTTTTGTTCGGCCAATAATGCATTGGTTTCTTCTTCTTTCTTTTTTTGCCAATCAGTCATTTTGCCGCGCAATTCTTTTTCAACCTCTTCTCTGATGGCTTCAGTGGGTTCAAAATTGTGTTGACACTTGGGACAAGTAACATTGTAGTTAGACATGTTACAAATATAATAAAATATAATTTTAGATTAGCGCACTTCGTTCGTTGACCTAAATGGTGGTTTACGCAAACCCTTTCAAGCATCCGGCAATACAGGATTGTTGAGGTTTTGTTTCTCCTTTGTTTAAAAAGCAAGCTTTTGACACAGCTTCGAAACAAAAAACCCCATCACTATTGTGACAGGGTTTGTGCGGAAGAGGAGATTCGAACTCCCACGCCCGGGTATGGGCGCTACCACCTCAAGGTAGTGCGTCTACCAATTTCGCCACCTCCGCGTTGATGAGCAAATGTACAAAAAAAGAGTCCCAAGTTAACCTAGGGACTCTTTTAATATCAATCAATAGGTAAGATTAAAGAGAAGCAATCACTTCATTTCCAGAACGAACATAGTCTGCATTTTTTGCAGCTTCTGCTAATTTAACACATGTTTCAGCACTTACTTTAGCACCTTTTTTATCACCCAATGCTTTTTGAGTTCTGGCTTTTAAAAGAAATAAATAATAAGCAGTAGGATTTCCTTGAATTGCATTGTCAACAAAAACCAGTGCCTTGTCATAATCCTTGTCCATATCAAAATAAAAATTTGCGGCATCTTGGTAAACAGATGCTTTAACATTTGTTCCTGTTGTTGCAGTTTCAATTTGTTTACGGATGGTAGATTTGATATCAGTACTGATAGGAATATTCACCATAGTGTTGGCCCATTTTAAAGAAATGCTTGCAGTTTCAGGGGTAATGTTACCAATACCAATCGTAAAAGTTTCAGTACTATTACTTGTAGTTTCAGGTTTAACTTTTAGACGTACCACATCTTCCGCTTCTGTGTAACTAAAACTTCCCCATCCTTTAGAATTGCTATTAAAAATAATAGTCCATTCAGTTTCACCAGGGATGGTGAACAAACCATAAGCACCTGCTGGTAAAGTTTTTGAACCAATTGTTACAGGATCAGAGAAAGTTACTTTGGTGGCACCATTAGCGCCTGTTCTCCAAACAATACCAGTTGGAGCCAATAAGCTTCCATTTCCAAAAGCAGCACGACCTTTTAATCCTGGTCTTGAATATACAATTTCAATTTTACCTAAACCAAAATCTTGTGTAAGGGTTTGTGTAGGACTGGCTGCAGGCATTTTTACTTGTGCACTGGCTACTAGGCTTAAAAATGTACCTAATACAAAAAGTATTTTTTTCATTTGATTTATTTTAGAGAACAAACCTAATTGATTTTAAGACATCAGAAGCCTATTTTAGATTATTTTTTGAAGGCAGGGTGGAAGCGATCCAAGGTATCTCTGAGGTATTCTCGATTGATATGGGTATAAATTTCGGTAGTGGTGATGCTTTCGTGCCCAAGCATTTCTTGCACCGCGCGTAAGTCGGCACCTCCTTCTACCAAATGTGTTGCAAAAGAATGCCTAAAACTATGCGGAGAGATGGATTTTTTAATGCCCGATTTTAGCATTAATGCCTTGATTATATAAAAAATCATCACCCTACTTAAGGCCTTTCCGCGGTTGTTTAAAAATAAAATATCTTCACAATCCTTGGCAGGTAATTGATGAACCCTAATGTTGTCTTTGTATAATTTAATGAATTTGATTGCATCAGTGCCAATAGGTACTAATCTTTCTTTATCTCCTTTCCCAATGACTCTAATAAAACCAACATCTAAATGCAAGCAGGATATTTTCAAATTAATGGCTTCTGTTACCCTTAAGCCAGAACTATACATGGTTTCTAAAATGGCTTTGTTGCGACCACCTTCGGGTTTGCTTAAATCAAGATGACCAATTAAGGTTTCAATTTCTTCAAAGCTTAAAACATCTGGAAGCTTTCTTCTTGTTTTAGGGCTATTGAGTAAAGTAGTGGGGTTGATGGTGCAAATTTGCTCTAATAAACAATATTTAAAAAACGATTTGATTCCTGATATGATCCTGGCTTGTGAGGTAGGCGCTAGTTCCATTTCGCCAATACATTGAATAAATGATTGCAAATGATGCAATGTTACATCGGCTGGCGTTAATTTGTGCTCATTGGCATCTAAATAAGTCGTTAATTTATCAATATCTCTAAGATAAGCTTCAACAGAGTGGTTGCTTAAAGATTTTTCAAGTTGCAAGAATGATTTAAATCCTTTTTTATAGTTGTCCCAACTCATGTCTAAAATAAATAGATTTGATAGTTATAACTTAATGATTTTATTTCGCGTCAGATTAAACTAATATGAAAGTAAATTTAAGGTCATTTAAGCAGAAAGTAAGACATAATGCCAAACAATTCAAATCCTTCTTAACAAAGTTAGAAAAGAAAACTCCTAAAGGGTTGGATCAAATGACTCAAAAAATTAGTCCTGAAGTTTGGAAAGAAATAGACTGTTTAAGTTGCGCCAATTGTTGTAAAACCATGAGTCCAACTTTCACGCCTACCGATATTAAAAGAATTTCCAATCATTTCGAAATGACACCAGCAGCTTTTAAAGAGAAATGGTTGACGTATGATAAAAAAGATAAAGATTGGTTGAATACATTACAGCCTTGTCAGTTTTTGAATTTGAAAACAAATAAATGCAATATCTACGAAATACGACCTGCAGATTGTGCGGGCTTTCCGCATTTGACAAAAAGAAAAATGACCGAATACATGCACGTGCACAAACAAAATGTTGAACTTTGTCCAGCTACTTATAAGATGGTAGAGAAGATGCAAGCATTAATGAATTAATTCAAAAATAGACGTCCTCAATTAAAAACAATTCCCATTCTTTTTGTTCATTTAAAAAAATGGAAATCACATCAAATTGAAGGTATTTCCACTCGGAATGCTCATATTGAAAAAAGGCAGCAGCGTTTTTAAGAAACTGCATTTTGGTAGCATGAATACTTTGTTCCGGATAGCCAAATTCCACCGAGGTTCTGGTTTTTACTTCGACTATATGCAGTAGTCCATCTTTAGAGGCTATAATATCAATTTCTAAATGCTTGTACCTCCAATTCCTAAATAAAATTTCAAAACCTTGTGCTGATAGGTAGGCGGCAGCCATATTTTCGCCAAAAAACCCAGTATCTTTGTTGTTCAAAGTATTCATCATTTAGATTTTTAATCATTTAAACATCTGCTTTTTATACACATGCAAAAAGCGTATAAATTACAAGGAAAACATAGGCATTATGATTGGGGAGGGAATGGTTTCATCCCCAATCTGATGGGTATTGAAAATGTGAATCATCTTCCATATGCAGAATATTGGATGGGTGCACATCCTAGTGCAAGTGCATTGGTTACAACCCCAAACGGCCAAGTAAATTTGGATACATTGATTAATGAGGATCCAGATAAATGGATTGGGGGGACGGCATTAAAAGCCTTTGGGGCATTGCCTTATTTATTTAAGATATTGGATGTAAAAAACATGTTGAGTATTCAAGTGCATCCTAGTAAAGAAAATGCCATCATTGGGTTTAAAAAAGAAGAAGCTGCAGGGCTTCCTATTGACGCAGGTAATCGGAATTACAAAGATCAAAATCACAAACCGGAAGTAATGGTGGCTTTAAGTGATTTTTGGTTATTGCATGGATTTTTACCTCCAAAACAATTAGAAGAACGCTTGCATGCTCATGCTTCATTTAATTCTTTAATCAATTTATTTAAAGAAGAAAACTATCAAGGTTTGTATACTTATTTTATGCAATTGCCTATGGAAGCATCGGATCAAATATTAAAACCACTTTTACAAGAAGCAGCAGCTGCTGTAAAAAACAGAATGGTTACTAAATTAAATCCGCATTATTGGGCAAATAAGTATTATACAGATGGAATCCCAGTTGCAAATATTGATAAAGGCATTTTTTCAATTTATATTTTGAACATTGTTCATGTGCCAAAGTACCAAGGGGTATTTCAAGGCGCTGGTTTATTGCATGCTTATTTAGAAGGTCAGAATATCGAATTGATGGCCAATAGCGATAATGTTTTAAGAGGGGGATTGACCACCAAATATGTAGATGTGCATGAATTGATTCAACATGTTCAATTTAGCCCTACTTACCCTGAATTATTAAAAGGAGATGTAACCAATACCTATGAGTTAAATTATCCTTGTCCAGTATCTGATTTTGGGTTAACTAAAATTAGTTTAAAAAAGGGCGAATCTTTCAAAGTAAAGACCCATTCCATGGAGATGTTTTTAGTTACTGAAGGCTTAGTTGTACTGGATGGAATTACATTAAAAACAGGGGATAGTGCAGTAGTAGAAGCAGCCGCCGCTGTTACATTAGAGGCTCATGAGACTGCTGTTTTGTTTAAGTCCTTCGTGCCTCAATAAGTTTATACACAATTGAGGAAAATCATTCTTTTATAATATAAGGCTGAATCCTTATTTTTGTTAACTAGGTGCTCAATAGCCTATTTGAACCCATAAATAATATATAATGAAATTGAACAAACAAATAATAACTGCCCTTGTAATCATGATTGCGACCAGTGCCTTGTACCGTGTTTTACCTAGCAGACCTTATGGATTTGCGCCTCAAATTGCTATCGCTTTATTTGGTGGTTCTCTATTTGCATCTAAAAGAAAGTATGCTTTTTTGTTGCCCATACTATCTATGTTTATTTCTGATGTTTTATATCAAGTATTGTATACTTATCATTTAAGTCCAATGCAAGGTTTTTATCAAGGCCAATTTTTAAATTATATTTTAATTGCAGGAACTGCTGTATTTGGATTTGGTTTACAAAGCAATAAGTTATCAAAATACATCATTGGATTTTTAGCAGCCCCGACTGTATATTTTATTGTTTCCAATTCATTGCTTTGGGCGCAAGGCGGCGGATATCATCATGCGTTAAACTTTTCAGGATTTATTCAAACCATGGTGGATGGCTTGCCATTTTATCCATATAGTGTAGCGGGAACCTTGGTATTTGGTGGTGTGTTGTTTGGATCTTTCAGAATATTTATTCCAAAATTTAAAGCGATCTAATTTTCACTTTTTTTAAGTATTTGATTCATTGGATTCAAATACGGTATCAATTTTCCATGGGCCATTGTCGGCAGCTGCTGTTGCCAATTCATCACATCTATTGTTGAACTTATTGGTGCTGTGGCCTTTGACCCAATGAAATTTGATTTGGAAGGGAGCAGCAATTTTGTGGTATTGCATCCATAAATCTTTGTTTTTTTTGCCTCCTTTGAAATTGGTTTTGATCCAATTATTAAGCCATTTTTTTTCAACAGATTCAACAACGTATTTACTATCTGTGTAAATATGTATCGGTAATTCTTTTGTTTTAAGTGCATTGATTGCTTTGATTACTGCCAATAACTCCATTCGATTGTTGGTGGTTTTGCGGTAAGCTTCTGACAACTCTTTTACTTTATCTCCCCACATTAATAGTGCACCAAAACCACCTGGTCCTGGGTTGCCACGTGAAGCGCCATCGGTATATATGAGTATTTTATCCATTTAAACTACGTAATCAATTGATAATAAGTATACTACATAAATATACGAATACTGTTTTCATTTTAGCAAAAAACATATTAATGTGTTTTATTTACACTTTATCTTTTATCTTTAAAGCATTGCTGCTGTAAATATTAAGGCACATAATAAACAATCAATTCCCCAAATTGCTTGATATGCAAAGAGTTGTAGAAAGTAAACAAGAAATAAACAAGAAACTGAAAGAGGGGCAAAATGCTTCATCAAAGCTGCTTAAAATTAGCTTCCATTTAAAATACCATACCTTTTTTGGGCAAGAAATTTTTATTTATGGGAATCATTCTTTGCTGGGAGATGGGAAAATAGAAAAGGCTGTTCCACTAAGTTTTCTGAATGACTCTTATTGGGTATTGCATTTAAATAGCAAATTACCCTTTGATCAAGATATGATCACTTATCAATATTTTATTAAAAATCCAGAGGGCATCCAAGTTTTTGATTGGGGGGAGGCAAAATCTTTTAGCCCAAATAAAATAGTAAGAAGTGAATTAATTTTGATTGATACTTGGAATGATGCAGGGGCCATAGAAAATACTTTTTATACAGAACCTTTTGCCAATGTTTTATTAAAGCAACCAGACGTTCCAGCAAAATCTAAAAAAATTGATAAAGACAGTTCACATTTTTTTAGAGTGAAAGCGCCATTGTTAAAAACACATCAAAACATTTTCATCATAGGAGAAGATTCAATAATAGGCGAATGGGATGTAAAAAAGGCATTGCCCTTAACTAAAGTTTCCAATACCACAATTTTTGAAATTGATTTAAATTTAACGCATTGTAATTTCCCATTTGTCTATAAATATGGTGTGTATGATACTTCTATAAATAAGTTTATTGATTTTGAATTAGATAACAATAGAGTGGTCTTTGAAAATGCAAGTAAGGATAGCAGTATTTTTATAAATGATGGGTTTGTTCAATTGAATAATACGCATTGGAAAGGAACGGGAGTGTCTATACCTGTATTTTCTTTAAGATCTAAAGAAAGTATGGGCGTTGGTGAATTTGCTGATATTAAACTTTTGGTGGATTGGTCAAAAAAAATTGGTTTAAAATTAATTCAATTACTGCCATTAAATGATACCACGGCAACCCATACTTGGGCAGACTCTTATCCCTATGCAGCCATTTCTGCTTTTGCTTTGCACCCTATGTTCCTTAGAATAGGAGACTTAATTAGAAAAGGGCAAGAAGAAATAGTAGCACCATACCTATCAACTATACTGGCATTAAATGCTTTAAGTACTGTAGATTATGAAGCAGTAATGAATTTGAAATGGAAACTATTAAGCATTTTTTACAAAGAAAATGGGAAGAAAGATTTAGAATCTGCAGGGTTTAAAAAATTTTTTAAACAGAATGCACATTGGTTGAATTCATATAGTGCATTTTCCTATTTACGAGAATTGTACGGAACTATTGATTTTAATACATGGCCAACACATGCTGTTTACGATGAGGCAGCTATTCAAAGTTTAACCAATAAAAAATCATCTTGCTATCAAGAAATTGCTTTTTATTTTTATGTACAATATCATTTGCATTTACAATTAAGCAATGCAACAAAGTATGCGCACAAAAATGGAATTATCGTAAAAGGAGACATACCAATTGGTGTATATCGATATGGGGCCGATGCTTGGCAGCATCCTCATCTATTTAATATGAATTTACAAGCGGGAGCGCCACCTGATGATTTTGGAGTCAAAGGTCAAAACTGGGGATTCCCCACCTACAATTGGGAAGCGATGGCTCAAAATAATTTTCAATGGTGGAAATTAAGGTTTGAGCAAATGAGTTATTATTTTGATGCTTTTAGAATTGATCATATTTTAGGATTCTTTAGAATTTGGAGTATACCCATGCATGCTGTAGAAGGTATTTTGGGTCATTTTATTCCAGCCATTCCAATAAACTTGCAAGAATTTGAAAGCAAAGGAATGCATTTTGATATGCATCGATTGACCAAACCTTTTATCAATGAAAGCATTTTGTTTGAGTTGGTAGGGTATGACAATACCTATTTAAAAAATAATTTTTTGCAATCTATAGGAGATGGTATGTATGATTTCTTACCCAATTTTGAAACTCAAAAACAAATTGAAGCACATTTTTCAACAATGCCAAACGATGATTGGCATCAGAAAATTAAAATGGTATTATTTGATTTAATTAGCAATGTCATTTTATTACCGTCAGCGCAAGCAGAAGCCTATCATTTTAGATTTAATATAGAAGGTACATCCTCTTTCAAATACTTAGATGAAAAATCAAAAGCAATCTTAAAGCACTTGTATCTAGATTATTTCTTTCATAGGCAGGAGCAGCTATGGGAAAAAGAAGCCATGCAAAAACTGCCCATGCTCAAACGTTCTACCAATATGCTTATCTGCGGCGAAGATTTAGGTTTGGTACCTGCCTGTTTACCACCGGTATTAAAGCAGTTAGGTATTTTAAGTTTAGAAGTACAAAGAATGCCAAAAGCAACCAATCAGCGTTTCTTTAATCCAAAAAACGCACCCTATTTAAGTGTAGTGACACCCTCCTCACACGATACCAGTACCCTTCGAGGTTGGTGGGAAGAAAACAAAGAAGCCACTCAAGTTTTCTTTAATCAAGAATTAGGAAAATTGGGAGATGCTCCAAAGTATTGCGAACCCTGGATTAATAAAGCAATACTCATACAACATTTACATTCGCCGGCCATCTGGGCTATTTTTCAATTGCAAGATTTTTTAGGTATAGATGAAGTTGTAAGAAGAAAAGATCCCAATGAAGAGCGCATCAATGTTCCTGCCAATCCAAAACATTATTGGAGATATCGAATGCATTTGAATTTAGAAGACTTAATTCAAGAAGATACATTCAATAAGGAATGGAATGATGCCATTCAAACAAGTGGTCGTTAGATGCTTCATATAATTAATTGAAATTTATCATTACTACAAGCTGTTTTGTATCTTAGCCAAAATATTGTACAGTGCAACTAGACTTTTGGGAACAAAATTTACCTTTCGAATATCCTTTTACCATTTCAAATGGCAGAAGCAAAACTCATCAACATAGTTTAATGGTAAGATTGTCCTTAGGCAATTGGGTAGGTTATGGGGAAGCGCCTGCCATAGTTTATTATGATGTTACCGTAGCAAATATGATGGAACAATTAGAAAAGCAAAGAAAGCTTATTGAAAAATTTGCATTGATTGATCCTGAAAGATTTTGGCATTTTTTACATCATTTATTTCCAAATGATCCATTTCTAGTTTGTGCCTTAGATATAGCAGGATGGGATTTATTTGGACAAATGAAAAAACAGCCCCTCCATGAAATGTGGAATGCGCCATGGAATGAAAATACGCTTACACCCATTTGTGATTATACATTAGGCATCGATCCCATTGAGAAGATGGTTGAAAAAATGAAAGCACATCCATGGCCCATTTATAAAGTAAAAGTAGGTACTGAATATGATATTGAAATGATTACTGCTTTGCGTTCCCATACAGACAAACCACTGCGTGTAGATGCCAATGCAGGATGGACCACCGAAGAAGCATTACAAAAAATCCCCGCTTTGGCAGCCTTGGGCGTAGAATTGGTGGAGCAGCCTTTGGCCAAAGACAATTGGGAAGGGATGGCGCAATTAAAAGCACAATCCACATTGCCCTTATTTGCAGATGAATCTTGTGTTTTTGAAAAAGATGTGGCTACTTGTGCCCATTATTTTCATGGCATCAATATCAAGTTAACCAAATGCAGTGGACCAACACCTGCTTTAAGAATGATTAAAGAAGCCAAAGTGTTGGGGTTGAAAATAATGATGGGATGTATGAATGAAAATGTAATTGGTTCCGCTGCCATAGCACAATTTTTACCTCAATTAGATTATGTAGATATGGATGGACCATTGTTAATGACAGAATTGAATGCAGAAGGCCTTGATTATAGCTTTGATAATAAAATTGGTAAAATAGCACCTTTGACCAAACCAGGATTGGGCGTCCATTTTAAAATTCCTTTTAAAAAATAAGTATGACACCAGAACGCACCGAAAAATTATTAAAAGTTTTAAGTAAACGTCAATCCAATTTAACGGTAGTCTTAGAAAATGTACAAGATCCGCATAATGTATCTGCAGTGATGCGCACCTGCGATGCAGTAGGCATTCAAGATGTGTATGTGCTTACTACAAAAATACCAAGACATAAAAAATGGGGTTATAGAAGTAGTAGTAGTGCTTTAAAATGGTTAACCATTCATGAATTTGATCAATTAGAAGAATGTGTGGCTGCTTTGAGAAAAAATTTTTCTAAAATTTTGACTACCCACTTATCAAGTGATGCGGTAAGCTTGCACAATATCAATTTTACCGAATCGGTGGCCTTGGTTTTTGGTAATGAACACGCAGGCGTAACCGAAGAATGTAGAAATTTAGCAGATGGTAATTTTATTATACCACAAATGGGCATCATACAAAGTTTAAATATTTCTGTAGCTTGTGCTGTAAGTATTTACGAAGCCATGCGTCAAAAAATTAAAGCAGGCCATTATGAAAAAGCATCCCTGCCCACAGATCAAATGAATACTTTATTGAATCAATGGGGTTTTGAAGAAGAAACCCCCGAAGTGTACAATAATTCAAAGTTGAAAAGAAGTTAAGCCATAAAAGGTAGTAGTCAATTACATTTGTTCCGGCACTGCAATGCCTAAAACGCTCATGGATTTTTGTAAAGTAGCCGCAGTTAAAATTCCTAATTGTATACGCAATTGTTTTTTTGTTTCCGATTCTGCATTGGCAATCGAAAGTTCTGCATAAAAAGTATTGAATAATTTTGCCAAGTTGAAAGCGTATATGGCAATTTTAGAAGGATCTAAATTTTTTGCAGCTTCATTAACAACCGCTGGGAAGGTTGAAAGTTCAATAGCCAATTGTTTTTCTAAAGGCAATAATTCATTGGCCGTAAGTGAAACGTTAGTACCCGTTTTTCTCAAAATACTTTTAATCCTTGCATGGGTGTATTGAATAAAAGGCCCGGTGAATCCATGAAAATCAATGCTTTCTTCTGGGTTGAATATCATTTTCTTTCTAGGATCTACCCTTAACAAGAAAAATTTAAGTGCACCTAAACCAATGGTATTGTATAGTTCGATCAATTGGGCTTGTGTAAAATCAGCTACTTTACCCAAGGATTCAGTTTTCAGTTTAGAAATGGTAATCATTTCATCTACTAAATCATCTGCATCTACCACCGTACCTTCGCGGCTTTTCATCTTACCAGTAGGCAATTCCACCATGCCATAGCTTAAATGGTAAATCCCATCCGCAGCAGGTTGTTGTAATTTTTGACAAATTAATTTAAGTACTTTGAAATGATAATTTTGTTCATCGCCTACTACATAAATACTCGCGTCGGTATTGAATTCTTTTTGTTTCAATTGTGCAAGCCCAATATCCTGGGTCATGTACACAGAAGTGCCGTCTTTACGGCGTACAATTTTTTCATCTAATCCATCTGCTGTCAAATCTATCCAAACCGAGCTGTCTTCTTTTTGATAAAATACTTTTTTTACTAAGCCTTCTTCTACTAATTCTTTTCCTAATAAATAAGTATTGCTTTCGTAATAAGTTTTGAAAAAATCTGAACCTATTTTTTTATAAGTCACTTCAAAGCCTTCATACACCCATGCATTCATCTTTTTCCATAAATCTAAAGTGGCCGCATCTCCTTGCTCCCATTTCAACAACATTTCTTGCGCTGCTTTAAATATAGAAGCTTCTTTTTCCGCCAATTCTTGGGTCATGCCGCCACTTACTAAACCAGCCACTTCGGCTTTAAAGGCATCATTGTATTTGACATAATAATCTCCAACAAAATGATCTCCTTTTTTATTCGTAGAACTTGGGGTAGCGCCATTCGCAAACAATTGCCAAGCAATCATGCTTTTGCAAATATGAATGCCACGATCGTTTACAATACAAGTTTTCACTACATCATGTCCTTGCAGTTTTAAAATTTCCGCAATGCTCCATCCTAAAAAATTATTTCTTAAATGACCTAAGTGTAATGGCTTATTGGTATTAGGGGAGGAGTACTCCACCATAATTTTTCGCTTTGTTGTCATACTAGGCATCAAAGCATTTGGGTTTAAATTTTTTATAAATTCAAACCAATAGTCATTGCTAATGGTAAAATTTAAAAACCCCTTGACAATATTGTAATGGGTAATAATTCCAGGCAAAGCTTTTTGCATGGCAGCGCCCAATTCATTGCCCACCAATTCAGGACTTTTGCCCAATTGTTTTACAAAAGCAAACAAAACTATGGTATAATCTCCTTCGAATTCAGGCTTAGTCGCATTTACCAATACTTGATCAGGTTGAATATTTACCTGATACAAGCTAAGTAAACTAGCTGCTGTGGTTTCTTTTAAATTAGTTATCAAATTCATAAAATGGGCTTGCCTAGGGCAAAAGTAATTAATTAAGATTATCTTAGCGCATAGATGTTGAAACTACACGACTTTATTAGCAAAGTTATTCTTGATCTAATCGATTGGTTTTATCCAATTTTCAAGAAAATGATGCCCTTAAAAACTTTTAGGTATGCTGCCTGTGGCGGTGCCAATACGATATTGGACATCACACTATTTTTTGTTTCCTATAATTTTATACTTCAAAAACAGTTTATTCATCTTAGTTGGTTGACCATTAGTCCCCATATCGCCTCTTTCATTATAAGCTTTTGCATCACTTTTCCAATTGGCTTTTACCTAAGTAGGTATGTGGTATTTCAAGAAACTACCGTGACAAAGAGTAAGCAATTGATGAAATACTTTATTGTGGTGTTGGGTTGTGTTTTACTCAATTATGGCTTTTTAAAGCTATTTGTTGATTATTTTGGATGGTATCCAACGATGGCTAAGATTGCGACTACCTTTTTTGTGGTCATTTTTAGTTATTCCAGTCAGAAGAATTTCACCTTCAAAAGTGCAGATAAAACGAAGGACTAGGCCAACTCACTTTTCAGTTGTCTTATTTTTCTGCCTTTTCTACCCATTTTAATGTTTTATATGTCAAATAGGGCTTTCAAAATGAGCCATTTACTGCCATATATGACAAATTTGCACCTCTAGGCAGGCATACCCATTATGGCATAAAGATTGTCTATACAAGTGTAATTAAACATTGAAAATCAAGCATTATGGGAAAAATAATAGGAATTGACTTAGGTACGACAAATAGTTGCGTATCGGTAATGGAAGGTGGCGAACCAGTAGTGATCGCCAATGATGAAGGACGCAGAACTACCCCTTCGGTAGTGGCCTTCTTAAAGAATGGTGAGCGTAAAGTGGGAGATCCTGCTAAGCGTCAAGCCATCACGAACCCTGAAAACACTATTTCTAGTGTAAAGCGTTTCATGGGTCGTCGTTTTAATGAGATTACGGAAGAGAAGTCTCATTGGAGTTATAAAATTGTACAAGGCGAGAACGACACCGTGCGTGTTGATATCGATGGTCGTATGTATACACCACAAGAAATTTCTGCAATGGTTTTACAAAAGATGAAAAAAACGGCAGAAGATTATTTAGGCACTGAAGTAACAGATGCAGTGATTACTGTACCT
This sequence comes from uncultured Bacteroidota bacterium, assembly GCA_903865435.1. Classification (GTDB taxonomy): domain Bacteria; phylum Bacteroidota; class Bacteroidia; order Chitinophagales; family Chitinophagaceae; genus Sediminibacterium. Next base: position 27,251 of record CAIPJS010000052.1, on the reverse strand, counting down.
GCTTATTTTAACGATGCACAAAGACAAGCTACAAAAGAAGCAGGCGAGATTGCAGGATTGAATGTACGTAGAATTGTAAACGAACCAACTGCAGCCGCATTGGCTTATGGTTTAGATAAGAAAAATGTTGAGCAAAAAATTGCTGTATTCGATTTAGGTGGTGGAACTTTTGATATTTCTGTCTTGGATTTAGGAGATGGTGTATTTGAAGTAAAATCTACCAATGGTGATACACATTTAGGGGGTGATGATTTTGATAAAGTGATCATGGACTTCTTAGCAGATGAGTTTAAAAAACAAGAAGCAATTGATTTAAGAAAAGATCCAATGGCTTTACAGCGTTTAAAAGAAGCTGCAGAGAAAGCGAAAGTAGAATTAAGTTCTTCTTCTGAAACAGAAATTAACTTACCCTACATCACTGCAGTAGATGGTGTGCCTAAACACTTAGTGTTAAAATTAACAAGAGCTAAATTTGAATCATTAGCAGATAATTTATTTGCACGTTGTTTAAAGCCTTGTGAAATTGCATTGAAAGATGCAGGTTATTCTGTATCACAAATTGATGAAGTTATTTTAGTAGGAGGTTCTTCAAGAATTCCTAAAATACAAGAGATAGTAGAAAAGTTCTTTGGTAAAAAACCTAACCGTTCGGTGAACCCTGATGAAGTGGTAGCCATTGGTGCAGGTATCCAAGGTGCTGTATTGACAGGAGATGTGAAAGATGTATTGTTATTAGACGTTACCCCTTTAAACTTAGGTATTGAAACCATGGGTGGCGTAATGACTACTATGATTGCTTCTAACACCACTATTCCTACTAAGAAAACAGAAGTGTATTCAACAGCTAGCGACAATCAACCAGGTGTACAAATTCATGTATTGCAAGGAGAGCGTCCAATGGCTACTCAAAATAAAAGTTTAGGTATGTTTAACTTGGATGGTATTCCACCAGCACCAAGAGGCGTTCCTCAAATTGAAGTCACTTTTGATATTGATGCGAATGGTATCTTAAATGTAAGTGCAAAAGATAAAGGCACTGGTAAAGAACAAAAAATTAGAATTGAAGCGGGTAGTGGTTTAACGAAGGAAGAAATTGAAAAAATGAAAGCCGAAGCAAAAGCCAACGAAGCAGGTGATAAAATAGAAAAAGAAAGAGTAGAAAAATTAAACCAAGCGGACAGTTTGATTTTCCAAACAGAAAAACAATTGAAAGAATTTGGTGATAAAATTTCTGCAGATAAAAAAGCACCTATTGAAACCGCTTTAGCGAATTTGAAAGAAGCACATGCTTCTCAAGATACTGCTAAAGTAGACACCGCTTTAGAAGCAATGAATACTGCATGGACTGCTGCTAGTGAAGAAATTTACAAAGCACAAGCAGCTGGAGCAGCTGGCCCTGAACAAGCGGGTGCTGAACAAGCAGGTGGACAAGCAAATGGTGGAGCCAACAACGATACCGTTGAAGATGCTCAATTTGAAGAAGTAAAATAAGCTTGATTGCCTTTAATGGCGCAAAGTATTATCATAATGTTAAGCCCTTTCAGTTTACACTGAGAGGGCTTCTTTATTTAAATAAGTTTAGTGTACCTTCGCGCAGCATAAATCATATATGAAGAGAATTGAAAGACATAGAGCCATTTTGGGCGTAGACGATAAAGCTACTTTAGGAGATTTAAAAAAAGTATATCGTAAGATTATGATGGAATGGCATCCCGATAAATTTCAAGACAGTGATGAGGCTAAAAAAATGGCCGAAGAAAAATCGGCTAAATTAATTGCTTCTTATCATTTTTTAGTGAGCGTGCACATTGAAACACATGAAGCCACCAAGGATGCCTATATAGCTACTATAACAGATGCCAGTATTGACGATTTTGAATTTAAATCAGAAATATTAAGAGTGGTATTTTCCGATGGCAATGAATATGAATACTATGGGGTACCTAAAGCCATTTATGTTAAATTAGTAAATGCCGACACACCCGATCGTTTTGCAAGACGACATATCTACGAAAATTACTTATACAGAAGTACCAGCAAGATTGTTGGAGGAAACGAGTAATTGTGTACAATTAACTCAACAAAGCGTAAAATATTTCCATTTTTTTATAATAAATAAATAGGTAATTGTTGTAATTTTAGTACCTACTATTTATAATAAATACTACCATGGAAAATAATACAACTGGGGCTGCAAAATGTCCTTTTACAGGTGCTTCTACAGCATCTAAAGTAACAAGTGCGGGAACAAGAAATACCGATTGGTGGCCGAATCAATTAAGATTAAATATTTTACGCCAACATTCTTCTTTAACCAATCCAATGGACGCTTCTTTCAATTATGCAGAAGCTTTCAAATCATTAGATTTAAAAGTAGTGAAAAAAGACATCGTTGACTTAATGACTACTTCACAAGATTGGTGGCCTGCAGACTATGGTCATTACGGACCTTTCTTTATTCGTATGGCATGGCATAGTGCAGGAACTTATAGAACTACCGATGGTCGTGGTGGTGGTGGAGCAGGTATGCAAAGATTCGCTCCTTTAAATAGCTGGCCCGATAATACCAATTTAGATAAAGCCCGTTTATTATTATGGCCTATAAAAAAGAAGTACGGTCAAAAATTATCTTGGGCTGATTTAATGATACTGGCAGGTAACTGTGCATTAGAATCGATGGGCTTTAAAACCTTTGGTTTTTCTGGAGGTCGTGCCGATGTTTGGGAGCCACAGGAAGATGTGTATTGGGGCGCAGAGCGTGAGTGGTTAGGCGATAAAAGATATAGTGGAGACCGTGATTTAGAAAATCCGTTAGCAGCGGTTCAAATGGGATTAATATATGTCAACCCAGAAGGGCCAAATGGCAATCCCGATCCTATTGCTTCTGCAAGAGATATTCGTGAAACATTTGCGCGTATGGCTATGAATGATGAAGAAACTGTTGCCTTAATTGCAGGTGGACACACCTTTGGTAAAACACATGGTGCTGCCGATCCTGGAAAATATGTTGGTGTAGAACCAGCCGCTGCAGGTATTGAAGAACAAGGTTTAGGATGGAAGAATACTTTGAATTCAGGTAATGGAGTGAATACCATTACTTCAGGTTTAGAAGGCGCATGGACAACTACACCTACAAAGTGGAGTAATAATTATTTCGAAAACTTATTTGGCTTTGAGTGGGAATTAGCGAAGAGTCCAGCAGGAGCACATCAGTGGAAACCTAAGGCTGGTGCAGGTGCTGGTACAGTGCCTGATGCACATGATCCTTCTTTGAAACATGCACCTACCATGTTAACCACCGATATTGCTTTAAGAGTAGACCCTGCTTATGGACCTATCTCAAAAAGATTTTATGAAAACCCAGATCAATTTGCAGACGCCTTTGCAAGAGCTTGGTTTAAATTAACGCATCGTGATATGGGGCCTCGTTCTCGTTATGTAGGAACAGAAGTACCGGCAGAAATTTTAATCTGGCAGGATCCTTTACCTGCAGTTACACATAAATTAATTGACACATCAGATATTAGCGCATTAAAATCAAAAATTTTAGCAACTGGTGTTTCTGTTTCAGCATTAGTTGCTGCAGCATGGGCATCTGCTTCTACATTCCGTGGATCAGATAAACGTGGTGGTGCCAATGGAGCACGTATTCGTTTAGCACCACAAAAATTTTGGGCTGCTAACAATCCTGCACAATTATCTAAAGTATTAGATGCATTAGAAGCTATTCAAAAAGAATTTAATACAGCGAACAAAGAAAAGCAAGTTTCCCTTGCAGACTTAATCGTATTAGGTGGTGCAGCAGCTATTGAAAAAGCAGCGAAAGACGGAGGACATGAGGTGAAAGTTCCTTTTACAGCAGGTAGAACAGACGCTACAGAAGCAGATACCGATGTAGCATCTTTTGCAGTCTTAGAACCCATTGCAGATGGTTTTAGAAATTATATCAAACCTCGCACAATGTTATCTCCGGAAGATATGATTGTTGATAAATCACAGTTATTACATTTAACGGCTCCTGAAATGACAGTATTGTTAGGAGGCTTAAGAGTTCTAGATACCAATTTTGATAATTCAAAGCATGGTGTATTTACAAGTAAGCCTGGAGTTTTAAGCAATGATTTTTTCGCGAACTTAATTGACTTCAGTATTACATGGAAGGCTGCCGATGCACATCAATATGTATTTGAAGGCAGCGATAGAGCTACTGGAAAAGTAAAATGGACAGGTACCAGAGTTGATTTAATTTTTGGTTCAAATTCTGAGTTACGTGCCCTTGCAGAAGTATATGCATGTGATGATACCAAAACAAAATTCGTTCACGACTTTATAGCCGCATGGAATAAGGTAATGAACTTGGACCGCTTCGATTTAGCATAAATCTAAAAATAAAAAAGCCTTCCTAAATAATAGGGAGGCTTTTTAAATTGTATTCACATATGAAAAAGTTTTTTCAATTAGTATTTACTGCATTATTATTTTGTGGCTCATTAGCTGCGCAAAGTTCTCAAGACTTGGTAAAAAAATCAATTCAAGAAAAGCAAACTAGTATTATAGATGAATTTAAAACCTTCTTATCTATTCCTAATGTAGCCTCTAATTCAAAAGGTTTGCAAGAAAATGCAGACTGGATGATGAATTATATGAAAGTTAAAGGTATTGAGGATATAAGTTTGCTAACACTTCCTAATAGTCAAATGCCACCAGTGGTCTATGGAGAAGTGAAAGTGCCAGGAGCAACCGAGACTATTATTTTTTATGCCCACTACGATGGTCAACCCGTTGATACTAGTAAATGGTTCCCAGGTTTACATCCTTTCAAGCCAAGCTTATATTCTGGCATGTATGAAAAAGATGCTACAGTATTGCCTTGGTTAACAGAGGGAAGTATTTATGATATGAATGCAAGAATTTATGCAAGAGGAGCTTCAGATGATAAAGCAGGTGTGATGGCGATTATAAATGCTTATGCGCAGTTAAAAGCATTACATATAAAACCTACTGTAAATATTAAATTTTTCTTCGAAGGAGAAGAAGAAGCGGGCTCGCCTAATTTAGAACAGTTATTAGAATTGTATAAAAATAAGTTAGCGGCTAATTTTTGGATTATCTGTGATGGCCCTGTGCATCAATCGGGTAAAAAACAATTAGTAATGGGCGTGAGAGGTGATACGCATTTAGAACTAACTGTATTTGGCCCTAAGCGTCCTTTACATTCAGGACATTATGGTAACTGGGTATTGAACCCTGCCATGGAACTGGTAAGGTTACTGGCTAGTATGAAAAATGAAAAGGGTGAAGTAACCATTAAAGGTTTTTACGATGATGTAACTCCTTTAACCAATGCTGAAAAACAAGCATTGGCAAAAGTGCCTTCAGTGGAAGCACAGTTAAAAGATGAATTAGGTATTAATGCTACAGAAAGAGAAGGTGCATTAAATGACGCCTTACAATTTCCTTCTTTAAATATTAATGGTATACAAAGTGCAGGGGTAGGTAAGTATTCAGCCAATGTAATTCCTACTAAGGCTATTGCATCTGTGGATATGAGATTAGTGGTTGGAAATAATTGGGAAAAGCAACAACAAAAAGTAATTGATCATATTAAAGCACAAGGCTTTTTTATAACTGATAAAGAACCTACCGATGAAGAAAGAAAATTGAACGCCAAAATTTGTATGGTGATAAGAGACAAGAATAGTTACAATGCACAAAAAACTTCTTTAGATAACCCATATGTAAGAAGAATTTCAAAAGCAATATCACTAGTAAGTAATGAACAACCCGTATTACTTCCAACACTAGGGGGTAGTTTGCCTTTATTTGTATTTGAAAAAGTATTGAAAACTTCTCCTGTGACAGTGCCGATTGCCAATCATGATAATAACCAGCATGCCGAGAATGAGAATATTAAGTTGAAGAACTTTTTTGAAGGCATACAATTGTTTAGTTCGATTATGATTATGGGGAAATAAATAATTGGGCGTACCCAAACATTTTAGCTTTTTAGTTTTAGGATTGTCGGCTCAATACTTTCGCCGACTTCCAAAGGGGGCGTACCCAAAGCCTTTCAGGACTGACGGCTTCATTTCATTCGCCGTCTTCCTAAATGGCGGGCGTACCCAAACCCTTTCAAGAATAACGCTTTGCGTTATTCTTGGGTTTTTTGCTTCTCATCTGTTTACAAAAGCAAGCTTTTGACACAGCTTCGAAACAAAAAACCCTGTCCCGAAAATCGTGACAGGGTTTGTGCCCAGAACAGGAATCGAACCTGCACATCCTTGCGAACGCTAGATTTTGAGTCTAGTGCGTCTACCAATTCCGCCATCTGGGCGGGGGTGCAATATTACGTTATTAACGAAAATCTGCCAAAATACGGTCGAGGTATTTTTTCTTATAGTAATAGGCCTTTATTTGCAGCATTCCTTCTTCGGAAATAGTATCGACCGAATCAGCTTCCAAAAGCGATTGAATAGGGGTTGAAATTTCATTTTTTATCGTATTAACTTGGGCTAAAACATAATCCTTTTCGGGTTGGGTATCCGCATCCATCCATGCTTCATTCAATTCCATCATTTCCATTAAAAAATCGGGGCTTAAGGCATATTTTTCATCTGCAATTAAAAAGCCTTTTATTTCAAGTACATAGGGCAGTATTTTTTCAGCATTATTTAGCAGCGAAAAACCTTTATTGGCATTCGCAGAATTTTCTAAAGCTAAGATTTGTTCCGCTTCTGTTGCCTGAGAAAATTTATCTGGATGCGACGCTTTTTGTATGTCCATAAATGCAGCACGAAGCTTTTGTGCATCTACTTTAAAACCTATGGGCAAGCCGAACAATTCAAAATAGTTCATATTTATAATCGGTATATTGTGTAAAATTACCAAAATGCCGGTTATTGGACTTATTAAAGAAGGAAAAGTTCCTAGCGACAATCGGGTAGCCCTTACACCCAAGCAGTGTAGGTATTTGTTAGATCAATTCCCTAACTGGGATATTATTGTAGAATCTTCCCCTAATAGATGTTTTAAAGACAGAGAATACCAAAAAGAAGGCATTAAAGTAGTGGAGGACATAAGTGCTGCAGACATTTTATTCGGTATTAAAGAAGTTCCTAAAGACCAACTAATAGCTAATAAAAAATATTTATTCTTTTCTCATACCAAAAAAGCGCAAACTTATAATAAAGCATTGTTTCATGTTATGATGGATAAAAACATAACGCTTATTGACTATGAGTGTTTAGAACATGAGGATGGGCAAAGACTCATTGGGTTTGGTTTTTTTGCTGGAATTGTAGGGGCGCATAATGGAATTATGGCTTATGGCAATAGAACCAAAGAATTTCATTTGGTAAGGGTGAAAGAGGTAAAAGATTATTTGGAACTAGTGCATACTTATTTTGGCTTAAAACTACCCAATATTAAAATTGCCATTACAGGTTCTGGTAGAGTGGCCCATGGTATTTTAGAAATTATGAATTTAATGGATGTGCAACAAGTAGAGCCCGATGAATATACTAGCAGAGAATATGCATACCCTGTTTATGTGCATTTAAAGGGAGGAGATTTATACATACATAAGACCACTCATACTTATGACAGAAATGATTTTCATGCGCATCCAGAAAATTATCATTGTTTATTTAATAATTATTTGAAGCATACGCATATACTTATGAATGGCATTTATTGGGAACCAGGTATTGCCCCTTTATTTACCATGGACGATTTAAAAGAAGACGATTACGCATTAACCACTATTGCCGATATCACCGATGATGCGCATGGAAGTGTTCCTTGTAATTTAGGCGATTCAAGTTCTGAGGACCCTATTTACGGAGTGAATGTAACAAGCTTTGAAAAGACAGCCCCTTATATGCATAATGGCATTGATATAATGGCGGTGGGTAATTTACCCAATGAACTTCCTCGTGATGCGAGTAGGTACTTTGGAGAACAACTTATTAAATATGTGATTCCCGATTTAATGAAGGGAGGCAATAAAATTATAGAAGGAGCCACTATGCTTGATAAGGGAAAGCTGACCGAAAAATTTTCTTACTTAGAGGATTATTCAAAACATTAAGTTTAAAATAGTTGCCTTTTTTAAACTATATAGAGTTAAGTTATTACAAATGCAAATAATAATCCTTTAGTAGTTCGGTAAAAGCAAGTGAATAACTGTTGTCGGTATTTTTTATCACTATTTTATTCCTTAGTACAGTTAAATTTTTATCTAGGCCTTGCTTTGATTTCTGAAAATGTAGAAAGGATCTAAAAGGTAAATGCTTTGCATCGTTATACACTAATACTTCTTCTGCTAAATACATATGATTCGCTTCTGCTAATTTTTGCATGGTATAAGCACGAAGTGTAGGTACTAAAACAAAAAAATGGCCTTCCTCTTTTAATAAGCAGCTCGATTTTTCAACTAAACACGACCAACTTAATTCAGTGCTATGGGCAGCCTTGTTTTTATTGGTATCTGGAGACTTTAAATCGCCTTCGTAAAAAGGAGGGTTGGTAATAATAATATCGAAGAGTGAATTTTCATCTGCAGCAGCCGTAAAATTGGCTGTATAGTTTTGAATAGAATCATTTACCAAGCTTAAGCGTTCGTTCCATTTACTTATACTAAAATTTGAACTAGCTTCTGCAGCAGCTTGGGATTCAATTTCTACAGCTGTAATTTTTGTATTGTTTTTATCCGTTACCTGCGCTAGTATAAGACTTATTAAGCCCGTACCTGTGCCAATATCTAATATCGAATGGGACGACACTAAAGAGGGTTGTTTGGCTACCCAGGCCCCAAACAAACATGCATCAGTACACACTTTCATTGAAGTATGCTGCTGATGCACGATAAATTCTTTACACTGAAAAAAGGGGTTAGCCACTACTCTGCACTTAAGCTAGCTCCTAAGTATTCACTATTTAATCTGGCAATGTTGGCGATAGATATTTCTTTAGGACAAGTGGCTTCACATGCACCTGTGTTGGTACAAGAACCAAATCCTTCTTTATCCATTTGCGCCACCATGTTCAATACTCTTGATTTTCTTTCTGGTGCACCTTGTGGTAATAAAGCTAAATGAGAAACTTTCGCACTTAAAAATAACATTGCTGAACTATTCTTACAAGCTGCTACACATGCACCGCATCCAATACACATGGCAGCAGCAAAGGCGTCGTCTGCATTTTGTTTTTCAATAGGAAGGCTATTGCCATCCACTGCATTACCCGTATTCACGCTAATGTATCCACCTGCTTGAATGATTCTATCAAAAGCAGAACGGTCTACAGTTAAATCTTTTACAATCGGGAAGGAGTTGGCTCTCCATGGTTCAATCACAATGGTTTCGCCATCCTTGAAGGCGCGCATATGCAATTGACAAGTAGTATTCGCTTGCCATGGACCATGTGGCTTTCCATTAATATACATAGAACACATGCCACAAATACCTTCACGACAATCATGATCAAAGGCTACTGGGTCGCCGCCTTCGGTAATTAATTTTTCATTTAAAATATCCATCATTTCTAAAAAAGACATTTCATCAGATATACCGGCAACATCATAAGTAACAAATGCACCTTGCGCATTGGTATTTTTTTGACGCCAAACTTTAACTTTTAAATTCATTGTATTTTGAGACATAGCTAAAAAATTATTCTGTAAATATTTTGTGTTAGTATTGAATGCTTATTTGTAATTACGTTGACTTGGTTGAATTACTTCATATTTTAATTCTTCTTTATGTAATTCCCATTCGTGCTCTCCTTTATTTTCCCAAGCAGAAACAAACATAAAGTTTTCATCATCTCTTAATGCTTCTCCTTCTGGTGTTTGGTATTCTTCTCTAAAGTGACCACCACAGCTTTCTTCTCTAGTCAATGCATCAATACACATTAACTCACCTAGTTCAATAAAGTCGGCCACACGATTGGCTTTATCTAATTCAGGATTATACTCATTAATTTCTCCAGGTATTCTTAGATCAGACCAGAATTCTTTTTTTAAAGATTGTACATCTGCAATGGCTTGTTTCAAACCTGCTGCATTTCTTGACATACCACATTCATTCCAGATAATTTTACCTAAACGCTTGTGAAAACTTTCAGCCGATTGTTTACCATTGATATTTTTTAAAGTAGCTATGCGTTCTGCCACTTTTTTAGCTGCTTCTTCAAAAGCTGGATGTGTTGTAGGAATGGCTGCATTGTAAATTTCATCCGCTAAATTATTTCCTACTGTATAAGGGGCTACAAAATAACCATCGGCTAAACCTTGCATCAAGGCACTTGCGCCTAAACGGTTGGCACCATGGTCGCTAAAGTTAGCTTCTCCTAATGCATATAAACCAGGCACTGTAGTTTGTAATTCATAATCTACCCATAAACCTCCCATGGTATAATGCACGGCTGGATAAATACGCATGGGCACTTCGTAGGGGTTTTCTCCAGTAATTTTTGCATACATCTCAAATAGATTACCATATTTCTCTTTCACCACTTCCTTACCCATGGCAATAATTTGCTCATGAGATACATTGGTCAGACCTTGTTTGCTTACTTCAATCTTACCATATCTTTCAATCGCTGCTGCATAATCTAAATACACCGCTTGCTTAGAAGTACCTACACCAAAACCAGCATCACATCTTTCTTTGGCAGCACGAGAAGCCACATCACGAGGTACTAAGTTTCCAAAAGCAGGGTAGCGACGCTCTAAAAAATAATCTCTATCTGCATCAGGTATATCATTTGCTTTTCTTGTTTCACCTACATTTTTAGGTACCCAAATTCTTCCATCATTTCTCAATGACTCAGACATTAAGGTTAATTTGGATTGATGATCTCCACTTACTGGAATACAAGTAGGGTGAATTTGTGTAAAGCATGGGTTGGCAAAATACGCACCTTGCTTATGTGCTTTCCAAGCAGCTGTTACATTCGATCCCATAGCATTGGTTGATAAATAATATACATTACCATATCCACCGGAGCATATTAAAACTGCATGTCCAAAATGTTTTTCTAATTCACCTGTAATTAAATTACGAGCAATAATTCCTTTTGCTTTGCCATCAATTTTTACAATATCCAACATTTCATGTCTTGCATGCATGGTTACATTGCCCAGTGCTACTTGACGCTCTAAAGCTTGGTAGGCACCAATTAATAATTGTTGACCGGTTTGTCCTGCAGCATAAAAAGTTCTTTGAACTTGAGTACCACCAAAACTACGGTTACTTAATAATCCACCATATTCACGCGCAAAGGGAACACCCTGTGCCACACATTGATCAATGATATTAGAACTCACTTCTGCTAAACGGTGAACATTCGCTTCACGCGCACGGTAATCGCCCCCTTTAATCGTATCATAAAATAATCTGAAAACACTGTCTCCATCGTTCTGATAATTCTTTGCTGCATTAATTCCACCTTGTGCTGCAATACTATGTGCACGACGAGGAGAATCTTGAAAACAAAATGCTTTTACTTTATAACCCAATTCGCCCATCGCGGCAGCAGCAGAGGCACCAGCAAGTCCAGTACCCACAATAATGACTTCCATTTTTCTTTTGTTGGCAGGGTTCACTAGTTTACAATGTCCTTTGTAATCGACCCATTTGTCATCTAGTTTTCCGGAAGGTATTTTAGCGTCTAACATATTTAATCTTTTATCTATCGTTTAGAATATTTTTTCAAATTTTATTTAACCCAATGTAAATAAAAACTAATAGGCATCATTGCAAAAGCCAATGGAATGATGATAGCAAAGCCATAACCAATGGTGCTTATCAAGGCATGGTATCTTTTATTGTGAACCCCAATAGTTTTAAAAGCACTTTGAAATCCATGTGCCAAATGATAGCCCAAAGAAATACATGAAATCACATAAAATAGAACCACCCCAATATTTTGGAAAGTGTCTTGCATTACTCCATATAAATTATGCACTACAAAACCATTGCCTAAATCCATTTCAGCTACTCCAGTGATTCTTGAAGGAATCCAAAAATGTTTCCAGTGTATTATAAAGAACATTAAAAGGATGGTTCCAAGAATGGCCATGCTTCTGCTGTACCATTTACTTCCTTTTGAATAATTTACTTCATAGCCTACTTTTCTTTTGCTTCTGTTTTCTAAAGTGAGCATATAGCCTTGAATGATGTGTAGAAAAATTCCTAAGAACAATCCAATTTCTAAAACGCGGGGCACAACAAAACTTCCCATAAAATGAGCTGCTTTGTTAAACATCACACCACCATCCATTGCCCAAATACAAGCATTTAATCCAGCATGCACCACTAAAAATAATACTAGAAAAATACCTGTAAAAGCCATTACGAATTTTTTCCCTACAGAGGAAGTAAACATTTGCTTAAAAGTCATAGTAAGTTGTATTTTAAAAATCGATGCAAAAGTAAGAACGAATTCCGAGCTTGGTAAGAATAAGCCCATGATTTTTCCAACTATTTGCTAATAAATTTTAAACCAAGCCCTTTGTTTATTTTTTTATCTAAAAACTGACAAATGCATAAAAATTACCATTTCTGATAAGTTATTAACCGCTTGCATAAAAATAGAGCTAAAACCAGCTTTTGGCCTAATTTTACATCATGTTAAAAGTGCTAAGTATACTTTGGAATAGTTTTAAGATGGCTTTACAAGAGTTAAAGGCCAATAAACTAAGAACTTTTCTATCTTTATTTGGTATCACCATTGGTATATTTTGCATCATTGGAGTATTAGCAACCATTGATAGTTTACAATCTAAAATCAAAAGCGATCTATCTAGTTTCGGCAACAATTCGGTATATATAGATAAATGGGATTATTCGGGCGGCCCTGAATACCCATGGTGGAAATTCGTAAAGCGTCCAAGTCCAAAAATTGCAGAGATGGATTTTGTAAAAAAGAAAAGCACATTGGCTTCCAGTATGGCTTTCTTTGTGCAAACTCAAGAAACGTTTACCTACGAAGACAACCAATTAAAAGGAGTGAATATTTATGGCATAACGCCAGATTTTACGACCATTCATGCTTATAATGTTGCTTATGGAAGAGGTTTTAATGAAACTGATTTTAATAGAGGGGGCCCTTATGCCATTATTGGCTTTAAAGTTGCTGAGGAATTGTATGGCAAAGCAGAAAAGGCAGTAGGCAAAACCATTGCTTACAAAGGTCGAAAATTGAATGTGATTGGTGTTATAGAAAAGCAAGGTAGTGCCATCATCAATGGTTATGATTATGATAAATCTACAGTTGTTACTTATAATTATTTTGCTTCTGTATACAATCCTGACAATTCTAATCCAACCATACAGGTGCAAGCTAAAGTGGGCATTACATCTAAGGCTTTGCAAGAAGAATTGACAGGAATTATGCGTCAGAAAAGAAAATTAAGCCCTACCCAAGAAGATAATTTTACATGTAATGATGTGGCACAGTTTAAAGATCAAGTAGAAAGTGTATTTGGTGACATTAACAAAGGGGGGTGGGCCATTGCCGGCTTGTCTCTTATTGTGGGTGCCTTTGGGGTGGCCAACATTATGTTTGTTACCGTTAGAGAAAGAACCAGCCAAATTGGACTTAAAAAAGCCATAGGAGCAAAAAGCAGTACCATTTTGTACGAATTTTTATTAGAGTCTGCCTTTTTATGTATTGTAGGCGGATTATTGGGCTTATTCTTAGTATGGATACTCACTGTGGCCTTAAGTTCAGTGATCCCATTTGCCATTGTCATCGCACCAGGCATCATTGCTTTAGCTTTTAGTATTTGTATTGTACTTGGCATTATTTCTGGTATTATCCCCGCATCAATCGCTGCAAAAATGAATCCTGTGGAAGCCATTAGAACAAAGTAAAACTTGTTTTTTAGCTTTATCTTTGCGCGGTGAGCAATAAATCCATTACCATATTGGCCATTGAGTCTTCTTGTGATGAGACCGCTGCATCTATAATTGTGGATGGTAAAATCCATTCCAATTTTATTGCCAATCAATTGGTCCATGAAAAATTTGGAGGCGTTGTCCCCGAACTAGCAAGTAGGGCACATATGGAAAATATTGTTCCTGTAGTAGATGCTGCTTTAAAAAATGCATTTCCAAATGATGCGCTTGAACTTGCATTAAATAAAATAGACGCCATTGCCTTTACTCAGGCACCAGGTTTGATTGGGAGTTTATTGGTAGGGGCACAGTTTGCTAAATCTTTGGCATTGTCTTTAAACAAACCCTTGATTGCTGTGCATCATATGCAAGCACATGTCTTGGCTAATTTAATTGATTCCCCCAAACCTAGTTTTCCTTTTTTATGCTTGACAGTGAGTGGTGGACATACACAAATAGTTCAATGTGATAGTGCAGCTTCAATGAAAATTTTAGGGGAAACCATTGATGATGCTGCAGGTGAGGCATTTGATAAAATTGCAAAATTATTAGGGCTGCCCTATCCTGGGGGGCCATTTTTAGATAAGTATGCACAATTGGGCAACCCCAATGCTTTTGTTTTTGCCAAACCCCATGTACCCAATTTAGATTATTCATTCAGTGGTTTAAAAACCAGTGTCTTGTATTTTTTACAAAAACAAAGCCCTGAATTTATTCAAGAAAATTTGAATGATTTGTGTGCATCCGTGCAATTCACCATTGTTGAAATTTTAATGAAGCAATTAAAAAAAGCCATTCAAATTACAGGCATACAAGAAGTATGCATTGCAGGAGGTGTAAGTGCCAATAGTGGCTTGAGAAAGGGCATTGAAGCCTTAGGCATCAAAACAAAATCCACTATTTATTTACCAGCCTTTGAATACTGCACCGACAATGCTGCCATGATTGCCATGGCTGCTCATTTTAAATACCTAGCCGGTAGTTTTGAAAATTTATCTACCAGTGCTAGTGCTCGAGCCAATTGGTAAATTAAAAAGGATTAACTTTGCAGCCTCAAAAATAGTTGAATAATGATTAGTGCTAGAAACGTGACTTTGGCCTTTGGCAAAAGGGTTTTATTTGATGAAGTAAATATTAGCTTCACGAAAGGAAACTGTTATGGTATCATTGGTGCCAATGGTGCAGGTAAGTCTACATTTTTAAAAATATTAAGTGGGGAAATTGAACCCAATAAAGGAACAGTGGAAATTACGCCAGGAGAACGTATGGCGGTATTAAAACAAAATCAATTTGAATTTGATGAACAAACAGTATTGAATACGGTGTTAATGGGTCATAAAAGAATGTGGGAAGTAATGCATGCCAAAGATGCTTTATATGCTAAAGAAGACTTTACCGAAGAAGATGGTATTAAAGCAGGGGAGATGGAAGCAGAATTTGGAGAAATGGGTGGTTATGAATCAGAAAGCAATGCAGCAAGTTTGTTAAGTGACTTAGGTGTCAAAGAAGAAATGCATCAGGATTTAATGAAAGACATTCCAAGTAATTTTAAATTGCGTGTATTGTTAGCACAATCCTTATTTGGCAATCCAGATATTTTATTATTAGATGAACCTACCAACGGATTGGATATTGAAACCATTGGATGGCTAGAGAATTTTTTAGCGGATTATCAAAATATTGTATTGGTTGTAAGTCACGATCGTCACTTCTTAGATACAGTGTGTACGCATGTTTCAGACGTGGACCGTTCAAAAATAAAAACATTTACTGGGAACTATTCTTTCTGGTATGAGTCGTCTCAATTGATGGCACGTCAAATGTCAGACAAGAATAAAAAGAACGAAGACAAGCGTGCCGCCTTATTAGATTTCATTGCGCGTTTTTCTGCCAATGCAAGTAAAAGTAAACAAGCTACTTCTCGTAAAAAGGCTTTAGAGAAATTAACCATTGAAGAAATAGAACCATCGAACAGAAAATACCCAGGTATAATTTTTCAACCACTTCGTGAAGTGGGCAACCAAATTTTGAATGTAGAGAAATTGAAAAAAGAAGTGGATGGTCGTGTATTATTCAAAGACGTTTCTTTTTCTGTAAGCAAAAACGATAAAATTGCTTTTTTAAGTAGAGACCCCTTAGCCATTACTTATTTCTTCGATATTATTAATAACAATGGTAAAGCCGATGGCGGTACATATGAATGGGGAACTACTATCACCAGTGCTTATTTACCTATGGAACACAATGCCTTTTTTAATGAACCTTTATCCTTAATGGATTGGCTTCGTCAATATGTTCCAAGCCATGTAACAGATGCCGATGAACCTTTTATTAGAGGATTTTTAGGCAAAATGTTGTTTAGCGGGGATGATGTGATGAAAAAGACCAATGTACTCAGTGGAGGAGAAAAAGTGCGTTGTATGGTAAGTAAGATGATGCTGCAAAACCCCAATGTGACTATTTTAGACCAACCTACCAACCATTTAGACCTAGAAAGTATTCAAAGCTTCAATGAAGGCTGTCAAAACTTCCCAGGTGTGGTATTGATTACCTCACATGACCATACTTTTATGCAAACGGTGGCCAATAGAGTCATTGAATTAACCCCCAAAGGTATCATCGATAGATTGATGACTTTTGATGAATATATGGAAGACAAAAGGGTGCAAGAACTTAGGGCTGAAATGTATGCCTAAGGCCTGGAAAATGCCTTATAGCGAAATGAAAACCAACATTTTAGCCTTTTTGTCCCTATAATCTGGTAAAAGGCTAAAAAAACACTAAAATAAATGGGAAGGTATTCGTAATTTACTTACCTTTGCCGTCCGTAAAAAATAATTTCTCATGGCTAGAGTATGTCAATTAACAGGAAAGAAGCCGATGTCTGGAAACAGTGTTTCTCACTCCAACATCAAGACAAAACGTCGTTTCCTTCCAAATTTGCAAAAGAAGCGTTTCTACTTCATTGAAGAAGATCGCTGGATCACGTTAAAAGTATCAACAGATGCAATCAGAACCATCAATAAAAATGGTTTGGCCTCTGTAGTTAAAGATCTTAGAGCCCAAGGCGATAAGATATAATCAATCAAATCAAGTATAACTTATAATATACCATCATGGCAAGGAAAGGAAACAGAGTTCAAGTAATATTAGAGTGCACAGAGCACAAGACTACTGGTTTACCAGGAACAAGTCGTTATATTACTACAAAGAACAAAAAGAACACCCCAGATCGTCTGGAGTTCAAGAAATACAACCCAATTTTGAAAAAAGTAACAGTTCACAAAGAAATTAAATAATCATGGCAAAAGCAGCTTCTAAAAACGCGAAAGTAAAAGATCTTAAGGCTTCAGCCGAAGCAAAAAACTGGACTAAAGTAATTAAAGCTATCCGTAGCCCTAAAACAGGCGCGTATACTTTTAAAGAGAATATTGTTCATAAGGATCTTGTAAAAGAATTCTTAGCCGCGAAATAGTTTTAAATCTAGTTCAAACAGATTTAATTACGAATCAAAACATTTAAAGTTCAGACCTAGTCTGGACTTTTTCTTTTTACGCTAAACAGCTTTATGCTTTAATTGATTAAATTTACACAATGAGTTTTTTAGGAAAATTATTTGGTAAGAAAGAAAAAGAAAGCCTGAATCAAGGTTTGGAAAAAACCAAGCAAGGATTTCTTGAGCGTATTTCGAAAGCCATCATTGGAAAAACTTCAGTGGATGATGAAGTGTTAGATCAATTGGAAGAAGCCCTTATTGGGGCCGATGTGGGTGTAGATACTACTTTAGCGATTATTGAGAAAATTCAGGAACGTGTTAAGAAAGAAAAATATGTTTCTACTTTAGAGTTGAATAAAATATTGCATGAGGAAATTGCTTCATTATTGATTGATGCACCAACGCAACAATTGGGTTTCAATCCTCCCTCAGCAAACAATCCTTATGTAATTTTAGTGGTGGGTGTGAATGGCGTAGGCAAAACCACCACCATTGGTAAATTGGCGCATCAATACAAAGCTGCAGGCAATGAAGTGATATTAGGTGCAGCAGATACTTTTAGAGCTGCAGCAGTGGATCAGTTAACTATTTGGAGTGAAAGAGTTGGCGTTGGTATTGTAAAACAAAGTATGGGCTCCGATCCCAGTGCAGTGGCATTTGATACCATTCAATCGGCCATGGCAAAAAATGCAAATATTGTTATCATTGATACTGCTGGAAGATTGCATAATAAAGTACACTTAATGGATGAACTCAATAAAATTAAAAGAGTCATCCAAAAACAATTACCAGATGCTCCTCAAGAAGTTTTATTGGTATTGGATGGCTCCACTGGTCAAAATGCTTTAGAGCAAGCCAAGCAATTTATGGCTGTCACCAATGTAAATGCATTGGCCATCACCAAATTAGATGGAACTGCCAAGGGTGGAGTTGTGCTTGCCATTGCGCATCAATGTAAAATTCCGGTTAAATATATTGGCGTAGGAGAGCAATTGCAAGATTTATTGCTTTTTGATAAAGATGAATTTGTGGATTCTTTGTTTAGCTTAAATAAACTGTAAGCTATATGATTATACTTAGGTTATTTAAACGTATACCTAATTCCAATTCCCCCTTGATTTTTAAAATAAGTTTGAATCAAACTAAAAGAAGGTTGCCAATCAATACTCAAATTAATTGGGGTATTTTTTAATTTGTAATCTAGACCAAGAATGCCATCTATCCCAACAGAAATATTAGACTTGTCGGTATAATTATTTTTTCTTCTCCATTCTTCACTCCAAATTCCTAAATGACCGCCATATCCATAAAACCAAGTCAATTGGTCATCGTCCTTGATGGGCGTGTATATTTCATTTACAATAGATAACCATAAACCATCTAAAGTGATATAACCTGATGATTCAATGGCTTTGGTGGGATTGTAAAAGCTTTTATAAGTGAGGGATCCTGGATACATTTTTACACCAATGGCCTTGGTATATCCATCTGCATAAAGATGCAAATTTCTATTGATGGCAGTATCGGGGGTAATATTTTGTGCATGGACTATTTGAAAAACACTAATACTTAATAAGATAAAAAATAACTGCTTTTTTGTCATTGGGTTCTTTTTGGGGGTAAGCAAATTTAAGGGTTAAATGTTAAAAAGTGAATGGCAAAAAACTAGATTTTTTTAAAACTTGGTTTATGGACTATAGGGAATCTTGCGAAATATGTTTAGGTTTGTAGTATGCATAGTTTTAAAGATTTAGTAGTAAATTTTAACAAGGGGTTTGATGCGAATCATTTCCCAGCTAGTCCTGCTAGCTTGTATGAGCCAGGTGAATATTTCCTAAATATTGGAGGTAAAAGAATAAGACCTGTACTATGTTTATTAGGGAATGAACTATTTAATGAAATTAATGAGGATGCTTATCAGTTAGCCAATGCGGTAGAATTGTTTCATAATTTTTCCTTGGTACATGATGATATGATGGATGATGCATCATTAAGAAGAGGAAAAGCAACGGTGCATACAAAATATGATAGTAATACTGCCTTATTAGTAGGTGATGTAATGCTCATTAGAGCGTATGAATATTTGCAAAAAATACAATCGGCACATTTGTCTAAAATTTTGCAATTATTTAATACGACTGCAAAAGAAGTTTGTGAAGGGCAACAATTAGATATGGATTATTCCAAAATGGAAAAAGTGTCCATGGACGAGTACATTTATATGATCACTTTAAAAACATCTGTATTGTTGGCTGCCAGTTTAGAAATGGGCGCAATTATTGGTGGGGCAAGTGCGTCCAATTGTAAACACTTGTATGAATTTGGAAAAAATATTGGCATTGCTTTTCAAGTGCAAGATGATTATTTAGATGCATTTGGCGACGCTGCTATTTTTGGAAAAGAACCAGGAGGCGACATCAAACAAAATAAAAAAACATTTTTATTGATACACGCACTAGAAGTAGCCAATAAAGATCAAAAAAATGATTTGGAAGCATTGTTAAAATCAAATGATGAGGACAAGGTAGAAAAAGTACTTACCATCTTTAAACAATGCGAAGTAGATACCTGGGCAGAAGCACTTAAAGCCAAATATCTAAAACAAGCATTTGAACATTTAGAAACAATAGACGTTACCAGTGATCGAAAAAAGCCATTGATTGAATTGGCTAATTATTTAATGAATAGAAATCAATAATCCTTTGAAATAATGAATTTATTTAGGAAGAAATCAATTGATAAAATTGTAGAAGATGCTGCATTAGGATTAAGTGATGGACACAGTGGATCTGGGTTGAAAAGAGTATTAGGTGTCAAAGATTTAACATTCATGGGCATTGCCGCTGTAGTGGGCGCCGGTATTTTTTCAACCATTGGTACTGCCGCTTTTCACGGAGGACCAGGTATTTCTTTATTATTTGTTATCACAGCCATAACATGTGGTTTTAGTGCTTTATGCTATGCTGAATTTGCAAGCAGAGTTCCCATTGCAGGAAGTGCTTATACTTATGCGTATGTTACTTTTGGAGAATTAATAGCTTGGATTATTGGTTGGGCATTAATATTAGAATATGCTATTGGGAATATTGTGGTGGCCATTAGTTGGAGTGGTTATTTTGTAAATTTATTAGAAGGGTTCCATATTCATCTTCCTGGGTGGTTGTCTACCAATTACGATCAAGCGCAACAGGGCTATGATGAGGCATTACAGCATTTAGCAGCAGGCGGGAAGGAAGCCACATTTAGCAAGTTAGCGCGTATTGGTTATGATGCGATGCAAAATGCACCTATGATTGGGTCATGGAAAATGATTCTAAATGTCCCAGCTTTTATTATTGTTGCATTAATTACTATGTTGGCATACATTGGTATTAAAGAAAGTAAAAAGAGCACCAACTTTATGGTGATTTTTAAAATCATCGTTATTGTATTTGTAATTATTTTAGGTTTTTATTACGTGGATATAAAAAATTGGGATCCATTTTTACCCAATGGTTTTACGGGTGTATTGGCCGGAGTTTCGGCAGTATTTTATGCCTATATTGGTTTTGATGCCATTTCAACTACTGCTGAAGAATGTAAAAATCCACAAAGAGATTTGCCCAGGGGTATGATTTATTCTTTGATTATTTGTACCGTCTTATATATACTGATTGCCTTGGTACTTACAGGTATGGTACATTATACCGAATTAAAAGTAGATGATCCATTGGCTTTTGTATTTGAAAGATTGGGACTACATAAGATTGGTTACATAATTTCTATAAGTGCCGTAGTGGCTACCACCAGTGTATTGTTGGTGTTTCAATTGGGACAACCACGAATTTGGATGAGTATGAGTAGGGATGGTTTGTTGCCAAAGAAATTTTCTAAGGTACATCCTAAATTTGGTACACCAGGATTTGCAACAATTGTTACAGGATTTTTTGTTGGCATTCCATCTTTATTTATGTCCATTAGTAGAATGACCGATCTAACAAGTATTGGTACTTTATTTGCCTTTGTACTGGTTTGCTTTGGTGTTTTGGCATTACCTAAAATGGCGCCTACCGGAATTAAACAAGCCTTTAGATTGCCTTATATTAATGGTAAATATATTATACCCTTGCTATCTATCGTATTTATTTATTTTGCAAAAAATAGAATACAAGAAGATGTGGTCAATTTTACGATACAAAATTTTCAAGAATTTTTATTTTTAATTTTCATCTTTATATTAATCATTGTATCTGTTTTTACATATTTACATCAATTCTCTATTATCCCAATTATTGGCGCATTGTGTTGTTTGTATTTGATGATTGAAATTCCTCCAGTAAGTTGGTTGTGGTTTTTTTGTTGGATGATTATTGGTTTAATTTTATACAGCTTTTATGGCCGTAAAAACAGTTTGTTGTCAAAGGAAGAAAACGTTTAATACATTTCTGTATGAAGTATCAGGTGGGGGATGAAATTTTAGTATTACACAGCAATGAAGAAGGCAGAATCATAGAAATTATGAATGATACCATGGTGATGATAGAAGTGCGTGGCGTAAAGTTTCCGGCCTATATGGATCAAATTGATTTTCCGTATTTTAAAAGGTTTACAGAAAAGAAATTATTCCCAGAAAAAATAGCTCCACAAAAAATATTTGTGGATCAAATTCCCAAAGAAAAGATTCAAAAAAATAATGCCAAAGAAGATGACGGGGTTTGGATCAATTTAATTCCTAAGTTTAGTTTAGACGATTTTAACGATGAAATTGTAGAAAGTTTAAAAATTTATTTATCCAATCGAACTAGGGTGGGTTATCAGTTCATATATGAGCAAGCTTTTCATAGTCATGTAGATTTTTCCATTGATTCTTCTGTTCCTGCTTTCACCGATTTTTACATACATGATATTCCTTTTGCATCGGTGAATGATGGTTTAAGTATGAGCATAGATTTTTCCTTGACGGAGTCACATAAGCAAAAAGCACCCCATTTTGAGACCCAATTAAAAATTAAAGCAAAGCAGTTATTTCAAAAAATCGAAATCTTAAAAGACAACAATCAAACTACGATCAGTTATCCTTTGTTTGATACCTATCCAGCTAAAGCCCAAGACAATTATATTGCGATGGATGTTTTAAGAAATGCTGGATATAAAATTTATGATGCAAGTAAAATAAAACAAAATATTCCTAAACCACGTTCGGTGGTGGATTTACATATTGAAAAAATAATGGATCAATACAGTCATTTGACCAATGCCGAAATATTGCAATTTCAATTGGAGGAATTTGAAAAGTGGTTTGAATTGGCTCAATTGAATCATTTGCCTTCTATGGTATTTATTCATGGGGTTGGTAAAGGCAAATTAAAAGCCGAAATCCATGATTTATTAAAAGTGAAAAAAGGAGTGAAACAATTCATCAATCAATATTCCGATTTCTATGGATATGGTGCCACAGAAGTCTTTTTTGAATATTCATCCATCTAATTCTTTTTTCTTTTTTGTAGATTTATTCAATTCAACTTACTTATCTATTTGAATATCAGAATACAATAGGCTTAATTAAGTTGTTATTTTTGCCAAATTTTATTTACTTACCTTTGCATTACTACAAACCCGAGCTATCGTGGCAAGCAATTGCCAAGGAAAGTCCGGACAGCATAGGGTAACCCACCGGTGAATAGCCGGCGTCTTGAGCAATCGGGACAGAGAAAGTGCCACAGAAAATAACTACCTCGCAAGAGGAAAAGGTGAAAACGTGTTGTAAGAGCGCACGGATAAGACAAGCAATTGTTTTATAGGGCAAACCTTGGGTGCTGTAATGCCACGTATAGGAGCGCTTAAGAACGACTCGTTCAAGTTCCAGGGTAGGCAGCAAGACCCCACCAGTAATGTTGGGGCTAGATAAATGATAGTTTAGAAACAGAATCCGGCTTACGAGGCTTGTAGTACTTTTTTTATAAATCACATTGCACCCTTTTTAAAGGGGTAATGTTAAACTTGATCATACATGACTATTGAGCAGATAAAGCGTATGAAGGACCAAGTAAGTGTCCTAAGGAGGTTTCTTTGACGTCGATAACCGACTCTATAAAGTAGCTACAGATAAACAATTGTCCTTATCTCCTGGTTTTTGGGATGACAACACACGTGCTACTTTCACAATGAAAGAAATAAAATTGAATGAGTATTGGATCAATATGTTTCAAACTGTTGAATCCAATTTAGCAGACTTTGTAATATTATTTGAATTTTGGAAAGCAGGCGATGCGACAGAATTAGAAACACAGGAGGCTTTTGACACAGCAATACTTTCAATTGAAGAAGCTGAATTTAAAAGTACTTTAAACCAGCCCGAAGACGAACTACCAGCTATTTTACAAATCAATCCAGGTGCAGGCGGAACCGAAAGTCAGGACTGGGCAGAAATGTTATTGCGCATGTATACCATGTATGGAGAAAAACAAGGGTGGACTGTAAGTTCATTAGATTATCAAGAAGGTGATGGAGCAGGTATCAAATCGGCTACTATACAATTTGATGGCCCTTTTGCTTATGGGTTTTTAAAAGCTGAATCGGGTGTGCATCGTTTGGTAAGAATTTCACCATTTGATAGCAATGCGAGACGTCATACTTCTTTTGCATCAGTTTATGTGTATCCTTTGATTGATGATACCATTGAGATTGTAGTGAACCCAGCCGATATTGAATGGGAGTTTTATAGAAGTGGTGGTAAAGGTGGACAGAACGTAAATAAAGTAGAAACTGCAGTAAGATTAAAACATGCATCTGGTATTATTGTAGAATGTCAACAATCCAGAACGCAAGGGGAGAATAGAGAGATTGCCATGAAGATGTTGAAGAGCAGATTGTATGAAGCTGAAATGCGAAAAAAACAAGAAGCTTTAAATGCTTCTAATGCCAATAAGAAAAAAATTGAGTGGGGTAGTCAAATTCGTTCTTATGTTTTCCATCCTTATAAAATGATTAAGGATCACCGTACCGATTATGAAGTGGGTAATATAGGGCCTATAATGGATGGAGAGATAGATGGATTTATCAAAGCCTATTTAATGATGGAAAAAGAGGGTTAATTGACTGTTTTGCCAATTAATTCAGCTTTGCTTTTTGGCCTTAGATTTTCTTGCCATCTAAATCCTTTAATTTTTAAATCGGCTTTAGGCACTTGGCCAATGGGTGACATATTTCCTACAAGTTGATTCCTAAAAACAACTTTAGCAGGTTCATTATTTTCAAAAGTAATTTCAATGATTTGTGCATTGGAATGATTAACACCTATAAATTTTTTATCATTGTCCAAGGCATAGTATATATTTTCTGAATTGCCTTTGGTAATCATTTTTGAAATGGCACCATCTATAAACCAGGCATTGAGTCTATTTCCTTTTAATTGATTAAAAAAATCAGTTGTATCAATTTTATTAATGGTAAATGCATTGTTAAACACATTTAATTGATCGGGTTTCTTATTTTTCACTTGCAAATAAATGGTATCGCCCGTGATTTGATTGTTATTGGCCCAAACTATTGGGTTGGTCAACAATCGAATGGTAGAATCACTTAATGAATAAAATAAGCTATCTGCCTTGCCTTGTAAAGAGTCAGAATAAATTCTTACATGATGATAGGCCTCAAAATATTTATCCAAACTGCTGTCTTTAATTAAACCAACACTGTCTCTTGCCTTAGGGATGGCTCTGGTTAAGTCTGTTATTTTACCTGTGTGTAGGGTATCTGCAGCGATGTATAAGGTATCCCTTTTTTGTTTGATTAAAAGCAATGGATTTTCAGTGGCAAACAAAATGCTTTTAATTTTATTCGTTTTGATATTGCCAGCCAATAAATCAAAGCCAAGTGTATCCTTAGATCTATAAATAGCATTGCCTTTAAATAAACCAGTACCTACTGAATCATCTACCGCCATTTCGTCTGCTATAAAATGATACGTGCTGTCGTCAATAAAAGACCTATCATACAAATAACCCTGTTTCAAGCCAACATTAAAATTACCATTGCTGGTGGTGATGGTTCTAGACCCAGTAATTATCTTACTAGGACTGATAAAATTAGCCAATTGGGAATAAGTGTTGTATTCTAAAGTATCCGTGATAATTTTATTTTCAGGATCCACCAATTCTACTTTATTTTTAAATATCACATCCCTGGTTTCTCCATAATAGATACCATCATTACTGGTAAGCACTGTTTGATTGCGAACCATCTTACCCCCCTTTTTGAAACTTCCAATTTTTGTGGCCACTTCATAGTCCAAGGAATCGGTGGTAAGTATGCCCTTGCCATCAGTCAGTTTTACTTTTTTTCTTAAAAAAGCTTTTTTGGTAGCACCTAAATATTTTAAATAATCAGAATATGTTTGAACACTATCTGCATCATTTATATGAATGTGGCCAAAGCCTTCTAAAGTATTTTTAGTGGTATTTAAAATTAAACTATCTCCATAAAGTAAAGTTTTTCCTTGTCTAATTTTCACATGCCCCACCAAAACTAAAAAATCCATACTATCCATTTTCTTCACGTTGTAGGTTTCGGAAGATAGGAATTCGATAAGTTTGCCGCCATTGGTTATGGGTGCTGCTGGGGTAGTATCTTTAAATAGTGTATTAGTGAGCGGCTTAACACCTGATGAGTTTTGTGCACCTACTTGGTAAATGGACAAAGCAAAGCTTAATATAATTAAACCAATTTTATTCATGTGTTAATGAATCGGCCAAGGGTTTGGTCAATGGAGTAGACTTATCTTTTTTTCCGAAAACGGAAATATTGATATAGCGTTTAGGATGCACCTTAACATCATCAATTAAAGTGTTAATGCTTTTTAATGTGCCTTGTAGTTCATTGTAAAAACTGCTGTCGTTCATTAATTTAGCAGCAGTGCCATTGCCATTGTTTAATTTTTGTAAACTAATATTTAAACTAGCCACAGCCACTTGAATGGTTTTGATGGTTTTATTTAAGTCGGCATCTTTAACAGCTTTAGAAGCACTATCTAAGTTGGTGATAATATTATTTAACTTTTGATTGTTGTCGTTCAAGTTTTTTGTGAAACTATTTACATTGTCAAAAGTTTGTGCAATAGAGCCATTTTGTTTTTGCAACATAGATTCTATAGAATTGAGGGAACTATTTAAATTTTTTGTGGTGGTGGCTAAATTTTCTAAAATAACTTCTAGGTTGTCTTTGTTTTTATCATCCAAAACTTTATTAATGTTACTTAATACTTTGTCTAAAGATGTAATGGCATTTTTAGTTTGTTCCCCTAATGGTGATAGGGTATTGACAAAGTCGCCTAGTAAGCTATTAGCAGGAGCCGTTTTAATGGTATCTCCAGATTTAAAAATGGTAGCTGCATTTCCCAATACGATACTCATACTGCTAATGCCAAGTGGGTTATCTTGTATGGTTGCAACTGAATTACTTGGAATTTTATAAGGCTCATTTAATTTAACAGAAACAATGATTTGAGATAAATTGTCTTTTTGATTTTCAATTTCATATACCGAACCTACTTGGTATCCATTTACAAATACAGGATTAGATACAATTAAACCTTTTGTATCAGCATATTTAGCATATAAAATATTCCCTGATTTAAACAAGGTTTTACCCTTAAGAAAATCAAATCCTATAATGATAAGCGTTATAGCTATTATGGTTAAAGCACCTACCTTGGTTTCATTGGATACCTTCATCTTATAAATTCTTCTTTGATGTAAAATTAGCTAAAAAATGGGAGCTAATTGGCATTTGTCTTTTTCTGGTTTTCTAAGGAGTTTTTATATCGTAAGACCGATTTTGTGATGACTTCGCATATCTGGTCTTGTCCGTCTTCG
>CAIPJS010000051.1 GCA_903865435.1 uncultured Bacteroidota bacterium | reverse complement strand
TAAAATATTAATATTTTTTTTAATTTATTGTAAGTAAAAAATTAGCCATTCCTGAAAAACATGTAAAAAATATAGCTTATAAAAAGATATCATCATAAATTTATTAAGAATAAAATAAAACATTAAATGAAAACAACTAAAATTATCTATTGGGTAAGTACAGGTATTATTTCTTTATTTTCATTGGGCGCCATTCAAATGAATTCTCAAATGGCTATTGACGGCGCTAATCATTTACTTATACCTCGTTACCTTGGTATTGAAGTGAGCATTGGCCAATTAATAGGTTGCGTTCTTTTAATTATTCCTGCTGTACCCGTTCGTTTTAAAGAATGGGCCTATGTAGCTTATGGTATAATGTATATTACTGCTTTAAATGCACATTTAGCAGTAGGTGATGCCTTTATACCTTTTGGTATTATGGCTGTTATTTTCTTTACATTACTACTTACCTCTTATATTAGTTTTCATAAACTACAAGAAGCAAAGAAATAATTAAAACGATCTAATAGCGCGGACAGATGCCGAATTATAATACTTTAATCCAAAAATACCAGAGCCTGTGAAATTATAAGCCCAGGCTTGATTATTGTTACTAGGATTTTCGTTTGAGCTCCAATAATAAGTATTTGAATAGCCAATGCTAAACATTAATTGTCTTTGTGCATAGAGTAAATTTAATTCTGTAATAGAAGGTAAATACCAATCTCCAAATCCACCACCTTTATAATTTGCAGCAACTTGTGCGGCATAGTTTCCAGTACCTTGACTAAATATAATACGTTCAGTATTTGCCATGCCTCCATTAACACCATCTCTTACTGCATTTGTAGTTGTATAGCTGCTTGATTTAGACCAGTATACTCCAGTGCTTTGATCTGTAGAAGAAACAATTAAACCATGTTTGCCATTTTCATACACATAAAATACAATACCACCACCATAAGATTCACCAATATAGTGTGCACCAGTTAATGTAGATGAATTTGTCCATGTTAAAGTTCCTGATTCTGTTGTAATTAAGATTTGTCCGCTTGTACCTGAAGTAATTAACCCTGTTCCACCATGTGCAATATCAATAGTGGTCGCGCTCCAAACACCATTTGTAATAGTGCCTACTGTATTTAAATTATTTAAACTAGTTAGGGTTGTATTACTTGTGGCAGTAATATTGCCAGCAGTCACAGCAGTAATGGCCGTATTTGCCGTATTTGTACTATTTGCATAAGTTGCAGTGGCAGCATTGCCCGTAGTGTTTTGATTGAGTATAGGAAAATTAGTTAAACCTGCAGCACTTCCTGTAATAGTTAATTTTGTAAGTAAAGCAGAATCGGTAAATGACTTTTTTGTAAAATTGCTTATATCAGTAATATTGAACTTTGTCAATAATGCAGAATCGGTATAGTTTTGTTTTGTATATTTTATAGTGTCTGTTATATTAAACTTACTTGCCAGTGCAGCATCCACTGGTATTTTTTTTGCATAAACACTTGTATCATATATATTCATCTTTGTCAATAATGCAGAATCGGTATAGTTTTGTTTTGTATATTTTATAGTGTCTGTTATATTAAACTTACTTGCTAGTGCAGCATCCACTGGTATTTTTTTTGCATAAACACTTGTATCATATATATTCATCTTTATCAATAATGCAGAATCGGTATAAGCTTGTTTGGCATACTTAATGGTATCTGTTAAGTTAAATTTAGTTTCTAATGATAAATCTATGTATTTATGTTGCGCATTATTCACTGCATCTACAAATATTTGTTTTGCATAAATACTTGTATCAAAAGTATTCATCTTTGTCAAAAGAGCAGAGTCTGTGTAATTTTTTTTTGTAAAATGAAGACTGTCTGTATTATTTAGTTTAGTAGCTAATTGTTGTTTAAAATAAAAAGAATCTATGGTAAAATTTATTTTAGCGTAGGGGGCTAGCATGGACATAGTGTCTTTTAAGGATAATTTTGTATTTATAGCAGATGATAGATTTTGAACAACTTGTGCTTTAGCATAAACCCCCAGCATTTTAGAAGTATCGGTAATATTTAATTTTTCATCAAATTTGGCGGTACCAGAGGAATACAATGCATAAGGAACAGTACCAAAAATAGTAGTACCTATATCCACCCACTCTTTAGTATAATCCCAGCCAGCGCCTACTCCTATTGGTGTTACAACAATTTTTAAATTTAAATAATAAGGCCCTTTTGACCAATCTATGGTACTTAAACCTGCAACGGTGCCTCCTACTCTAGTGCCACCACCTACCATAATGCTAAATATACCAAATGCATCCGTATAGGTTTGATGCTCTTCCATTAATACAATTGTACCAGTTGGTGAAGTTTGAATAATATTGGTTTGCACATATATTTTTCTGTCCTTGGAAGGATTTGCATTCATGTCTCTAGCAATGGCTTGAAAGAAGATGCCTGTTTGTGCATTTAAATGTGTAGCTATAAAAAGAAGAAAAAATAAAATTGATGTTTTAATAAACGAATTTTTATTCATAAATAATTTTCAGGTGAATTATTTTTCCTTTGAATGAAAATACATTTTTTATAATAAACTATACTTAAACAATTTCAATATTTTTTAATTCGAAATTATACTTAGTAAATATGCTAATATAAAGGACGAGAAAAGAAAGTAAGAAAAACTAACTCAAAATTTAAGCTCTTTTATCTTAGAAAAAATTTAAACTATTTTAAGAGCTACTTCTTTACAATAGTTGTAGTAGGGGTATAAAAACCGCTTGTTAAAACATTAATAAGCCCATCAATAAATGTATGCGTAATAGTTACTTGGTAGTTTTTTGCATCACCAGCCATTTTGCTTGGATCGGCAGTTTTGAAAGGCGCTAACCCTCCAATCAAATAATGATTTTTTTCAACTACTGTTGCTCCAGTTTGAGCACCGCTTCCTACAGCATAAGAAACAGTATAGCAAGAAGCCATACTTAAGCTTAGTAAACATACCACTGCAAAAGAAAGAAACTTATTTTTCATATAATTATAATTTGCGCCTACTCTAGAATACAGTTTTCGGCTTCCCTGTTTATAATATTATTGAAATAAAAATACAGTTATTCGAAATG
>CAIPJS010000050.1 GCA_903865435.1 uncultured Bacteroidota bacterium | reverse complement strand
GATGCCGATTTAGATTATTTAGGCAGAGCAGATTATATCGAAAACAGCAATCGCTTATTGCAAGAAATAAAATTGAATAAAAATATTACAGAATTAGAATGGCTAAGTATTCAAGATAAATTTTTAAGAGCCCATCATTATTTTACTGCAAATTCTATACAAACTAGAGAATCAAAAAAACAAGAAAGATTAAAACTGATTCAAGAACAAATAAAAAATATAAAAAATGGCACAAGCAGGGCATAGTGCAAACAAGACACATTTTCAATTAGACCGCATCTCATTTTTTACAGATGGCGTTTTTGCTATCGCCATTACTTTATTAGTCATTGAATTTAAAGTACCGGTCCTGGAACACGCTACAGATGCGGCTTTATGGCATTCCCTTAAAGAAATGGCCTGGAAATTATTAGGCTTTGTGATTAGCTTTTGCATTGTAGGTTATTATTGGTCGGTACACCACCGCATTTTTGGCTATGTAGAAAAATATACTAGCCGATTGCTTTGGTTAAATTTATCTTTTTTGTTTTCGGTGGTATTGCTTCCTTTTACTTCAGGTTTATTAGGAGAGTATGCTTCAGAATCAGAATTGCACTTGCCTTATGCAGTCTATGTAATCAATATTTGCCTAACTGCTTTTATGAATGCGCTGTTGTGGTTTTATTTAAGTAATCATAATCTGGATTTATTAACCCATAAGATATCAAAAGATAGAATATTATTAGGCTTTTACTTCACCA
Source organism: uncultured Bacteroidota bacterium (assembly GCA_903865435.1). Taxonomy (GTDB): domain Bacteria; phylum Bacteroidota; class Bacteroidia; order Chitinophagales; family Chitinophagaceae; genus Sediminibacterium. The sequence goes on along the minus strand of CAIPJS010000050.1, from coordinate 10,552 downwards.
TGGTGGTGCCAGTGATATTTTTAATTTCCTTAGGCTTGGTCTTTGTTAATCCAACCATTGGACGCTTGGTGCCTTTATTCATTCCTCTTGTTTTAAAATACGGATTGAACGGCCTAAGCGCTAGAGCCAATGTTACAGAAGAACTTCCTAAAGAAACACATTAAAATAATTCTCAAAAATTATGACAAATTTTTATAAATCAATTGCTATGAAAAAATATTTATTGGTACTAGGAATTTTCATTGTTGGAATGAATAATGTTGAAGCACAGTATTATTCCAACCTAAACTTTAGTCTTGCCGACTCATTGGCAGCAGTTAAAAACACTAATGATAATCCTAAAAAAATTGATATTTTAACGAATATTGGCGAAAGATTTATGTGGGCCAATGGGGATACAGCTATAAAATATTTCAAAATTGCCCAACAAATTGCTACAGACAGTAAAGATGATAAAGGGTTATTTCAAGCCTATGGCAATATCTCAATGACTTATAATCAAACTATTGGCAATTATCCACTTGGTTTACATTTTGCTACTGAGCAGTTAAAATTAGGGACTAAAATAAATTTAAGTGATAGCTTAATGCGAACTGCATATTATAATCTAACTTTTAGTTATTCCTATTTACAGAATAAAGAGCTAGGGCTTAAATACCTTAATCTTACATGGCCATCTGCAATAAGAACATTAAATTCGGCTGGGGCAGATTTAGGAAACCTTGCAAAGGCGTATTATATTTTAGAAAAAAATGATTCCGCCTATTATTACAATAAGCAGATAATTGAGTATTTTAATCAAAGAGTTTATGAAAAAAGATGGAGTGGCGGTTATGTAGTACAAGGAGACATTTATCGTGCACAAAAAAAGTATGACTCTGCCATCATAAATTATAAATTATCTATACCTCTTTCCTTTATAAGTTCTTTATATAAAGATTATTTAGAAGCAGCTTCTGGCTTAACTAGTACTTACGCATCAATGAATCAAGTTGATTCTGCGATATATTATGGTAATCAAGTAGTCATTTATTCTAAAAAATTCACTTTTACCGAAGGCCTTTTAAATGCTTACAAGGTCTTGTACCAAATGTATAAAGTAAAAAATAAATTAGATAGCGCATTCAAATATTTAGAAAAATCACAACAGTTAAGTGAGCAGTTGTACAATTCTTCAAAAACCAATGAAGCACAAAATATTGCAATGGGAGAGGTGACTAAAGCGAAAGAATTGGCTGAGCAGAAAGAAGAACAACAAAAGAAATTAATCATCACCGCTATTGGTTTAATACTTGTTGTTGTGGGTGTATATCTTAATGGCAAGAGAAAACAAAGAGAACGTTTGCGTCAAATTGAGGAAGACCGCAAAAACAATGAACTCGCTGCTGCCCGTGATTTACAACAAAGCATGCTGCCTAAAGAAAATCCAAAAAGAGCAGATTTAGACATCGCTACTTTTATCAGATCATCTACAGAAGTGGGTGGTGACTATTATGATTTCTTCCCTCAACCAGATGGGGTCATTTTTAGCGTATGTGGAGATGCTACTGGCCATGGGGTTACTTCGGGTATGATGGTATCGGTGACTAAGGCAGGTTTAAATGGTATTAGTCCAGTCAAACCTAATAAAATTTTACAAAGATTAAATGGGGTGGTAAAACGTATCGATTTGGGTACTTTAAGAATGAGTTTAAACATTGCAGAAATCACCAACGACGAAGTATTCTTAAGTTCTGCGGCCATGCCACCTATCTATTTATACAATGCTGCGACTAAACAAGTGGAAGAGTTCATGAACAATGGTCTGCCACTTGGCGGACTAAGAGATGAGGACTTTGTTTTAGAAAACAGAAAATTTGAAGCGGGTGATGTATTAGTGCAATTATCAGACGGCTTACCAGAAGCACCAAATTTAGCAGGAGAGATGTATGATTATGAAAGATTAAGTAGCTTAATCCAATCAAGCTGTCATTTATCTGCACAAGAAATCATTGATGTTTTAATTAAATCGGTGGATGACTGGATGCAAGGCAAACGCAACCCAGATGATATTACCTTGGTGGTGACTAAGAAAAAATAATATATTAAAAGCGCACTATGAAAAAATATGCATTGATTTTGGTTCTAATTGTATTAGCAAGTCAAAATGCTTTTTCACAAGAAAAAAAGTATGATTTTAATTTTGATAGATTTAATAGTAAAATGACTAAAAGCATAAAAGACAGCACTAGTTTTATTTTGGCTTTGCCTGATTCAAAAGATAAATCTTATTTATTCTATAAATTAGGTGGTGCTCACTTTTTTTCTAATTCAGATAGTGCAATTTATTATTTTAAATTAGCAGAAAAAATTGCTCAAACTACAACTTTTCAAGAAATTTTACCAGAAATACATGGAGATTTAGCGAATGCTTATGGAATGATGAAAAGCAATCAATCAATTGCTTTATATTATAATACCTTAACAAAGCAAGAATATGAGAATTTAAAAATAAAGCAAATATATCCTGATTTTAATATAATGGTAACCTATTCCCATATGGGAAGCAGTACTAAAACTAAAAAATTACTTGATAAAATTACGCCTACTGTTACAGCAGAAAGTTATAGGAGTGGTAATATGATAAGTTTTGTGGGAATGGTTGGCCAAGCTTTTAATACAATCAACGAACAAGATTCTGCTATAAAATATAGCTTATTGGCTTTGGAGTTTAATCAAACTTTACCTGAAAAAGGTAGATGGGGTTTCCCATATTTTGTATTAGCTGATGCTTATTTACAGAAAAATGAATATAAAAAATCTTTAAATTATTTTTATAGCGGCTTAAAATATATAATGGCCAATGGATTTGAAAAAGATATTGCACAAGTATATATGTGTGCAGCAAATACTCATTTTGGTTTAAAAAATACAGATAGTTCTATTTATTATTCCAAATTATGCTATAATTTAAGTAGTAAAATTTCGTATAATGAAGGAATTCTAAAATCCAGCCAATTATTATTTTCAATTTATAATCAACAAAATAAAATTGATAGCTCCTTCAAATATTTACAAATCTCATCTTCTTTAAAAGATACATTAGCTTCAAAAAATAAAGTCAATGATATTGACAATATCACACTCAATGAATCTATTAGAGAGCAGGAAAAAGAAAATCAAGAAAAGCAAAAAAATAGATTAATTATTGGGTTTACCTTATTCTTTATTATTGGATTTACAGGATATACTATTTACAATAAACAAAAGCAAAAAGAGCGTGCACGTAAAAGAGAAGAGGCGCGAAAAAATAAAGAACTACAAGCAGCAAGAGACTTACAATTAAGCATGTTGCCTAAGAAAGTACCTCAAATTGCTAATTTAGACATTGCCAGTTTTATAAGATCATCCACCGAAGTGGGCGGAGATTATTATGATTTTTTTGAACACAAAGGAACTGCACTTTATTCTATATGTGGGGATGCCACAGGACATGGCGTGGCTTCGGGTATGATGGTTTCTGTAACTAAGGCCGGCTTAAATGGTATTGACGCCTTGCCTGCTAATACCATCTTGCATAAATTAAACAACGTAGTAAAGAACATTGACTTGGGTACTTTAAGAATGAGTTTGAATATTGTCCAAATTAAACCTACTGAATTTGAATTGAGCTCAGCGGCTATGCCTCCAGTTTACCATTATGTTGCAGCTAGCAATAAGGTAGAAGAGATTTTAATTAAAGGCCTTCCATTGGGTGGTTTAAGAGAAGAGCATTTTGACAGCATTACGAGGAGCTTTAATGCAGGAGATATCATCATTCAATTGTCCGATGGGCTTCCAGAAGCGCCTAATTTAACGGGGGAAATGTATGATTATGAAAGATTAAGACTGCTCATTGAAAGCAATGGTAAAAAAACTGCCCAAGGTATGATTGATACATTGATGGCCTCTGTAGATGAATGGTTACAAGGCCAACACAATCCTGATGATATTACCTTGGTGGTGATTAAGAAGAAATAGTTGGAAAATATAGCCTTTCATTTTATTCTAAACCCTTAACCACAAACATTTGCGTTGCTAATGCTTCGTTTTCTAGTTAATGTTAATTATATATTGATATTTTTAATGTTCAATATACTAGGTTTACTAAAAATTTTTATTAATTTAATGTCCTCAATGAAAACCTATAAAAGTATAACTGTTCTATGATCAAAAAATTAACCAAAAAAATTAGTCTTTTTATTTTTATAGCATTGATTTCAAATAATGCTTTTGCGCAAAATGATTTTATAGGAAGATGGCTTTCGCCCAGTAAAAAAGGTATTGTAGAAACCTATATTCAAAATAATAAATTATACGGTAAGTTGGTTTGGGTGAAAACAGAAAGAAAGGATATTTATAATAACGATAAAAATTTAAGAAATAGAGAAGTGAAAGGTATGGTGATGTTAAGTGATTTTACCTGGGAGGCACCACAGTGGGTAGAAGGTAAAATTTATGATCCAGAAGGAGGCGCCACCTATAGTAGTAAAATGTGGTTAAGTGAGGATAAGCAAACCCTAAACATTAGAGGGTATATAGGTTTCTCCTTATTGGGCAGAAACGAAAAATTTACTAGAAATAAATAATTTTAAAAATCCCCTTATGCCACAAGAAAAAAATGAGCTGTTTATTTTAATTAGTCAGCATGAACACAGTGAAGTAATGCAAAACAAAGAGAACCAACAAAAATCTTTATTTGCAACAAGTGCTTTCAAGGTGGGCGATACGATTGCTACTTTTGATGCTTCTAAAATTGTAGATACCCCTAATTATTTAACAGTTCAAATTAGCGAAACCAAGCACATTCATTTATTCCCAGAATATTTGCAATACATCAATCATTCTTGCGAACCCAATGTTTTATTTAACACCAGTACCATGCAATTAGAATGTGTAAGTGCTATTCAAGCAGGAGATGAGCTTTGCTTTTTTTATCCTGCCACAGAATGGCGCATGGCACAGCAGTTTGTTTGCAATTGCGGAAAACCAAGCTGTGTAGGTTTAGTCCAAGGTGCTGCGGACACTTCTTCTGAAGTCTTAAGCAAATACAAGCTTACCGATTTTATTAAATCGATGGCCACTAAGTACAAAACATTTTTATTATTGTTTTAATAAAAAACCCCGAGTCATTTTAGCTCAGGGTTTTATTGGATGATTCTAAATTTATCTGCTACAATTTAAAAGTATTTAGTCACACCAGGTATAGCCACTGGATAATAACCGTCTGCATTAGGAAGTACAGGAGGCTCTGCATTCCAATCGTATACTTTTGGATGAATGTCTATTCCCGAATTAATGGCTTTATCCCAGTCAATCACTTGACCAGTATAAGTAGCCATTCTTCCTAAGATAGAAGTCATGGTTGAGCTGGCTCCATTTTCTGCATCGGCAAATTTGTATTCACCTTTGGCAATGGCAGCAAACAATTCATCATGCTCTGTTTGATAAGGATTGTTCTCTAATTTAGTATCGTACTGATAAATCAGCTTACCACTGTGGTCCTTAATGTTGGCAGCGCCACAAAATATCTTTCCCTTCGTACCCACTAGCAATTCATCCACTTTACTCATGGTGCCAGGAATATGTCTACACTGACTATTTAAGATGGAACCATCTGCATATTCAAATTCAACAAAATGGTGATCAAAAATTTCTCCATGTTCTTTTCCTTTTCTTACCTGACGTCCACCCAAACCTTGCGCTTTGACTGGATGTCCGCCCTTGAACCAATTGATCACATCTAAATTATGGATATGTTGTTCGGTGATATGATCGCCACACAACCAATTAAAATAATACCAATTGCGCATTTGGTATTCCATTTCTGTTTGGTTGTATTTTCTTGGTCTTACCCAAACACCATCGTTGTCCCACCATGCTTGCGCAGAAGTAATGTCTCCAATTAAATCTTTTCTTTTATACAACTCACGATAAGAATTTTGGTAATGTCTTTGTAAACCTACCACTACATTTAATTTTTTTTGTTTTGCAATAGCAGCGGTGGCAAGTACACTCTGAATGCCTGCTGGATCTGTAGCTACTGGCTTCTCCATAAATACATGCTTGTTTTGCTTAATGGCTTCCGCAAAATGGATGGGTCTGAAACCTGGGGGCGTAGCGAGTATCACTACATCGGCTAGCGCAATGGCTTTTTGATACCCATCAAATCCAGTGAATCTTCTTTCTTCTGGAACATCTAATCTTTTGGCCAATGAACCAATACTATTATTAATTTCTTCGGTCAATGCTTTGTGGCAGTTGTCTAAATTGTCTTTGAAGGCATCTGCCATTGCAACAATTTTTACATTTTGTTTACTAGATAAAGCTTGCATGGCCGCACCTGTTCCTCTTCCTCCACAACCAACGACTGCAATTTTTATAACATCATCTGCTCCTGAAAAGAAATTGGCTTTTGACAATAAGGGTGTAGCCAGAACGCCGCCTGCAAGTAAACTGCTTCCTTTTACAAATTCCCTTCTTGAATTTTTTCCTGAAAATGGTGTGTTCATAATGTTAATTTTTATTTTATTAATTTAAATAGGATTTAAAAAATTGATTGATTTCTTCTTTGGTAGGCGTGTGTAAAGGCCTTACCAGTCTGATTCCTACATGCATGGCTTCGGTCAGCCACCATTTGCTTCTGGGTATTTGAGGATCACGTCGATTCCATATTGGATCGGAATGAATTCTTTTGGCCGATCTTAGATCTTTTGCAAGGTCAAAAAAACTTCCTCCCTTTAATGTTTTGGGATATTTGGCATCATTGGGTTCAATGTTCCATTGTTGATTGACTATTTTTTCATACGCTGTAGAATCATAATGATCCAATGTCCATTCTGTTATATTTCCCAAAATATCATACAAGCCCCAAGGGTTAGGTAATTTTTGTCCCACTTTATGAAAAGCATCTGCACTATTTTTTTCATACCAAGCATACTTATCTAAATCTTTTTCATCATCACCAAAAAAATACGCTGTCTTAGTACCTGCTTTACATGCATATTCCCATTCAGCTTCGGTAGGCAATCGATAAAATACTTTTGTTTTTTCATACAACCATTTGCAAAACATAATTGCTGTTCTTTGCGACATACTGTTTGCTGGATAACCTCCTGCTTTGCCCATACCCCAACTTAAATCTACGTATTGTGGACTGGGCCTTGTAATGGCATCCACACTATTATTAATACTAGTGGTTTCATCTTTCAAAAAAACGTCTAATTCATCTCTAGTAACTTCATAGGCACCCATCCAAAAGGCAACCATTTTTATTTCTTTTTTTGGTCCCTCATCGGCATTATGACCTTTTTCCTTTTGATCACTACCAATGGTAAAGCTTCCTGCAGGAATAGGAACCATTTTAAAAGACAAATTACTACCAGTAATTTTTTGGCTGTAACTTATAAAACTTGCAGGATCATTTTGATCCAAATTTTGTTGTGCAAAATTTTTAGAAGAATAAAGACAACAAAAAAATAGCATTACCAATACAACGTTCTTTTTCACAATCGCTTTTTAGTCTATTAAGATAAAACTTATTTTAATGCTATTGGTTTTTTGCTACTAATTTGTGTTGATTGGTTTCCAATATTTTTCAAATCCCAATGTGCTGTAAAATTTTATTTTTCCTAATTCGATGGTGCCCATCAATAATTGGGCGTGATTTTCCAAAGCTATTTTTTTTGCCTCCATCAAGGGTAAAATACTGCATGCGGTGGCCAGCCAATCGGCAGTGGCTCCAGTGGGCGCAATCACTGTAACATTGCGCAGCCAGATAACCCCATAGCCAGTTTTAGGGTTGATGATATGTGAGTATTTGACCCCATTTTTTTCGATGTATTGATAAGCATCGCCCGAAGTGGCCACTGAAATATTCGACAAGGCTAATTTTTGGTCTAATAAATCATCCGTAGTCTCTGGTAGATTCACCCCTACCAGCCAGCCTTTTGAATCTAATGGAGCTCCACTCATAGAGATGTCGCCCCCGGCATCGGCCAAAGCTTCTTGAATACCTATATCTCTTAAATGATTGATAATCCATTGTGCGATATAACCTTTTGCAATACCTCCAAAATCAAGCCGCATTCCTTTTTTGGGCAAGTATATGGTTCCCTTTTCCTTCTCAATTTTGAGTAATTTAAAACCCACTAATGACTTTCTGTTTTGAATAGCCGAATCTACTGGGAATGTTTTTGTCTTTCTAGCTTTTCGCCAAAGTAAACTTAAAGGGCCAATGGTAATGTCATAACTGCCTTCACTTTTGAGGTAGGCTTCTTTAGATTTGAGTACTAAATCCAACATAGCAGGGCTCATTTTACTGGGCCTTAAACCCGCATTGGCATTGATTTTGTTTACTTCGCTTGTAGTATCATAATCGCTAAAAATCTGAGCCAATGAATCAATTAATTTAAAACAATCATTCGCGATTAAACGGGCTTTAGAGGAATCATTGGCTACAAAAATTAAGTTAAATGGAGAGCCCATTTTATTTTCCGTGAAAATATATTTCTTGTTTTGTCCTTGAACAGATAGTGTCAATGAAAGAAATAGGGCAATTGTGTAAACTAATGGTTTCAAACTTGTTCTTATTGATACGAATGCCTAAATTTAAGTTATTAAAAATACAACACCATGGAACGTAGAAATTTTTTAAAACAAAATGTTTTGGTTGGCGGTTCTCTTTTAGCAGGTAGTAGTTTATTGGCACAAAACGCAAATGCAACTACTACCCTAGATACGACGCCCTATAAATTACATTATGGTATTCATGATGGCATGTTTGAAAATATGGCGGGGCCTAATTTTATCGATCAAATAAAATATGCCCATAGCATTGGATTCACTGCCATTGAAGACAATGGCATGATGGGCAGAACCCCCGAAATGCAACAAAAAATTGGAGATACCCTTGCTGCATTAGGCATGCATATGGGTGTTTTTGTATTAAACTATTCTAGTAATGATAAAATAAATTTAACGACTGGTTCACAGGAATGGAAGGATAAATTTGTAGCATCTTGTCATGAAGCGGTGGAAGTGGCTAAAAGAACCAATGCTACTTGGATTACAGTGGTACCAGGAAATTTTGAAAGAAGTTTGCCTATAGATATTCAAACAGGAAATGTAATAGAAAGTTTAAGACCAGGAGCGGATGTATTGGCAAAACATAATTTAGTAATGGTCTTAGAACCTTTAAGTGATACGCCTAATTTATTTTTACGTCGTTCTGACCAAACTTATGCCATTTGCAAAGCCATCAATAATCCATCTTGTAAAATTTTATTTGACATGTACCACATGCAAAAAAACGAAGGCAATATGATTAACAATATTGACAAGTGTTGGAATGAAATTGGTTATTTCCAAATTGGCGACAACCCTGGTCGCAATGAGCCAGGTACTGGAGAAATGAATTACCATAATATCTTTAAACACATACATAGTAAGGGTTACAAAGGCGTATTAGGGATGGAGCATGGTAAAATAGGTACTGGAAAAGAAGGCGAATTGGCCTTGATGAAAGCTTACCGTGACGCCGATAATTTTTAATAATATCTTATTTTAACTGCTCAACATACATTATGAAAAAACTTTGCTTGCTCCTTTTAACTTTTAGTTTACTTGGAAATTCTTTTGCGCAAAAATATGAGGCCAATTGGGAATCATTAAATAAAAGAAAAATTCCAGAGTGGTTCAATCAAGATAAATTTGGCATATTTATACATTGGGGTTTATACGCAGTTCCTGCTTATGCGCCCATCATGCCCAATAGTGGTTACAGTTATGCAGAGTGGTATTGGTATAGATTGTATGAAAAGCAAAAAGATTTTATAGCGTTTCACAATAAAAATTACGGAAGCAGTTTTGCGTATCAACAATTTGAGCCTATGTTCAAAGCAGAAATGTTTGAACCAGATCAATGGGCAGATCTATTTAAAAAATCGGGCGCAAAATATGTAGTACTTACTTCAAAACACCATGAAGGGTATACTTTATGGAATAGCGCAGAAGCAGATAGGGATTGGAATAGACCCTGGAATGCGGTTACAGGGACACCGCATCGTGATTTGTTAGGAGATTTATCCAACTCAGTAAGAAATGCAGGGTTAAAAATGGGTTATTATTATTCATTGTACGAATGGTTTAATCCAATGTGGTTGCATGACAAAAAGAAATATGTAGAAAAACACATGACTCCTCAGTTCAAGGATTTGGTAACTAAATACAAACCTTCCATTATTTTTTCTGATGGCGAATGGGATATTTCAGATACAGCTTGGCAAAGTCCAGCATTGTTGGCTTGGCTTTTTAATGAATCTCCTGTAAAAGACAATGTGGTGGTGAATGACAGATGGGGCAACAATACCAGAGAAAAAAACCATGGCGCGATGTATACAACTTCTGAATATGGAAGCGGTATGGATGCAAGCATTATTTGGGAAGAAAGTCAAGGCGTAGGACTTTCCTATGGTTACAACAGAAATGAACAATTGAAAGATTATAAATCTAGTTATGAATTGGTTTTGATGTT
>CAIPJS010000049.1 GCA_903865435.1 uncultured Bacteroidota bacterium | reverse complement strand
GCAGTAATGAGTTGAGAAGCTACGGCAGTTGGATAAGTAATGTTTAAGCGATAAGTACCAGTTTCATTGACTTGACCACCAGCACCAGTAAGGAACTCAACAATCCTTGTGCCAGGTAATATTCCTGTACCTTTTAAGGTTTGTCCTTGAGCTACTGCACCAGTTGTAAGGCTAGTAACAGTCAAAACATTGCCAACAATAGATCCTGTAAATGATGCGCCAATGTAATTTGCAGTTGATGGATTAGGGCCAATGGTGTATTGAACCTGACCAGAGATTAAAGGAAATATGATTTCTGTGGTGTTAAACACCATCATATCTTCATTTGACCATTGATCAATCAGGTCATTAAGCATATCAAAAGCATCTTGAGCAGAATCAGCCGTTGGAACTTCTCCAGCTTCTAATGCTCCAATATCTTTTAAAGCCCTACTAATAATATCAAGTGGCTTAATCATTTTTTTTTTGCCTTTAAAATTGTTTGCGAAAAGTATATTTACCATAAATTATTTTTAATAAATAATAATTAAGTAATTAAACCTTTAATAACACCAAATGTAATTTTTACACTTTCAGATAAAGAGCCACTAGTAATATTTTTAAGACAAATAATTGCTTGACCAGAAACGCCCACATCAGCCCAAACTTGATAAGATCCCTCTGTAGCTATTCCTGAACTGTTAACATTAATAATAAGCATATCATTAACATCAAGATATGAATTATTAAAAAGAAAAGTTATTACAGCATTTCCAGCCAATGCAGCGTTATTAGTTGTAATTTTTCCGCACATTTTATTTAATGTAACCGCAGTTCCTTTATTTGTGGTCTGCGTAACTGTTCCACCCGCACCATTACCATATCCAAAACCACCAGAAAAAGATGCAAAATTTCCTGTATTGCCAAATGAAAAAGGTAAAGTTGAATCGTTATTATTATTTCCAGATGGAGGGTATAAAACATTACCATTAGCATCGTTATGAATACCAGTATAGTGAGGCCTTGGTGCGCCAGCAGGGCCAGTATCGTAGTTAAATCCACAAAATGATTCAGAAAGTGCAGATACATCAATAGCCGCTGGCCCACCGCCAATAGTACCTATAAAATAATTTCCTGTAATGTTAAAACCAGAATGATATAAAGGTAAATTTCCTGAAGGGAAAGAAATCATTGGGGCATCAGTAGATGCGGCGGCAGAAAATGTATTTGCTGTAATTTGAGCGCCGTTACAAGTGCCTGTTAAAGCCCCACTAACAGCGCTTAAAGTACTAAAAAATAAATTAGTTGTTCCAGCGATATTATTTCCAGTTTCCCAAGCATGACCTGTAAACAAAAGGCCAGTTACACCTGAAAAATGAACGCCTCCATAAGTAGCACCATTTAAACTATTTCCAATAAATGTATGGACATTACCGCCATCATCAAAAATATTATATTTACCTTGATTAAAAGAACAATTTTCAACTGTAATGTCATTTGTGTATCTTTGTAAACCACCAGCCCTCCATTCAGGGCCATTGGTAATCCACATACAAGCACCATTAAGATTTTCTCTAGTTTCAAAATTTGAACGAGTAATATGACTAACTTCTGCTTGGTCTATGACTATCCCATAAAAGAAATAGCTGCTATACATTAAATCAATTTCGTAATAAGAATATCCTCCAGCATTAAGAGCAATACCAGCTCCCATGTTTGCAGAATTAATACATCTTATTTCAAAATTAGATATTGTTGTTTGTCCATAACCAGAGCCGTTTACAGGGTTATTTCCAATTTCTATTCCATTTCCTACGCCATTATATATAAGAACAGAATAATAACGACCAGCACCATATACATATTTATGGTTAGGAATAACTATGGTCGAACTTATTTTGTAATTTCCAACAGGAATATAAATAGAATTAGATGCTGCAATAGCTTCTGTAATAGCAGTATAGCTATCTGCAACACCTGTAGGATCAGCTCCAAAATCTAATATAGATACCGATTCTTGAAGTTTAGATCTAACATTTCTGGTGACAGCTCCTGTACCGCCTTCGTTATAACTTACATTATCTGAATTTGTTGCATTTGTAGCAATAGGAGTTGCAGTTGTAAAATCAACAATATCTCCTACATTTAAACCATCTACAAAAGTAATTACAGTTGAGCTTGTTTCTGTGTAATTTGTTCCAGAAATTTGTTTAGATCCATTTACAAAAACCAATAAATTATTAGTTCCAGGTTGATATTGAATGATAGTTAAAGTAAATACAGTTTGACCTTGAGTGGCTGTTTGGCTTTCCTCTTGAGAAGTAAAAGCTACAAAGTTTGAATTAATTCCAACTAAATTGTCATAAGAACCAATTAAAACAAAAGTTGAAGTTTCAACTACAAATTTATAAGAAACACCATCTGAAAGCCAAATTTCGCCACCTGGCACACGACCAGAAGCATCTAAAACAATAGGATTTGAATGTTGGATTAGTCCTGAACCGCTTGTATAAGCAGCTTGTGAAGTAGATGTTCCTGCTGCATAAGTGTATATAAGGCCACCAGCAAGGGGTACACCATTATTATCAAATAGCTGTGCGCCAGCTCCAAAAACAGGGGAAAGGTT
>CAIPJS010000048.1 GCA_903865435.1 uncultured Bacteroidota bacterium | reverse complement strand
TACTAAAATATATTGAATGAATAGATTGCAAACCGCCGACTATCTTGTTTTTTTTCTGTACTTTATTTTAATTAGTGCTTATGGCTATTATATTTTTCAAAAAAAGAAAGCAGGTAGTACGAGCTCCACCGATTTTTTCTTAGCAGAAGGCGCACTTACTTGGTGGGCCATTGGCGCATCCCTGATTGCTTCTAATATTTCTGCCGAACATTTTATTGGCATGTCTGGTTCTGGCTTTGCACTAGGCTTGGCCATATCTACTTATGAGTGGATGTCTGCATTTACTTTAATCATTGTGGCTGTATTTATCTTGCCCATTTATTTGAAGAATAAAATATTTACCATGCCGCAGTTTCTTTCTAAAAGATACAACGATACGGTAAGTACTATCATGGCGGTATTTTGGTTATTGGTGTATGTGTTTGTGAATTTAACTTCTATTATTTATTTAGGCGCCTTGGCCATTTCCTCTATTACCAATATAAGTTTTGAAATGAGTATCATTGGATTAAGTGTGTTTGCGGTGATTGTTACTTTAGGCGGCATGAAAGTTATTGGCTATACCGATGTGATACAAGTAATTGTTTTAATTATTGGCGGCTTGGTCACTACGTATTTAGCTATTTCTTTATTGTCTGAGCAATATGGTTATGGAGGTAATATACTACAGGGGCTAGCCGTTTTAAAAAGAGAAGCACCCTCTCATTTTCATATGATCTTTGATAAGTCCAATAAATATTATCCAGAATTGCCTGGTCTCTCTGTATTGATTGGTGGCATGATGGTGAATAATTTAGCGTATTGGGGCTGCAACCAATACATTGTACAAAGAGCCTTGGGCGCAGATTTAAAAACTGCACGTAAAGGAATTTTGTTTGCTGCCTTTTTAAAATTACTCATTCCCATCATTGCGGTATTGCCTGGCATTGCCATGTATGTATTGCATCAAAAGGGAATGTTTCAAGCAGAAATGTCCGACAGTCATGGCATCATCAAACCCGATCATGCTTATCCAACTTTAATGAATTTATTGCCTGCTGGATTAAAAGGCATTGCTTTTGCTGCACTAACTGCAGCCATTGTTGCTTCATTGGCTGGTAAAGCTAATAGTATCTCTACTATTTTTTCATTAGACATTTATAAAAAATTTATTAATAAAAATGCTTCTGAAAAAAAATTGGTCTTAATTGGAAGATGGGTAGTGGTGATGAGTATGTTAGTGGCTGCGATTGTAACGCCTGCGCTTCGTTCTTTAGATCAGGCTTATCAATTTATTCAAGAGTATGTAGGTTTTATTGCTCCAGGGGTATTGGCTATTTTCTTACTAGGATTTTATTGGAAACGCACCAATTCTGCTGCAGCGCTTGCGGGTGCATTGTTAACTATTCCTATTTCAACGGTGTTAAAATTTTTACCCAACTGGACCAATAATGCTTTTCCAAATTTTCCATTCTTAGATAGAATGTCCATTACTTTTGGCCTCATTGTACTGGTGATGATTTTTATAAGTTTGTCCAATCCTAAAAAAGAAAATAATTCAAAAGCGATAGAAGTGGATGTGGCGATGTTTAAAGTAAGCCCCGAATTTGTGATTGGATCGGTGGTAATCATTGGCATTTTAGCAGCACTTTACACTGTATTTTGGTAGTAAAATTTGACAATTTTATAAAAAAAGACGATTTTTATTAGACCAAACCAAATAAGGCTATGTCAAACAACAATAAGAAAGTAGTGGATAGCAATAACCCACTTGCCAATTTAGACGAATGGGAAATGGATATATTAAATAGATACCCAGACCCATCAACTATTGCCAACAATAAAGAAACAGAGGCATTTAGAAATTATGCTGCAGAAGAAAGAGATACCGTAAAAGAATTTTATAAATTAAATCATACGTATCAATCTTACGATTTTGTGCTTCGTAAAAAAACCGACTTTTTGCAATTCAATAAAAAGGAAATGCCTATTTGGAATGCTTTTGATTTTTTAAATGAATTGGTGGATGATTCAGATCCAGATACCGACTTAGACCAAATGCAACATTTATTGCAAACTTCTGAAGCCATTCGAAATGATAGACATCCAGACTGGATGGTATTAGTAGGTTTAATTCATGATATGGGCAAAGTACTTTGTTTGTTTGGTGAACCACAATGGTCGGTAGTAGGAGATACCTTTCCAGTAGGTTGTGCCTATTCAGATAAAATTGTATATCCTGAATTTTTTAAAAACAATCCCGATTATAACCACGAAATATACAGCCAAAAATTTGGCGTGTACACACCTAATTGTGGTTTAAAGAATGTACATATGTCATGGGGCCATGATGAATATGTATATCATATGATGAAAGATTATTTACCAGAAGAGGGTTTATATATGTTGCGTTATCATTCTTTTTATGCGCAACACCGTGAAAATGCTTATGCACATTTGATGGACGAGCACGATCATGAAATGTTCAAATGGGTAAAATTATTCAACCCTTATGATTTGTATTCAAAAAATCCAAATCAAAAAAGTTGGGCAGAATTACAACCCTATTACAAAGCCTTGGTTAAAAAATATTTACCTGAAACTTTAAAGTTTTAGTTTATTTATTGATACAATTGATTGAATAGCATTTTATAAGTTCCATGTGTTTGACCGCGGAAAGTAATTTCAGGCCCATACACAAAAAGCTTGCCAGCGCCCACTTTGGCTTCAAATGCAGCAACACCATCTTGTAAATAAGCTTGCCCAAAAGCCCAACCACTTCTTAAAGTCTTATCACTTGCATACCAGGCCAATGGCAATACTTCTTTATGTGCAATGGCATCCGGTGCTAATTTAAAAACTGGACTTGTACTAAAGTATACATCTGCTTTATTATTCATTCCCCAATTAGGTGCATAATTATTATCAACATCTACCTGCATTACACTTCCTGGAATATAAAATTTTTCACCAGGTAAATATTTTTCTTTACCCGCCACCATTTCCACCAATGCATTTTTCACTGGAAGATTTAAATGATAAGCCAAATTTGCACTGGAACCAATCGTTACAATGCGTCCACCATTGTTTAAGAACTTTTGTAAAGCAGGTATTGATTTTTGAGCAGTGATTTTCCCAAGTTGCTCTTTGTATTCAGCTGGAATATCATTTTCTTTAGGTTCTTTTTCTTCCCATGGAGAAGGTTCGGCTCTTAATGATGGTATCGCCCCTTCCACAAATACAAGAACATCATACTTTTCATTTAAATTGGCAGCATCTATTTCTTTTGCATACACTAGATTAAATGGAAAATGATATTGTTCAAAAATCCATCTTACCCAACCAGAAGAAATAGATCCACCATATTTATCCCAAAGCCCAATACGAAGTGGCTTTACCAATGCTGTGGCATCTTTTGGTTTTTCAGATACAGCAATAAATGAAACTTCATTTTCCTTCCATAACTTCTCACTCAATTTGTAAATAGTAAGCGAATCTTTTTTATTAAATTCTACAAAGTATTGATCCTTACTTTTATAAACAGCCATGCCCTTTGACAAAAATTCATTAACAGCAATATAAGAAGCATTGTCTTTTGTTGAAAAAGAAATACCTACTGCAGCAGTAGGGCTTCCAGCTGCTTGAAATGTAGACCATTTTTGTACATCACCATAAGCAATGTTTTCAAATGGGCCATTAAAATCGTCTACAATTCTATCAAACGCAATGCCCATAGTAAATGCGGGCGTCCATCCTGCCGCATCATAAGGGCGCACGGGTGGTCCTCCAGGATATTGAAAATCGTTGGGATGATCCTGTGGTTCAAACATATCTAACACATGCGGTCTAAATGCTTGATTGGTTTTAACAATATAAGTACCTCTAGCATATTTTTTACCGGCATACTCAAATGGTTCTGTTGCTTTTTGCACTTTAATACCGCTATTAATTAAAATATTTATAAATGCAGTTGCCGTGGAGGATTGATCTACAGGAATAATATATCCTCTTGGGTCTCTTAGTTCCTTGTTTTTATACACTTTACTAAAATATTCAACAGGCAAAGTATCCGCTTTTGTTTCCTTTTTGTCGGCTTTAAACGCATCACCTAACCATTCCACTTTTTTGGGTGATTTTGTCCAGTTGTCTTTACTGCCCGCTTCAATACTATGCTTACCCATGGTATATATATTATACAAAAGCTCATCTTTATATCTTGATGCATAATTTAAAACAGCATAGTTTAAAGAAACTGAATAATCAATGGAGTTTTTGAAATACCATTTTTGTGGTTCTATTGGATAGGGGGTTGCGCTATTTGGAATTAATCTTTGAGGTACGAGTGGAATATTACTAGGAGTAGGATTTCCAATAATCTCTGTTAATAATCCAATGATATTATGATAGTAGGCAGCAGTTCTTAATCCTCCATTCCACCAAGTAGAATAAACCGATCCGCTCTTCATGGTATAACCAGGTTTGCCTTCTGCATTCAAACGACTACTCATCGCAGCGCCCAATGCATCGATGCCTGTAACTAGTAATGGATCATAAACATAATTAAATGGATCTCGATAAGGCGGACCTGCTACCACCGTACCTGGAGGACCAGTTTGATGGTGATTGTATAAAATTTGTGGCATCCATTCGATATACAATTGACGACTCATATTTTTAGACTCACTCATGTTTAACATAAAAAAATCACGGTTATTATCATGCCCAATATATTTTTCATATAAACGCGGGATATTTTCAGTTGTTCTTTTTAAGGTATCTGCATTGCGCATGTACCAATTAGAAACCAACTCTTGTCCATCGGGATTGGCATGTACAAATAAGATGATTGTAGATTTTAAAATACGTTTGGTTTCTTCATCCTCTCTAGTAATCAATTGATAAATGGATTCAATCCATTGATGAATGCCTGTTACTTCTGTAGCGTGCAGTCCTCCATCAATCCAAACGACACTCTTACCTTCTTTTGCTAATTGCTTGGCCTGCTCGTCGTTCAAACCTTCGGCGTGCGCTAATTTTTGTGAGATGGTTTTGTATTTTTCAAGATTGGCTAAGTTGCTAGGATCAGAAACAATCACCATGTATTGATTGCGCCCTTCTTCTGTTTTACCTATTACTTGCAGTTTTACTTTTTTAGACGCAGCTGCTATTTTTTTTAAATAGGCTTCGGTTTGCGTAAAAGTGGCCAACCGATAATTGTCTCCAATATTAAATCCAAAATGTGATTTAGGACTAGGTACTGTTTGTGCCATTAGAAAACTCTGTGAGAGTAGTGCAATGAGGAGAACTAAAATAATTTTGCGCATGTTATAACTATTTAATTTGTTTATGTATATCTGTATTATTAGGAAAATTTTTTTATTTGTTTAAACTGAAGCATTTGCTTGTCTATCTATTATAAATTGAATCAGCATATCTAATTCTATATTAGCTCTTTTACAAGCGTCATCAATATCATCTCTAGAAACGTTGGCCGCAAAGGCTTTGTCTTTAATTCTTTTTTTGGCGCCTTTTAATTCCATTCCCTTATACCCTTCTGGTCGCATTAAAGAATAAGCGTGCATTAAACCAGATAGTTCATCAAAGGCAAATAACATTTTGTCCATAAGTGTAATGGGCTCTACACCAAAATGAATAGGACCATGTGATGCAATGGCTCTGATAATTTCAGGGTCTATTTGTTTTTCCTCTAAATATTCAATTATTTTTTTACAATGTAGCTCAGGCCACTGATCCCAATCGGCATCATGCAAAAGGCCTGCCATTTCCCAGCGCCATTGATCGGCATCATTTAAATTTTCTTTTTCTTTTGCCCAGCATTTCATTAAGTGTGCTACCTGCTTCATATGTAGCTGTAGCTTAGGATTCAATACCCAAGCATTGAATAAATCATTGGCTTCATCCACCGATAATACATTACCCTTATTAGCTGAATCACCAAATTCAGTTCTACCCAAGTTCAAAGACATATTCTTGTTTTGCTAAAGTTAATAATACTAGGGAATTATTTACTTGTTTTTACAATTTGAATTTTCCCGTTCATCCATACTTTAGCAGTAGGTTCTGTAGTCGATTTTATTTTTAGATTCGTCACCTGGCCATCCGCCCAGCTCATTTCAATTTCATAGTTGCCTCTTGCCTTTAATCCTTTCACCGCCCCTGTAGCCCAAGCCTTAGGTAATGCTGGTAAAAGCGTAATCATCTCATCGTTTGATTGCACCAGCATTTCAGCTACTGCTGCGGCTCCGCCAAAATTGCCATCTATTTGAAAAGGAGGATGTGCATCTAATAAATTAGGATAAGTGCCCCCTGCATTGGTATAATTTTCTTTGGTTGCGTCTGGGGGAACATATTTTAATAATTCACGATACATTTTATAAGCATGGTCTCCATCTTTTAATCTTGCCCATAAATTAATTCTCCATCCCTTGGACCAACCTGTGGTTTCATCTCCTTTAATTTCTAAAGTTTTTTTGGCAGCGGCCGCAATCAATGGTGTTTTATCTACCGTCACATGGTTACCTGGAAACAATCCATACAAATGAGATTGATGACGATGCTTGGGTTCATTGTCTTCCCAATCATAATACCATTCTTGTAAATTACCTGCCTTACCTACTTTATAAGGATGTAAATTATTTAAAGCAGTATTTATTTTATTTGCAAAATCATTATCGTTCTTTAAAACTTTTTGTGCAGCAAGCACATCTAAAAATAATTCTCTAATCATGGCAAGGTCGGCGGTGCCGCCATAAAAAGTGGCACCCACAAAGCCATTCGGCATTTTAAAAGTATTTTCTGGAGAAGTAGAAGGTGAGGTAATGAATTGTCCACTACTATCGGTTACTAACCAGGCTAAACAAAATTCTGCTGCACCACGCATTAATGGATAGGCATTTTTTTCTAAGAAATTTTGGTCTTTGGTAAATAAATAATGTTCCCATAAATGAGTCGAGGCCCAAGTGCCGCCCATGGCCCAATTCGCCCAAACAGGATCACCATTTCCAAAATTACCCACCGGATTAGACATGGCCCATATATCTGAATTATGATGTGCTACCCAACCTGGCATATTGTAAAATGTTTTTGCAGTGGTCTTTCCAGTAGTGGCGAGGTTGCCTATAAATTGCAAAAATGGTAAATGCATTTCAGATAAATTGGTATTTTCTGCTAACCAATAATTTTCTTCTGCATTAATATTAATCGTATAATTACTTGACCAGGGGGGTTGTAGGTAGGGGTTCCACAAGCCCTGTAAGTTAGCAGGGACGCCAGTTGTACGTGAGCTTGAAATTAATAAATAACGACCGTACTGAAAATATAAGGTTTCTAAATAAGGATCGGCTTCACCTTTCGCATATCTTTTTAATCGATCATCGGTAGGTAAATTCACCAAGTCTTTTCCACCTAATTTTAATTCAACACGATTAAAAAAAGATTGAAAATCTTTTACATGTCGTTTTTTAATTTCTGCCCAACCTATTTGTTTCGCATTCGTTAACTGTGTAGAAGCAGTCGCAACATTATTCAATCCCTTTGTAGCAGGGTCTTTATCAAAACCATTAAAACTAGTGGCCATAGAAACATATACAGTGGCTTCTGTAGCATCTGCTAATGTTATAGTAGAATCGGTTTTAGTAATTTTTCCAGTACTAGATTGTATTTCTATGTTCGCAGAAAAACGCGTGCCTCTTTTCGAATCAAATAAAATAGCATTACGCGATTTTTGAACATAGTTAGGATCGGCCTTTACGGGTGCCACTCCATTTACTTGTATTACATTATTATTAGTGGTGGTGGTATGTTTTAATAAAGATTCAAATCGAATCGTAAAACCAAGCACTCCTGCTTTTTTACTCGTTAAGTGAATGGTAAAAATTTTATCGGGATTAGACACTAAATATTCTCTTTCAATAGTATTGTTATTAGAGATGGTTTGCACTTTTGCAATGGCCTTATCAATATCTAGTTCTCTGTAATAATCGTTAATATAAGGGTCGTCATTAATATCTATTAATAAAGTACCCAATGGCGCATAAGATTCAGAAAACTTGCCTTGTAATTTTTTTATTAGCTCTCCTGCTTTTTTATAATTGTTTTCTTGCAGGGCTTTGCGCACGGCAGGTAAATTTTTATAAGCTTGCGGATTCATATTTGCATTCACTGGTTCACCCGACCATAAACTAAGATCATTTAAATAAATTTTATCGGTAGAAATACCACCAAAAACCGTCGCGCCTTGATGCCCATTACCTAGCACCAATGCCTCTTCAAAGTATTGAGCTGGATTGGCATACCAAAGCTTAAGTGGCTGCTGAATAGAAGTTGAAGCCACAGTGGCAGTAGCAGCTGGGACTGGCTTTTTCTTAACTACTTTTTTTTGAGCAAATAATACAAAGGGGCAGGCAATTAAAACCAAGGTTTTCTGATATACATTCATAAATAGCGCTTAATAAGTTGAAAATAAAGTTACAAAAATCGGAGCAGCTTTTTGCACCCATAAACCAACAAAATGATTTAAATTGAAGTACAGAATTTTTAACCAAAACATATTGTATGAAAAAGTATCAATTACTATTAATTGTCATCCTATTGCCCTTTATTTTGCTAGCACAAAAAAATTGGAGCCCTGAGCAAGTATTAAAAATTAAAAATGTAAGTAGTGCACAGGTTTCTGGTGATGGAACCAAGGTAGTGTATACCATTAGAGAAGCTATGATGACAGATGATAGAAGCGAATATGTAAATCAAATATGGATAAGCGCAATAGATGGATCAAATGCTAAACAATTAACAACTGGAGATAAAAATAATTCAAACCCCAAGTGGAGCCCTGATAATAAATCTATTGCCTTCACCTCTTCTCGTGATGGAAAAAACAATGTTTACATTTTGCCAGTGGCAGGCGGAGAAGCAGAAAAAATTACAGATACCAAAGGAGGCGTAAGTGAATTTGAATGGAGCAATGATGGAAATAAAATTGCTGTGATCGTAGCAGACGCCGCAACAGATAAAGAAGAAAAAAATAAAAAAGCAAAAAACGATTGGTATATATATGAGTCAGAATTAAAGCAAAATAGATTACAAGTTTATTGGATCCATCATAAAGATTCTGCTCAAAAATATATTCAAAAAGTTTTGACAAAAGAAAATATTTCTGTGTATGCGTTTGATTGGAATGCAGATGGGACAAGCATTGTATACAGTTATGGCAAATCTACCAAAGCCAATGATAATACCTATAGCGATATAGCATTAATCAATATTGAAACTGGTGTAATTAAAAATATTGCGAATACCCCTGCAGGAGAATCTGCTCCTCAGTTTAGTCCTGATGGAACTATGATTAGTTATTATTGTACTGAGAACCCTAACGATTGGCCTGGTGCAAAACATGCGCAGATTTATACTGTAGCCGATGGAAAAACTTGGCGATTAAAAGCAACCCCTAATGAAGATGGAGCTATTGTAGGTTGGACAGCGGATGGAAAAAATATTCTATGGTCAGAGATGAATAAAACTATGACAACTATTTATACATTAAGTGTAGATGGAAAAAGTATGAGTGAATTAAGTAAAGGGGAAAAAAATTATATAGGTGCTGCTAAAATTAATCCAACACATAGTTATATTTCATTCACTTTACAAAACACTTCACAGCTACCTGAATTATATGTAAGCAAATTAAGTGAGTATGCTCCTGTGAAAATTACTTCTATCAATGCAAGTATGGCTTCATTGCCATTAGCTAAAACCGAAATTATTAAATGGAAAGGAGCCGATGGTTTAGAAATTGAAGGTTTATTAACCTATCCCTTACACTATACTGCTGGCAAAAAAGTACCCTTACTATTAAATGTACATGGTGGCCCTGCTGGTAATTTTGCTCAAACTTGTATTGCCACGAATCAAGGTACTTATCCTATAGCTGCTTTAAGTGAGGATGGTTATGCTATTTTAAGACCAAACCCAAGAGGTTCAAGTGGTTATGGTAATAACTTTAGAATGGCTAATAGACAAGATTGGGGTGGCAAAGATTATATAGACTTAATGAATGGTGTTGATCAAGTGATTAAAATGGGCGTTACGGATGAGTCTATCTTAGGTGTGATGGGTTGGAGTTATGGTGGTTTTATGAGTAGTTGGATTGTAGGCCATACCAATCGTTTTAAAGCCGCTTCCATTGGTGCGCCAGTAGTAGATCTTGGTTTTCAAAACTTGACCGATGATATTGAAGGATTTTTACCTTCTTATTTTAAATCAGATCCATGGAATAATTGGTCTATGTTTAGTGAGCATTCCCCATTAAGATATGTTCAAAATGTACAAACACCCGTAATGTTACAACATGGGGAAGCAGATCAAAGAGTCCCTTTGGGTAATTCAATTATGTTTTACAATGCATTAAGAAGAAGAAATATTCCTGTGAAGCTTTTAGTATTACCAAGACAACCACATGGACCTAGTGAACCAAGAATGGTTTTAAAAACTATGGAAACCAATGTGGAGTGGTTTGAAAGTTTGTTGAAACCATAATAATTAAATTAAAAAATAAAAAGGAATTAAAAAGTTTCTATAGTACGGTTGATTAAAAATAATAAAATGAAAAATATAAAATGGCTCTTAGGCATTATACTATTAATGCAATGTCAATGGGTGATAGCACAAACTATCAAAGAAAAAAGTAGAATTATTGTAATTGGTGCGCATCCCGATGATTGTGATAATGAAGCGGGTGCTACTGCAGCCTTGCTAGCAAGCATGGGGCATGCTGTCAAATTTGTAGCAGTCACTAATGGTGATGCAGGACATCAAACTATGAAAGGAAAAGAACTGGCTGCGCGTAGATATATAGAAACACAGGAAGTAGCTAAAAGATTAGGTATCACATATGATGTATTAGACAATCACGATGGGGCATTATTACCAACTTTAGAAGTAAGATTACAAATCATCAAAAAAATTAGAGAGTGGAATGCCGATGTGGTGATTGCACCAAGACCTAATGATTACCATCCCGACCATCGTTACACCGGCGTCTTAGTGCAAGATGCAGCCTATATGGTAGAAGTACCCAATGTGGCACCAGATGCACCCGCCTTAAGAAAAACACCTGTTTTTTTATACGCACAAGATCATTTTCAAAGACCCAATCCATTTAGACCAGACATCGTCATAGATGTGACCACCACTTTTGATAAAAAGATTTCAGCTTTTGATGCGCATGTATCCCAATTTTATGAGTGGATGCCCTGGATAGGAAGATATGAAAAAGACGTTCCTACTGGAAAAGTAGAAAGATTACAATGGCTTAAAAAAACCTACGATCATCCAATGAAAGAAAATATTAGGGAGGCTATGGCAAAATGGTATGGTGCTAAAAGAGCTGCTGATGCTAAATATGCAGAAGCTTTTGAAATATGTGAATACGGTGCCCAACCTAATGAAACAGAAATAAGAAGATTGTTCCCAATGCTTATAAAATAAATTGACCCTACAAAAACTTATGATGAGAAAAATAATTCGTTGTAGCTGCTTGATGGCTTTTCTGTTTTTAAATTGGAATGGGTTGATAGCTCAAACCAATAATAATAGTCCGCTACTCGTTAAAAAAACGAAAGATTTTACGTTAACTGGAACAGGCAATACAGCCAATTGGAATAACACTGAATTTGTAAAGCTTAGTAAAAAAGATCCGGGAAGCTTAAACTATCATTCAAAGTTTAAAATTTTATATTCTGATTCTGGTATTTATTGTTTGTATGTATCAGAAGATGCAAAAATCACCTCCACTTTAAAAGAAGACTTTGCAGATTTGTACAATGAAGATGTAGTAGAAGCATTTTTTTGGCCTGATGAAAAATCGGTAATTTATTTTGAATACGAATTATCGCCTACTAATTATGAATTGCCCATTTTGGTACCCAATTATAAAGGTAAGTTTTTAGGATGGCGTCCTTGGCATTATGAAAATGAGCGTAAAACTAGGCATGCCACTTCCATTCAAAAGCAAGGAGAACAAGTACAGTCTTGGACCGCAGAGTTTTTTATTCCTTATACTTTATTAAATCCATTGCAAAATGTGCCACCCATTTCGGGCATGAAATGGCGTGCTAATTTTTACAGAATAGATTATGATCAAGGAAATAATTATTGGACCTGGCAGCCTACTAGATTAAATTTCCATGATTATGAAAAATTTGGTACACTTATTTTTGAATAAGCTTTCGCATTTTAAATAGCGTAAATTTTATTTTACCCCTTTTTAGGTTTTAATAAAAAATCCAAATGATTTAATTCATTAGCAAGTTCAGCTTTTAATTCAGCGAACACTTTATAGGAGCCGTCAGTAGGTTTGTAATCGCCGGATTCTACCACACGCATTAAAGCTGCTAATTTATTATTTAATTTAATAGGAAAATTTAAAGGATCCTGTGCACTTTGATTTTTTACTTGATATAAATTCTCTTCTATCACGGAAAGTTGCTGTATGGAATTTTTTAACTCTTTAGCGACTTTTGGATGTGCAGTTGCCAATTCGGTATTTAATTTTTCTTTGATGGTTCTAATTTTAATTACCGCGTCGTTGGCTTTAGTAACTTCGTCTCTAATTTGTATGGCTAATTTAAATTTTTCTTCCACATCCGCAATGCGAACATCCGTAGCTCTTGGATCTAATTTAATTTCAAATGCTTCTGTTACCGATTTTCCACCTGCAGTCATGCGCACTTGATAAGTGCCTGGAACCGCCATCGGGCCTGTATATACTGGAGCACTCCAAAAAATCATTCCTTTAAAATAAGTAGCCCCTGGATATTTTAAATCCCATTCAAATGTATTTAATCCTGGTTTGATGGTTGGTGCTACTGGTTTTCTATCATCTTCATCTTCGTCTACCAAGGCGCTGTCCTTTTTTTCTTTAGGTAAGGCCCCAATAAAGCTTTGAATCAAAACACCTTCTTTATTTAAAATTTCAATTTTTAAATCTTTAATGTCTTTGTCTAAATAATATTGGAAAACTGCTTTTTGTACATTTCTTACTGCATAATAAGGTTTAAACAAATGAAGCCCTGTTTGAATGCCTTTGTCTTTGGTTCTGACAGGCGCCACATCATCCAGTACATAAATAGAACGACCATGTGTTGCAATCACAATGTCTTTTTCTGTAACTGCAATGTCTGACACTTGAACATCAGGTAAATTCAATCTTAAACTTTCCCAATTGTCTCCATCATTGTAGGAAACCCAAATGCCATGTTCCGAACCCGCATACAATAAACCGGGTCTTGTAATGTCTTCTCTGATGGCATGTACATAATCATCTGCACGAATGCCTGTAATAATTTTTTTCCAAGTAGCACCAAAATCGCTGGTCTTCCAAATATATGGGGTGCGGTCATCCATTTGATAACGCTTGGCTGCAACGTAAGCTGTGCCTGCATTAAAATGAGAAGCTTCTATAATACTGACACGTGTATTTTTGGGCATATCCTTTGGTGTAATATTGATCCAATGTTTGCCGCCATCTTTGGTAATGTGCAACAAGCCATCATCCGATCCTGCCCAAATAATATTTACATCTTGATAAGAAGGAGCTAAAGCAAATACAGTTCCATAAATTTCAGGACCATTCATATCTCTAGTAATAACACCACCACTTACACCCAATGTAGTAGAATCATTGTAGGTTAAATCTGTACTAATTTGTTCCCAACTTTGACCTTCGTTGGTGGTTTTCCAAACATGTTGAGAGCAAGTAAATAAAACTTTAGGATCAACAGGTGAAAAAACTATAGGATAAGTCCACTGCCATCTTTCAGGTAAAGTTTTGGCTTCTTCCCCAGAAAAAAATCTTGGATATACTTGCACATCTCTTATTTGGCCCGTCATACGATTGATGCGCGTTAACAATGCACCTTGACTGCCTGCATAAAAAATATCTGGATTTTTTGGATCCTGTGTAATGTAACCACTTTCCCCACCTCCAACATCATAACCAAAACCCATTCCTGCTTTGGTCGAATTGGTTCTTACTGCTCTATGTCGATAGTCTTCACTAGGCAATGCAATGGTTGAATTGTCTTGTTGTGCTGCTGCTACTT
Organism: uncultured Bacteroidota bacterium; assembly: GCA_903865435.1. Lineage (GTDB taxonomy): Bacteria > Bacteroidota > Bacteroidia > Chitinophagales > Chitinophagaceae > Sediminibacterium. Next base: position 29,802 of record CAIPJS010000048.1, on the reverse strand, counting down.
GATAAGGGAAATCAGAAGTCGTTGTGATATGGTACAATTGTGCAGTGGGGAAATCTTCATCTGTCCAACTCAATCCACCATTGATGGAAACCGAACCACCACCATCATTGGAAGTAGCCATGCGCATTGGATCTGTAGGATCAATCCATAAATCATGATTGTCTCCATGAGGCACTTTTATTTCTGTTTTAAAACTTACACCTCCATCAGTTGATTTATAAAAATTTACATTCAATCCATAGATAGAATTTTTATCTTTTGGATCTGCTACAATTCTTGAATAATAAAAAGCGCGTTGACGTAATTTTCTTTCATTGTTCACCAGCTTCCAATTGGCACCGCCATCATCTGAACGATACAAACCACCATCGGGCGATTCTACAATGGCCCAAACTCGATTGCTGTCTACTGGAGATACGGTTACCCCAATTTTTCCAACTACTTTTGGCATGCCCGGATTTTTGGAAAGCATTTGCCAAGTAGCACCACCATTGCTTGATTTGTACAAAGCAGCTGTTCCTATATCGGCCCACATTTTATAAGGTGTTCTATACACTTCCCAAATGCTGGTATAAATTGTTTCTGGATTTTGTGGATCCAATACTAAATCTTCGGCGCCCGCTTTGTCATTCACATATAAAACTTTATTCCAAGTTTTACCGCCATCGATGGTTTTAAAAACACCACGTTCTTCATTCGGACCAAATGCATGACCTAGGGCCGATACATAAACAATGTCTGGATTGGTAGGATGCACACGCACTCTTGAAATAGATTGCGTATTTTTTAATCCAATATTTTTCCAGGTTTTTCCAGCATCGATTGATTTATATACGCCATCTCCTTGCATAATGTTTCCACGAAATTCAGTTTCACCAGTACCTATATAAATAATGTCTGGATTGCTTGGAGACACGGCCACAGCGCCAACAGAAGAGCTGGTCAATTGCCCGTCAGTAACTGGTTTCCAGTTTAAACCGCCATCGGTGGTTTTCCAAAGACCGCCCCCAACGGCTCCAAAATAATATTCATTTTTACGGCTTGGACTTCCGGAAATTCCCAAGGATCTTCCACCACGATTGGGTCCAATATTTCTCCAAGTCATTCCTTTTAAAACGTTGGTAGAATCTTCTTGTGCAAAAACAGTACTACAACAAAGCAATATCATATTTAAGACCAATAATTTAGGTGTACCTATTTTCATAAAATATATATTTAATTATTTTTTAGTCCACGTATTGTTTGCTGCATTGTGGTCGGGCATGACTTTATCTGGATCATAGGTTACCGATTCAATGGCCTCTGTACAGTTGTATTTAAAAGTCCATGAAATATTTCTTTCCCAAATTTCAACTGGTAATTTTAAACGTTCTTTTTTTCCACTTACAAATTTAATTTCCAAAACGACCGGCATGGCCATCTTTTCTAAATTGTCTAAGGTAATTAAAGCACCTTTTGAAATATCCTTATTATCTACATAAGCAACATCGGAAACAGCCACATCTAATCTCCAATTGTTTACAAACCATCCTCTCCAAAACCATTGTAAGCTTTCACCAGCAACATTTTCAATGGTTCTAAAAAAATCATCGGGTGTTGGGTGTTTAAAAGCCCATCGATTGATATACGTTGTAAAAGCTCGGTCAAATCTTTCTTTACCCAATATTTGTTCACGCAGTAAAGTAAGCCCTTCGCCAGGTTTGCTGTAAGAAAGTGTGCCATTGTTTCTTTCTTTGTAATTATCTACATAACTCAACATCGGTTCCAAACTAGGATTGGTATAAATGTTGGCCATATTATTTTTATTGATAGGTTCTTTAGAATGGAATTCTCCATTATTGAAATCTGCAGTAGATAATGTATTGATAAAAGTATTGAAGCCTTCATCCATCCATCCATACAATCTTTCGTTAGAACCCACAATCATTGGAAACCAAGTATGTCCAAATTCATGATCATTCACCCCCATGAGTCCAGCTCTTTTTGCACGTGCACCACAAAATACAATACCGGGATATTCCATTCCACCCACATTGCCTGCAACACAGGTTGCAGCAGGATAAGGAAAAGTATACCATTTTGCAGAATTGAATTCAATAGATTTTTTTACATATTCTGTAGAACGTCCCCAAGCACTGTCTCCATTGCTTTCTACGGGATAAGCAGAAATGGCCAATGATTTTTTTCCAGCAGGTAAATTTATTTTAGCTGCATCCAAAATAAATGCTGCAGAAGCAGCCCATGAAGCATCTCTTGCATTGTTTATTTTAAAATGCCATGTTTTTTGTTTTGCAGTAGTGGCAGCGAATTTTTCTTTTTCTACTTCTTCTGCAGTTCTAATCAAAATAGTTTTATCAGAACTTGCAGCAGCAGCCCAACGTTTTAACTGTGCTGCATTGTATACTTCTTTGGCATTGGTGAGTTCACCAGAACAAACTACAAAAATATTTGCAGCTGCAGTTATGGTAATATCAAAATCACCATACTCTAAATAAAATTCTCCAGGTCCAGTATAGGGTGCTGTATTCCAACCCATCACATCATCAAATACACAAATTCTAGGATACCATTGTGCTACTGTAAATATTTTACCATTTTTTGTAGACAAGATGCCCATTCTGTCTGAACCATATTCAGGTGAAATAAAAGAATAATTAATTTTAATTTTTATTTTGCCTCCATTTGCTGTTATTGCTTTTGGCAAAAATATTTGCATCCTCGTGTCTTCGATCATATATTTTACGTCGGTAAAAATTTCGTTTTTATCACCAGATAAAATAGTTACAGATTTTATATTATAGCCAGCATCAAATTTTTGTCCACGACCGCCATTTCTACTTCCTCTTGTTGGTACAATAGCGCTTCCACGAGAATCTTCTTTAAATAAATTTTGATCCAACTGCATCCAAACAAAATTTAAATTTTGCGGGCTGTTGTTGGTGTAAGATAAAATTTCGGTGCCTGTTATTTCATTGCTTGCTTCATTTAATGTAGCGGCTAATTTATAGTCTGCTTTATTTTGCCAATATTTAGGCCCTGGTTCTCCCGAAGCGGCTCTGTATTCGCTACCATTGTGCGTGTAAAAGAAGGGGGCAAAAGCATCGTGGTAATTGTATGTAGAGCCTGAATTTGCAGGTGTTTGTGCACTTACCCCTTGTAGGGCATTCATCATAAAAACCAATAAAAACAAGCTGTAAAATCTTTTCATATCATATAAAATTAGAATAACAATTTACAACAAATAATCTTTAAAAACATTGCACGCATCAAATAACAAGCACATAAAACCCTTGATCATGAATCATTTATAATTAAAAAGTTGAATTTGTATTATATTTGCATTATAAAATTTATATATGAGTCAAAATATAATCATCGCTGTTTGGATTTTATCTGCTATCTACTGTATTTATAAATTAAATAAAAGATCAAAATCCATCTCTTTGGACGGAGTCATTGGCTACACGCCCGGATTAGAGGTAATTATGGTAATATTATTAGGCCCCTTATTGGCCGTGATTGACATTTCACTTACTTGGATTAGAATTTACAAAGAAGCAGAAGAAGCTAGAAGAAGGGCAAAATAAATCAACTCAGAGAATCTTTAAATATTGTTTTAAAATAAGTATATTTAATGATTGCTTATTAAAGAACTGTCATGCTTACAACCCTATGAATAAGCGCTGTTTTAGCTAGCTTCATTAATATAAAAATTATAGTACTATGAAAAAACAACTATTACTTGCCATTGCAATTGTCATCACCATTGGATTACATGCACAAGCAAAACCAGAAGATACCGAGTTTTATACACCTGTTCCAAAAAAAGTAACGCCCGCCAAAGGCATTACAGCTGCACCTTCTGATGCCATTGTTTTATTTAATGGAACCAATATGGATGAATGGGAATTACTCAAAAATCCTGGCAGTGTAGAGAAATGGGATTTGATAGATGGTACCATGCGCGTAAGCAAAACCAATGGAGACATTCAAACAAAAAGATTATTCACAAACTATCAATTGCATATTGAATATATTATTCCAAGTAATGTTACTGGTTCTGGACAAGCAAGAGGGAATAGTGGTATCTTTTTAGCCATGTTGCCACCAAGACCAGGAAATGGCGAATCTGGTTATGAATTACAAGTACTGGATAATTATACGAATACAACTTATGTGAATGGACAAGTTGGTAGTATCTATAAACAAGCAGCCCCATTAGTAAATGCTGCATTGCCTGCTGGAGAATGGCAAAGCTTTGATGTTATTTGGACTGCGCCCGTTTTTAATGCAGATGGAACTTTAAAAACGCCAGCAAGTGTTACAGCATTGCATAATGGAATTTTAATTCAAAATAATTTTGTTTTAAGAGGTGATACACCCTATGTAGGACAACCCGAATATGTAAAACATGGTGCAAGACCTATTAAACTTCAAGCGCATGGTGATAAGAGCGAACCCATTAGTTATAGAAATATTTGGGTAAGACCTTTGTAATAAAATAGTAATGGAAGATCTGTATTAATTGATTGGATCATTTACTCATTGGATCATAAAAAAAGCATCGACTCTTTTGAATCGATGCTTACAAATACCTATTTTAATTATCTAGTTGGGCTGAGCTTATTTTGCAGGATCTGCATTCCAAATATCCACGACGCATTTCCAGCTACCATCAGCTTGTTTTTTCCAGGTTTCATCAAATTTGCCAGTTTCTTGGGCATTTTTACCTGCTGCATCTTTAAATTTAAAATGATATATACCTGTACTATAACCCATATCTGCCGATTTAGAAACCTCTGTCTTGGTTGCCTCAAACCTCATGTTGGCACCAGGTGTAGCAAACATATTTTTGATAGATACCGCTCTTGAAGCTTTATCTACACAAACTTTTTCACCAGGAGGCATCATAATTGCATCATCGGTATAATAACTTAACCAACCATCTGAAGAATTAAGTGCAGATACACTATCCCAAGCAATGTCCGCTTTTTCAATAGCATGGATGGCTGCAAGAGAGTCTAGATTTCCATCTGTTGATCTGTTTACAACAGTGGTTGATGGATTGTTACAAGCAATCAAGTAAACCATGCTTGTAATTAAAACGATAAGTCCTTTTTTCATTTTTATGGGTTTTTGTTTAAAGAGTAAACCATATAATCATTATAAATATACATTGTTTTTTAATTATAGGTGATCATGCATCCCCTTATTTGTTTAAAGTAGAACGTAATTTATTTGCTCCTAATCTTGTGCAGGCTATTTTAATAGAGAAAAGAATGCAAAAAAAATTATAATTCTTTAATTTTTATACTTCTATACGCCACATGTGTGCCGTGTTCTTGTAATAAAATATGTCCTTTATCCGCCATTCCAAAATTGGGCCATTTGGCATATTTACTTCGTGCTACTAAGGCATAAAAATATTGTGTGCCTCTTTTATACTCTATTACTTTCCATCCATTGATCCAATGTTCGACACGTCCATCAGGATAAACAACAATTCTACCCCTATTCCATTCGCCAATAGGAAATTTATCTCTTCTTTCTTTATGACTGCCATACACTCTTAAAGGAGGAATTAAATCATACAAAGAAGCCATGGTTCTATTTTCCCCTGTACCAAGTTTTGCATCTGGATGTTTGTCATCATCTAAAATTTGGTATTCTAACCCAATGGCAGAACCCTCATTGTTTTCTTTTTCAGTAACAAAATATTTAACGCCACTATTGGCTGTATCAGAAATTTGAAACTCAAACTGTAAATCGAATGCGTGGTATTCCGCATTGGTAACAATATCTCCACCATTAGAAGCTTCAGCCCCATTGGAACCTTTCACATTTAATGTACCATCTTTAATGTACCAAGTATTGTCAGGGAAATAATTTTTATACGCCCCTCTCCATCCGTTAGTGGTTTTGCCATCCCATAATAATTTTACACCTTGTTTTTTTTCTTCATCAGATAGGGAGTTGGGGATGATATTCACTACAAATAAATTATCTGCTGGGGATGACTTTAAATTTTCTGTTTGTATTTTAATATTTCTCCAACGTACTTCTTGGCCAGCGTCTTTGGGATTGGTTATTTCATGTACTTGTAAAGCGATAAAACCCACAGGCGTTTTGTCGTCAATCACATGCGCACAAGCAATGCCATTCACCCAGGTTCTAATGCTATTGCCAATACATTCTATTCTATAATGATTCCAAGCATTGTTTTTAAAAGCAGTTTTTGCCGCCGGATTGTATTCCATAGGATACAACCATCCTCTTCTAGCTTCGTCATATACACCACCACTCCAAGCTCTTGTAGAAGGGTCTATCTCCATTTGATAACCATGTACTCTTTGAAATGTTTTTTTATCTGTAACATAACAACTGTCTTTGTCGTCTTTTATTTCACTTCTAAATTGTACCCCCGAATTCATATGGGTATCCACTTTAAATTCAACTTCAAATATAAAATCACCGTACAATTTTTCGGTAGCAAGAAATGAATTGGGCTGATCAGGAACGGTTCTTCCAACAATCTCTCCATTTTCAATCGTAAAAGGCGCTTTACCATTTAGCTCTTTCCAGCCTTTTAAATCTTTTCCATTAAATAAATTTTTCCAGTTTTCTTTTTGTGCAATCACAGTTAAATGCATGGCACAAAGAATAAGAATAATTGAACTAAGTTTTGACAAATACTTCATATGGTTTTATTTTGGAATATTTAAAATCCAGCGCGTTGCTCTAGGTAATGACTGGGTTTTATTAAAAAATAAAATTAAACTTTTAAATGGATTGGGCTTAGGCATTTAACGAAATCCTTTTCGTAGAAACATGGGCAAATTAGGGCTTATTGAACAGAATTTGATGATGCATATTCCTAGTTCAGCCCATTTTTTTATTAACTTTAAAAGACGATTTCGATATTTTAAAAACAGATTGTTAAAACTATTAAACCTATACACTATGAGTACAAATCGAAGGGAATTTATGCGCAATGTTGCGTTTACTGCTGCAGGTATTGGAATTGGAGGCGTTGCTTCTGGCTTCAGTGCAAAAAGTTATTCGAGAATTATTGGCGCAAACGACCGATTGAATATCGCGCTAATGGGCTGTGGGCGCAGGGTTAGCGCTTATTATGCTGCGCTTCAAGATAAAAAAAATAATGTAGATGTTGCTTATATCTGTGATGTGATGAAAAAGCAGCGCGAAAAAGTGGGCAAAGACCTAAGTGGAAAAGTTTCAGGAAAAGCGACATTGATTGGAGACATTCATGATGTTTGGAATGATCAAAGTGTAGATGCTATTTTTAATGCAACACCCGATCATTGGCATGCTCCTGGTACCTGGATGGCCATGCAAGCAGGCAAACATGTTTATATCGAAAAACCATGCAGTCACAATCCTCGTGAAGGCGAATTACTGGTTGCCTTTCAAAAAAAATACGGCAAAGTAGTTCAAATGGGTAATCAACAACGCTCTGCCAAAGAATCTCAAGAGATTATTGGAGAAATTCATAAAGGTGTAATTGGGGATGTATACAAAGCGGTGGCTTTCTATATTAATATGCGCGGAGAAGTACCCGTTGCTAAAAAAGCACCCATACCCGAAGGTTTAGATTGGGAATTATGGCAAGGACCCGCCCCGCATGTTGAATACAATGACAATACTTGGGATTACAATTGGCATTGGTATGGCTGGCATTGGGGAACTGGAGAAACTGGTAACAATGCAACGCATGAATTAGACGTAGCACGTTGGGCTTTACAAGTTACCTATCCAGAACACGTAGATGTAGAAGCTGCTAAAAGACATTTTAAAAACGATGGTTGGGTAATGTATGATACGATGGATGCTACTTATCGATTCCCAGGAAATAAAATAATCAAATGGGATGGGAAAAGTCGTTCTGGATACAACACTTATGGAAGTGACCGCGGTACAATCATCTACGGAAGCGAAGGAACGGTTTTTGTAAACAGACAGGGCTATTCACTTTTCGATCGTGTGGGTAAAAAAATAAAGGATAGCAAGTCAAAGGGTACTGAGGCTGGCAATACACTTGGTGGTGGTGGCGACATGACCGACACCCATGTAGCTAACTTTTTTAATGTTATCCGTGGTACTGAAAATAAATTAAACTCACCTATCGAAGAGGGTGCTATTAGTCAAATGATGTGCCATTACGCAAACATTTCTTACCGTATTGGAAAATCATATGATATCAATACAGCCAATGGACATATTTTAGATAAAGATGGCATGAAGCTTTGGGATCGTCAATACGAAAAAGGTTGGGAACCAAAAATTTAAAAAACCTTAAAAAATAGTTCCAAAAAAAGGCGACCCGTTGGAGTCGCCTTTTTTATATCTGTATTTTAGATCCTTCTAAAATTAATTTAGAAATTTAAATAACTAGTTTTTTCGAAAAGTTTTTATAATTCGTGATTAACTCTTTTGTATAAACTTGTTTGTCTTTTAACATTCTTGCTTTAACATCCTTCGTATACGTGTTTCCAAGATGATCAAAAAAATGTTTTGTGGTAAAGATGGCCATTTCAATCATCATAGGAAAAGTATCAAAGCCTCTTTCTTGCATTAAGTAATAAATGCTTTTTTTATTGATCGTGCCTTTTTGTTTTGAAATAAAGCCCATGCTTTCTAATTTTTTTAATCTGTTAGAAAGCATTTTGCTCGGCATTTTTTCGGGTGCCTCTTTAAATTCATGAAACATCGATTTATGCATCCATATCATATCTCTTAAAATTAAGAGCGTCCATTTATCTCCCATTACATCTAAGCTGGTAGCAACAGGGCACAGGGATCTAAATTCAATATTTTCAGGCATGCTCAATTTTAGTTAGGGACAAATTTAATAAAAAGCACTGTAAATAAGCAATAAAATAATTTCAACTATTTTCTATTTTATTGGTACGGTCTTGGGTTGAAATCCAGACTTAGATAAGTCTTCAAATAATTTTTTTACCTTTTCAAGGCCGCTTATATCGTTGATATCATAATAGTAATAAACTTCTTCATCTACTTTATGTATAGCGTTCTCTTGAATAGCGCCTTGTGATTTATATTCTGCAATTACCCAGTCAGCAACAATTTTATAACTTAGTTTATCATTTTCAGCAAACCTATAGGACCTGTTTAATCTAAAATGTGGGGCTGTAGCATTCATTTTAGTTTCAGGAAATCCAGCAAGCATGCTAAATTCACTGTCCTTATTCCCATTCATCTTGGTACTTCCTGCAATAATAATAGGTTTATTAGGACCCTTAAAACGCTTTACTGCTCTCAATCCCATTAAAACTGCTGTTTTATGATGACCATGTTGTCCTGCTTCTGGTAATAGTGTAAAAACAAAATCATAATTTCTTTCTGCAAGTAAAATATCTAATCTTTTTTCTACATAAGGGATATCCCAATTTTTTCCAGAAATATATGGTTCAATATTAGTGGAATAATAATCGTCGGGCTGTTCCATAAAATAAATATTTCTAATGCCCATAATTTTAGCAGCATTTATAATTTCTTGTTTGCGAATCATGGGAAGATGTGTTCTTGCCACTATGGAATCTGTAATAGGTAAATCAAAATACATTGCACCTAATTGAGAATCGGCAAAGCCGCCACCACCATCGGTCATTACAGCCATATCCACCGTACCTTTTAATTCTTTGGTTATTTTAAATAAAGAAACGGAAAAGGTAGTTTCATCATCGGGATGAGCAGTAATCACTAGAATTTTAGGACCCTGTGCTGCAGCTATTAAACTGCTAATAGAAAAAAATAAGAAAAGTGCTAGCTTATTCATAATTATATATTTAATGAACCCATTTAAGAGGCTTCACTAAATTAAGCTAAAGAAAAGAGATCAAGAAAGAATTAAATAACCAAATTCCTTTTAAATTTCTTGTAATTAGTAACCAATTCTGAAATATAACCTTCTCTATCTGTTTTCATGATAGTCTTGGCTTCCTTTGTGTAAGTAGTACCTAAATGGTCAAAGAAATGTTTAGAAGAAAATACAGCCATTTCAACCATGATAGGAAAAGTATCTAAGCCTCTTTTTTCTAATAAACAATAAACGCTTTTTTTATTTTGGTATATATAAATATAACTCTCTTTATGAAACTAAAATGTTTTTCAATAAAAAAGCCCCCAACTTTCGTTGAGGGCTTGTGGCACCACCCGGGCTCGAACCGGGGACACAAGGATTTTCAGTCCTTTGCTCTACCAACTGAGCTACAGCGCCATCCTTTGGTTCAGTTAAATAATAAGACTATTACATCCTAAGACCTCTATGAACCGGGGAGCAAATATAGGCCAGGCGGCCTTAAATAGCAAAAAATATGGATTCTTTATTGAAAATCAGTGTTTTACTAGGCCGAAGTAACCACTATAAAAAAGGAAATAATAATTAAGGCCAGGCCCATCCACTGCTTGGGGCTTAGTCTTTCTTTGAAAAAGAAGTAGCCTATGAGCACCGATAAAAGCTGGCTACTAATAATTAAAATATTAATGACCATTATAGGCAAGTACTGATAAGAAATATTAATAGCCAATCCTCCAGCCACAAGTAAGAAGCCTAGTTTTAAATAAGTCAAAATATGTTTTGCACTTATATAGTTCAATAAGTTTTTCAATAGGCCGTCTCTAATTACCAATACGAGTCCAAATAACATGGCAGTTGTTTCAACAACCAAACTAAAACCTAATGGTCCCCACCAGCTAATTGGATAAGTATACAATGCGTAGGAGCTGCCCCAAAAAAAGCTAGCCAATACTCCATACAACATTCCATTTTTTTGTTCGCTAATGCTTGATTGTTGTTTGCCTTGAAAATATAAAAGAAGCAAACCTGCTGTTGAAAATATAAAGGCGTATAAATAATTGATTTTCCAAACCTCACCTACAATAAATACAGCCGTTAATATAGTAAACAATTTTATCGCAGATACAGGCACCACAATGCTTACAGGCGCTCTTTGTATGCCTCTTAAAAAAAATACCAATCCGAAAATATTAAATACACTTAGTGCTATGGTTAATAAAAAAGGAGTACCAAAACTTAATGTATGTACAGTCCACCCTTTAAAAAAAGCGTTGTCTCGAAATCCAAAATATAAAATGGAGAATATAGTGGATGCGAATATGCCTCTATAAAACATACCTATTTGATAAGGTATTGTTTGCGTTACTTTTTTCCAATACGCATTACTTATTGCAAAACAAAATGCACCAATTAAGACAAATAAAATTCCCATTATTAATATTCACAGTTTTTCGGCGTTCTTGCAAAAGGAATCACGTCTCTAATATTGGTCATGCCTGTAACAAATTGTATCATTCTTTCAAAACCTAAACCAAAACCTGCATGTGGGACGGTGCCAAATCTTCTGGTATCTAAATACCAGCTCATGTCCTCTAGTGGAATGTGCATCTCCTTCATTCTGGCTTCCAACTTGTCTAAGCGCTCCTCTCTTTGAGATCCACCCACAATCTCACCAATGCCAGGCGCTAGTATATCCATGGCTGCCACGGTTTCCTTGCCTGACTCACAACCATCGTTCATACGCATGTAAAAAGCTTTAATAGCCGCCGGATAACCTGTAACGATCACTGGTTTTTTAAAGTGTTGCTCAACTAAATATCTTTCATGCTCACTTTGTAAATCAATTCCCCATTTCACTTCATATTGGAATTTCTTTTTCTTATAGTGATTGCTGTTTAATAAAATATCAATCGCTTCTGTATAAGTAATGCGTTCAAAATTATTATTCACTACCAATTCTAATTTCTCTCTTAAACCAAGGCCACTTCTTTTTTCAGTAGGTAATTGTTTTTCTTCTTCTGCTAAACGCGCATCTAAAAAATCAATATCATCTGCATTATTTTTTAATGCATAATTAATTAAATATTTTATGAAGGCTTCTGCTAAATTCATGTTGTCCTCAATATCATAAAAAGCCATTTCAGGTTCAATCATCCAGAACTCTGCTAAATGTCGAGTGGTATTTGAATTCTCTGCGCGGAAGGTAGGACCAAAAGTATAAATCTCTGAAAAAGCCATGGCACCTAGCTCTCCTTCAAGTTGACCACTCACCGTTAAGTTGGTTCCTTTGCCAAAAAAATCTTGTGTATAATCAATTTCGCCTTTATCATTTTTTGGTGCGCCTTCTAATGGAAGTGTAGTTACTTTAAACATTTCTCCTGCACCTTCTGCATCCGAACTAGTAATAATGGGCGTATGCAAATACACAAAACCACGTTCGTTGTAAAATTGATGTACTGCAAAAGCTAGTGCATGTCTTAATCGAAATACCGATCCAAATGTATTGGTACGAAAACGCAAATGCGCCTTCTCTCTTAAAAATTCTAAAGAATGTTTTTTGGGTTGTAAAGGAAATTTTTCCGCATCGCTGTCTCCTAAAATTTCAATGGTTTTTGCTTTTACTTCTACGCTTTGTCCTTTTCCTAAACTTTCTACAACGGTTCCAATTATTTTTAAAGATGCACCTGTAGTGACTCTTTTTAAAATGGCTTCATCAAATTCTCCTAAAGAAGCTACTATTTGAATATTGGCATTGGTACTTCCATCATTTAAAGCAATAAATTGGTTGTTTCTAAATGTGCGCACCCATCCCATAACCACCACCTCGGTCCCAGTTGGGGTGCCCGATAGCAATTGCTTTATTTTGATTCTTTGATTAAACATAGTAATGATTTCGAGTGGCAAAGATAATCGGTTTCGAGGGCCAAATACCCTGTTTTAGGTATAAAAACTGATAAAAAATTGTTTTTTTGTTAAAAATCTGCTTAACATTGCACTAGCAAAGCGCCAAGTGATTTTTTATATGTTGATGGCTTGCTACCTAATTTCCCATTATTCAATTGTCGGTCTCAGTTATTTCGACCGAAATTTCATAAAAGCGTTCAAATATTTCCAACCCTTGATTCGATTTTTAATTAAACCATAGTTACAAAGTGCCAGAAAAAGACGACAAACCAAAAAGGGGGCGTAAACCCGTTGCAGCAAGTCCTGCGGCAAAAGCAGCTCCAGTAAGTAGTTCAGACAAAAAGCCCATCAGTAAAAAACCGCTTCCTCCAAAAAAGGTAGAGCCCGTTAAAGATGCTACCGAAGACGACAAAGCATCTAAAATAGCCCAGGCCTTATTTGGTGATGAAAGTGCTGCAAGTGCAGATGCTCCTGCTCAAACTAATAATAATGATGGCCAGGCTCCAGCAACTAATAATGCGCCTACGGGTCAACCTGGAACAAATCCTGCTCCAAATAATGGTCCCAATTTGCCCGCACAACGTTATCCACAACCTAAAAAAGAACCGGTATTTAATGTTGAGTTCGATGGCGTGATTGAGTCTGAAGGTGTTTTAGAAATGATGCCCGATGGTTACGGCTTCTTACGCTCTTCTGATTACAACTATTTATCCTCTCCCGATGATGTATATGTATCTCCTTCTCAAATAAAAGCATTTGGTTTAAAAGTGGGTGACACCGTTCATGGAACGGTTCGTGTGCCTCGAGAGGGTGAAAAATACTTTGCATTGACCAAAGTACATCAGGTAAATGGAAAAAATCCAGATGAAATTCGTGATCGTATTCCTTTTGATTATCTAACGCCCATCTTCCCTTTTGAAAAATTAAATTTATATACCTCAGCTAATAATTACAGTACACGTATCATGGATTTGTTTACCCCCATTGGTAAGGGTCAAAGAGGTTTGATTGTAGCGCAACCAAAAGTGGGTAAGACCATGTTATTGAAAGAGGTAGCCAATGCGATTGCTGCCAATCATCCAGAATGTTATTTGATTATATTATTAATAGATGAAAGACCGGAAGAGGTTACCGATGTAGAGCGTTCTGTAAAAGGAGAAGTAATTGCTTCTACTTTTGATGAGCCCGCAGAAAAACACGTTAAGGTTTCATCGGTGGCTTTACAAAAAGCAAAACGCTTGGTAGAGTGCGGGCACGATGTGGTGATCTTATTAGACTCTATTACACGTTTGGCGCGCGCGCACAATACGGTGGCACCAAGTTCAGGTAAAGTATTATCCGGTGGTGTAGAAGCTACCGCGTTACTTCGTCCAAAACAATTTTTTGGCGCAGCACGTAAAATTGAAAACGGTGGATCACTTACCATATTAGCCACGGCCTTAATTGAAACAGGTTCAAAAATGGATGAAGTTATTTTTGAAGAGTTCAAAGGAACAGGTAATATGGAATTGGTATTGGATCGTCGTTTAGCAAACAAGCGTATCTTCCCAGCAATTGATTTAGTAGGATCTAGCACACGTCGTGATGATTTATTATTAGACAAAGATGTATTGGGTAGAATGAATATTCTTCGCTTATTCATTAATGATATGAATAATGATGAAGCAATGAATGAACTATTAAAACGTATGCGCGGCACCAAGGACAATGAAGAGTTTTTAGCCAGCATGAATAGATAGTTCGGTCTTATGCTCTTTTTTTAGAGGGGTGCTTTGCTAATTTTATTGACTTCAGCTCTGTGCCCATATCTTTAATTGCCTTTTCTAACTTAGTAAGCTTTTCCAGGGTTGGATATTTATTGCCCATCCTGTATTGACGCATCATGATTCGGCTAATCCCAGCCCTATCCGCAACAACCGATGCGTTTAAAAAGCTTTTGTCTTGAAAGAGGCCGGAAATATCATATTGAATTTCAAAAGCAAATTTATCTTCTTTTAGTTGATGGAAGTTTATTAAAAGCTTCTTCATTTTTATTTCTATTTGGGACACGGTTTTCCCAGAATCTACTAATAAATTATCTTCATAATGAACCCTTCCCCATAGTGGTCCCTTGCCTTCGGTATCAATGATTAAGATTATCTTTTTTTTCATTTTATTTATTTTTAATCCCCGCCTGTTTAAATATACTTTTTAACGTGCTAGGGTTTATTTCGTCTTTGCCATGAAAGGGTACCGTTACTTTACCCTTTTTTAATTCGTGAATATATTGTCTATGGCTTCCTTTTTGATTTTTAATAATCCAGCCATCTTTTATTAATATCTGTTGAATTTGTTTTGCATTCATTCAATCTGTCTTTATAAAGGTAACAAAATTGTTACCAATAAAATTACATTTTTTAAATGCCTGTTTTTCAAGTATAAATACTGCGATTTCGTACCATAAGTTTTAATAATTATGCCAATGGCATGATTCATAATATTTCTATTTTAGAAATATTTTTCTTTTAATGAAATAATTATTAGTTTTATGATTATACTAAGCTTTACCATCGTGCAAGCTTTTGTAAGCAAGCGCCCCGAATCGGCTGAGTCGCTAAATAGGTGGTATAAAATAACAAGGGGGGCAAGCTGGAAGGGGTTTTCTGATATTAAAAGGGACTTTGGCTCGTTAGATGCCGTTGGAAATGATAGATATGTATTTAAAATTCGGGGGAATGTTTTTAGATTGGTAGCATTAATACACTTTAACAAAAGAACCCTTTATATAAGATATATCGGGACGCATGCGAATTATGATAAAATAAATTGTTCAACTATATAATTATGATTGATAAAATTAGAAATAAGAACCAATACGTACAGGTACACCAACTAATTGAAGCTTTTATTAAAAAAGCCACCAAGGGAGGAGGCTTTAATTCTTTAAATAAAAAAGATACTGAGGAGCTTCACCAACTTACTTTATTAGCAGCTGATTATGAAAAAAATAGTCTTAAGATTTGGCCACTCCCTATTACTATAAATGATGTGGTTCAAAAAAAGATTGCCGAAATGAATATTACACAATATAAGCTGGCGGCTCTTTTCGAGATGTCAAGTTCAAAAATTTCTAAAATATTAAATGATAAAAGAGAGCCAGATATTCAATTTTTAAAAGCGGTTCACGAAAAGCTTGGAATAGATGGCAATATGATTTTAGAACTTATTTAAATTTAGTCCTTGAAATAATTACTGTTCTCAATTTCTTCGCGCACTTTTTCTGGCACTAAATAACGAATCGTGATTCCTTCTTTTCGATTGTTTCGAATCAATGTGGCAGAGAGTTGTAATAAGGGTGCGTCTAATATTAAAACGCGCGCACCATATTCATTGCTAATATCAAAACCATCTCGCTTATATACTATGAATGAATAATTCTTAACCAGTGTTTCAAAGTTTTTCCATTTAGGTAAATTCTGAAAACTATCAGCACCCATGATTACAGAAAATTCGTGTTGCGGATATTTTTCTTCTAAATAAATAAGCGTATCAATAGTGTAAGAAGGCTTGGGCAATGAAAATTCAATGTCAGACACTTTTAATTGTGTATCATCTTCAATAGCCAGCTTGGCTAAATGCAATCGGTCGTATTCATTTAATAAACTGCCCTGGGGTTTCAAAGGATTTTGTGGAGACACCACTAGCCATACCTGTTTTAGATCTGAATGATTGGCTACATAGCTAGCCACCATTAAATGGCCATTATGAATGGGATTAAAAGAACCAAAAAATAAACCAATCTTCATTTTATAATGTATTGATTATCAATTATTTACAACAATATTGGGGGTGATAAAAATACTATCTGCCTCGTTCATTCTAAGGCTTAATTGATAACCCGCCACCGATATGGAGATAGGATCTCCAAGGGGCGCTATTTGTTCAACAGTAATTAATTCACCGGGTATACAGCCCATCTCCATTAACTTCAAAAATATTTCATCATTTTCAAAAGAATGAATAACGCCCGACTCGCCCATTTTTAACTCAGATAGTTTCTTCATATTAATATTACAAAGATAGTTTCTGTTTTACACAAATAGTTACGAAATTTGGAGCATTGAAAAACAATATCTTATGTCATTGAGCATCTCATTTAATAAGGCCGATAGAAGCACTACACTGGCTAATCGTCTGGCACTAAAGGCTTTTATAGAA
This sequence comes from uncultured Bacteroidota bacterium, assembly GCA_903865435.1. Classification (GTDB taxonomy): domain Bacteria; phylum Bacteroidota; class Bacteroidia; order Chitinophagales; family Chitinophagaceae; genus Sediminibacterium. The sequence goes on along the minus strand of CAIPJS010000048.1, from coordinate 12,863 downwards.
AAGGCTATAAAAAAAGAGGGCTTGACAATTGAGACGCTTCAATATATATTTTGTTCTGACAAGTTTTTACTGGGGATTAATAAATTCTATCTACAACACGATTATTATACCGACATAATAAGTTTCGACCTATCTGAAACCAAGGGCAAATTAATTGGTGAGGTATATATAAGCATTGACCGAGTAAAGGATAATGCCAAAACCCATAAGAATTCCTTGAAGGAGGAGTTGCTTAGGGTAATTTTCCATGGCGCACTCCATTTCTGTGGTTACAAGGACAAAAAGCCTGCAGATATCAAAAAAATGCGCGCTCAGGAGGACAGGTGGCTGAAATCCTACCTAAAGTCTGTTGCTTAAATAGAATAGAGCCACTTTTACAAACTAAAACGTTCCTTGTGGAACCTTACTCTTTAATTTTAATGCCTCAAACTTAGAAAACGTTCCATGTGGAACTATTTTGAATTAGGTTAATATAAAATACTATTCCTCAACTGGTCTTGTGAGCGAAGCGATTTACTAATAGAGAGATGGTAGTATTGAGTTTTGGAAAAAATGCTGTTTCGAGCTGGTCTTGTGAGCGAAGCGATCGACCAGTCGAGAAATAGACGTTTTTTTTAAAACCTTTGTTATTAATTGAATTGCTTGGTATTCAATACAGGCTTATCTTTGCACACTTATATGTTTCCCAAATACAATGTCATAGTAGTAGGTGCCGGCCATGCAGGCTGTGAAGCAGCAGCAGCGGCGGCCAATATGGGCTCCAAGGTTTTATTGGTGACCATGAACATGCAAACTATTGCCCAAATGAGTTGTAACCCAGCTATGGGTGGAATAGCCAAGGGTCAAATAGTAAGGGAAATAGATGCCTTAGGTGGATATAGCGGCATCGTCACCGACCTAAGTACAATTCAATTTAGAATGCTTAATAAAAGCAAGGGTCCGGCCATGTGGAGTCCAAGAGCCCAGAATGATAGGCAATTGTTTGCTACCAAATGGAGGGAAATGCTAGAAAACACCCCTAATGTCGACTTTTACCAGGATTCAGTGAATGAGTTAATCATTAAAAACAATAAAGCTTGTGGGGTTATTACAAGCTTGGGTCACAAGATAACAGCTGATGCCGTTGTTATTACCAGTGGAACTTTCTTAAACGGAATTATACATATAGGTGAGAAACAAATTGGTGGCGGAAGGGTTGCTGAAAAAGCGGCCACTGGAATTACTGAGCAATTGGTTTCCTTTGGCTTAGCGTCTGATAGATTAAAAACCGGTACACCACCTAGGGTAGATGGTCGTAGTTTAGACTATTCAAAGATGGAAGAACAAAAAGGAGACGAAGAAATTGTAGGCTTCTCCTACATGGACATACCAAGGGTTAAAGCTAAAGACCAAAGATCTTGTTGGATAACCTATACAGACAATATAGTTCACGATATATTAAAGACGGGTTTTGATCGCAGTCCCATGTACCAAGGTAGAATTGAGGGTGTTGGTCCTAGGTATTGCCCAAGTATAGAAGATAAGATCAATCGATTTGCTGATAGAGAGCGCCATCAATTGTTTGTAGAGCCTGAGGGGTGGAATACGGTTGAAATATATGTGAATGGCTTTAGTACCAGTTTACCAGAAGAGGTTCAGTACGAAGCTCTTCGTAAGGTGCCTGGTTTTCAAAATGCGCGCATGTTCCGACCGGGTTATGCAATTGAATATGACTATTTCCAACCTACTCAATTGAAATATACGCTAGAAACAAAAGCAATCCATAATTTATATTTCGCGGGTCAAATAAACGGTACAACGGGCTATGAAGAAGCTGCCTGTCAGGGAATTATGGCGGGTATCAATGCACATTTAAAAATTAATGACAAAGCACCACTAATTTTAAAAAGGAGTGATGCCTATATTGGGGTATTGATTGATGACCTAATTAGCAAAGGCACCAACGAACCCTATCGTATGTTCACCTCTCGTGCAGAATTCAGAACCTTATTAAGACAAGACAATGCAGATTTAAGATTAACAGAATTGGGCTATCAACTTGGTTTGGCAAGTGCCGAAAGAATGCGCAAAGTTGAAGAAAAAATTAAAGAAGTAGGAAGTATTAAAAATACACTTTCCAATCAAACTATTGTTCCAGAAGAAGTAAATCCGTTTTTAAATAGTATTGATTCTGCTGTCATTACAGAAAAACAAAAAGCTTCAAAACTCTTGCTACGACCCAATATTAGCTTAAGTCAGGTGATTGATAATTGTGCTGAACTAAAAGAAAAATTAGCATATAAAAACATAGATCATCTAGAACAAACCGAAATTCAAATTAAATACGAGCGGTATATTGAAAAAGAAAAAGAAATCGTAGATCGAATGTTAACGCTTGAAAATAAAATGATTCCAGAAAATTTTGATTACGATAAATTATCTGCCTTATCTATTGAGGCGCTTCAAAAATTTAAAAAAGTTCGACCCCTAACCATTGGACAAGCCAGCAGAATAAGTGGCGTTAACCCTAGCGATATCCAAATTTTAATGGTTTTTATTGGCCGTTAAAACCAAGCCCGATTTTGCATTTCCACTCATAAAAAAACAATCCGCAAAAGCTTTTTCACAAAGTCTTTTTAGTAGCTTTAGTTTCTTTCATTTTAACTACTAAAACACGAAGCGTATGAAAAGGATTTTTTTATGGATTTTTCTAGTGGGCTCTTTTATTAATGCAAGCGCACAAGAAAGTTTTCCAATAAATGGTATTCGAGACATTCGATCTGGGATATATGCATTTACAGGTGCAACCATCGTTCAGAATGAAAAAAACAAATTAGAAAATGCAACCCTGGTTATTAAACAAGGAAAAATAGTAGCCGTAGGAACAAGTGTTGTCATTCCCAAAGAGGCAGTAATTATTAACTGTGCTGGAAAATTTATCTATCCCTCATTTATAGATCCATTTACGGATTATGGAGTTGGTGCTCCTAAGCGCGCGGCCGGTGGTTTTAATTATGGTGCTCCGGGGCAATTTGTATCTAATAAACCTGGCGCATACAATTGGAATCAAGCGATTAAACCAGAAATAAATGCAGGTGAACTGTTTAATATTGACGATAATGCAGCAGCAACTTATAGAAGCAATGGTTTTGGTGCCGTATTCACCCATGTAAAAGATGGTATTGCAAGAGGAACTGGGGCTGTGGTTAGTTTGGCAACAGAAAACAACAACCAGGCTTTATTAAAAACTAAAGCAGCTGCTGTATACTCTTTTGAAAAAGGAACTTCTACCCAATCCTATCCGAGTAGTTTAATGGGTAGCATTGCTTTATTGCGACAAACTTATTTAGATGCAAAATGGTACCAAAACAAACCAGCAAGTGAGGGCACGAATTTATCACTAGAGGCTTGGAACAACAACCAATCCCTTCCACAAATATTTTCAGCAGATGATAAATGGAGTACGGTAAGGGCTGATCGTTTAGGTGATGAATTTGGTGTTCAATATATTATCAAAGGTGGGGACAATGGCTACCAAAGAATAGAAGAGATTGCTAAAACAAAAGCGTCTTATATATTAGGTGTTGACTTCCCAATTGCTATGGATGTAGAAGATCCTAACGACGCGCGTTTTGTTTCATTAGCAGATTTGAAACACTGGGAATTGGCGCCAACCAATTTAGCAGCGTTTGAAAAAGCCAATATTAGTTTTAGCATTACAAGCGCTGATATGAAAGATTCAAAAACTTTTTTAGCCAATATTAAAAAAGCCATTCAATATGGCTTGTCAGAAAGCAAGGCACTAGAGGCATTGACAAAAACACCGGCTACACAACTTGGCGTATATGATCAAGTGGGCTCTTTAGAGGTAGGCAAATTGGCAAATTTTATTATAACAACCGACGCGGTTTTTGCTAGCAATGCTAAAATAATTGAAAACTGGGTACAAGGAAATAAATATGAAGTAAATGCTGCCGAATGGAAAACGTATGCTGGTAAATATAAGCTAACTGTAAAAAATGGCACATCAAGCAACGAGTACAATTTAGAAGTTAAAAAAGATTTATCTGCCTCTATTATTGGAGCAGATACCTTGACAGCAAAATTGACCATTACAGAATCTATAGTAAAATTGTCTTTCCCTAATAAAAAGGGAAGGGGTGCAGAACAAATAAGATTAAGCGGCACATTGCTTGGTGCAGATTGGTCTGGTATTGGAACAGATGCAACGGGAAATAAAACAACCTGGACAGCAAGTCTTGCTGGTCCTTTAACAAGTAGCGTTGAAACTAAAAAAACAAATGATACATTAAAGGCTTTAGCAAAAATCACCTATCCTTTTGTTGGATTTGGTAATGAAATCGTTCCAACACAGGAAACCATATTAATTAAAAACACAACTGTTTGGACCAACGAGAAAGAGGGTGTTTTAAAAAATACAGATGTCTTGTTAAAAAATGGGAAGATTGCTAAAATTGGTCAGCATCTTTCAGAAACCAATGCTAGGGTGATTGATGGAACCAACAAACATTTAAGCGCTGGTATCATTGATGAACACTCACATATTGCTGCATTGTCTATCAACGAGGGCGCGCAATCTGTTACTTCTGAAGTGCGTATCGCAGACAATTTAAATCCAGAAGACATCAATATCTATCGTCAATTGAGTGGCGGCGTTACTTCTTCTCATATTCTGCATGGCTCGGCCAACACCATTGGTGGACAAACTCAATTAATTAAACTACGTTGGGGCGCTAACGATCAAGATTTAAAATTTGCGGGTGCAGATCCATTTATAAAATTTGCCCTGGGTGAAAACGTAAAGCGCACAACAAGCACCAATAACAATCGCTTCCCTGATACACGCATGGGTGTAGAAGAGGTTTTAAACGATGCCTTTGATAGAGCGGTAGATTATCAAAAAGGTTTAAAAGAAAATCCTAGCGCTAGAAGAGATTTAGAATTAGACGCGCTAGTTGAAATCATGAATAAAAAAAGATTTATTACTTGCCACTCTTATGTTCAACCAGAAATTACGTATATGATGCGCGTTGGCGATAAATATGGATTTACTGTAAACACGTTCACACATATATTAGAGGGTTACAAAGTAGCTGACAAAATGAAAAAACATGGTTCTAATGTTTCTACCTTCGCTGATTGGTTTATGTATAAAACAGAGGTGCAAGATGCCATTGGTTACAATGCAGCCATCATGCAAAAAGTAGGATTGAATGTTTGTATCAATTCAGATGATGCAGAAATGGCCAGAAGATTAAATCAAGAAGCAGCTAAAACGGTTAAATATGGTGGGGTTTCTGAAGAAGAAGCGCTGAAGATGGTTACCCTGAATCCAGCAAAAGCCCTTCACGTAGCTGAAAAAGTAGGAAGTATAAAAGTAGGAAAGGATGCGGATGTGGTTTTGTGGTCTGACAATCCCTTAAGTATTTATGCAAAATCTTTATATACTATCGTAGATGGTGTCGTTTATTTTGATAGAGACAAAGATGCTACGATGCACCAAACCGTTGCAGCTGAAAAAACAAGATTGATACAAAAAATGTTGGGTGAGAAAAAAACAGGTGGGGCTACAAGACCAGCAACGCCTAGTATTCAAACTATTTTAGCTTGTGGTGATCACGATCACGAAGATGGATTAGCTACTATTTACGAAAATCAAAAAGATTAAACTATGCAAAAGAAATATTCATCAATCATTATATTGTCTCTTGCAATGATCGGAACCATTGCAAAAGCTCAAGAAACAATTTATCCTTCGGTTGCTCAAAAAGGAGCAACCATCATTACACACGCTACGATTCATGTGGGCAACGGTACTGTTTTAAACGACGCTTCGGTATTATTTGAAAATGGTAAAATAAAAGAAGTGGGTACGAGTGTAGCAACACCTAGTGGAGCTACCGTGGTGGACGCTACTGGGAAACAGGTGTATCCTGGTTTAATTGTTCCCATCTCAAGCCTGGGTCTTCGAGAAATCAACAGTGGTGTTAGAGGTAGTAATGATTTTCAAGAAATTGGAGAAAACAATGCTAGCATTAGAAGTATTGTTTCTTACAACACAGATTCTAAAGTAATTAATGTACTAAGAGCCAATGGCGTATTGCTCGCACATGTTGCACCCCTTGGTGATTTAATTGAAGGAAGTTCTAGTGTAGTTCAATTAGATGCATGGAATTATGAAGACGCTGCATATAAATCAGACAATGGTATGTTCATCAATATGCCTTCCTTAATGCCAAGAAGAGGTGGTCGTGGTTTTATGAGACAACAGGCCAGCGATCCGGTTAAAGAGGGTTTGGCAAAAATAGAATATGTAAAAAAATTCTTTACAGAAGCAAAAGCCTATTTACAAGAAAAAAATCATGCTGCGAACAATTTAAAATTTGAAGCGGTACGCGGTTTGTTTGATGGCAAGCAAAAATTATACATTCGCGCCAACGAGGTAAAACAAATGTTGCTTGCCATTGACCTAGGTAAAACATTTGGATTTAATATTGTTATAGTAGGTGCATTAGAAAGCTTACAAATTGCATCCATCCTCGCCGATAATAAAATTCCAGTTATTTTAGACAACGAACACGCATTGCCAACCACCGAAGATGATGATGTAGATCAATTGTATAAACTACCAGCACAACTAAAAAAAGCCGGGGTATTGTTTGCAATCAATGACGCCAACGATCAAAGTAAGCAACGCAATATTAGCTTTAATGCCGGTACTGCTGCAGCCTATGGCCTAGATAAAGAAGATGCATTAAGTGCAATCACTTTAAATACTGCTAAAATTTTAGGTATAGATGATATGACAGGGTCTATTGAAGCTGGAAAGGATGCCAATATCATAATAAGCGAAGGGGATATTTTAGACATGCGTGGTAACCAGCTTACCAAAGCCTTTATTCAAGGAAGAGACATTTCCTTAGATAACAAGCACAAGCAATTGTACGAGCGCTATAAATACAAGTACAAAATTAAATAGGTAAAATACCTAATAATATTTTCACATTTTAAAAACCTCCTTGTTACTGATTGTAATGGGGAGGTTTTTTTGGTTAACTTAGCACCATGTCTAAAAAACTATTTTTATTGGATGCGCTAGCACTAATCTATCGTGCTTATTACGCGCTTATACGAACACCAAGAATTACCACAACCGGTATCAATACCAATGCGCAATTTGGCTTTACCAACACCTTGCTTGAAATCATTCGAAAAGAAAACCCAACGCATATTGCAGTTTGTTTTGATACACATGCACCAACAGAGCGCCATACCGATTTTACAGATTACAAGGCCAATCGTCAAGAGGCACCAGAAGATTTATTAGATTCCTTACCACATATTAAAGCCATTATTGAGGGTTTTAATATTCCAGTAATTGAATATGATGGCTATGAGGCTGATGACATCATTGGAACACTAGCCTGGCAGGCAGCTGATAAGGGTTATGAAGTGTATATGGTTACCCCAGACAAGGACTATGGTCAACTTTTGGTAAAACCCAATGTCTACATATGGAAGCCTCCTGCTTTTGGCAATAAGGAGGAAATTGTAGATGCTAAAAAGATTTGTGAGAAATGGGATATCGAAAGAGTGGAACAGGTTGTAGATATGTTGGGTTTGATGGGAGATGCTTCAGATAATATTCCTGGCATTCCGGGTGTAGGTGAAAAAACAGCTGCAAAGCTTTTAAAGTTATATGATACACTCGAGGGCGTATTAGAAAATGCGGATAAAATTACCGGCTCCATGGGTGAGAAAGTGCGTGCTGGTAAAAAATCAGCCATCATGAGTAAAAAATTAGCAACAATTATAACCAATGTCCCCGTTGCTTTTCACGAAGAAGATTTTAGACTAAAAGAAAAAAATAAATCTGCGTTAGCAGAAATTTTTAACGAACTAGAATTTAAAACATTAGGTAAAAGAATTTTAGGTGATGAGTTTTCGGTAATGGGTGGTGCGGGCGCAGCCGAAGTGGTAGTGAAAAAACAAGAACAAACCGATTTGTTTGGCAATACAGTAAATGTAAAAATTAAAAAAAAGAAAGGGGGTGAAAAAGAGGAAGATATCATTGCACAAAACGAATCAGAAGCAATGAGTCATGAAGAGGAGGTAGGAGATTCAGAAGAGGGGCTTCCAGTAGAATTGGTCGTCAACAAAAACAGCGCAAACACCCCACATCAATATACTGCCGTGATTGGAACAGCAGCCATTAAGAAACTAGTTCAGGAGCTTCAACTACAAAAAGAAATTTGTATTGATACAGAAACTACGGGTGTAAACGCCAATGATGTTTCCTTGTTGGGTTTAAGTTTTTCTTATAAAGTACACGAGGGATTTTATATCCCCATAGAAGAAGACGGAAAGGGAGAGGGCAGTGCAAAAAATATATTAGAACTATTCCAACCGCTTTTTAAAAATAAAGAAATTTTATGGATAGGTCAAAACCTTAAATATGATTTTTTAGTTTTAAAATGGTATGGCGTTGAGTTATTGGGTCAAACTTTTGATACCATGTTGGCACATTATGTGATTGAGCCAGAAGGTAGGCGCAGTATGGATTTGTTAAGTGCTCAATTTTTAGGTTATGAGCCCATTTCTATTACAACACTTATTGGCAAAAAGGGTAAAAATCAGGGGAATATGCGGGATGCTCCCCTAGAACAAGTCACAGAATATGCAGCAGAGGATGCAGACATTACACTTCAACTAAAAAACTGTTTTACGCCATTAATTAAAAAGCGTGGGGTAGAAAAAGTTTTTGAAGAAGTAGAGAACCCATTGGTACGCGTTTTGGTGGATATGGAATACGAGGGTGTTAAGGTGGATATTGATTTTTTAAATGAATACAGTAAGGTTTTAGAAGTAGACGCTAAGATAAGCGAGGAACGTGTTTATGAACAAGCGGGGGTTAGATTTAACTTGGCTTCACCCAAACAATTGGGCGAGGTTTTGTTTGATATTTTAAAATTAGACACGAAAGCAAAAAAAACTAAAACAGGGCAATACGCAACCGGGGAAGATGTTTTACAAAAAATGGCGTCCAAGCATAAAATAGTAGATGATATTTTAAATTTTAGAGAATTAACAAAATTAAAATCAACCTATGTTGATTCATTCCCTGAATTAATCAATCCAAAAACAGGACGCGTGCATACCAGCTATGCACAAGCCGTTGCGGTTACAGGTAGATTAAGCAGCACCAATCCTAATTTACAAAACATTCCCATTAGAACAGAGCGAGGTAGAGAAATTAGAAAAGCATTTATACCGCGTGATGCTGGCCGCGTGTTGGTAAGCGCCGATTATTCTCAAATTGAATTGCGCATTGTAGCAGCCATCAGCGGAGATCCCAATATGTGTGAGGCCTTTAAACTAGGGAAAGATATTCATACAGCCACTGCGGCAAAAGTATATGGTATTAACGAGGCAGATGTAACAAAGGAAATGCGTTATAAAGCCAAGAGTGTGAACTTTGGAATTATTTATGGACAAGGTGCTTTTGGTTTAGCAGAAAATTTGGGCATCTCTAGAACCGAGGCAAAAGAAATTATAGACAACTATAAAAAAGAGTTTCCTAATATTCAGTTATATATGGACCAGCAAATTAACAACGCAAAAGAGTTAGGCTTTGTTGAAACCCTAATGGGAAGAAAGCGTTGGTTACGAGATATTAATAGTAGCAATTTTACCGTACGTGGTTTTGCAGAAAGAAATGCAATCAACTCCCCTATTCAAGGCTCTGCTGCTGATATGATTAAACTAGCCATGATTAAAATTCATGCTGAGATGAAAAAAACCAGCTGGGCCTCTAAAATGATTTTACAAGTACACGATGAATTAATTTTTGATGCAGTAGAAAAAGAATTACCTGCCTTAAAAGAATTAATATTAAGGTGCATGAAAGAGGCGATGGTGCTTCCTAATGGCGTTCCAGTTGAAGCCGAAGTGGGTGTGGGGAAAAACTGGCTAGAAGCACATTAAAAAAATGCTATACGGTTACTTCTTTTTATAAACGGGCACTGTACTGCATGGCTCACCGTACATAATACTTTTCACCACGGGTCTTAGTTTTTGTGTAATAGCAATATAAGCGGACGCCCCAATAGGCTTGTCTCCACAACCCTTAATTACAACTCTTTGGTCTAAGTAGGCTTCGGTATTTAATGCTGTAATGCTTTCTAATAATTGTTGTTCTCTTGCTTTGTTTTCGTCTCCAAAATAAATCGCCTTTGCATATGGGTTGAGCGCAGACACAATTAGCATGTTTGCCCACATAGGAATAATCGCATCTACTGAACACACAATGCCTACTATCTTGTCTTGAAATTTTGTCCAGTCTGTTGTAGGCAATGCCGCTCGAAAATCTTTTTCTTTTAATATTAATTCCATAAAAAGAAAGGGCTTAATATCAAACAAAACAAAGTCATTTGCGGGCAAGAGGCTCGCTAAATCAATGGTAACAATACCACTATCCGCTACTTTATTATTTAATACATCAGACATTAATACAATTTCGCCCTGTTGTCTACAATTTTTGCCGTTTTCTTTAAAGCAAGGCTAGATCTAAACATCACGCTTCTTGTTCTTTGTAACAACTCGTCTTTGAAAAACACAGGATCTTGTTGTGTTTGCCTCGCACCTAGATTGATTACACTCACTACAAATACACCCGTGTTGGCAACAATGGGTTCGCTCACCTTGTTTAATAATGTTTTATTAAATGCGGCACCAACAATTTTCGGCTCGTTGCCCAAACCAGGAATCATGGTATAATTAAAATTAATGCTGTCTGCCTTTTGAACCATCGCGTTTACGCTAGTGGCTATTGTCTCAAGGCTATTGCCTTTTAATTTTGTTTTGATCTTTTCTGCTTTCTTTTTGTCTTTAATAATACCTTCTACTTGTGGGCGTGCAATATCTACGCTTGTAAGACCCTCTTTTTCAATACCACTAATAGCAGCAACAAAATAATTATCTCCTACCTCAAATGGTTCTGAAACCGCATTAACATCGTTTTCAAAAATCCAACGCACCGTCGCCCTGCTCGTTCCTATGCCTTGTATATCAAAATCGTTTGCTTTAATTCCTGCTGCTGGTAAAACCTGTTTGTTTATTTTAACCGCGTTGGCATTAAAAGATTTTAAATCTTTTGAAGAAGAAGCCAGTTGTGCGGCAGCGGTTGAGGCTGCTGTAATGGTTTCATTGCTTGGTAAGATGGTTTTTGATAGATAAGCTATTTTATACGCCGGTCCTCTAGCTGTTTGTTTTAATATTTCAATATAATGATAACCAAACTCTGATTTTACAACACCCTTTGAGCCCGTGTTGTTTTCAAAAGCATAATCATTAAATGCCATTACCATTTGTCCTTGTCCAAATTGTGGTAAAACACCCGCCTTTGCTTTACTTCCTTCATCTTCAGAATATTTAGCACAAAGTGCGTCAAATGAAGCGCCGCCTTTAATGGCGCCGTTAATGCTATCAATTAATTTTTTTGCGGTGCTATCATCTCTAATTTGTTGTCCCGTTGTTGGATTTACAGTAGCTATTAATATATGTCTAACACTAGCGCTGTCTGGCCATTGTTTAACACCAATAACTTTTGCAACGGTAAAGTTTTTTCCATCAACATAGGGGCCGTATACATTTCCAATACCCGCCTTAATAATTGAATCCAATTCTGGTATCTTAATTGCTTTCTTGCTTAGGTAGCTATTATAAAAGGGTAGTTCTGTTCCAGCTTTGTTTAAGAAGGCTACGGGGTCGCTTGCGTTTTTAAAATCAGCTTTTTGTGCGGTAATTAATTCTTTCGCACTTGCACTATCGACGCTGGATGGTGCAGCGCTAAATCCAACAAAACTAATGTTTCTACTTGCTTCCTCTACTTGATAGGCAGCTGCGTTTTCTTTTAAATAGGCGGCAATATCTTCATTGCTAACTTTTAATGTTGTATCAGTTATGGTTGTATAAGGAACGCGCACAAAAGAAATAGTAGAAATATTAGAGGTTTCTGCTAATTGTTTTTCGGCCAACCACTTTGGTACCTGAACCCCTCTTACAACCAAGGCTTGGTATTTATTTCTCATTCTATTTTCTATAGCCGGTTCTATATAAAACTTTTCAACCTGTTTAATTTGGTCTTTATTTTTTGACTTTTTAATTTGATTTATAGCAAGCTTGGCGTCGTTCTCTTTGAATTGTCCGGTTGTCTTGTCGGTGAACTCTTGTTTAAATGGAGATTCATTACCAAATAAAACATCAGACAATTCTTTTGTACCAACAGTAATTCCAAGTTTGGTTTCTTCTGATTTAAATAAAAGGCGATCTACTTCCTGGTTCCATAAATAACCAATCAATTGTTCTCTTTTAACGCCTTGTGCTGCATAGTTTTGCACTTGTGCGTCTAACTTTTCTTCAAATTCTATTTTATTAATTACTTCGCCATTCACTTTCCCAAGGGTGGTTACATCGCTGGCCCCTCTTTTTCTTCCAATACCATCTTGTAATATGAATGCGATTAAAGCAATTGCGATAATTCCAAAGATGATCCAAGCACCTCTTTCTCTAATGTTCTGAATAATTGACATATATAAATAATTATAGGAGAGCAAAAATAATGTTTTCTTAGTACTTAAAAGCCCTTAAAGCGGTAAAACCATGTATAAATTAGCAATTTTATAATTTAAAAATACACAAGGGTTGTGTGGATAAATAAAATTTTAGTGGGTATCCTTGGTTTTTGCGTATATAAACCTGCAAAACTGTAGAATAACAAAATATTAAAATACCAATAAAAACAATTTCAGTAAAAATAGCGCCTATTTATAAACCTTAATTAACAGTGTACAAACTGTGCGTTG
>CAIPJS010000047.1 GCA_903865435.1 uncultured Bacteroidota bacterium | reverse complement strand
TTGAAAATACATCATCAATTTTTCTAGGGCTATAGTGCTCAGACTCTAATAAGTGACCAATAGTGGACAATAATTTACGGTGTCTACTTTCTGGCGTTTCTTGCACCCCTGTTTTAAAAGTATTAAAGGCGAAAAATAAACCACCTACTAAGATGATAGTGGCAAATGCTTTCCACTTATTTTGTTTTACATATGTCATAAATCTGTGCATGAAGTTTTCAAAAATAGTGCAAATTGGTTAGGATAGGGCCAGAATTGAAATAAAGCGGGATTTTTATGACAAATTTATAAAAACTAGCAAAACTTATTTCTTAGATTCCCTAATTAACGTATTTTTGCCGCCCTATATGGAGGGCGTAGCTCAGTAGGTTAGAGCGACAGTTTGTGGATCTGTAGGTCGTGGGTTCGAGACCCATCGTTCTCCCCAAAACCTATTCCACCCGAGCAATCGGAATGGAATAGGTTTTTTTCATTTAAATAGCTTGCATCATGGGCATACTTATTTCATTTACAACCGGCGCATTGGCTTGGTGCCTTGCATGGATATTTATTAAAATTCTATTTATTCCAAAAATTCCTACCAAAATTGGCGAATTTCTTTGGGAAAGTGCATTCAATAAAATAATTAAAGATTTACCCATTGAAAGTTTAATTGCCCAATACAAAGAAAATTCTTTCCATGCAATTTTGCCTGCTATTGATGCTAACTTAGATCTTTTTTTTAAGGATCGTTTGGCCGAAAAACTACCTGTGGTGGCGATGTTTATTGGAGAAAAAACCATCCTACAATTGAAGGAAGTATTTATTGATGAACTTCGCCAACTTTTTCCGGCATTAATTGGTCAATTGGCTCAAAACATACATCAAGATTTTTTGTCTACCCTTTCAAGCAAATGGGCACCCATTCTTGAAACAATATTATTAAAAGCTACTCAAAAGCTAAGATGGATCTGTGTATTGATTGGATGCATCTGGGGTTGGGGGATTTATCTATTGATCCAACATCTATAATTTATTACCGCTTATACATTCAAGTAGCCTTTCTTAGATAAGATTGTATGATATTTGCAAATCCTATAAACCAGGAACACCAAAAAGCATCATAATAGCATGAAATACATATATTTAATATTAAGTTTTCTTTTATTGCAAGAACTTAGTTTTTCTCAAATACCTGCAGGGGCGAGAGCCGGCGGCGGTAACATGAACCTAGGTCATTTTTACGGAAAAATTGTGGATGGCAATAAAAAAGGTATTGAGGGTGTTACCCTTCAAATTAAAGGAACCAAATTTGACCCTACTACTAAAAAAAGTACTGAGTCCACTTTAGGCACTATGTTGACTGCTCCTAATGGTGATTTTAGTTTTGAAAATTTATCAGTTATGGGCAATTTCAAATTAGTGATTGCTGGGGTTGGTTATAAAAAATTAGAGAAACAAGTAAGCTTTGGCATAAAGATGGGTGGCGGTCAAAGCATGCAAGATATGATGGCCTTAGTAGATAAGGATTTAGGCAATATCAAATTGGAAGAATCTGCAACCGATTTACAAAGCGTAACTGTTACTTCAGCTGCAAAACCACAGTTTGAAATGGGCATTGACAGAAAAATATTTAATGTAGATAAAAATTTAACCAGTACAGGCCAAACTGCAGTGGAAGTAATGAAAAATATTCCCAACTTAAATGTGGACATTGATGGCAATGTCACTTTAAGAAATGCAACACCTACCTTGCTTATAGACAACCGTCCTACCACTTTAACCATGGATCAAATTCCAGCAGACATTATAGACAAAGTAGAAATTATCACCAACCCCTCTGCGAAATATGATGCTACGGGTGGCAACGCAGGTATTTTAAACATTGTATTAAAGAAAAATAGAAAGAATGGCTACAATGGTGGTATACGAAGCGGTATAGATATGCGTGGGAAGTTCAATGGCGGTGGGGATATGAATGTTCGCGACAGTAAATTTAATTTTTCTTTAAACGCCAATGTAAACGGTAGAAAATCAATTAGCGAAAGCAATAGCAATCGAGAAATATTAGGCGCATCGGTACCTACTAATGTCCAAAACATTAGCAATAGCACTGGTAATGGTTCTTTTAATTTTTACAGAGCGGGGGTTGATTATTTTGCAGACAATAGAAATACTTTTTCATTGTATGCCAATATCATGGAAGGTTCAATGGGCAGTACTGGCACACAGGTGATTGATTCTATAAAAAATAGCATCATGAAAAGTGATAGTTTGACCAATAGTTCAAGTTTTCATTTTTTAAATAAAGGCGGTCAATTAAGCTATAAGCATTTGTTTGAAGAAAAAGGCCATGAATTGGCTGCAGATTTCAATTACAACGAATCTGACAATACCAACTGGTCCAATGTTTATTATCAAAAAGCAACTTCTTTGAACCAACAAAGTATTGGAAGTGGTAACAATAAGAACTATTCTACCAATGTTGATTATTCCAAAGAGTTAAGCCCAGATACAAAATTTGAAGCGGGCGGAAAATACAATTACAGAAGTGAGTTTAACTTAAGCAATCAATATAGAAATGATGTTTTATTAAACTCTATCAGCAATCAATACCGATACAGCGAAAGTGTTTTTGCTGGGTATGTAAATTTAAATACTAAAGTAGAAAAATGGAGCTTTCAACTTGGATTAAGAGCAGAAAGTAGAGCTTATGAAGGTCATTTGCTTAATAATAAAGGAACTGACTCTTTACCTTATAGCACCAACTATCCTATCTCCTTATTTCCAAGCGCCTTTATCAATTATAAGTTGGATGACAAACAAGATTTTCAATTGAACTATTCAAAGAGAATCAGTCCTCCTAACTTTTTTCAATTGCTGCCCTTCCCCAACTACAGTGATCCTCAAAATATTAATATTGGTAACCCAAGTTTGAAACCTCAGTTTACGCATTCTTTTGAGATTGCATATAACAATGCTTATACCAAGGGGTCTAATTTTTTAGCCACTGCTTATTATAAATACAGCACAGATTTAATTACGAATTATGTTTATAGAGGATTAAACCCAATCACTAAAACAGACAGTGTTTATTTTAGTTCTTCGATTAACGCAAATACTGCCGTTGTATATGGATTGGAATTAAGTAATAAAACCGCTATCACAAAATGGTGGGATATGAATTTGAGTTTTAACTTATTTAAATCTGCCATCACTGCAACCATCCCTGGACAAAATGTAAACAATGATTTAACAAGTTGGTTTAGCAAAATGAACAACACATTTAAATTTCCAAAAGGTTTCTCTTTTCAGTTTAGCGGACAGTACCAAGCCAAAACCATTCTGCCTCCGGGTGGAAGCAGCGCAGGCGGTGGTGGCGGTAGAGGCATGGGTGGCGGTGGTTTTGGTGGACCACAATCCACAGCGCAAGGATACAATTTCCCAAGCTATGACTTTGATATGGCTTTGAAAAAAGATTGGACTTTGAAAGGGGGCAAAACAGCCAGCTTATCTTTAAGTGTGAATGACGTATTCAAAACCAGAGTGAGCCAAACTTATTCAGAAAGTCAATACTTTATACAAAACGTTACCAGAATTAGAGATCAACAAATTTTTAGATTGAATTTTAGTTACCGCTTTGGCAAGTTTGATGTAAACTTATTGAAACGTAAAAACAATAAGATGGATGATGGCGGAGGAATGGATCAAATGCCTCAATAAAATTTAAGAAGTCTTTTAAAGTTTATTTCTGGGTTTTTCCTTCTAGCATAGGCACAAAAGAAAAAGTATCAAATGCTTCTCGTTTAACAGAGCCATCTCTTTTCTTCGTAAGACGCAACATGCGTTGTGCTGCTTCTGATTCATCTAATGGTATCACCATTTTACCACTCACTTTTAATTGTTCCCATAATTTTTCAGGAATTTTTGGTGCAGCGGCAGTAATTAAAATTTTATCAAAAGGGGCCAACAAGGGAAGCCCTTCAAATCCATCCCCGAAATGAAATTCAATATTGGGGTATTGCTTTTTAAAAAGATACGTAGGCGTTTGTTCGAACAATTGTTTTTGCCTTTCAATGGTATACACTTTAGCACCTAAAGCTGCTAAAATAGTGGTTTGATACATGCTCCCAGTGCCAATTTCTAATACTTTATCTCCTTTCTTAATTTGAAGCAATTGGGTTTGGTACGCCACGGTATAAGGCTGAGAAATGGTTTGCTCAGAGGCAATAGGGAATGCCCTATCCTCATAAGCAATTTTATCAAAGGCTGAATCTAAAAAATAATGCCTTGGGATGGTATGAATGGCATCCAGCACCTGTTCATCCGTAATCCCTTTCTCTTTTAAAATTTCAACTAGTTTTTTTCTAAGACCTTTATGCAAATAGGTATC
This sequence comes from uncultured Bacteroidota bacterium, assembly GCA_903865435.1. Lineage (GTDB taxonomy): Bacteria > Bacteroidota > Bacteroidia > Chitinophagales > Chitinophagaceae > Sediminibacterium. The sequence goes on along the minus strand of CAIPJS010000047.1, from coordinate 14,731 downwards.
CACTAAATCTTCCAGTTTTTTCATGCTTTTAATTAATTTAACTGCATAGATTGAATGATGCCTTTAATTTTATCTTGCAGCATTTGGTAGGTTGCATCAAATGCTGATTTGTCTTTTAAAATAGTATTGACACTAAAATAAAATTTTATTTTAGGTTCGGTGCCACTAGGCCTTGCCGAAATCTTACTTCCTTTTGCGGTGATAAACTGCAATACATTGCTTTTGGGCAAATTAATTTTCCAAGTTTCCCCAGTCATTAAGTTCTTTCCTATTTGTAATTCATAGTCTAATAAAGTTATTACTGCTTCCCCATCTATTGAACTTGGCGGAGATTGTCTATAAGCTTCCATCATTTTAGCAATCTCTTGCTGACCATTCATTCCTTTTTTGGTAATGCTGATCAGATTTTCATAATAAAATCCATATTGGATATACAATTCAATCAATTTATCAAACAGCGTTCTGCCTTTACTTTTTTCATACGCAGCCATTTCACAAAGTATTGCTACCGCACTTACGGCATCTTTATCTCTAATTTGATCTCCAATCATCAATCCAAAACTTTCTTCACCACCTATGATGTAATTTTCTTTGCCTTCTTTTTCTTTCACCAATTCAGCCACCCATTTAAAACCGGTTAATACATTGTAACAATTGACCTTATTTTGCTTAGCTACTTCATTAATCATAGCTGTGGTCACGATCGTAGTAATGACCATGTCATTAGGCTTCGCAATGCCTTTCGCCTTGCGTGCTTCCATCATATACGCAAAGGCCAATACGGCGGTTTGATTTCCATTCATCAAAACCCATTCACCTTTGTGATTTTTTACACCCACACCCACTCTATCTGCATCAGGATCGGTACCTAATAATATATCTGCATCCAATTCTTTGGCTTTTTGCATGCCTATACTCATGGTTTCGCTTTCCTCTGGGTTAGGGTAAGTTACAGTTGGGAAATTACCATCTGGGGTAGCCTGCTCTTCGACCACATGCACATTGGTAAACCCAAAAGCAGTCAAGGTCTTAGGCACCATCGTAATGCCCGTGCCATGAATGGGCGTATAAACAATCTTTAAATCATGCTGGGCTGCAATAATTTCGGGATAAACGCTTAAGGACTTTAACATTTGTATGTAAGCATCATCCATTGAAGTGCTTAATAATTCTATTGAAGCAGTATTACCCTCCCATCTTACATCATCAATAGATGCTATGGCTTCTACTTCGGCAATTACATTTTTATCATGCGGCGGAACCAATTGCCCTCCATCATTCCAATAGGCTTTATACCCGTTGTATTCTTTGGGGTTGTGTGAAGCGGTACAAACAACACCTGCCTTGCATTGTAAATTTCTGATGGCAAAACTCAATTCTGGTGTAGGACGTAATGCTTCAAATAAATATACTTTGATGCCATTGGCTGCAAATACTTGCGCTGTAGTTTCGGCAAAAAATCTTGCATTGTTTCTGCTGTCATGCCCAATGGCTACTGAAATTTTTTCATTGGGATAGGCCTTTTTTAAATAATTGGCAAACCCTTGGGTAGCCATACCTATGGTGTATTTGTTTATTCGATTGGTCCCTACGCCCATAATGCCTCTTAATCCACCTGTTCCAAACTCTAAGTTTTTATAAAAACTATCTGCTAATTCCTCTTTATTTTTTGATTGCAATTCAATGATGGCATCTTTAGTGGCCTGGTCGTAACTCCCAGCTAACCATTGCTGTACTTTTTGTTCAAATGACTGACTCATAATAAAACGAATTAAAAAGCAATTTTAAGCAATAATTGCTAGTTCTCCAATTTAGAAGGCATTTTAGATTATTGGCTTTCAAAAATGGGTTAAATTTGTACTAGTTTTAATCATTCAATGACTACTATGGCTTTGCTTGCTTCTATTATTTTTTCAATAGTCACCGCTGCAGCTTTATTGCTGTTTGCTAAAAATTTGATGCGCATTCGTAAAAATATTTTACTAGGGAAAGCAAGTTTTATCAATGATCAAAAAGCAAAACGTTGGAAAAATGTTTTTTTATTGGCCTTGGGTCAAAAGAAAATGTTTAGAAATCCGTTGGTGGCCTGTTTGCATATATTTGTTTATGTGGGATTTGTTGTCATTAATATAGAGTTGCTTGAAATTGTTATTGATGGCATACTAGGCACACACCGTATTTTTGAAAATTATCTTACACAATTAGGATTTGCAAATTTGTATACTGAGATTATCAATTGTTTTGAAATTTTAGCTGCATTGGTATGGATGGCTTGTGTGGTATTTTTTATCAGAAGAAATATTTTAAAAATTAAAAGATTTCTAAGCCAAGATTTAAATGGATGGCCCCACAGCGATGCCAATTATATTTTAATTGCTGAAATTATTTTAATGGGACTGTTTTTGTTGATGAACGCAGCAGATTCCGAAAAGAATTTTATTATTTCACAGCATCTAAGTCCTTATCTTAAAGAGCTTAGCGCAAGTAGTTTGATCACAATAGAAAAAACGGCTTGGTGGTTGCATATTATAGGCATCTATATATTTATGAATTATTTGCCTTATTCCAAGCATTTACATATTATATTGGCTTTCCCCAATGCTTATTACGCGCCGCTTACGCCCAAAGGGATGATGCACAATATGCCCGAAGTACAAAACGAAGTATTGTATGCCATGCAACCAGAAATGGCTCCTACCCATACGGCAGCACCAGCTAGTTTTGGTGCTAAAGATGTAATGGATTTGAGCTGGAAAAATTTAATGGACGCATACAGTTGTACAGAATGTGGAAGATGCACAGCAGCCTGCCCAGCCAATGTTACGGGCAAATTATTGAGCCCTCGTAAAATGATGATGGCGACCAGAGATAGATTGGAGGAAGTAGGCCGCAATATTTCACTGAATAAAGTTTTCGTGCCAGACAATAAATCTTTATTGCACGATTACATTTCTGTAGAGGAGCTAAGGGCTTGTACCACTTGCAATGCTTGTGTGGAAGAATGTCCAGTGAGCATTTCTCCTTTAGATATTATTATAGAATTGCGCAGATCCTTAGTAATGGAAGAAAGCAATGCCCCGCAAGAATGGAATGCCATGTTCAATAATATTGAAAATAATTTTGCACCTTGGAAATTTGCTCCAGACGATAGAGATGCCTGGACAAAAAAAGTATAAATAATAAAGTCATGAAAGTAAATACAATGGCTGAGATGATGGCAAGTGGACAAACCCCCGAAGTTTTGTTTTGGGTAGGATGTGCAGGCAGCTTTGATCAAAGGGCACAAAAAATTACCAAGGCATTTGCTACTATATTGGATAAAGCGGGTGTCAACTATGCCATCTTAGGTAAGGAAGAAGCTTGTACCGGAGATCCTGCAAGAAGAGCAGGCAATGAATTTATGTTTCAAATGATGGCTTATCAAAATATACAAATTTTAAATGGCTACTCTATTAAAAAAATTGTGACTACCTGCCCACATTGTTTTAATATTTTAAAAAATGAATACCCTGTGCTAGGAGGTAACTATGAAGTGATACACCACACTCAATTTTTACAAGAACTCATAGAGCAAGGCAAGATTAATATCACCGATAGCAATGAATGGAAAGGTAAATCTATCACTTACCACGATAGTTGTTATTTAGGCAGGGCCAATGAGATTTATGAAGCCCCAAGAAAAGTTTTAGAAAGTTTGGATATGGAATTAAGAGAAATGAAAAGATGTAAATCCAAAGGACTTTGTTGCGGTGCAGGTGGCGCGCAAATGTTTAAAGAAGAAGAAAAAGGTGACAAAAGAGTGAATATGGAAAGAGCTGACGAAGCCATTGAAACCAAGTCGGATTTTGTAGCCAGCGCCTGCCCTTTTTGCAATACGATGCTAACAGATGGCATTAAAAATAGAAATGAAGAAGTAAATACCGAAGTCTTAGATATAGCAGAAATTATAGCGAAAGCCATTCAATAAAATAATACTAAAATGATTGTTGATTTAAAAACCATATTACCAGAAAATTTTCATCCTCTATCCAAAGTATGGATTTACCAAAGCAATAGAACTTTTGCTTTAGGCGAACTATTTCAAGCAGAAGAAATATTGGAGCTATTTACAGACAATTGGAAAAGTCATGGCGCACCCGTAAAAGGATTTGCCACTATTATTTATGGTCAATTCATCGTCATCATGGCCGATGAAAGCCAAACAGGCGTGGGTGGCTGTAGTACAGATAGCTCGGTGCATGTGATTAAGGAAATAGAAAAATTGACAGGCGTGCAAATGTTCAATAGAGAATTATTGGCTTTCTTGGTTAATGATCGTGTACAAACTATTCCAATGGCACAAGTGGGCTATGCTTTAGAAAATGGCTTATTACAAAAAGATACTTTGTACTTTAATAATTTAGTTGGCAATAAAACTGCCATGGAAAAAGATTGGCTTCAACCTATCAGCGAGAGCTGGCTAGCGAAAAAGTATATAAAGTAAATTCCTAAAAAATACAACGTATAAAAAAGCCTCTCAATAAATCGGGAGGCTTTCTATTATAATCAATACAAATAATTATTTTATAACAGCAGTAAGCGCTTTTACTAAATCATCGCCTCTTAAATCCCTACCAATGATTACGCCATTAGGATCAATTAAAAAATTGGCAGGAATACTTTGAATACCAAACTGCACGGCCACTTCATTGTTCCAATATTTTAAATCACTTACATGCGTCCAGCTTAGTCCATCTTTTTTAATAGCTTCTAACCATCTTGGCTTGTCTTGATCCAAGGAAACACCTAAGACTGTGAAATTTTTATCTTTAAACTTATTGTAGGTTTTAACCACATTTGGATTTTCGGCACGACAAGGCCCGCACCAGCTTGCCCAAAAATCAATCAATACATATTTGCCTCTCAATGAAGCCAAGCTAAACAATTTCCCATTCACGTCATTTTGCTTAAATTCGGGCAATACTGTTCCAATTTTTCCAACCCCCACTGTTTGTAAAGTTTTTTCAATCACAGCAGCAAAGGGCCCTTTTTTAGCATCCCCTTGTAATAGCCCATAATAATCCGATAAAGATTCTTTCACCGAAGGAAAGATATTGGCAAACTGAAACAAGAAAAACGTAGTAACCGGCGATTGATTGTTTTGTTTACTTAATAAAGCATACTCCTCTAAAATATTTTTAGATTGTTGCTCTGCAGCTTTCGAAATAGAATCTTTCTTTGCAAGATTTTTTTCTGATTGTAATAAAGTTAAACTATTAAAATAGGTTGAAATTTTTGGATCAAAATCGAGCATAAATGCATGATACAAATTTTGACTAGGCGACCCCTTGTAGGTAAGTTCCTTTAAATTTTGCGCATCTCCCTCTATCTCTAATTGATCATTTCCTACAAATATGGGTAATTGTGCTTTGATACCTTTGATCGTAATTACATAGACACCTATATTTTCAACAGTTGTATTTAATGTAAATTTACCATCCATGGCAGTGGCAGTAGCAACTTCTTTATTGGCCATTCCGTCTAACAAACTTATTTCTGTTTTATCTGGCACATTTTTAAGGTTGCCCGAAATTTTGAGGGATTGAGCATTCATGTTGAATGAACTCAATACAAGCAAACAAGCGATGTAGATTTTAAATTGATTCATATTCATTTTTTTAAGCGCTATTTATTAAAACACTTAGTTTAAAGTTGATTCCAAATATAAGATATTATTTTAGGGCTTGCGTCTTTTTGCTAGAACTTTTACCACATCTTCCAATATAAAGCCTTTGGCTTGTAAAAGAATTAAATAATGAAACAACAAATCGGCCGATTCGTCTAAGAATAACTGCTCATTGTTGTCCTTTGATTCAATAACCATTTCCACCGCTTCTTCCCCTACTTTTTGAGCAATTTTATTCACTCCTTTTGCAAATAAGCTTGCCACATAAGAACTTTCAGGAGCTGAAGTTTTTCTTTGCGCAATCACTTGTTCTAATTGGTTTAGAAAGGCAGTATTGCTTGGAAAATTAGCCTCTCCCCAACAAGTATCAGTTCCATTGTGACAAACTGGACCTACCGGGTTGGCTTGTATTAATAGGGTATCATTGTCACAATCAACTTGCATACCTATGTACTGTAAAAAATTACCGCTTTCTTCCCCCTTGGTCCACAATCTATTTTTTGAGCGACTAAAGAAAGTGACTTTGCTTCCAGTAATCGTGGCATCAATCGCTGCTTGATTCATAAAACCAAGCATTAAAACCGTTTTGGTATTAGCGTCTTGTACAATGGCGGGCACTAGTCCGTCTGCGTATTTTGTAAAATTGATATTCATAGGTAATAGTATAATTAGTTATTTATTATTTTCTTATTAGTTAATAGTTTATTTATTCTTCGTTCTTATTATTAGTCTTTTCTAGCTTTTATTTAAAACTTGCTATTTAATTCTTTACTAGTTTATTAAATTCTTACCGCAATCCCTTTTTCGTTTAAATATTTTTTTAAATGGGGAATGGCTACTTCTTTATAATGAAATATACTAGCAGCCAATGCAGCATCGGCCTTGCCTGTTGTAAATACATCATAAAAATGAGCTGCATTGCCTCCACCACCCGATGCAATGATAGGTACAGTCAATGCCGAAGATAAAGTTGATGTAATGTCCAAAGCAAATCCTTGTTTGGTGCCATCGTGATTCATAGAAGTCAATAAGATTTCGCCCACTCCTAAATCCACTGCTTTTTTTGCCCAGTCCATGGTTAAGCTATTGGTCTTTTCTCTGCCTCCCTTTAAATAGACATACCAATTTCCGTCCGCTTCTAGTTTTGTATCAATGGCCAATACCACACACTGACTTCCAAAATTTTTAGCAAAGCGATTTATGATGTCAGGGTTTTGAAAGGCTGCTGTATTAATAGAAATTTTATCTGCTCCATTTTGCAATAAAATGCTCACATCCTCTTCTGTTTGAATGCCCCCACCTACCGTAAAAGGAATATTTATTTTATGAGCAATTTTATTCACTAGCTCACTTAAGGTTTTTCTTTTTTCAACAGTGGCTGTAATATCTAAGAAAACCAATTCGTCTGCACCTTCGTTTGCATAGAAAGCAGCTAGTTCTATGGGATCTCCTGCATCTCTTAACTCCTCAAAGTTCACACCCTTCACCGTGCGGCCGTCTTTGATATCTAAACAAGGTATGATGCGTTTGGTTAACATAGTATTAATTGAAATTGGCTAATTCCGAAATGGTAATTTTATTTTCATAAATAGCCTTACCCACAATAGCAGCGCTACATCCTATCTCTTCTAGTTCTATTAAATCATCTAAACAACTCACGCCTCCACTTGCAATTAAATGCAAAGCTGGAAATTGTTCTATAATTTTTTGATATAGCTCAATGGAAGGGCCTTCTAATTTGCCATCTTTTTTAATATCGGTGCAAAAAATTTGTTTTACCCCTTTATCTATATAAGATTTCATAAAATCAAATACCGATATCTCCGTTTTTTCTAACCAACCGCCAATGGCTATCTTTTCATCCAACACATCTGCGCCTAACATAAAAACCTTGGCACCAAACCTGGCAATCCACTCTTGAAATAATAATTCATTTTTAACAGCCAAACTTCCAATGGTTGCATAAGTGGCGCCGGTATCTAATACTGTTTTTAAAGTAGCTTCTGTTTTAATACCTCCGCCAAAATCTATTTTCAATAGCGTTTGATTTGCAATCTTTTCTAAAACCTTCCAATTCACTACCTGTCCCAATTTTGCTCCATCTAAATCAACCAAATGCAAACGCATTAAACCAATACCTTCAAAGGCCTTGGCCACTTCTAAGGGATCTTCGTTGTAAATTTTCTTTTGCGCATAATCGCCCTCTGTTAATCGAACACATTTGCCTTCAATAATATCTATAGCCGGTATAATTTGCATTTAAGTTGTTGTTTTTATTCTTTTGTCTTTACTTCTTTATTCGTTTATTCTTAATTCGTTTATTCTTTACTATTCTATTTATAGCGCTAGAAAATTTTGTATTATTTGTTCGCCAGCCTTAGCCGATTTTTCTGGATGAAATTGCAGTCCATAAAAATTATCCTTCTGTAAAGCACTACTATAGTCTTGAATATAATGGGTAGTGGCAATGGTATGTTTTCCTTTAGCTGCATAGTAACCATGCACAAAATAGGCGAAACTATTTTCTGCAATGCCTTTAAATAAGGGAGTCTTCAATGAAGTTATCGAATTCCAACCTATCTGTGGTATTTTAATAGCAGGTTCCTTTGTTTCAAATTGTTTTACTTGCTCTTCAAAAATACCTAAACAACTAGTATTGTTTTCGGTAGAATGCATGCACATTAATTGCATACCTAAACAAATACCTAAAACCGGTTGCTTTAAGTTTTTAATAAGTTCATCTAAATTTCTTTCTCTTAGGTATTGCATAGCAGTACTTGCTTCCCCAACGCCTGGAAAAATAACTTTGTCGGCTGTATTAATTTCTTCTATAGAATCAGTAACCATGGCAGAAACACCTAATCTCTCTAGTGCATATAGCACCGACTGAATATTACCTGCATTGTACTTAATAATTACTGTTTTCATTTTTTATTTACTTAGGCGCCTAAAACACTATTTAAAAATTGACTAGTAATTGTTTCAATATCCCCGCCTTTAGATAACTGCTGAATATAAGCAGAACCAATAATGGCTCCTTGCGTATGCACAGTAGCAGCATCAAAGGTAGCTTTGTCCTTAATGCCAAAACCCACTAAAATCGGGTTCTTCAACTGCAAGGCTTGTAATTTTTGTAAATACTGGGCAACCACATTAAAATCCTTGTCTTTACCGGTGGTAGCAGAAGAACTTACTGCATATAAAAACCCATTACTTAAGCTATCTAATTTTTTTACTCTTTGATCAGGGGTTTCTGGGGTAACTAAGAAAATAAAGTCTAACCCATTTTCCTTAATTATTTTTCCATAAGCATCTTCAAATTCAAATAATGGTAGGTCGGGTAAAATAAGTCCATCAATACCTACTTCTTTTGCTTTTTTGCAAAAGGCTTCAAAACCATATTGTAAAATAGGATTCATATAGCCCATTAATATTACTGGAATAGAAATGCTTTTTCGCATATCCTGAATTTGCTCAAATAAAACAGCAATATTCATTCCATTCGCCAAGGCCTTCATACTACTTAGTTGAATTACTTCTCCATCGGCTAAGGGGTCACTATAGGGCATGCCTAATTCAATAATGTCTGCACCGTTTTTTTGTAAACTTGCCATAACCTTCATAGTGCTATCTAATGCAGGATAGCCCGCAGTGCAATACACATTTAAAATGCGCTTCGATTTTTCTTTAAATACTAACTCTAAGTTCGACATATTTTTATTTTACGCTTTATTTTAAGCATTTTTTGAGGCTTTATAAATGTTCCATATAAGTGGCTAAATCTTTATCGCCTCTTCCACTCAAACAAACTACTACCACATCAGATGCTTTCAAATTCATTTTTGGAAGCACTGAAAAAGCATGTGCTGTTTCTAGTGCAGGAATAATACCTTCAATTTTTGAAAGGTGAAAAGCCGACGCTAGTGCTTCTTCATCCGTGGCACTTAAAAATGTGCCTCTTTTGCTTTCATATAAATAAGCATGTAAGGGGCCAATACCCGGATAATCTAAACCTGCAGAAATACTATGTGGCTCCACCACTTGCCCATCGCTAGTCTGCATGACTATACTTTTAGATCCATGTAAAATACCTGGAGTCCCTAACTGCGTAGTGGCAGCACTTAAACCTGAATGCACACCATGACCTGCGGCTTCTACTGCAACAAGTTGAACAGTAGGTTCATTTAAGAAATGATAAAAAGCACCTGCTGCATTACTACCCCCGCCCACACAGGCCACCACATGGGTAGGAAGTTCAGTACCTGTTTTTTCTTTTAATTGTTTTCTTATTTCTTCACTAATCACACTTTGAAAACGTGCTACCATATCTGGATAAGGATGCGGCCCTACCACACTACCAATGATATAATGTGTTTCATTAGGCTCGTTAATCCAAGCTCTAATGGCTTCATTGGTAGCATCCTTTAAAGTCTTACTTCCACTTTTTGCAGGAATAACGGTTGCTCCTAACATTTTCATTCTAGCCACATTGGGCGCCTGTCTTTCAATATCTTTTTCACCCATATACACCACACATTCCATTCCTTTTAAGGCACATACAGTAGCAGTTGCCACACCATGTTGACCAGCCCCCGTTTCAGCAATAATTTTTTTCTTGCCTAATTTTTGTGCTAAAATAATTTGACCAATGGTATTATTAATTTTATGTGCCCCTGTATGACAGAGGTCTTCTCTTTTTAAATAAATAGTAGCACCAATTTCTTTGCTTAAACGCTCTGCTAAAAAAAGAGGCGTAGGTCTTCCCACATAGTCTTTCAAAAGCTGTTGAAACTCTGCTTGAAAAATGGGGTCTTGCATAATTTGCAAATACTGTGTTTTCAATGTCTCAACATTGCCATATAACATTTCTGGAATATAGGCTCCCCCAAAGTCACCGTAGTAACCTTCCGCTGTAGGGTTTTGATAATTGTCATTTACATTAAATAATGGCATCTATAAAAGTTTTAATTAATTCAATATTTTTAATTCCTGGGCTTGTTTCAAATTTACTATTCATATCTAAGACTGCTAAATCCTTGCCTGCTATGGCTTCTTTCAATACTTGTATTCCTTGTACATCATTGATACCAATACCACCACTTAAGAAAAATGGTTTATTGAAAGGTGTTTTCTTAATGATTTCCCAATTAAAATGCTGACCCGTTCCACCATACAAGGCACTATCGGTATCAAATAAGTAATAGGCAGCTACATTTTCAAATAAAGCAAAATCGGGAATAGTTTTTGAAACCCTAAATACTTTAATTACTGGAAAGGCTGCTTGAATGGCTGCACAATAGGAAGCATCTTCCTCTCCATGTAATTGAATCATATCAAGTCCTGCTTTACGAGCGGTATCCAAAACATTTTCAATAGTCTCATTCACAAATACACCAACTTTTTTAGCGGTTGCTGGTTTAAACGCAGCAATATCTTGTAAGCTTAAATTTGACAATGCATACCTCTTTGAACTTGGATAAAAAATAAATCCAATATAATGCACACCCTGGCTCGCAATAGCCTCGGCCTGTTCAATATTTGTTATGCCACAAACTTTAAATTGCATCTTAGTTTGTTTTGATTGCTTTTGTAAATAATTCAAATGCCAATGCCGGATTTTCCTCTTTCATAAAATACTCTCCCATTAAAAAACCATCAAAGCCTTCCTTTTTTAATAACTGATAAGTCTCTACACTATAAATACCACTTTCGGCAATACTTAATTTCCCTTTAGGAAGTTTATTTTTAAGTTCTAATGAATGATTAATATTTACTTCAAAAGATTTTAAACTTCTATTGTTAATACCTACTAAATCTACCTCATCACAAATATGTTCTAATTCAGTTTCGTCGTGTAATTCCAATAATACTTCCAAGCCTAATGCTTTCGCCTTCATAGCCAATAATTTAGTAGCGGCGGCTGTTAAGCAAGAAGCAATTAATAATATCACTGATGCGCCATAAGCCTTTGCTTCAATAATTTGGAACTCATCTATAATAAATTCTTTTCTAAGTACTGGTATATCATTTTGAATAGCTATAGATAAATCATCTAAACTGCCTCCAAAAAATTCAGTATCGGTTAATACAGAAATACCCGCTGCGCCATATGCTTGGTAGGCAGCTGTTACTTCTTTAACTGAAGCCTTATTATTGATAATGCCTTTAGAAGGTGACTTTCTTTTAAATTCTGCAATTATGCCTGTAGTATGCTGCTTTAATAAATTCGATTTCAAAGAAAGGGCTTGTTTGGAAAATAAAGGCATTGCTTCTAATTGCGCAATGCTAATTTCAGTTTTACGCGCAGACACTTCCCTCAATTTATGAGCAACGATGGTAGCTAATATATTCGTACTTATTATTTTAGTGCTCATTGTAAACTAATTAATTTTTCTAAACAATTATAAGCAGCCCCCGATTCTAAACTTGTAACCGCTGCTTGAAAAGCTAATTCATAGGTTTCATACTTGCCTGTTACAAATAAAGCCATGGCCGCATTAGATAGTACTACCGCATTTTGAGACCAAGTACCCTTGCCTTGAATAATTTTTTTAAATATTCCTGCAGCTTCTTCTACGGTCTTTCCACCATGTAATTCTTCACTAAATACTTTTTTCTTACCTAACTGATAAGGCGTCATAATATATTCACCTTTATTATTTATAACTTTTGTATCGGTAGTTAAAGCAATTTCATCATAGCCATCTAAACTATGTATTAAAGTAAAATCTTTACCCAAACCTTGTAAAACATAATTATAAATTCTGGCCATTTCTAAATTGTATACACCAATTAACTGATATTTGGGTTGTGCAGGATTCACAATAGGCCCTAGCATATTAAAAAAAGTACGCACCCCAATATTTCTTCTGATAGGCCCCACCGTTTTTAATGCTGGATGAAACAAAGGCGCATGTAAAAAACAAATGCCTGCTTCTTTCACTTCTTTAGACAAAGCGGTTCCCTCATTTTTAAATTTGTATCCCAATTGCTCCATCACATTCGAAGCACCGCTTACACTTGAAGCGCCATAATTGCCATGCTTCACTACTTTCTGTCCTGCCCCTGCAACTATAAAACAAGCCAAAGTAGAAATATTAAAAGTGTCTTTGCCATCCCCTCCGGTACCAACAATATCAATAGTGTCTTCTACCCCTATATTTATTTTTACGGCCAAAGACAATAAAGCATCTCTAAAACCCATTAATTCCTCAATGGTAATACTGCGCATTAAATACACGGTGACAAAGGAAGTAATTTCATGTTCATTGTACTTGCCTTGAGATATATCCACTAGCACCTCCCTAGCCTGCTCTCTCGTCAAGGTCTTATGCTCAAATAAATATTGTAATAATTTTTTCATACTTATTTTTTTAACCAATTTTTTATAATGGTAGCACCCATAGGGGTTAACACGCTTTCTGGATGGTATTGTACGCCTTTCACATCATAATTTTTATGCTCTAAGGACATAATAAAACCTTGATCGTCCTTAGAAGTAATGGTTAATTCGGCTGGGAAATTATTTTTATCCACCACCCAACTATGATAACGCCCTACATCAAATGTAGTAGGCATTCCTTCAAATAAACTAGATGCAGTTGTAATATGAACAGGCGTTGCCACACCATGATACACTTTACTTAAATTAGTTAGCTTCCCTCCAAAATTTTCTCCAATAGCTTGCTGACCCAAACAGACACCGAAAATAGATTTACTAGCTGCATATTCTTTTAAAAGCGGTAATAACAAACCAGACTCCGATGGCAAACCCGGACCAGGTGATAATAAAATTTTATCAAAGGCTTTTATATCCTCTAAAGCAATCTCATTATTTCTATGCACTTCCAAAGAAGCCATAGGCGCTATTTCCCTGATCAACTGTACTAAGTTGTAAGTAAAGGAATCGTAATTATCAAAAACCAATATTTTCATTTTCACTTATTTCTATGTTCAATAATTTTATTTCTATATTCAAAAATTAGGCATGCATTTTTTCTGCTAATACAATGGCCGTTTTTAAGGCATTCAATTTATTATTTACTTCCTGCAATTCATTTTCTGGCACACTGGCCGCCACCACACCTGCACCTGCTTGATAAGTAAGCGTGTTATGCTTACTTAAAAAAGTACGAATCATAATGGCTTGGTTACAAGAACCATCAAAACCTAAAAAACCAATACAACCACCATAATAAGACCTCTTAGTAGGCTCAATAGCATCAATCAATTGCATGGCTTTAAACTTAGGTGCACCACTTAAGGTACCCGCAGGAAAAGTTTTAGAAATCAATTGTAAAGGATTGGCATCTTTTGCCACTACCCCTTCTACTTCACTTACTAAATGAATTACATGACTATAATAATGTACTTGTCGGTATTGTTTCACTTTTACTTCTGTACAAACTCGGCTTAAATCATTTCTAGCTAAGTCTACCAACATTACATGCTCCGCATTTTCTTTAGGATCATCTAATAATTGCTGGGTCATTGCTGCATCCTTTGTCTCATCGCCTGTTCTTTTAAAAGTACCTGCAATAGGATGTACAATGGCTTTGCCATTTTTAATAATAATTTGCGCTTCTGGAGAAGAGCCCATTAGTTTATAATCGCCGTAGTCAAAGAAGAATAAATAAGGAGAGGGGTTAATATTTCGAAGCGTTCTGTAAACGTTAAATTCATCGCCTTGGAAACTTTGTTGAAATCTTCTACTTAATACAATTTGAAATACGTCGCCACGCATGCAATGTTGAATGCCTTTTTTCACTGCTTCTCGATACTGCTCGTCGGTTAAATTAGAACTCTCCTCTCCTTTCATAGAGAAAGGATATTGAGGAAGGTCCTTACTTTTAATATAAGATACCAGTGCATTGTAATCGGAAGCAATGCCTGCTATTTTATTTTCACAAATAAATATTTCATCTTTAAAATGATTAAATGCAATCACATATTGATATAAACGATAACGCATTAAAGGAATAATTGGATCCCCTTGTTTAAATTGAATGGTATCAAAAAATGGAATGGCATCATAAGCAGTATAACCATATAAGCCTTGTGCAAAAG
>CAIPJS010000046.1 GCA_903865435.1 uncultured Bacteroidota bacterium | reverse complement strand
TCATAGTGTTCAATTTGCGTAGTGAACTGCATTCTTTGTAAACCTAATACATCGTCTACAAATTCATTGCCTAGGCTTACCCAATTTTTTTTAGGAAAAGCAATATGGTGTGCATTAAAATTACCCGTAGCACCACCAAATTTAGCAGCATAAGGAATGGCTGTAAATAGTTCCACTTGATGATGTAGTCTTTCTACAAAAACCATTATCTCTTTTCCAAGTGTGGTAGGAGAGGCAGCTTGACCATGGGTACGTGCCAATAAAGTAACCTTCTTCCATTTTTTAGCCAGCTGAAATAAATTGTTTTGCAAATTGATGTACGCCGGTAAAATATTATTTTCCATGGCCTCTTTCCAACTCAATGGAATAGCCGTGTTATTGATGTCTTGTGAAGTCAATCCAAAATGAATCCATTCTTTTAATTCACTGGCCTTGTTTTTATCTAATACCTCTTTCAAAAAATATTCCACTGCTTTAACATCATGGTTGGTAGCGGCTTCAATGTGTTTTATTTTTTCGGCATCTGCTTCGCTAAAATTGTCAACCACATTTAGCAATGCTTTTTTTAAGGCAGGGGTCACTTTAAAAAACTTCTTATCTGCAAGAAATAAGAAATAATGGACTTCCACTAAAACGCGGTACTTGATCAAGCCAAATTCAGAAAAATAGGAGCTTAGAGCGGCAGTTTGCTTTTGGTAACGACCGTCAACGGGAGAGATGGCTGTAAGTTTCGACATTGGCTGATAATTTAAACAAGTAGTTAGATTCTTAGAAAAAAGGTTTTTCTTTGTGCAAAGTTAATTCAATTGGACAAAAAATGGCGCATAGGCGCGGTAAGTTATTTAAATACCCGCCCATTATTACTAGGAATGGAGCAAAGTCCTTTTAGAGAAAGGATAGATTTAGTGAAGTCTTACCCTGCTCAAATAGCCCAAGATTTATTAGATGATACCATTGATATAGGCCTTGTGCCTGTGGCCATTATGCCCTTATTAAAGAACCCTCAAATAGTTTCTAAATATGTGATTGGTGCCGAAGGCGAGGTGGCTTCAGTAGCATTGTTTAGCCAAGTACCCATGGATCAAATTGAGAAAGTCTATTTAGATTATCAAAGTAGAACCTCGGTAGCGCTTGCGAAAATTCTATTTAAGAACTATTGGAAAAAAGAGGTGGAGTTTTTAATAGCTACTGAAGGGTATATGAATGAAATTTCGGGCACCACGGCGGGTATAATTATTGGAGATAGGGCGCTTGCAAGTTTAAACCGCTTCGAGCATATTTATGACCTAGGTTTAGCATGGAAAGAGTATACAGGACTACCCTTTATATTTGCTGCCTGGGTAGCGAATAAACCCATTCCTGCAGCATTTATGGAGGCCTTTGATGCAGCCAATGCCTATGGCTTAGCTAATTTAGAAGAAGTGATTGCTTTAATACCTGCTTCAGAGCAAGTATATGATTTGCATAAATATTATACTGAAAATATTAGCTATACTTTGACAGCAGAAAAAAAGAAAGGATTGGAAAGCTTTTTAAAATTAATTCAACCTTAATTAATTTCGAGTATGACTTTATTTGAAAAAATAATTACTTCTATATCTTATCTAAAGCAACCTGCTAAAAGAACAATGATTCAATTGGCTGCAGCCTTTGAAGGACAAGAGGGTATTGAAGTAGGCGGCCCTAGTGCTTTTTTTAGTTTTAAAAGTGCTTTTCCTATTTATTTACATGCTAAAAAAATTGATGGAGTTAATTTTTCCAATAATACACTTTGGGAAGGAAAAATTGAAGAGGGGAATTTATATACTTATTATAAAAACAAAAAAGGCTTTCAGTATATAGGTGAGGCTGCCCATTTAAAAGAAGTCAAAGACGCTTCTTATGATTTTGTACTTTCTTGTCATTCTTTAGAGCATGTGGCGAATCCTATTAAGGCTTTAAAGGACTGGTCTAGGGTAATGAAAAGCAAAGGTCGATTGGTTTTAGTACTTCCAGATAAGGAATTTACTTTTGATAACAAAAGGCCTATCACCACATTAGCGCATCTAATAGAGGATTATAAAAATAATACCACAGAGGAAGACAGTACGCATTTTGAGGAAGTAATAGCCCTTCATGATTTTAAACAGGATGCCTTTGTGCAGTCTAAAGAAGACTTAATTAAAAGAACCAAGCTTAATATAGAGAATAGGGCAGTGCATCACCATGTTTTCAATTTGGATTTGATAAAAGAACTTCTACTGTATTGTGATTTTGAAATGATCCATCAGCAAACCTATCCACCCTTTCATTTAGTATCGGTGGCGCAAAAGAAATAAGCTAGCCTTTCTTTTTAAAGAACCCTGGTAATTTTACTTTAATAAAATCATGTACTATATTGAGTATTTCTGGTGCAGGGTTCAGCCAGTTCACTAGAACATAAAAACTAATTCCAAAAGCAAAGGACCGTACTAAAATATTAGCAAGTATATTGTTAATAGTAGGAATTAAGTGAATGAGTAACATGAGCCCAATACTTGATGCTAAAAATAAGCCATGCTTATAAGTATAAGGTTGTAAGTTGAACTTTTTATAAATAAAAACAAACCTTACTGTATTGTAAAGTGTAAGTGCAATTAAATTGGAGTAGGCTAGCCCTTCTAAATTATAATTCTTAATTAAAAACCAATTTAGCGGAATAGAAATAATGATGTAAAATAAATTCGTATAAAAATCGAACTTCCAATAATTAGAAGTACCAATAATTTGACTGTTCACCCCAGTGGCTAAATCAATTAATTTTGCAATGCCTAAAATGAAAATTAATTTACTAATAGCATCATAACCGCCCGATTCTTTATGGCTAATCCAGTTTAAAAAATTAATTAGATTATCAATATTCAACCAAATCAAACCAAATAATAACAGGCCAATGGCTAGTAAATTGGATACGCTTTTATGGTAAATGTTTTTGATATTAGCAAAGTCCTTGTTCTTCCAAGAAGTAGCAAGAATGGGAATACTAATAGAGTTTAAGCTTCTTTGGGGTATTTCTAAAATAGCAGAAACATAGGTAGCAATGGCAAATATACCTGCATCACTTAAGCCCCTTAAGCCCACAATTAAAAAAGTATCATTGGTGCGTGCTAGTAAATTGAAAAATTGTCCTGCGAAAACAAATAAGGCGAAACTAATCATCTTGCCTTTAAGCCTTCTAGTTACACTGCTAATTTTAAAACTTTGAAACGTAAAGCCATTCGATTGAATTAGATTTATTAATAACAATATAGCAGGAACTGCATACAATAAACTGAATAAGGTTAAAAAGGTAATGAGGTCAATATATTTAAAACCAAAGGCTAAAATTAAAACAGTGGTTAAAATGCGAATAAGCGTTTCTCTTAAAAAATTGGAGTAAACGCCTTTTCTTAATCCCCAGGCAAATGCTTCTAACCAATAAAATAATAATAAGAAAAAGGAGTAGGGGTATAAATAATTAAAATAATGCGCAAGGCTTGGAGACTTTCCAAGTTTACGAATTATAAAATCTTTTTGCTGCCATCCTATAAATAAAAGCAAACTAAACCCTATTAAATTAATCACAAGGGTGATGAAGGGGAGTTCAGATTTTTTTGGTCCTAGATAATGGTTGTAGAATGGGAAAAATTTATAAATCACTGGCAAGGTTCCTAATGTACAGAACAAAGAGAAAGTGGCACCAATATCTATCATGGCCCTTACTAAGCCTTGATCATTTTTAGAGAAAAATAAGGGAAACAAAATTAAGAGGTTGACGGCGCCTATGACAAAGCCCATCATAATAAAGAACGATGATTTTACCCCTTGTTTTTGAATAATGCCCATAATACAAATATATTGTAATTGTGGTAAAAGTAAATATGTAATGAAATGGGCTTATTTTTACAATATGGAACAATTGTCGGTCATTACAATATGTTTTAACAATTTAAGCGACTTGCAAAGTACTTGCAGTTCGGTAGATGGTCAATCGGTGCAACCCTATGAGCATTATATCATTGATGGTTCTAGTAATAAAGAAATTGCTGAATGGTTGCAAAATACGCCTCAGCCCCAATACCGTAAATGGCTTTGCGAAAGAGATAAGGGAATTTCAGATGCTTTTAATAAAGGCTTGGCCCTTTGTTCTGGCAGTCTTATTCATATTTTAAATTCAGCCGATATTTATTATGCTAATGTAGTAATTGAAAATGTGCTAGCTTATTTTAATAAAAATACTGCTATTCAATGGGCAAGTGGAAATATATTAATGAAACGAGCAGGTATTTTGGTGCAGATTGGTGTGCCCTTTGATGCGCAACAATTATACAAGGGTATGAGAGCGGTGTCACATCCCACATGGTTTGTTAAGAAAGAAGTATACCATCGCGTTGGACAATTTTCGGAAGTTTTTAAAATTGCCATGGATTATGATTTAATGTGCAGGCTGAAAAAGGAAACCTATGGTTATATGAATGAAACCATTGTAAAGTTCGATGATGGGGGTGTGAGTACCAATCAATATTTAAAATCGCTCAAAGAGAATGTTAAAGTATATGAATCACATTTTGGTTTTTCTATTGCAGCGCGTTTATGGCAATGGAGATTAGGTTTTTTATATTATTTACTACAATCTAAGCTTGGGAAATTCTTATACGCTATAAAGGCTGGTAAATTAAATAGCTAAGTTGCTGAAATACGAGAATAGGAAATCTAAATCTGATAAGCTAGGTTTAAAAAGTTTTATAAAACAGGTTTTTTATAAACTTTCTTGAAAAGTAAAAATAAATTATTGAATAAAGGAACCGCCTCAATGAGTTTCGCCATGCGAATAGAATTTATTTGAAGAGGTGCATAATCAATGCCTAGTAGTTTCGATTTCTCATCAATCTTAGTGATCATTTCATCTATGGTTAATTCTTTTCTAATAGCCTTTGGGGTTCTTAATAGTCTGTGGGCAATGGCCTTGGTGGTACTTTCTGTAAATTTTTTGCCATTTTCTTCAATGATAGACGCTAATGCACTTGACTCATTTTTTAATTGATTCAAATAATCTAAGAAAACTAAAAAAGCATCTAATAAAATTTTATCCTTAGAGGTTTTGGTGGTAGAAGCGTGAATTCTAAATGAAAACTGTACACTATTGTCTACCGCGAGATAAGTTTTCTTAGTTAGGGCTAACCATAATTGCAAATCGGCATAAATTAAATTAGGGTATTGAGTAGGCATACCACCTATTGCATCATAGTCGCTCGATTTAAAAACATAACCAGTTGCCATAATATCAATGGACTCATTCAATGCATGTTCAAGATATTCGCTTAGGTTTAAACGAGTAGGCAAGGGTTGACATGCTTTAATAAATTGGCTATTACTATTGATGTAATTAAAATGGGTATGGTATAAACTTGCTTCTGGGTTTTGATTAATTAATTCATTGATTGTAGAAAGAAAAGTTTTCTCTAATAAATCGTCATAACCAAGTATGGTCATGTATTCATTTTTAGCTAAGTCTTTAATGCGTCCCCAGTTTTGAAGAATATCTAAATTTTGGTTTGAAACATGAACGCTAATTTTACTATTCTGAATGGCATGCACTGCATCTAATGAATCATCGATATTGCTGGTATTGTCTGCTAAAATAAGAATGTTAAAATGGGGGTAGTCTTGTGCTAAAACCGAATGCAAACAATCTAATAGATATTTCTTCCCCAATTTAAAAGGAATAATAATAGAAAAATTATTTGTTTTACCACTCATAGCTAGTACAAGATAAATATTTATGCTTAAAATATAAGCATATTCAATATTTACAGTTCAAAAGAAGGTGGTTTTATCTAATTGGCTTAAATTTGAACTACTAAATCATTCATCGGATGAACATTGCCGGGGTTGTCATATTATATCATCCTGATATTCAGCTTTTGTCCGAAAACATAAAAACCTATGTTCAGGGTCTTAAGCAATTGTATGTATATGATAATAGCGAAACCAAGACCCCAGACATAGAAGAGGCCTTAAGAAAACTACACCCTTCCATTCAGTACCATTATTTTAATGCCAATGAAGGCATCGCCAAGAGATTAAATAGGGCAGTGGAAGAAGCAGCTGGAAATAACTTTGATTATTTATTAACCATGGATCAGGACTCTTCTTTCAAAGAAGGTGATTTTGAAAAATATAAACTGCAAATGCAGGCTTCTGCTTATTTTAATGTGGCACAGTTTGGGGTCAACTGCCAACCTAATTTTACTATAGCTAAAGACCAACCCGAAGAAGCCCTTACATTAATTACTTCCGGTTCTATTGTAAACTTATCTTTGATTAAAACTATAGGGTTGTTTAATGAAAATTTATTTATAGATTTTGTGGACGCTGAGTTTTCTTACCGAGTAATACAGAAAGGGTATGTAAATTTAATGTTTTCAAATATTATATTAAATCATGCACTGGGAAAACTAATAGAAGGAAGGTCATTGGCTAATTTCAAAAAAACATTGCGCATTACACATTCACCCGTTCGTGTGTATTATATTATTCGTAATGGCTTGTATTTATTGTTGAAGGCGCAGGGATTATCCACTGCTATGAAAAAAGATGTACTAAGATGCATTAAAATTTTAAAAAACGATTTAATCTATAATCCTCAACTAGGTTTGGTGTACATACATTTATTTTCAGGTATATTTGATTTTCTACGCGGTAAAATGGGTAAAAAATAAATTAGTAATTGGGTAAATAGTAAGTAATAATGAATCTAAGTAGAATTATAAATAAATTTATTTCATTTTGTTTTTTCTTTTTTAAGTTAAAACATATAAAGCTTGCTTATTTATTTGCTTTTTATAAACTACCCAAACACTGGGCAGCAAGTATGCAAGTAAGTAATGGAAGTTTAGTATTTACCCATTCGGGTAATAGTATCTGCATTGCTCAATTAGAACAGTTTGAGTTTAGTATGCATTTTCTCATTGAATTATTAGAAAGCCCACTGTTTAAGGTAACCGAAACCACCAATACCTATTTTATGGTAGAAGTGGAGGGGCTTGTATTTAAAGTAGCCTCTTTATCAAATATGGCGGTATTGTATGAAATATTTATAGAAAAAATTTATTCCATTCATACCCCTCATACTAATTTAGTTGTTATTGATATTGGAATGAATGTGGGAGTGGCCTCTTTGTATTTTGCTATACAACCCTATGTAAAAAAAGTCTATGGCTATGAGCCCTTCCCAGCAACTTTTGCAGAAGCATGTTTAAATGTAGCAGCCAATCCAACAATGGCTAGTAAATTAAAATTAATCAATGAGGGTGTGAGTAATGTTAATGAAAAAAGGTCTATTACTTTATTTGAAAGCGGTTTGTTGTCGGCCTCTACCATTGAACAGAAAAATGACTATGGGAAAAAAATAGGCCAGGTGATTGAAGTTCAATTAGTATCTATTAAAGAGGTATTTGAATTGGTACTAGCCGAAAACCCCAATGCAAAAATATTACTCAAGCTAGATTGTGAAGGAGAAGAATATGTAATTTTCGATATGCTAAAGGAAACTACTTATTTAAACAATGTAGAACTTGCCATTATTGAATGGCATGAAAAAGGCTATACGACTATTGAAAAAGTTTTATTGGACAATGAATTCAAATTAAGGCATGAGCATCATGTGTCTGAGAATAGCGGTATGATTTATGCAATTAAAATTAGTGCTAATATTAAAAACTGCTAGTAAATAATGCTACGCTAGTTAACTCAGCCCAATAATCCTTTCAAAGCGTCAATTCTAAATTGAATGACTGGCCATGTTTTAGCAGGCTTGCATTGCAAGAGATATTTAAATCCTAAAATAACGGCAGCCCCAAGCTTAAAAAAATATTCTATTATTTTTTTTATATAAGCTGCTTTAGAAATACTTAAAGTTCTTGTTTTCTCTCCTCTGCCAATACCACTGGCTACTCGGTACATGTATTCAGGAGTTAATTTCTTTACTTCTACCACATGCTGTACTTCTATTGTAGGGTCGTAATAAATAGTATGGCCTAGTGCTAATATTTTGTAAAATAATTCTTTGCCTTCTCCTCCAATTCTTAAACTGCCCACCACACCAGGTAATGCTGTATTAAAACCTCCTATAGAA
The DNA here is from genome assembly GCA_903865435.1 of uncultured Bacteroidota bacterium. GTDB lineage: Bacteria > Bacteroidota > Bacteroidia > Chitinophagales > Chitinophagaceae > Sediminibacterium. The sequence goes on along the minus strand of CAIPJS010000046.1, from coordinate 14,134 downwards.
TCGTAAATATCTTTTCTAACTATCATATTAGATTCCAATGGGTACTTGCCATTTTCAAAGGCGCAAGCAGTAGGAGCGTAGTCAAAGTTACCTACTAAAGAGGAAACATAATAACTCATCCACTTAGGTTCTGCTGGAATATATTTAGGTATAATACGACCTCCAAAACCTACGACTGTAGGCTTCGTTTCAACATGCTTTATTATATTTTCTACATAATTTGAATTGACTATGGCATCGTCATCCATAAAACAAAGCCATTGGCCTTTTGCAGCAGCTGCCCCAGTATTGCGCGCAAAGGAGGCGCCTTGTTTTGTTTCGGTCAAATAAGTGAAACTGCCTTGGGGATGAGCCGCGCGCCATTGAGCAAAAACTTCTGCGGTATTGTCGGTAGAATTATTATCAACAATAATAGCCTCAAAATTTTGCAAACCTGCAGATTGATTATATAAACTATCTAATGCATCACTGATATAGCTAGCTCTATTGTAACTGCAAATAACAATGGATAAAATCATTTAGTTGGTTTTGCTTTTCCATTTTTTGAAACTGGTGAAACCTATACCCACTAATAAACCCCAAAGTATGATAGAGGCTGCTGAAGAGGCTTTTTGTGCAGTGTTCACAATAACTGGCTTAAACTCAAAACGAATGGTATGAGTTCCAGCAGGAACCACCAGGGCTCTTAGAACATAATTGGCTTTTACAATAGGGGCTTCTGCATTATCAATGTAGGCTTTCCAACCTTGCTTATAATAAATCTCGCTAAAAACGGCTAATTGCTTTTTTGTGCTACTACTTTTATAATTGACTTCGTCATTATTATTATTCACTAAAACAATTTGGGCTGAATTATCTACTTGAATATCGTTTAAGCCTTCTATTTTATCTTTTTGTTCAATAATGGCAGTGTCCTTTGGATTAAAATTATCCAAGCGCTTCATTACTTCGGCAGGACCTTTCTCATATTGAATACCTTTCACAAACCAAACATTTCCTAAAGCGCCTTTATTGACTGCGGTATCCATGGCGGGATTTCCAGAAATCACATATTTGGTATTAAGCATGTTCATGGTAGGCACGCAATTAGGAAATTTATACCATTGATTTTCGATGAGGTCTTGGTAGATGCTTAATTTTGCTGGATTGTAGCCACCCACTGTTTTGTGATGATAAGCAACTAAAGCACCGCCATTAAAAGCATTGTTGATGCCGCCTCGTATATCCAATACCCTAAATTGTGTAGTATCTTTTTTCAATTCTAGATCTAATGGACTTAATGCGAACACATTTTCATTTTCATTGGCTTCTACAAAACTCTCCGATTTTAAGTATTTAACATTCACTTGGAATAAATCAATCATGGATAAAACACCAAAACCAATCAATAAAATAGTTTGGTTGATGATTTTTTTAATGGCTAAAAATAAAAGCCCAAAAACTAAAAGAATAAAAATAACGAACTTTAAAACGTCACCTTCAATTAAAGATTTTCTATCTGTAACAATCGCATTCACTAAATCATGCGCAGGAGCATCAAAAGCTGCTTTTTGATTGGTATCTGTAATCTTAGCAATTTGATTTAATAAGTTTGTTTCACTTTCGCTTTTAAAACTACTAGTAGCATAAATGTATAAAACACAAGCAAGGATACAACCTGTTAATATAAAACTAGGTTTGTATTTTTTGAAGATAGATTTGAAACTGGTTTCCGCACTTAAGGCGGCCATGCCATACAAGGCCATGATGCCTAATAAAAAGGTAGGAATGATCATAATCATGCTAGGGGCTCTAAACTTATTGTACAATGGCAAATGATCAAACATGAAAACATTAAAGGCTTCAAAATAACTGCCTGCGCTTAACATAAATGAAAAGATAATGGTAGCGCTAATCCACCAACGATGTGTGTTGGAATTACTAGACAAACCAATGAAAGCAAAAAAGCAAATGATAATACCAGCGTATGGGGGACCCGATGTGCCTCCAATGCCACCCCAGTAAAGGGATGCAAATCCTTGGAGTTGTTGTCCTATCTGTGGTGGCATTTGTTGTAAAGTTTCTACTGCTTTTGAATTGGCAGGATCCAACTGACTTATGCCGCTTGCGCCTCCGAAGATTCCTGGAAACATTAATACCAATGGCTCTGTTTTAAACATGCTATAAGAAAACGCATAGTCTTTATTTAATCCAGTGGCTGTGGATTTACTATCCTTATTCACTAAGACAGATCCGCCTCTGATGGATTCCTTTCCATATTCATAAGTACTAGCCAATAATGGGGCATTCACTGCTACACCCAATAAGCCACCAATGCAAGCAGCCGCAAATGTTTTAAGTATATGATTGAAATCTTTTTCCTTGATCCATTTTACTAAAAAGAAAATAGACATAAAAGCAACAATGATGATACCATAGTAAGTAACTTGTAAGTGGTTGGCGCCAACAAATAATGCAGTGGCGATTCCCGTAAGTGCAGCACCCCATAAATATTTCTTTTGAAAAATTAAAAGAATGGATGCAATAAAGAAAGGCAAATAAGCAATGGCATGCATTTTTGTAATATGTCCAACGGTGATAATGATAGGGTTGTAGGTGGCATAACTATAAGCTAAAGCACCAACAACGCTAATGATGGTATTAAAACCTAAAACCTGTGCTAAAAAATAAAAACACAAACAGGCTAAGAAAAATAAACCAATTGGCTCAGGTAAATGCAAAGTAAACAAATTGTCTAATAAGCCAATGCTGAATGCGAATCCAGGAACCCCTGTTATTTGATAAGTAGGCATACCGCCAAACATGCTATTGGTCCATAATGGATGATGACCGAATTTCTCGGCATACAACATTGCGTCCTGTGCCATCCCTTTCCATTGGGTGATATCCTGTTGTTGCAATACTTTACCCTCTAAGGCTGGCTTGCAATAAACAATGGCTATTATTGCAAATAGGGCAATGGCAATAATATGAGGTAGGGCAGACTTGAAAAGTGGCTTCAACATATTCATTAATTTATAGTAACAAACCTACAACTAAAAAGGCTTTTTAAGTAATTTTAGTACCTTGTAAATGTTAAAAAATACAATGAAAAATAATACATCTTTTGCCTTTCTTGCCAAGCTTGCCATTATATGTAATGCTTTCTATTTGCTTACCACCGCCTTTCTCTTTTTTTCTTGGTTAAAAATACCTCCTAGTGTAGCAAATTTTATGGCAGTTCTTGGCTTGGAAATGGCCCCTTTTGTAAATTTGGTCTTTGTAATTTGTGCCCTTTTTTATCTGCTCAGAAAAAAAAGCTTGAATTTACCGCTGTGGCAAACAATTATTAACTTTTTGATGTTATTGATACAAATAAATCTATTAATTATTTAATTCTCAACATGATTCATTCTATTTTAAAAGACAAGCCCACTAAATTATTTCTAGGGATTATGGCTTTTTTCGTAGCCAATGCTCTAATTGCTGAATGTATTGGTGGTAAAATATTTTCTTTAGAAAAAGTTTTTGGGATGGCGCCTTCTAACTTCACCTTATTTGGTGTGTCGAATCTTTCTTTTAACTTAACTTGTGGTGTTTTACTTTGGCCTCTTGAATTTGTGATTACTGACATCGTGAATGAATACTTTGGGCCAAAAGCTGTGCGTAGAATTAGTTATACCGCAGTGGCTTTAATTAGCTATGCATTTTTAATGTTTTATTTGGCAATGAAGATTGCACCTGCTCAATTTTGGGTAGAATCTAAAACTGCAAATGGGATGCCGAATATGCAATTAGCATTTGAATCTATCTTTGGCCAAGGTATGTGGATTATTGTTGGAAGTTTAATTGCGTTTTTAGTAAGTCAGTTTATTGATGTATATGTTTTTCATAAAATTAAAAAAATGACGGGCGATAAAATGATTTGGCTGCGTGCCACTGGTTCCACTGTTGTTTCTCAATTGGTAGACAGCTTTGTGGTTTTATTTATTGCCTTTAAAATTGGTAATGGATGGAGTTGGTCAACGGTGCTAGCTGTTTGTGTGGTGAACTATATGTATAAGTTTACCATGGCTATTATACTAACGCCTTTAATTTCTTTTATAGAAGGCAGAATTGAAAATTATTTAGGGCATGATTTAGCCAAGAAAATGAAATTACAAGCAATGGGGCTGGAGAATGAGATTTAATGGGTTTGAGCCCATTAAATAAATTCTAATTAAATATTATACTGAAAAATTTTGTTTCAATATTTGAATGGCCACTTTATCAATAGGTAGGCTCATGGTGGCTTGATTCAAGTTTTCAAAATCAACCCATCTGAAGGATTCAGCGGTTTTTGTATTGTCATCTACTTGATCTGCTTTAAAATCAAAAATCTTTTCGCTGGTTTTAATTTTACTGCATTCAGTAGAGTGTACGATATAATAAATAGAAATGATTTGGTCCTTTTTATTGAAGGCAGATATTTGAAAGAAATCGGTGGTATATAAATGAGCACCTATAGTTACTTTTAAGCCAGTTTCCTCTACGAATTCTCTTTCTAAACCTTCTCTAGTGCCTTCGCCAAATTCTAAACCACCTCCTGGTAATTTTGTAAAGTATTCACCACGCACAAATTCATCGCTTACTAGTAAACGGTTTTGCTCGTCTAATAAAATACCATATACCCGAACGTTGAATAAGGCCATAAAAAACTATTAAAGTTTGAATTAAATTATTAGTAATTAATCTTTCAGTAAATTTTTCTACTAATTGTTTATATATCTAATGAGCCGCTAAAAACAAAAGTACCAGGACCCATCAAATAAATATTGTCAAATATATTGTCTCCTCTATTGTTAAAACTAACAGCTAGTTTTCCACCCAAGGTCTCAATATTAATTTTTTGCTCTCCTAATTTTTCAATTCCCGCAATTAAGGCAGAGGCGGTTACGCCTGTACCACAACTGAAAGTTTCATTCTCCACACCACGCTCATAAGTTCTTACAAAAAGTTGTCCTTCGTCTTGTTGAACAAAATTTACATTAATGCCTTCCGCTTTAAATCTTTCATTATAGCGAATCATTTGCCCAAGTCCCACCACGTCTACACTGTTCGCATTATCTACAAATTCTATATAATGAGGAGAGCCAGTATTCAACACATAAAAAGTGACGTCTCCTTCAATATTTTTTTCTACTGCTTTTACATCAGTCATTTTTAAATGCACCCAGCCTTCGGCATCCATTTTTGATTCATGTGGGCCATCGATAGCTATAAATGAATAAGTATCTTTTTTTATACCTTGGTCAAAAGCATACTGCGTTAAACAGCGGCCACCATTACCACACATAGAACCTTCCTTGCCATCGGCATTATAATAAGTCATAGAGAAGTCGTAACCTGCTGCAGTACCTAATAACATTAGTCCATCGGCGCCAATACCTTTTCTTCTATCACAAATAAATTCTATTTGTGCTTCGCTTAAATGTATGTTACCAGAACGGTTGTCTATAATTACAAAATCGTTCTGCGTGCCTTGGTATTTTGAAAAGGGTATATTCATTTTAGTATTTAACTTTTTATATTAATTTGAATCTTACTAATAATTTCTGCTAATTAATAATTTAATTTATTTATTAAGGTCTATTTTAAATGCCTGCAATAATGCCCAATGATTTTTGTATCATATGATCTACTGCCTTAGCCATATCCTTGCTGTATTCTTTTTTCACTCTGTTGGCAATAATTACATTTATACTTAAACATTGGTGTCCTAATAAATTACATAAACCATAAATAGCAGATGTTTCCATTTCAAAATTAGCAATTCTATGTTGGCCGTATCTGAAGCTGGTCATTTGATCCACTAAGTTGGGCATTTTTAAAGGAAGTCTTAAGATGCGTCCTTGAGGGCCATAAAAACCAGGGCAAGTAACTGTAATACCATGACTATAGCCTTTTGTAAAATGTTTAATTAAACCTGCACTTGCTGTGGCAATATAAGGTTGAATTTTATGTGCATGAATGGAAGTATGTTTTTCAAAAGCAGCTAAGATGGCTTTTTCTTCTTCATTATTTTCTTGCGTATAAAAATGTAAAACATTATCAATACCTAAACCATGAGTACCGGCTACTAATTCATTCACACCTACTTCTCCTTGTAAAGAACCACAAGTGCCCATGCGAATAATGGAAACCGATTTTTTTTGCTCATGAATGGTTCTTGAAGTGAAATCAATATTCACTAAAGCGTCAATTTCATTTAAAGCAATATCAATATTGTCTGGACCAATACCAGTGCTCAAGACTGAAATTCTTTTTTGTCCGATATACCCAGTATGTGTAATAAATTCTCTATGTGCCAATGTATGTTCAATACGGTCAAAGTATTTACTTACTTCTGCAACTCTTTCAGGGTCACCCACAGTAATAATAGTATCCGCAATCTCTTCCGGACGGACATTTAAGTGGTAAATAGCCCCGCGGTCGTTAATAATGAGTTCTGATGCGCCAATTGCCTGCATATGCTTTCTTTTATGACACAAATGTCGTTTAAATCGGAATAGCTGTAAAATTCTTTTATAATTAAGTTCTTTGCGTTATTTTCGCGTTCTAGAACAGGGTCGGGTGGCCGAGTGGCTAGGCAGAGCTCTGCAAAAGCTCCCACAGCGGTTCGAATCCGCTCTCGACCTCATAAAAAAACAAAACCCTTACAAATTGGTATGGGTTTTGTTTTTTATAAAACATTTTATTCATGAAATATTCTCAGACCATTGGTATCCTACTTTGTTTATTACTTATTTATTGTACCACACAACCTTTGGTGATTATTGAAAGCAGAAACTGGATAATTACAGGTTGGGATCCTGCAGGATCCAACTTTGGGCAAGCGGGTAAGTTTTTATGTTTTTTTGCTGTAATAAGTTTAGTCTTTTTTGCTTTACCTTTTATTTGGGCAAAGAGGTTCAATATGGTTTTCGCAGCCTTACTTTTAGCATGGAGCTTTAGAAATTATTTAATAATGTCTACCTGCCAAATGGGAGAGTGCCCCCAAAAGAAATGGGCATTGTATGCTTGCATTATAATTTCTGCAGGCATATTAATAATGACTTTTTTACCTAAGATAAAAGTTTCAAACCAGCTCCAATAATTGCAACGGCTTCGTCAATTTGTTTTTCAGTTATAATCAAAGGCGGTGCAAATCTTATTTTATCTCCATGCGTTGGTTTAGCGAGTAAGCCTAAATCTTTTAAGTGCAAACATAAATCCCAACTTGCCTCTGGGTGCTCATGTTTTATCACAATAGCGTTTAATAAACCTTTACCACGAATGGTGATTATATAGGGAGAATTTAAATTGGATAATCCTTGTCTTAATCTTACTCCCATTTTTTCTGCATTCTCCGCCATCTTCTCTGTTTTCAAAACCTCTAGAGATTTTATAGCCACAGCACAAGCTAAAGGGTTGCCACCATAAGTAGAACCATGTTCGCCTGGTAAAATTTGCATCATTATTTCATTGCTAGCTAATACTGCAGAAATAGGCAGGGTACCACCACTCAATGCTTTTCCTAATATTAAAATATCGGGTTTAACATTTTCATGATCGCAGGCTAACATTTTTCCTGTTCTGGCTAAACCCGTTTGAATTTCATCTGCAATAAATAAAACATGGTACTTGTCACATAAATCACGCACTGCTTTTAAATAACCATCATCTGGAATTACCACACCTGCTTCGCCTTGAATAGGCTCCACCATAAAGGCAGCCACTTCTTTATCTTTCAAAGCTTCTTCTAAAGCCACAAAATTGTTATAAGGTACTAAACCAAAGCCCGGCATATAAGGGCCAAAACCTTTGAAGCTACTTGGATCGGTAGAAGAAGAAATAGCAGCCAATGTGCGTCCCCAAAAATTACCTTCGGCAAAAATTATTTTCGCTTTATTTTCAGCAATGCCTTTTACATTGTAGCCCCAACGACGTGCTAGTTTGATAGCGGTCTCTCCACCTTCCACACCCGTATTCATAGGAAGCACTTTATCGTATCCAAAATATTCGGTGATGTACTTTTCATATTCGCCCAATAAATTATTATGAAAAGCACGTGAAGTTAATGTGAGTTTACTAGCTTGTTTTTGTAATGCTTCAATAATGGCCGGATGGCAATGTCCTTGGTTCACGGCAGAATAACCACTTAAAAAATCGAAGTATTGTTTTCCATCTACATCGTATAAATAAACACCTTCGCCTCTTTCCAATACTACTGGAAGTGGGTGGTAATTATGAGCGCCGTATTTTTCCTCAAGTGCTAAATATTTAGCAGCATTGGAACTAATAGTTGAATGAGTCATTTCTATAAATTGAATTATTGGAAAGTAAATAATGGGAGAGAAAAGCGAAAATTGCTTCTCGCTTGAAAACAAAAAAGTAGGAGGTAGTTAAACTACCCCAAGGGATGATTAAGTAAATCTAGGTTTCTATGTAAAAAACTTCCCATGTTCATAGGGCTAAGTTAGTTTTTTTAGAGCAATTTCCCATATTTTGGGCTTACATTCGCAAAAACAATTACATTGAAACCGCTAGTCTCCATAGTCATATTAAATTATAACGGGGCCGGTTATTTAACAAAATTCTTGCCATCCGTTTTATCTACTCAATATGAAAATTTTGAAGTAGTGGTGGCCGACAATGGTTCTTCCGATAATTCTATTTCTTTAGTAAAAGAAAAATTTCCTTCCGTTAAAATAATTACGAATACTACGAACGAAGGTTTTGCTGGTGGCTATAATTGGGCCTTGCAAAAAGTAAAAGCCGATTACTATGTTTTATTAAATTCAGATGTGGCAGTGGATCCTCATTGGATACAGCCCATGGTGAATTTATTAGAGTCTGATAAAACTATTGCGGCTTGTCAGCCTAAAATTTTATCTTTTAATAATAAGGAAGTATTTGAATATGCAGGTGCAGCTGGAGGTTGGATAGATGCGTTGGGTTATCCTTTTTCAAGAGGACGCGTATTTGATGTTTGTGAAGAAGATAATGAGCAGTATGATACTGCAGCGCCTATATTTTGGGCAACCGGTGCTTGTATGATGATTCGCTCTGCATTATTCCATGCCATGAATGGATTTGATGCAAGCTTCTTTGCGCATCAAGAAGAAATAGATTTATGTTGGAGATTACAATTAGCTGGCTATAAAATTTATGCATGTCCTCAAGCGGCAGTTTATCATGTGGGTGCAGGTACTTTACCAAGAGGTGGTCGAAAAGTGTTTCTGAACTTTAGAAACAACTTAATCATGCTTGCTAAGAATTTGCCTTTGTCTGAGATGGTATGGAAACTGCCTGCTAGATTTGCATTAGATGCTATTTCAGCCTATAAGGGCTTATTAAGTGGTGATACAAGCTTCTTTTTTGCTATTGCTAAAGCGCATTTTGCCTTTATGGGCTATTGTTTATCGGGTAAGGTAAAACGTACAAAAGCCCTAAAACCATTAAATTCATTGGGCGGGGTATACAAAGGATCCCTGGTTTTCCAGTACTTTATAAAAAACAAGCAGTTTTTTAGTAAAATAGTAAGCAAACAAGTTCATTATTAAGAACTTGTTGTTATTTTTGCGTCCGTAATTAAACACTATGTCACAAGATTTACAAGACAATTCAGCTCAAAAAGACATCGCCGCTAATTGGGTGACTTCTTCTAGATTCTTTTTTTATGTATCTATTTTTGCAATTCTAGCAATGGTTTTAGGCAATTGTACCAAATTGTACAATATTCGCTTCCAAAAACCCAATCCAGAAGTGCAAAGTAGCTCTCAGTACAAGCCTGAGTATAAGTAAGAAAAAAAATTTGTTTAAGAGCGCTGTTTCGCTATTTTTGCAGTCCTAAAAATAGTTCTTGAACAAGCGAAAGTAGCTCATTTGGTAGAGCACGACCTTGCCAAGGTCGGGGTGGCCGGTTCGAGCCCGGTCTTTCGCTCCAAAAATCTCGTCCCGAGGACTCGGGATGGGATTTTTTTTAAGTCTGATCTCAGACGCCTTGGTGGTGGAACTGGTAGACACGCAGGACTTAAAATCCTGTGGGCCGCAACGCCCGTGCGGGTTCGATTCCCGCCTGAGGCACAATCCCTCTCGATTATTTCGAGAGGGATTTTTTTTGTACATCAGTCAAGTGTAACTTAGAGCCAAGTCATTAACCCTATGTCCCATTTACAAGAAAGAAAAGAAAAGAATTGTTTGAACTGCGGTGAGACCATCGTGGGCAGATTTTGTCATAAATGTGGACAAGAGAATGTAGAAGTGAAGGAAAGCTTTGGGCATTTGATTATGCATTTTTTTGAAGACCTCACGCATTTTGATGGGAAGCTTTGGAAAACATTGAAGCTACTTTTATTTAAGCCGGCAAAGCTCACGCAATTATATATGGATGGCCAAAGAGCTAATTACATTCATCCCATTAGAATGTATTTATTTATCTCCGCGATATTCTTTTTCTTTATTTTTTCTGGAGAACAAGTTAAAGGGCCAGAACTGACAAAGCCTCTTCCTGTTATAGCTTTGCCAAATCCTCCATTGCTAAAACCTGCTTTACCAAATACAGTGGCCTCAAAAAAAGCAGATCTTAAACAACTTGAGCCTAAAAAAGTAAATCTTAAAAAAGAAGGGGGGATGAATTTTCAAATAGGTGATGATACTATCTCTTATAAAACAATGGGGGCCTATGATTCCGCTCAATTAAAATTACCTGCTGCAAAAAAAGATAATTGGTTTGTATCCTCCTTGATAAAAAAGTCAATTGAATTAAATAATAAGTATAACAATGATATATTTAAAATTGAAGAGGCCATCTTTAAGCAGTTTGAACATTATTTCTCCCGCATGCTCTACATCTCCTTGCCTTTATTTGCTTTGTTCTTGTGGATATTGTATCGCCGAAATAAAAATTACTACTTTGTTGATCATTTAATTTTCAGTATTCATATTTACTGCGCGTTTTTTATTATTTTATTTGCCTTAAAGCTCGTGAATCTCTCTACGGAGTTTATTTTTAAAAGGCCCCCTTTTGGAGCAGCTGCAATTATTACATCTATTTTAATGTTCTATTATTTATATAAAGCATTGCGCAATCATTTTAATCAATCTAGAGCTAAAACTGTATTGAAGTTTTCTATTTTGAACATATTAACAGCCATTTTAATGGCCGGATTAATGTTAGTATTTATATTTCTTTCCTTATTTAATTTATAAGTTTAATTTATATTTCAAATTATGTCTCAAGAAAATATTTCCAAAAACTTTTTAGAACTGGTGGCCATTATGGATCGTTTAAGAGCGGAATGCCCTTGGGATAAAAAACAAACCATACATAGCTTAAGAAGTAATACCATTGAAGAGTTGTATGAATTGATTGATGCCATTATAGAAGAAGACTGGCAAGGCATTAAAGAAGAGCTAGGTGATTTATTATTGCATATTTTATTTTATACTAAAATAGCCTCTGAAAAAAATGAATTCATGCTAGAGGAAGTGATTGCAGGTATTTCAAAAAAATTAATTCACAGACATCCGCATATTTACGGCGATGTAAAGGCAGAGACGGAAGAGCAAGTGAAATTAAACTGGGAACAGTTAAAATTAAAAGAGGGTGATGGTAAAAAAACTATATTAAGCGGCGTGCCCAATAGTTTGCCTTCCATGGTGAAGGCTTTAAGAATTCAGGAGAAAGTAAAGCAAGTGGGTTTTGAATGGGAAAATAAAGAACAAGTTTGGGACAAGGTAAATGAGGAGATAGGGGAACTGCAACATGAGGTTGCCGAAAACAACCAAGAGAAAATGGAAGATGAATTGGGCGATGTGTTTTTTAGTTTAATTAATTATGCGCGTTTTTTGAAAATAGACCCTGAGACTGCTTTAGAAAAAACCAATAAGAAGTTCAAGAAACGTTTTGAATTGATGGAATCTTATGCCAAAGACCATCAATTAGATTTAGCCAAATTAAGTTTGGCTGAAAAAGAGGCCATCTGGCAAAAGATGAAATAAGGCCTTTATTTCATCCAATTTTTAGTCATTTTCAATCCCATAAAGCGCAAAATTCCTTAGATTGTAGAGGTAAATTTTAATAATTTAACTCATCATCTATGAATGCATTATTAGGCGTTATTTTTCATTTTATTGGCGGCTTTGCTTCGGGCAGTTTCTACATGCCTTATAAGAAAGTGAAAGGTTGGAATTGGGAAAGCTTTTGGATTGTGGGTGGTTTATTTTCTTGGCTTATAGTTCCACCACTTGCTGCCTATTTAACCATACCTGGTTTTGTTGAAATTATTAAAAGCACGGGTGGTGCCGTAATTGGTCTTACTTATTTCTTTGGTGTATTATGGGGCATTGGCGGACTAACTTATGGTTTAGGTGTTCGTTATTTAGGTGTATCTCTTGGTAGCAGTATTATTTTAGGTTTATGTATGGTATTTGGGGCAGTCATTCCTGCCATCTATTATGATTTTCATCCAGTAGCAGACAAAGATACTTTTAGCATGATGCTGCATTCAGGTTGGGGCATGACAGTACTGTTTGGATTATTAATTTGCATAGTGGGTATTATAGTAAGTGGAAAAGCTGGGGTGATGAAAGAAAAAGAGTTAAGCGCTGCAGCAGCTACTGCCTCTAATACAGAATATAAATTTGCTTTAGGCATGTTGGTGTCTATTGTATCTGGTGTGCTAAGTGCTTGTTTTAATTTTGGATTAGAAGCTGGACAAGTAATGGGCACTATTGCCAATGATGCATGGAAATTAGCCAACCCAGGACAGGGTGAATTTTTATACCGCAACAATGTTATTTATGTGGTTTTGTTATGGGGAGGTTTAACCACTAATTTTATTTGGTGCATGATTTTAAATGCACGTAATAAAACTTTTGGAGATTATACCAATAAGCAAACTCCTTTATTAAAAAATTATATTTTTTCTGCATTAGCGGGTACTACTTGGTTTTTACAATTCTTTTTTTACGGAATGGGAGAAAGTAAATTAGGCAATGGTCCTAGTTCTTGGATTTTGCATATGGCCTTTATTATTTTAGTGGCCAATATGTGGGGATTAGTCTTGAAAGAATGGAAGGGGGTTAGCAAAAAAACAAATAGGACCATTATTGCTGGTATAGTTATTATTATAGTTTCAGTATTGGTGGTGGGTTATGGCAACAACAATCATCATTAAAAATTTATAGAAGTGAAAGAGTTTAAGCATGTAAGTTATTTATGGGAGGAGAAGAAAGCAGCGGCATTAAATGGCGACGAAGTAGCATTATTAGTATACCGTTCTAATTTATTAGGGACCGATTTGCGTTTAACCAATTATGGCGGAGGCAATACCTCATGTAAAGCCATGGCCAAGGACCCTTTAACAGGAACAGAGGTAGAAGTAATGTGGGTGAAAGGAAGTGGAGGAGATTTAGGTACCATGCAAAAAAATGGTTTAGCAGCTTTATATGTAGATAGACTCCGTAGTTTAAAAAACAGATACCGCGGTCTAGCACATGAAGATGAAATGGTAGAACTATTTAATCATTGTATTTATGATTTAGCCTCTAAAGCGCCAAGTATAGATACCGCCTTGCATGGGTTTTTACCTTTTAAACATATTGACCATTTACATCCCGATGCAGCCATTGCTATTGCAGCTGCAAAGGATGGAGAAAAAATTACGAAGGAATTATTTGGAGGAAAAATAGGATGGGTGCCTTGGCAAAAACCTGGCTTTGATTTAGGCTTACAATTAAAAGATTGTTTAGATAAAAACCCGGGTATTGTAGGTATTATGTTGGGCTCACATGGTTTATTTACTTGGGGCGATACAGCTTATGAAAGTTATGTGAATACTTTAGAAGTAATTGAAAAATGTGCAGAGTACATCAATACAAGTATTACAAAAAAGTCAACAGTATTTGCAGGAGAAAAAATTAAATCGGCATCTACTGAACAAAGACAAAACCAAGCAGCTGCTTTAGCGCCTATTGTAAGAGGTTTTTGTAGTTCAACTACCAAAATGGTTGGACATTTTACCGACGATGATCGTGTATTGGAATTTATTAATTCAAATGATTTAGCTAGGCTGGCTCCTTTAGGCACCAGCTGCCCCGATCATTTTTTAAGAACAAAAATTTCTCCATT
>CAIPJS010000045.1 GCA_903865435.1 uncultured Bacteroidota bacterium | reverse complement strand
AATCATTGTATTTATGATTTAGCCTCTAAAGCGCCAAGTATAGATACCGCCTTGCATGGGTTTTTACCTTTTAAACATATTGACCATTTACATCCCGATGCAGCCATTGCCATTGCAGCTGCAAAGGATGGGGAAAAAATAACCAAGGAATTATTTGGAGGAAAAATAGGATGGGTGTCTTGGCAAAAACCTGGTTTTGATTTAGGCTTACAATTAAAAGATTGTTTAGATAAAAACCCGGGCATCATTGGAATCATGTTGGGTTCGCATGGGTTATTTACCTGGGGCGATACTGCTTATGAAAGTTATGTGAATACTTTAGAGGTTATTGAAAAATGTGCCGAAAATATCCATACAAGCATTGCCAAAAAGTCAACAGCATTTGCAGGAGAAAAAATTAAATCGGCAACACCTGAACAAAGACAAAATCAAGCAGCTGCTTTAGCGCCTATTGTAAGAGGTTTTTGTAGTTCAACTACCAAAATGATTGGACATTTTACCGATGATGATCGTGTATTGGAATTTATTAATTCAAATGATTTAGCTAGGTTGGCTCCTTTAGGCACCAGCTGCCCCGATCATTTTTTAAGAACAAAAATTTCTCCATTAGTATTGAATTTAAATACCACGGAAGATTTAACAGATACAAAAGCGGTGAAAGAAAAACTAGCACCCTTATTTGAAGCGTATAGAAAAATGTACGAGGAATATTATACTACTTGCAAGCATGCCAATAGCCCAGCTATGCGTGATGCCAATCCGGTAATTATTTTATATCCAGGAATTGGTATGTTTAGTTTTGCCAAAGACAAACAAACAGCAAGAGTCGCTTCTGAGTTTTATATTAATGCAATTAATGTAATGAAAGGTGCAGAAGCTATTTCAACTTATACATCTTTACCTCGACAAGAAGCTTTTAATATTGAATACTGGTTATTGGAAGAAGCCAAATTGCAAAGAATGCCTAAACCAAAAGCATTAAGTGGGCGTATTGCATTAGTCACTGGTAGCGGTGGTGGAATAGGTAAGGCCATTGCAAAGAAATTTGCAAGTGAAGGAGCCTGTGTAGTTTTGTCGGACAATCATGCAGAAAGATTGCAAGAAGCCAAAGAAGAATTTATAGGCTTGTTTGGGAAAGAGGTGGTGGCTGCTTGCTTATTAGATGTAACCAATGCTGCTACTATTCAAGAAACTGCCAAGCAAGCGGCCTTGCATTTTGGAGGACTAGATATAATAGTAAATAATGCAGGTTTATCTATTTCAAAAACTATTGAAGACCATACCGAAGCTGATTGGGATTTATTATACGATGTACTTGTGAAAGGACAAATGCTCGTAACGCAGTCTGCAGTGGGAATAATGAGAAAACAAAATATGGGCGGAGATATTTTAAATATTGTAAGTAAGAATGCATTGGTGAGTGGTCCAAACAATGCAGGCTATGGATCGGCTAAAGCTGCGCAACTTCATCTAAGTAGGTTGAATGCTGCTGAACTAGGTAAGGATAAAATTAGAGTGAATGTGATTAACCCCGATGCGGTGATTGCAGGTTCTAATATTTGGAGTGGAGGTTGGGCCGAAGGTCGCGCTAAAGCCTATGGCATTAAAGTGGATGAGCTACCTGCTTATTATGCAGGCAGAACTTTATTGAATGAAATTATTTTACCAGAAGATATTGCCAATGCTTGTTTTGCTTATGTGGGAGGCTTGTTAAATAAATCCACAGGCAATGCCATAAATGTAGATGGAGGTATTGCAGCTTCTTTTGTAAGATAAGTTTTGAATAGTTAGAACCGAATATTTATACAGTTTAAAAAATATGAAACAGATTGCATTTGAAATGAAATTAATTGTTGGTCATGAAGCTGAATATAAAAAGCGTCATGATGCTATATGGCCTGAACTAACTACATTATTAAAAACAACTGGCATTAGTGAGTATGCTATTTATTTAAATGAAGCAACAGGTTCTTTATTTGGCGTGATGAAGGTAGAAGATGCATTGGCATTAGACGCGCTGCCACAGCAACCCATCATGCAAAAATGGTGGGCTTATATGAAAGATATCATGTTAACGCATCCGAATGATTCACCTATTTCAATACCCTTAACCAATGTATTTTATTTGCCCTAAAATAACCCACTACTTTTTAATTAGTACTAGTTACTTATTATTTTAATGTTCAACACTAGAAAAAAATAAAAGATGAGAATTGATAAAAAACAAATAGATCAACACAATAGTGATTT
>CAIPJS010000044.1 GCA_903865435.1 uncultured Bacteroidota bacterium | reverse complement strand
AGTTGCGGACCGGACGGGACTCGAACCCGCGACCTCCGCCGTGACAGGGCGGCATTCTAACCAACTGAACTACCGATCCTTGGTTCGTGGATAAATCCACTAATAAGGGCTGCAAAGATAAGGGGAAACTGCTTTTTTAAACAAATCTTTTATTAAAAAAGCTTTATTATTTTTACATCCCAATAGAAGCTTATGCCAGTATACCCCAATCGTCAGTTTTTAGATTTTGAACAACCTATTAAAGAGTTGTACGAACAAATAGATGCCTCTAAAAAATTAGCAGAAAAAAATCCTAAAATAAATTTATCTGCTACCATTAATCAATTAGAGCAATCTATAGTAGACAAGCGAAAAGCAATTACAGCAAGCCTTTCACCATGGCAGCGTGTTCAACTAAGTAGACATCCAGACCGTCCTTATACCTTAAAGTACATTCAAAATATGTGTGATAAATTTGTTGAATTACATGGCGATCGCAATGTAAAAGACGACAAAGCCATGGTAGGTGGATTCGCGGAATTAGATGGTCATACAGTGATGATGATTGGTCAACAAAAGGGCAGCAACACCAAAGCACGCCAAATGAGGAACTTTGGAATGGCCAACCCTGAAGGCTATAGAAAAGCCCTTAGACTCATGAAATTGGCTGAAAAGTTCAATAAACCGGTAGTTTGTTTAATTGATACGCCTGGTGCCTTCCCAGGCCTTGAAGCCGAAGAAAGAGGCCAGGGAGAGGCCATTGCCCGTAATATTTATGAAATGGTACGTTTACAAGTGCCTATTATTATATGTATCATAGGTGAAGGTGCCAGTGGGGGTGCTTTGGGTATTGGTGTAGGAGATAAAACTTTAATGATGGAAAACACTTGGTACACGGTAATTTCTCCAGAAAGCTGTAGTTCTATATTATGGCGTAGCTGGGATAAAAAAGAAATTGCAGCTGAGCAGCTAAAACTAACAGCCGATGATATGAAAGGTTTTGGTTTAATTGATGAAATTGTACCTGAGCCAGTAGGTGGAGCACATTGGTCTTATACAGAAGCGGCTGCTATTTTAAAAGAAAAAATTATTGCAGCACTAGCAACGGTTAAAGACATAGCACCTGCCAAGCGTGTGGAAAATAGAATTGAGAAATACAGTAAAATGGGTTTCTGGGAAGAAGCATAATAATATTTAATTATCTTTAGCACATGTTAAGAGAAACCCTCAAAGGAACTGGCGTTGCATTAATAACTCCATTTAAAAAAGACAAATCAATTGACTTCGCAGCACTTGAAAATTTAATCGATATTCAAATTGCAGGAGGCTTAGATTATTTAGTAAGCCTAGGTACAACAGGGGAGTCGGTTGTTTTATCTGACCAAGAAAAAATTGAAGTGTTTAATTGTACGGTGAAAAAAGTAAATGGTCGTGTGCCTATTGTTATTGGTATTGGTGGAAATGATACAGCGGCTGTGATAAAATCGTTTAGTAAATTTGATCTAACAAAAGTTGTTGCTATTTTAAGTGTAACGCCTTATTACAATAAACCTTCTCAAGAAGGATTGTTCCAACATTATGTTGCATTAGCCAATGCTGCTCCTAAACCTATTTTATTATACAATGTTCCTGGACGCACTGGAAAAAATATGAGTGCAGCTACAACACTTCGTTTAGCATCGCATCCCAATATTGCAGGTATTAAAGAAGCAGGGCCTGAGATGGCACAAATGATTGATATATTAAAAGACCGCCCTTCCGATTTTTTAGTAGTAAGTGGTGATGATGAAATTGTGATGGCGCAAATAGCTTGCGGTTGTGATGGTGTTATAAGTGTTGCTGCCAATGCATTTCCAAAACCTTTTTCTGATATGATTCGTTTTGCAATGGCTGGCGACTTCTCTATGGCTAAAAGAGTGAACGATTTATTAGTAGAAGGATATACTTATATGTATGAAGAAAATAATCCTTCAGGTATTAAAGCCTTTATGTTTGAGCAAGGATTAATTGAAAATGAATTGCGTTTGCCTTTAGTGCCAGTATCTGCGCCACTGCAAGCAAAAATTCACAACTACTTGCAGCGTTATATCAGTCAATAAATTTTAATTGATCTTAGTAGGGTGATCTTAATAGGGGTTGCTTAATTTTTCTACTGCTTAATTAAGTTTTTTTTGAATGGCTTGTAATTTCATTAAAGCTTCTACCGGTGTGAGGTTATTAATATCCATCTCATCTAATTCTTTTCTAATCGATTCAAAAGTTTCTGTATGTGCATCAAATATAGATAACTGAAATTTTGTATCATCCGTTTGCTTAGAAGGAGTAGCTAAATTTTGACTGCCTTTATTTTTCAATTCCATTTCTTTTAAAATTTCATTGGCCCTATTCACTAAAATATTGGGCATGCCTGCCATCTTCGCAACATGAATACCAAAACTATGGGTGCTGCCTCCTTTAGTAAGCTTGCGTAAGAAAATTATTTTATTACCTACTTCTTTATGACTTACATGATAATTGTGCACAGTTGAAAGTTGCGCTTCTAAATCGTTCAACTCATGGTAATGCGTGGCAAACAATGTTTTAGGCTTTTGTTTAGACTGATGCAGAAATTCCACAATACTCCAAGCAATAGAAATACCATCATAGGTAGAAGTACCTCTTCCAATTTCATCAAGTAGTATTAAACTACGCGCACTAATATTATTTAAAATGCTGGCAGTTTCAAGCATCTCCACCATAAAGGTCGACTCTCCTGCGTTCAAATTATCATTCGCGCCCACGCGGGTAAATATTTTATCGGTAAGTGGAATGGAAGCAGCCTGCGCAGGCACATAAGATCCCATATGCGCCATTAAAGTAATTAAGGCAGTTTGTCTTAACACTGCACTTTTACCACTCATATTAGGTCCAGTTAAAATAATAATTTGTTGGGTGGCGGGGTCTAAGAAAACATCATTGGGAATATAGTCTTGGTCCATAGCCAATGTTTTTTCAATTACGGGATGCCTTCCAGCCGTTATATTTAAAATAGAGTCTTCTGTTAAACTAGGTTTGCAATATTTATTTTCTTTCGCAATTTGTGCAAAGCATAATAAACAATCCAAGGTTCCAATTAATTGTCCATTGTTTTGAATGGCGCCCATCTCTGTAAATACTTGGTCTAATAAATCTTGATACATTTCTTGCTCAAGACTTAAAATTTTATCTTCAGCGCCCAATATTTTTTCTTCGTAAATTTTTAATTCAGGGGTGATATATCTTTCGGCGGTCGTTAAAGTTTGTTTGCGTATCCACTCGGCAGGTACTTTGTTTTTATGCACATGGGTTACTTCTAAATAATATCCATACACGTTATTGTATCCGATTTTTAAAGAAGAGATACCTGTAATTTCTGCTTCCTT
>CAIPJS010000043.1 GCA_903865435.1 uncultured Bacteroidota bacterium | reverse complement strand
GGGGATTTTAGAAAATACAACCACTTCACTTTGATACATTTGAGGTTGTTCCAATTCAAAAATCATATTATTCACCTGCGACTTTGGTGTAAGAAAGTAATCGATTGGTTCGTAACCAACATAACTGATAGTTAGCTTAACAGTATCATTGGGGACATTTGTGATGGTAAACAAACCATCCACATTGGAAGTAATGTTTGTTTTTGAAACCGCAATTTTAATATTTGCATAGGGTAGACTTTCTCCAGTTCTTTTATCAATTATTTTACCTGTTAGCGTGAAATTATTTTTTTCAGGTGCTCCTTTGTATTCTCTTACCGCTTGTTGACTTACAGTAACATTAATTAACTTAGGATCCACATCTTTAAATTTATCAATTAGATAAATAGTGCCCACATTGTTAATGATATATTTAGATTTCGTGAGATTGCATATTTTTTTAAGTGCATCTGAAAGTTTTAAATCTTCAATATCTAATTGTTGTTGATCTAAAGCTGTAAATTTTACAGTGTCGTAATTAAATTTTAAATCGTACTTGTTACTTATTTTGATAAGTAAATCGGATACAGTTCCAAAATGTATAATAGAAATATTTTTTCTTAAGACCGAGTCTATTTTGTTTTGCCCATAACCCCAAATGCTTATAATTGCAAACAAGAAAAAGAGAAACTTTTTTAACATTAAATTTTTGCACGAAACTAATCAAGATAGGATACTAAAAATAATAATCTTAACATAAAGTATTGTTAAGTTAAAATGAGCTTAATCTAATCTTAAGAAGAACTTAAGATTAGATTAAGTAGCGCAAAACTTTTGGTAAAACTGTTAGAAATAGCTTTAGTTAGAATTCATTTTTTTTGAATTTTAATTGATCTTTTTTATCAACTTGATAATATTTTGCCCAACCGTTATTTAAAGAAAATAAAATTGGTTTAGTGACTACTTTTTCCATCCAGGTTGGAAATGCAAAATATCTTCTATCACTAAAATATTCATAATACTTTTTATCTTCTGAAAAAGATGAATTCAGGATATTGTTTGCTACAAAATGGCCACAGAAACTAGCCCATGGCAACCCAACTACACCTTGAATGAAATGAATGTTTGGATTATGCTCATCTTTTACCAAAACAGGTAATAAATCTCTACTTGTATCAATTAAGCCTGGCCAATATTGTATAAACCTTAAAGACTCCAAAAAACCAAAGTGTTTTTTAAAATTTTTATGCACCCCTTTTATAATGCCATCATTGTACCAAGGGTTGGGCAAAAAGGTGGATGCCGCCGTTCCTCCACCTAATAAAATTCTATTCTCATCAATTAATCTCCAATAGGAATAAACTAATGTACTATCCCACATTTGGAATTCATTGCCGGAAGGAAATAGTTGACTAACTTCTGCATCACTTAATGGTTCACTTACACTTAAAAATGTTTGCGCATGATAAATTTCTTTAGCTACCTTATTGAACCTATCTTCCATTTTATCAATTGCTATAATTATTTGATTGGCTTGAATACTTCCAGCATGTGTATATGCAATATTTCCATTTAAACTATGGACTTCAGTACTTTCATATACTTCAATTCCATTTTTAAGAAAAATACTTTTCATTCCTTGTAAGTATTGTAAACAATTAATACCATAAGTTTCACTATATCTTACTGCTCCATTAAATCCATCCGATTTCAAAATTCGATCAAGCCCATCTTTAGAATAAAATTCTTGATTTTTAAACCCTACCGTTTCTCTACATTCCATTTCATCTTTCACATCAATCAAACCACTTGTACCAATACCCAAAAAAAGGCTGTCTTGAATTCTAAAATCACAAGAGATATTATACTTTTCTACATTTTTTTTTATAAGTTCAATACCTTCCACTGGCGCACTCCAAATTTCATTGGCTCCTTTTATCCCAAATCTTCTAACTAATTGAGAAAGCTCGAGCTCACTATCAGGAGTAAGAAAACCTGCACTTTTCCCACTTGAACTCCCCCCTAGTATGTTTTTTTCAATTAAAACAACCTTAAAGCCTTTATCAATAAACTCCGCAGCAGCGCTTACCCCACTCATCCCTCCACCTATAATTAAAATATCACAGTTAATATCTTTTTGGAGGGGTGGGCATATTTTATACTCATTCTTTAATAATGTAGTAAACCACCAGTTTTGAACAATCATAATAATATTTTATTGAAGTTATGCCAAATATTAGATTGAAACTAAAGCAATGTTTTTTTACCCTTAT
>CAIPJS010000042.1 GCA_903865435.1 uncultured Bacteroidota bacterium | reverse complement strand
ATTCACTGCTTTTTCATTCGTGCTTAAAGCCACAAAATGAGTAGCAATGTGTTTTTCATCCAATGCTTTTTCTACAAACCAGCTTCTTGCCGTATGGGCATTGGTCATGGTTTCTTGTGTAGTAAAAGTTTTAGAGGCAATTAAGAATAAAGTTTCTTCTGCGTTCAGTTTTTTCAAAGTTTCTGCAATATGCGTTCCATCTACATTGCTTACAAAATAAACTTGAATACCTTCTACCCAATAAGGTTTTAAAGCCTCAGTGACCATTACAGGACCTAGGTCAGATCCGCCAATACCAATATTTACAATAGTTTTAATTTTCTTTCCTGTATACCCTCTATGCTCTCCACTATGTATAGCATGGCAAAAGGTTTTCATTTGTTTTTGAACTCTTTTAATTTCTGGAAGAATGTTTACTCCATCTACTAAAATAGAACTAGCAGTAAAATCACGAAGGGCTGTATGCAATACGGCTCTGTTTTCTGTTTCATTAATAGCCTTGCCTTCGTACTGCGCCTTAATGGCTTTTTCTAATCCGCATTCTTTGGCTAATTGTAATAACAATTGCAAAGTTTTGTCGGTGATAATATTTTTAGAGTAGTCAAATAAAATATCTGAAGTGCTAATTGAATATTGATCAAATCTTGTTGGATCCGCTGCAAATAAATCTTTCATTTGCTTGCGGTTCATCTCTTCCTCAAAATGCTTTTTTAATACAAACCAGGCCTGTGTCGATGTTGGGTTAATTCTTTCTAACATGTTTATAGTTTCTCTATTGTTTCTAATGTGTTGGCTAGCAGCTCACTCGTAATGTCTAAATGAACTACAAAACGAATAAGTGCTGGTGTCATAGCTATGACTAAAATATTTTTTTCTTTTAAGGCAGCTGCCAATTGAGTAGCATTGTATTTTCCTTCAATATGTGCAATCACTATATTGGTTTCTACTTCAAAAATTTCTTTTACAAAATCCTTCTTCAACAAAGCATTTTTAATTTCTAATGCCTTGGTATGGTCTTCTTTTAATCTTTCAATATGATTATCTAAAGCATAAATGCCCGCAGCCGCTAAAGAACCTGCTTGACGCATACCCCCTCCAAAAACTTTACGCCAACGTCTTGCTTTTTTTATAAAGAGGGTAGATCCCAATAAAACACTTCCTACTGGAGCGCCTAAACCTTTGCTTAAACAAATAGAAATAGAATCAAATACTTTTCCATATTGTGTAGGGTCTTCTTTTTTATGCACGATGGCATTGAATATTCTTGCACCATCTAAGTGTAATCCTAAGCCATTTGACTTAGCCACTTTTTGAATGGCTTCTATTTCTGAAAAATCATAACAAGCACCGCCACCTCTATTGCAGGTATTTTCTAAGCTCACTAAAGTAGAAATAGGCTTGTGGACATCTTCCGGGTTAATGGCCGCTAAAACCTGAGCTGCAGTAATTCTACCTCGGTTTCCTCGTAATAATTTCACGGAAGAACCTGAATTCGAGGCAATGCCCCCGCCTTCGTATTGGTAAATATGGGATAATTCCTCGCATATAACTTCATCGCCTGCCTGTGTATGGGTTTTAATAGCCAATTGATTGGTCATGGTTCCACTTGGGCAGAATAGACCTGCTTCCATCCCAAATAAGCCTGCAGTCTTAGCTTCCAAGGCATTGATACTAGGATCTTCGCCAAATACATCATCACCCAAAGGGGCAGACTGCATATAGGCTAACATTCCCGGGGTAGGAAGGGTTACGGTATCGGATCTAAAATCTATCATGCAGCGAAGATAAATCTCGAAGGGTGATTATCCTTATAAATTTTCATGAAATGGGCCTTTTTTAGCTAAAAAATGTGCATAAATGCTTTGTAATCAATATTTGCTTAATTAATTTCAAAATCGTACCTTTGCCGACTGACATTGGTTAATTTTTCCTTATATTAACTTTTGTCGAGCACAACTTTTTTAGACATTTCAACGTTATACATTTAAATAAATTCTTTGCATGAGGCAGCTTAAAATTGCTACACAGATTACAAATAGAGATTCTCAAGCGGTTGAAAAGTACTTACAAGAGATTTCTAAGATTTCAATGATCAATCCTGAAGAGGAAACTACTTTAGCGCAACGAATTATAATGGGCGATCAGCGTGCATTGGATAAATTGGTGCAAGCCAACTTACGTTTCGTAGTATCGGTAGCTAAACAATACCAACACCAAGGTTTGTCTTTGTCTGATTTAATCAACGAAGGAAACCTAGGTTTAATTAAAGCAGCACAACGTTTCGATGAAACCAAGGGTTTTAAATTTATTTCTTACGCAGTTTGGTGGATTCGTCAATCTATCTTGCAAGCTTTAGCGGAGCAAGGTCGTTTGGTTCGTTTACCACAGAACAAAATTGGTACTTATAATAAAGCCAATAAAGCCTATATGGCTTTTGAGCAAGAACATGAGCGTGAGCCATCTACTGAGGAGTTAGCAGGAATTTTAGAAATGTCTGAAACAGAGATTAACAATATTTTCCAATCCAATACACGTCATACTTCTTTAGATGCACCAGTGCATGAAGCAGAAGATGTGGCCATGGGAGACTTATTAAAAGGCGGAGATGAAACTGACGAAGACGTAATGAAAGATTCTTTAAGAGAAGAAATTCGTCGCGTACTTAAGTCATTGAGTCCTAGAGAGGCAGAGATAGTTAACGCATATTTTGGTTTAGATGGAGAGAATGGCGTTACCATTGAGCAAATTGGTATTAAATACGATTTAACGAAGGAAAGAATAAGACAAATTAAAGAGCGTGCTATTAAACGTTTACAAAAAGCAAGATATAGCAACGCGCTAAAGGCTTATTTGGGCTAGTAGTATACAATATTATAAAGCCCCTTCAGTCTAAGGATTTGATGGGGCTTTTTTTTAGCCAAGATTTTGTTGATGATTTGATAATGAAGAAACTAAAAGGATTGAATAGGATAAATTGAATTTTGAATAAGTAATACAGAAGTTATGGAAACAGAAAAAGTAAGCATTTTAATTATAGGTTCAGGACCTGCAGGCTACACAGCGGCTATTTATGCAGCGCGTGCGAATATGAAACCATTATTGTACCAAGGTATTCAACCAGGTGGTCAATTAACTATTACCACTGAAGTTGAAAACTATCCTGGTTTTCCAGATGGTATTCAAGGACCAGAAATGATGGTGCATTTTGAAAAACAAGCGGCTCGTATGGGTACCGATATTCGTTATGGTTTAGCCACTAAGGTTGACTTTAGCGGAGAGGTGAAAAAAGTATGGATTGATGATGAAAAATTAATTGAAGCCGACGCGGTGATTATATCAACAGGTGCCAGTGCTAAATGGTTGGGCATTCCTAGTGAAGAAAGATTAAATGGTTTTGGCGTAAGTGCTTGTGCAGTTTGTGATGGATTCTTTTTTAAAGGAAAAGAAGTAGCCATTGTGGGGGCGGGCGATACGGCTGCTGAAGAAGCACATTATTTATCTAAAATGTGTACCACCGTGCATATGTTTGTGCGTAAGGAAGCCATGCGAGCAAGTAAAGTAATGCAGGACAGAGTGTTGAACACACCCAATATTAAAGTGTATTTTAATACAGAGACCGATGAAATTTTAGGAGAGAAGAAAGTAGAAGGGGTACGTATTGTAAATACCAAAACAAATACCAAGCAAGAAATTCCAGTAAGCGCCTTTTTTGTGGCTATTGGTCACCAACCTAATAGTGGCATATTTAAAGACTATCTTACCATGGACGAAACAGGATATATACTTACAGAGCCTGGTACGACTAAAACCAATGTAGCCGGTGTATTTGCATCGGGTGATGTCCAAGATAAAAACTATCGTCAAGCAGTCACTGCAGCGGGAAGTGGTTGTATGGCTGCTTTAGATGCCGAGCGTTATTTAACTGCAAAAGGACATTAATGTCTACTCAGAACCACATGCGCATTGAATTAAATGAGGTCGTCTTTTTTGGTTACCATGGTTTGTATGCAGATGAAAAAAAATTAGGCAATACCTACAAAGTAAACGTACACATCAATTTTTCTCCAAAAAATGATTTAGTAGATAAATTAGACCAAACCATTGATTATGTTCAAGTATATGCCATTATGAAAAAATGGATGGAAATTCCCACTGCCTTATTAGAAACTTTGGTCGGTAAGATTGCAGATGATATTTTAACTACACAAGCTTTAGCTGACAAGGTTTTTGTTGAAATTACAAAAGTTCATATGCCCATTCCCCAATTTGAAGGCAATGTGTCTGTATCTGTTGAGAAAACAAGAAACAAATAAATCCAGCTTGCTTTAAGTTTAAATTTTCTTATCCCTCCAACGCTTGGACTGAATGTACCAATAAGATGGTATCAATAATGTGATCCAATAAATCAACTCGCACATCCAACCAATGGTAATTGGTAATTGTAAATATTCAATGGTGGTATAGGCGTAAATTATGTAAATTATAATGGCTACAAATTCAATGGCTAAATTAATTTTTGATTGACCGGTACCAGTAACTGCATTCAACCAAATGGTCGCAATAGACATTATTAATAAAGCAAAGGAGACGACCCTTAATACAGGAATACCTGCTTGCATAAAATCTTCACCTTGTCCATAAATAGATAAAAAAGGATGTGCAAATACATTTAACAATAGGCAAACCATTAAGGCAAAGCCCAAACTCCATTTTACAATTTTATTAATTAAGGGTATTACTTTATCCTGCATGCCTTGACCAATTATATTACTTACCATGGTATTGGCAGTGGCTGCAAATGCCCATGTAAAACTTCCAAAGAATCCAAAAATATTGCGCATGGCATTGGACACAGCCAATGCTTGTTCGCCTCTATGTTCAATTAAAATATAAAAGAATTCCCAACTAATAATGCTAATCATGTATTGCATCATAATGGGGGAGGATTGTACCAAAATTAATTTGATGTATTCCAAGCGTACCGAAAATCTTTTAAATAGTTCAAACCTTGCTCCAATTTTTTGATAATGGATGACTAGGTAAATGACCAATAAGCCCATTACTTCTGAAACAATAGATGCATAGGCTGCGCCATTCAACCCCATTTTCATAAAACCAAAATGTCCAAAAATTAAACTGTAATCGAAAAATATATTAAAAATAGCTTCTGTAGCAGTTCCAATAATTAAAAACTTACTTTGATTGGTACCAACCAATAATGCGTTGCGCATTTGGTAGATAAACAAAAAAGGGATCCCCCAAATACGAATTTTTAAAAATTCTATTACCGTATTGGCTCTTTGGGGATCATGCAATAAACTATGGAAAATAATTGGTGCTATAAAATAAGTAAATGAAATGCCTAATATGGATAAGAAAATAGAAATGATCACCCCTTGAGAAAATAAAATACCTATTTCGTCTATTCTGTTTTCGCCTGCACGTCTAGATATGAGGGCTTGTAAACCATTGTTCAAACCTTGCCCCATCACACCAAAGATTAAGTAAAACACCCCAGTAATGCCTCCTATTGCAAGTGCTTCGGTACTCAAAGCCCCTAAGAAAATATTATTGATCACAAAATTCACCTGAGGCACCATAATAGCCAAAGCAATGGGCAATGAAATAGCCAGTATTTGCTTACTGCTAATGGTTACTTGTAAAGAAGGGGGCGCCTGTTGGGTACTCATAATGTTACAAATCTACAATTAGTTTCTGCAAAGAACTGCTCCTTTTTTTATATCATTGCATAAGAATTAGCACATGGCACAAAAGAAATTTAGCGTTTATGGAAAATTAGTGAGTACTGCCAATAGTAAAGTGGAAAATCTTTATTTAGTAGTAGATCATAGAAGTATTGTCTTTGTAGTAAAAAATACAAAAACCAATGAATTTGTGGCATTGGAGCATTTTGAAATTAGTCCAGATCAAACTGGATGGAATCAATTGATTGGTTTTTTGCAAAACAATTCCATTTTAATACATGGAATTTTTGATAAAATACATTTTGTCATGAATGGCCCACGCATGTTAATGACAAAAGTGCATGAAGCAGCAGATACCTTACAATATGCACATGAATTACAATTTATTTTTGGCAGCAAGCAGGATGAGGAAGTGTATATTTCTCCAATTGATGCACAACACAATTTAGTGTATGGAGTTCCTGATGAATTAAGTTCTTTGTTAATTAGAACTTTCCCAACAGGCAAATGGGAACATTATGCTCATTTTTTATTGCAAGGGAAAAATTCAAATAAAGTACAAGTTGCCGTATTTGAAACTCAGATGATCCTGCACATTAAAGAAAATGGCAAAACCAAATTATTAAATGCATATGCATTGGGGGGAGATGATCAAAATATTTTTACCATTTTAAATGCTTGCATACAAACAGGGGTAGATACGAATATTGTTCATTTAGTGGTAGATGCTTATCAAAACAATACTGCTGATTTTATCAATAGCTTGATTCCCTATTTTATGTCTACTGCAATGAATCAAATAGACAAGTTGGGTATCGCAAGTACAATTCATAAAGAACACGCGCAACTTAGTTACGCACCTTATTTTATATTTTAATGAGAATCATTTCTGGAAAATATGGTGGTAGGAGAATTCATCCACCCAATAATATGCCACATACTAGGCCAACTACGGATGTGGCAAAAGAAGGCTTGTTTAATATATTACAAACCAGGGTTCAATTAGAAGGAGCTAGTACTTTGGATTTGTTTGGAGGTACAGGTTGCATTAGTTATGAATTGGCTTCGAGAGGGGCCTCGCAATTAACTATTGTAGAAAAAGACAATCAAATGTTGGAGTTTATAAAAACCAATATTGAACATTTGAAAATTGAAAATGCTCAAATGGTAAGAATGGATGTTTTTCAATATTTAAATAGTTGTACACAGCAATACGATATTATTTTTGCAGGACCACCCTATGCACTCAATACGATTGATGATTTACCAAGAATTATTGTGGAAAGAAAACTCATTTCACCCGAAGGCTATTTTATATTAGAACATACGCCGCGTAATAATTATGAAAATTTTGCTGGTTTTAGTTTTCAAAGAAATTATGGTGCCACTGTATTTAGCTTTTTTGAATAGCACTAAAATGCATCTATGATTAAGTCAATAGCAAGGAAACAATTGATAGCGCAAAGAAAAAATTTGATGCTCAACGAATGCCTAAAAATGGATGACTTGCTGCTGATACAATTTCAAAAATTAGATTGGTCGAATGTACACTGCGTCGCTAACTTTTACCCATTAGAACAACACAACGAACCCAATACATTGCTCTTGGCAAAATACCTAAAAGCGATTATTCCAGGAATTAGAATGGCTTATCCAATCTCAGATACAAACAATTTAACCATGAATTTTTATGCAGAAACACAAACCTTGCATAAGAATGCTTACGGCATTATGGAACCAATGCCATCACAATTGATTGAACCAGCATCGATTGATGTTGTTCTGGTTCCTTTAATTGGCTTTGATCGTGCTGGTCATAGAATTGGTTTTGGCAAGGGTTTCTACGATAAATATTTTAACCAATTCCCTTCTAATAGGCCTAGAATCGGGGTTTCTTATTTCGAGCCCGTTCCAAATATCCAAGATACCCATGAATTTGATGTACCTTTAACCCATTGTATTACGCCTTGGAATAGTTATGAATTTTAACAATGTATTTTTAAAATCCTTTAGAGTTTTACTTTTACCATTTGCGCTCATCTATGGTTGGATTGTTTCTTTAAGAAATTGGATGTATGATAAAAAGTATTTGCATTCCGTTCATTTTAATGTTCCATTGATTTGTGTTGGTAATTTATCCTTAGGAGGAACTGGAAAGTCGCCTCTGGTGGAACATCTTTTATCCATTCTTTCTGAAGAATATAAGATGGGCACTTTAAGCAGAGGGTACAAAAGAAAAACCAAAGGCTATGCTTTAGCCAATCCATCTACTACCGCATTAGAA
This sequence comes from uncultured Bacteroidota bacterium, assembly GCA_903865435.1. Classification (GTDB taxonomy): domain Bacteria; phylum Bacteroidota; class Bacteroidia; order Chitinophagales; family Chitinophagaceae; genus Sediminibacterium. Next base: position 93,974 of record CAIPJS010000042.1, on the reverse strand, counting down.
ATTGGAGATGAACCGATGCAGTTTCATATCAAGTTTCCAAATGTATCCGTAGCCGTTGGAGAAAGAAGAATAGAAGCCATCCCTCAACTCATTCAGGATGTGCCCAATATTCAAGCAATTATTTTAGATGACGCTTTTCAGCATAGAGAAATTGAATCAGACTTTAATATCATTTTAACCGAATATGATAATTTGTACTGTGACGATTTTTTTATTCCAACAGGCGATTTAAGAGATGACAGAAGATCGGCAAAAAGAGCAGATATTATTATAGTTACTAAATGCCCAGCCGATTTGAGTACAATAGAAAGAGACGAGATGATTGAAAAGATATACCCAGAACAACATCAAAGTATATTTTTTACCACCATTCAATATGATACGCCTTACCATATTTACAATCCAGCCGATCAATGGATTTTAACATTAAGAGACGAGGTATTATTGGTATGTGGCATTGCCAATCCATTACCTTTAAAAAAGTATCTCCATGAACATACGGATACTTATTATCAACTAAGTTATAGTGATCATCATATTTTTTCTATCGAAGACTTACAAGAAATAAGAGAAAAATTTGATCAAATTAATTCAAAAAGCAAACTAATATTAACCACCGAAAAAGACGCTGTAAGACTGGTCAAATACACACAAGAATTGAATAACATTCCTTTGTACGTATTGCCCATTAAGCCAAAATTTTTATTTGATTCAGAAAAAAATTTTAATGAATTGGTGTTGAATTATGTTGCGCAATTTTATAAAAAATAAATGGGAACTAAAAAGAACACAAAAAAAACAAAAACAACTACGAAGCATACGCACTTGGTAACTACTTACAAAGGAATCCTAGATATTGCCAAATCCGGAATGGGATTTGTAATGGTACAAGGATTAGAAAATGACATTTTAATTTTTCCTAACGATTTCAATACTGCATTGAAAGGGGATGAAGTAAGTGTTAAAATAACAAAAATTAGACAAGGCTCTGGAAAAAAAGAAGGAAAAGTACTTGAAATACTTAAACGCAAACAAGTTTCCTTTGCAGGCACCATGCAGGTAAAAGAAAGAACGGCTTTTTTTATACCAAGCAGTGTATTTCCCATGCCCGATATCTACATCCCTATGAATAAACTCAATGGGGCCAAGGACAATGACCGTGTGATGGTGCAGTTGACCAAATGGGAAAAATCTACGCGAAAGCCAGAAGGAGAAGTATTAAAAATATTTACACCAGAGCAAGAGAATGATTTGGCCATGCAATCAATTGTTGCAGAAGCCGGATTCTCTTTATCTTTTAGCGAGGAAGTAATTGCTTTTGCAAAATCATTGACAGAAAAGATAGATGCTGCAGAAATGGCCAAAAGAAAAGATTACCGTCAAGTATTAACTTTTACCATTGACCCTGCAGACGCGAAAGATTTTGATGACGCAATCTCTTATCAAACATTGGTCAATGGAAATTTAGAAATAGGGGTGCACATTGCCGATGTAAGTCATTTTGTGCAACCAGGTACAGCCGTGGACAAAGAAGCTTATGAAAGAGCCACTTCGGTGTATTTGCCTGATAGGGTGTATCCTATGCTTCCTGAACGTATTTCCAATGAATTATGTTCTTTAAGACCAAATGAAGACAAACTTACTTTTTCGGCATGTTTTGAAATAGATGCTCACGGAAAAATAGTAGGTACCTGGTTTGGTAAAACCATGATTCATTCGGACAGAAGATTTACTTATGAGCAAGTACAAGAAATTATTGATACCAAAGTAGGGGATCATTCCAATGAAATCTTATGGTTATTGGATTGGACGCAAAAATTACGTAAAGCAAGATTTGATAATGGAGCTATAAATTTTTCTTCACAAGAAGTACGTTTTACTTTGGATGAAAAAGGCAAACCGACCGGCATTACCATTAAAGAAAGTAAAGAATCGCATCAGTTAATTGAAGAGTTGATGTTAAAAGCGAATCAATTGATTGCGCAAAAAATGGGGCAGGTTAAAATTAAAAAAGAGCCGCTCCCATTTCCTTACCGTGTGCACGATCAACCCAATGAAGAAAAATTAAATCCATTCATCACTTTTGCAAAGAAGCATGGCTATCCATTTGACATATCAACACCTACTCATATCGCACATAGTTTTAATGAATTAATGTTGGCAGCTAAGGGAAAACCAGAACAACATGTATTGGAACAATTGGGTATTAGGACCATGGCCAAAGCCATCTATACCAGTAACAATATTGGACATTATGGTTTGGGCTTTGAATATTATTGTCATTTCACTTCACCTATTAGACGTTATCCGGATATTTTAGTGCACCGTATTGTACAATCTGTATTGTCAGATCATCCAATGAACGATACCGATTTAGAACAAAAATGTGTGCATTGCAGTGAAAGAGAACGTGCAGCGATGGAATCAGAAAGAGCTGCCAATAAATATAAGCAGGTCGAATTTATGCGTGATTATCTTGGTCAAAGCTTTGAAGGCATTATTAGTGGGGTATCTAGTTTTGGCTTTTGGGTAGAAACCATTGAACACAAATGTGAGGGCTTGGTAAGCATTACCGGTTTATCCAAATTTGATGATTTTAGATTGGTAGAATCTGATTATGCTTTAGTAGGGATGAGATCGGGTCGCAAATTCAATATGGGTGATAAAGTCACCATTAAAGTGGTGGCAGCAAGCCTAGAGAAAAGACAATTGGATTATGAGTGGGATTCAACCAAAGCAAATGCTGCAGCTGTAAAATAAAAAACTATTATAAATTTTATATCAACTTCTAATTCAGTGAATCAAATCAAATTGATTTATTGAATTAGTTGATTTTTATAGTTGTTTCTTCAAATACAATTCCTTCTGCTGCCAGCGTTTTTAGTATGGGTGTATAGATGGAAGGGTGTGTTGGAATATGCAATCCGGTTAAATTAAATTCGCCTTTCAAATAAGCACAAACGCTCATGGCCAGTGGCAATCCTACTGTGGTAGCCATGGCTGTATGGCTTGCATTTATGCCCTTTTTCACCATACTGCTTTGTACTAAATATTTTTGATGGTTTAGCAGGTACTCAATTTCATGCATCATGACAACCATGTCTTTATCAGTTGGCGCTAATTTCCATTTGTTTTCCAGTATCCACTGTAAGATGGCAGCGTTGGATTTTAAATGATGGGGAATAATTGCTTCACTAGTAAAATCCAAATACGTGAACTGTTTTTTTATGATTTCATTTTTTAAAAAGGAAGCATACAAACTGTTTAAATTATTTGCTCCCAGATGCCCTTCAAGCCAATCTCTGATGCACTCATTTTCTTTTAAATTAATGGGTTGATCATCTGTCAAACCCAATTGCACAATGGCATTCCATCCCATAAAAAAATGGGGATGTCTTAAAGTAGTTCTAACAAAATTATTTATCCCTTGTAAAGCATAGGTATCTATATAAGTGAATGAGTTTCTATTGGGGTAATAGCCAAATGCACCCATATTTGGAACGGATAAATTAGGTGCATTTTCAAATAAATGCAAATAAGGGATGGTTTGTTGCATTCCATTTTGAATAAATTCGGCACCTGCTTTTCCTGCAAGCACAATATTGTTGGCATTCCAGCTTATTTTATAATGCCAAGGGTTGTTATCCGACTCGGGTGCGATCAATCCGCCACAATGCGATTTAAAGCCAGTAATTTGGCCGCCTTTTGCTTGTATTTTATGAATGAGTTCCATGGCACTCATGTGGTCAATACCAGGGTCTAAACCCATTTCGCACAAGCATAAAATTTTCTTAGCTTCTATGGATGCTGCCATCGAACGCATGTTTTCATCTACATAAGAAGCTGTAAACAGTGATTTTGAAAATTCTAGGCAATCTTTGGCCACTAAGAAATGTAGCATAGGGGGCAGCATAGAAACCACAACAGTGGCTTTTTGGATCAGCGCTTTTCTTTGTTCAGCATCGTTGACATCAATACCCACAGCATGACCATTCGGGGAATGATTCCATTTTGTTTCGGCAAGTTTCAAGTCGCCATCTGCCAATACAATGTACCAACTGTTTTCAACTGCTTGTTTTTGTAAATACTCAATCAAAACAGTAGCTGATTTGCCGGCCCCAATAATTAGAATTTCTACCTTCATTTTGGACGATCTAAATCATTAAAAATCTGTGCTTTAAAGTTAGCATTTCTTACCCACAACTGTGGATAAATGTGCCTAAAAATTAGGCCTTAAAAATAGCAAAAAAGGGCTTGAAAAGGTATCTTCGTAAACGATCGATAAGGGCTTAAAAAAACAACCCTTTTTGAAGTAAAGAAATTAAAATTTATGGAAGAAAATATCAACGAGAATTTAGGTACAGAAGCCACCCAAGATAATGACCGTGTCATTAGAGTAAACATTGAAGAGCAAATGAAAACATCTTACATAGATTATTCTATGTCAGTAATTGTTGGACGTGCTTTGCCAGATGTAAGAGATGGTTTTAAACCAGTGCATCGCAGGGTTTTGTATGCCATGAATGAATTGGGCAATAATAGTAATAAAGCTTATAAGAAATCGGCACGTATCGTTGGAGAGGTAATGGGTAAATTTCATCCCCATGGGGATAGTGCTATTTATGATACCTTGGTGCGTATGGCACAAGAATGGACCATGCGTTATAAATTGGTTGATGGGCAGGGTAATTTTGGAAACCAAGATGGTGATCCACCTGCTGCCATGCGTTATACAGAAGCAAGGTTGCAAAAAATTTCTGAAGCAATGTTGGATGATTTGGAAAAAGACACAGTCGATTTCCAATTGAATTTTGATGATAGTTTATCTGAACCATCTGTTTTACCAACTCGTATTCCTCAATTGTTGGTGAATGGATCTTCGGGTATTGCAGTAGGTATGGCTACGAATATGTTGCCACATAATTTAAATGAAGTAGTAGATGGTTGTATCGCTTATATCGAAAACAACAACATTACAGTAGAAGAATTGATGCAGTTTGTGAAAGCACCAGATTTTCCAACTGGTGGTGTGATTTACGGAATGGAAGGCGTGAAGCAAGGTTTAATGACAGGTCGTGGTAGAGTGGTACTTCGTGGAAAATGTAATGTAGAAACCAAAGCAAATGGTAGAGAATTAATTGTGATTAATGAAATTCCTTATCAAGTTAATAGAGATAATTTAACAGATCGTATTGGTCAATTGGTGGTAGATAAAACCATTGATGGCATTACGCATGTGAACAACGAAAGTAACAAGCGTGAAGGAACAAGAATTGTAATTGAATTACGAAAAGATGCAGTGGCGCAGGTCATCATCAATCAATTATTCAAGTATACTGAATTACAAACCAGCTACGGTATTAACAATGTGGCATTGAGTAAAGGCCGTCCTAAAATTTTAAACTTACGTGATTTAGTATCTGAGTTTATTGAATTTAGAATGGAAGTGGTGATTCGTCGTGCGAAATTTGAATTAAGAAAAGCACAAGAACGTGCACATATTTTAGAAGGCTATTTAATTGCATTAGATCATTTAGATGAAGTGATACGTTTAATTCGTAGTTCAGCCAATCCAGAAGCAGCTAAGGAAAGTTTAATGACTGCAGGTTGGGGTATTTCAGACATTCAAGCCAAAGCCATCTTGGAATTAAGATTGCAACGTTTAACAGGCATGGAGCGTGAGAAGATCAAAGAAGAATTTGAACACTTGATGCAAATCATAAAATCATTGAATGAATTATTAGGCAGTGAGCATTTGCGTTTTGAATTAATCAAGACTGAATTATTAGAAGTAAAAGAAAAATTTGGTGATGAGCGTAAAACAGAAATTCAATATTTAGCTGATGAAATGAAATTGGAAGACTTAATTGAGGAAGAAGATGTAGTCATTACCATTTCTCATTTAGGCTACATTAAAAGAACTGCTGTTTCAGAATACCGTCAACAAAAAAGAGGTGGTCGTGGAGCAATGGGTACCAAAACAAGAGACGAAGACTTTGTAGAGCATTTATTTATTGCTTCTACCCATGATACCATGTTGTTCTTTACTGAAAAAGGAAGATGTTTCTGGTTGCGCGTGTATGAAATTCCAGAAGGAGAAAAAACAAGTAAGGGTAGAGCTGTTCAAAACTTAATTCAAATTCCAACGGATGATAAAGTAAAAGCAATTATAGAAGTGCGTAAACTTGATGATAAAGATTATGTACAAAATCATTTCATTATTTTATGTACCAAGCGTGGTATTATTAAAAAAACATGTTTAGAAGATTTTAGTCGTCCAAGAGTAAGTGGGGTGAATGCCATTACCATTAACGAAGGCGATGAATTATTAGCAGCACGATTAACCGATGGTAACAACGAAGTAATGATGGCTGTTAAATCGGGTAGAGCCATTCGTTTCCCAGAAGAAAAAGTACGTCCAACTGGTCGCGGTGCAATAGGCGTAGCGGGTATTGAAGTGGACAATGAAAATGACGAAGTAGTTGGTTTGGTTTGCGTACATAAAGATGATAAAGACCGTACCATTTTAGTAGTGAGTCAACAAGGTTTTGGTAAGAGAACTGCCATAGAAGAATATAGAATTACCAATCGTGGTGGAAAAGGCGTTAAAACCATTAATGTAACAGAAAAGACAGGAAGTTTGGTAGGCATTATGGATGTACTAGAAAAAGAAGATTTAATCATTACTTGTAAATCGGGCGTAACCATCAGAACCAGAATCACCGACATTCGTGAAGCAGGTCGAGCAACGCAGGGCGTTACTTTGATTCGTTTAGATGAAGGCGATGAAATTGCCGCTACCTCTAAAATTGAAGAACAAGAGGATGCAGGGGTAGAAGGAGAGGAGACAATTGCAAGTACAGATACAAATACAGATGCTCCAGCCGAAAATGCTTCAGAAGCAACCAACACAGATCCTTCACCTGAAAATCCAGTAGTTGATTAATATCTGTAAGAAGGTAAAATCATTTAAATAATATAACTTTAACAGCAATAATTCTTAATTAAAAAGATAGATATGAAAAAAGTAATCGGGTTTTTGTGCATATTGTTTGCATTTCAACATGTAACTGCACAAGAATTTAAAAAAGTTCAAACCAATGTTGTCATCAATAAATTTGATGCAGCTAAAGAAGAGTATGATAAAATTCTTGCCAAAAAGCCTGCATTAAGTACTACCGCCGAAGCTTATTTTTGGAAAGCGCGTATCTTTAGTGGATTTAATAAAGATGCTGCAATGGCTACAAAATATCCAAATGCATATGATCAAATTAAAACAAATCTCGATGCCTATATCAAAGCAGATCCTACTTTTGCAATAGCGAAAGAGTTTGGTCAGGATCCATTTTTTGATGTTTATGTTAAAAGTTTTAAAGATGGGGTAACTAGCTTTAATAGCAAATCATGGAAAGTAGCAGCAGCTAATTTTGATATGGCTGTTTTTTACAGTGATATCATCTTTTCACAAAATTGGTCAAGTTCAAAGCAAAAATTTGATACAACTTCTATTATTTATGCAGGATACTCTAATCAAAATGCAGGTAATGTAGATGCTACAATTGCTTATTATAAAAAATTAATTGATAATAAAATTGTTACACCAGAATTATTAGACGTGTATCGTTATTTATTGATTCAATTGACAACGAAGAAAGACAAAGCCACCTTTGATACTTATTATAAAATTTCAGAAGCAGCTTATCCAAAAGAATCATGGGTAGAGTATAGAACAGATTATATTGAAAAGAACTTATCTATTGATGAGAAAGTAAAGTTGTATGATGATATGATTGCTGCTGGGTCACCTACAGCTCTAGAATTGCAAATGTTTGGAGATATGTTTATGACAGGTAAAAATGCCGAAGGGGTAAGCAAAGCAAACGAAGATTTATACATAGCAAAAGCCACAGATGCTTATAAAAGAGTATTTGGGACCAACAATCAGAATTTTGCTGCTGCTTTTAATATTGGAATTGGTTATTACAATCAATTTAGCGCCTTAGATGAAAAAGTAGGTGAAAATATCAAAGCTTTACAAGCTTTAAACGCAAATAGACCACCAGCGCCAAAAGATCCTAAAAAGAAAGCTGCTTTTGATGCGCAAACCAAAGCACAACAGGATTCAGTTAAAAAATTAAATACAGTTTTAGAAGCGCCTATAAAAGAAAAATTGGATGGAGCCATTGAGTGGATTGAGAAGGCTTACGGCGTAATTAAAGACAAGCAAAAACTAGAAAGAGCAGAGAAAAATGTGGCTTCAAGATCGGTAGATTTTTTAGCAACATTGTATGCTTATAAAAGAGATAAAGCCAGAGGAAAAGATCAAAAAGCATATGATGAATTTGACGCAAAATTCAACCAATACGATAAATTACATGAGAAGTATCAATAGGTTTGAAATAGAGCTAATCATCTCATATAAAAACTAATAAGTAACCCTCGAGCCATCGGGGGTTACTTAAAATTATCTATTTAACATAATGTTAATTATAAGCATATTTTTTAGGTTAAATTAGTTCAAATAGTTGTCAATCAATGGATTTGGGAACATGATATGGAGATAGATGATTGTCATTTTATCGATCGATATAAGGGAATATGGCATTATTATTTCAACCTATCAATCAGTATTAATTGGTTTAATAGAAAGTATATCAATTTATAATTTGCCAGATTCCAGTAAATTCATCTGTCAAAATCTTGAAGTATCCATCAGGTCAAATATTCAGCTTAAATTAGTATTTTGTATACCTAAATCATAAATCAAATGGCTAAGCATGTAAGTCGTCGAAAATTTGTCCAAGATGCAGGATTAAGCTCCATGGCAATTGGCCTTACTCCAAAGTTTATAATGGATCAATCTAGTGTTAAAAAGGATAAAGTACGCATAGGTATTATAGGTACAGGTTTCCGTGGTCAAAACCATTTAGAGATGCTCTGCGAACGTAAAGACACCATTATTGTGGCTTTTGCTGACCCTGATCCAAGAATGTTGGCCAGTGCACAGAAAATACTTAAAAATGCTGGACGTATTGCTGCTGCTGAATATAAGAATGGCAATGAGGACTTTAAAAACCTTCTTAAACGTGGAGATATGGATGGTGTAATTATTGCTACCCCATGGGAATGGCATATTCCTCAGGCTTTAGAAGCGGTTAATAATGGTGTAATTCCTGGTGTAGAAGTTTGTGGAGCCATTAAATTGACCGATTGCTGGGATATTGTGAATGCTAGTGAGAAAACAGGCATCCCCGTAATGTGTCTAGAGAATGTTTGTTACCGTAGAGATGTCTTGGCCGTCTATAATATGGTCAAAAAAGGGCTATTTGGTGAATTATTACATTTACAAGGGGGCTATGAACATGATTTAAGAGGTATTAAGTTCAATAGCCCTAACTCTGCTGATAGTGCTTCTGGTGTTGAGTTTGGAGCAGGTAAAGGGTTCAGTGAGGCCGCTTGGCGTACCAATCATTCTTTATATAGGAATGGGGAATTGTACCCAACCCATGGTTTAGGTCCTATAGCTATGATGACAGATATTAATAGAGGCAATCTTTTAACCAGATTATCATCAGTAGCAACCAAGTCAAGGAGTTTACATAAATATATAGTTGAACACCCCAAAGGTGGTGATAATCACCCTAATGCGCAATTAAAATTCAAGTTGGGAGATGTTGTTACAACTACCTTACAGACAGCGAATGGAGAGACCATGTTACTTACCCACGACACCAATTCTCCTCGTCCTTATAATTTAGGATTTAGGGTTCAAGGGGTTCAGGGCTTATGGCAGGATTTCCATTCTGGAGAATTCTCAGCGGGACATATATATATAGAAGGCCTTTCGCCCAAAGAACACCAATGGGAAAACCCAGAAGCCTACTTAAAGCAACACGACCATCCTTTATGGAAGAAATTTGAAAAAGATGCCGAAGGCGCAGGCCATGGAGGTATGGACTTTTTTGTAGACAATGCCTTTGTAGAGTGTATTAAAAGAAATGTGCCTTTCCAATTGGATGTATATGATTTAGCCACTTGGTATGCCATTACACCACTTTCTGAGAAATCAATAGCTGAAAATGGTCAGGTACAGGAGATACCTGATTTCACCAGAGGCAAATGGAAAAACAGAAAACAAGATTTTGCGATGAACGAAGATTATTAGTATTTGAATTTTTATATCATTGACCCCTACTCTATTAAATTTAGTTTTATGAATCGATCTTATTCCCTCCTAACCATTTTATGCTTGTTTACATTGTGCTCAAGTTCTTTGCATGCTCAAGTTGATCCTGCTGTTCAAAAAGCAAAAGAGGAAATAAAAACAATTTTGAATAATGCTTACGAACAAGATAAAAAAACAAGCAGACAATTGTGGGAATATGCTGAAGTAGGTTTTAAAGAATCAAAAAGTGCAGCATTGCATGTACAACATTTAAAAGAGGCTGGATTTACAGTTACCGCAGGAGTTGGTGGCATGCCTACCGCATTTATGGCTTCTTATGGTTCAGGCAAACCCATTATTGGAATTTTAGCTGAATACGATGCACTACCGGGATTGGCACAAGAAGGTAGTAATCCGGAAAAAGTGATGATCGCAAATAAAAATGCAGGACATGGTTGTGGACATGATATTTTTGGAACGGCCTCTGTGTCTGCAGGGATTGCTTTAAAAAAATTAATTGAATCTGGAAAAATTAAAGGAACCATTCGGGTATATGGTAGCCCTGCAGAAGAAGGTGGTGGTGGTAAAGTTTATTTAGTAAGATCGGGCGCAATGGATGATTTGGATGTTGCGATACATTGGCATCCAAGCAATAAAAATGAAGTGACTATGAAAAGTGCCTTAGCGTATAAATCGGCTAAATTTAGATTTTATGGTATTTCTGCGCATGCTGCGGCTTCTCCAGAATTGGGTCGTTCCGCTTTAGATGCAGTGGAAGCGATGGACAATATGGTAAACATGATGCGTGAACACATTCCGCAAGAAACAAGAATACATTATGTAATTACCAATGGTGGTAAAGCCCCCAATGTAGTACCTGATTTTGCAGAAGTATTTTATTATGTGCGTCATCCTAAAAGAGAAAAAGTGGTAGAAATATTTGATCGTGTAGTAAAAGCTGCTGAAGGCGCTGCGATGGGTACGGGCACTTCAATGAAATATGAAGTGATTGATGGTACGCACGATTTATTATTGAATAAAACCTTGGCCGATGTGATGCAATTGAATTTAGAAGTCATTGGAGGTATTCCTTATACTGAAGCTGAAAAAGAATTTGCAAAAAATTTACAAAAAAGTTTTTTGGGTACGATCCCTCCTATCGAAGACGCGCAAAAAGTTTTTCCAATGAAAATTGAACTCAGTTCTGGTGGCGGATCTACCGATGTGGGTGATGTGAGTTATACGATTCCTACTGTGGGTTTAAGTACGGCTACTTGGGTGCCTGGTACGCCTGCACATAGTTGGCAGGCAGTTTCTTGTGGTACCACAGAAATTGCGGCCAAAGGTATGATCAATGCGGCCAAAGTGATGGCCATGACTGCCATTGATTTTTATACGCAACCTGCTACTATTCAAAAAGCAAAAGAAGAATTTATTAAGCAAAAAGGAGATTATAAATACAAAGCTTTATTGGGTGACCGCCCTCCTGCTTTAAATTATAGAGATAACTAAATTATTGAAATCATTAAGAATAAGTATTCCAGTTTTAGTATTTCTATACTTTAATTTAGCTCTTTTAATTCAGTTTATTGTACTGTTCTAATAAACGTATTTGATTCAGCGTACGCACTAGGTTTTGGCCTTCATAGCTTACGCCATAATAGCTGTCCTTATTTAAATGATCTGTAAAAAAACGAAGCGCTTGCATGTATATCATAAATTGTCCTGCATAAAAAAAATGGTCCAATTCATAATTGCATAGTGTATCCTGCATGTATTTTAAATACCCTTTTTTTAAAGCGGCCCATTTTAAAGGGTCTACAGTAATTTTATTTAAATCTTTTTCTTCTTCAGAAACCGCACATAAGCAGGTTCTACACATGTCCCCTACGTCGCTAATAAAATAACCAGCCATGACAGTGTCTAAGTCAATCACACAAATGGCTTTTTCTATTCCATTTGTTTTATTAAAAAGCACATTGCTAATTTTGGTATCATGATGTGTAACTCTTTTGGTAGCATCTGGATGTGCAATAAAACTATTATAGGTACTTACATAATGTTTATTGGATTCTAAATATTGAATGGTGTCTTTATTGGCATCACTTCTTTTGACATCTCCATTTTGGAGGGCTTCGGTAAATTGTTGATACCTTAAATTTAAATCATGAAATTGTGGAAGCGTATTTTGAAGGGAAGCTGCATTGAAATTTTTTAAACCAAATGTAAATTGGGCAAATTGTTCCGCAGCTGCTTCTACTTGGTGCTCGTTTTCTAAAACACTTAAAGCATAACCATCAATTTTATGAAAAGCTCGGTAATAGCCTTGCTCCCATTCTAACAATGTTTTGCCTTCAATGGTAGGTACTAAATGGGTGAATAAATAATCCGGGTTATTTAAGTTGATATATTTTGAAATGGAATTGATATTGGCATCTATGGCTGCAGGGTCCTTAAAAACCTTATGGTTAATGGATTGCAAAATAAATTCATCTTTATTTGTTTTAACAGCATAAGTATGATTGATCAAACCTTGATGTATTGGTTCATAACTCATTACCTTCCATCCATACAAATTAAAAATTGATTCCATATAATTTTAATAGTTAAAAGTACTAAAAATAAGTTCATTGTTCGTATCTTGAAATCTATAAAATGAAAGCACTATGAGCATGGATAGAAGAAAGTTTTTGAACTTAAGTGGTTTAGGTATTTCAAGTTTTACCATCACTGGGTTTATTCCTAAATCGGTACAAGGTATTACGGGCGGCTCCAATACAATTAGCAATATGAATCCAGTGGTGAATCCTGTAGTAGTAGCAACATGGGATGCAGGTTTGGCAGCCAATATGGCTGCTTGGAAAATAATTGGTATAGGTGGTAAAGCATTGGATGCAGTAGAAAAAGGTGTGATGGTGACCGAAGATGAAATTAATTGTTGCGTTGGTTTAAGTGGAAATCCAGACAGAGATGGTCATGTAACTTTGGATGCTTCTATCATGGATCATGAATTTAATTGCGGAAGCGTTGCTTTTTTAGAACGTATTAAACATCCTATATCGGTTGCAAGAAGAGTCATGGAAAAAACACCACATGTGATGCTAGTGGGTGAAGGTGCACAACAGTTTGCGGTGTCAGAAGGTTTTACATTAGAACCAGACACTTTATCCAAAGATGCAAAATCATCTTATGAAAATTGGTTAAAAAAATCAGAATACAAACCAGTTATTAATATTGAAAGGAAACAAGCTACGAGTCAATTAGATCCTTCTTTAATGGCACCACATAAACTAATTACAGGGGAGTGGAATCACGATACCATTGGGATGATTGCTTTAGATAGTTATGGAAACTTATCTGGTAGTTGTACTACCAGTGGTGCGGGTTTTAAAATGAGAGGTCGTGTGGGGGACTCCCCTATAATTGGTGCTGGCTTATATGTAGACAATGAAGTGGGTGCAGTGGTTGCAACTGGTCAGGGTGAAGATGTGATTCGTGTTGCTGGTGCAAGTGCTGTAGTGGAGCAAATGAGACAAGGAAAGTCACCCAAAGAAGCTTGTCAAATTATTACAGAAAGAATAAGAAGAATTAAAAAAGAAAAAGCCAAAGACATTCAAGTATGTTTTATTGCCATTAATAAAAAAGGGGAAGTGGGCGCTTATGCTTTACACAAAGGATTTAATTATGCAGTGCATACCAATGATGGAAATAAATTATTTGAATCTTCTTCATTAGATTAAAAATATGTCTACAAAACTTGAAATAGCTGTATTTTCAGTAGAGGCTGCAGTCAGCGCTTTAAAAGCAGGTGCCCATCGAATTGAATTTTGTGAAAACCCTCAAGAAGGCGGTACTACCCCATCTTATGGAAGTTTAAAAACACTAAGGTCTTTCACAACACAACCAGTGTTTCCAATTATTCGACCAAGAGGAGGTGATTTTTTATATTCAAGATCGGAGTTTGAAGTAATGAAGGCCGATTTACTCACTATTAAAGAACTAGGCTATTTAGGAGCCGTTATAGGATTATTGAATGCAGATGGAAGTATTGATACAAATAGAACTAAAGAACTTGTAGCTATAGCGGGGCCTTCTATGCAAATAAGTTTTCATAGAGCCTTTGATAGATGTAAAGACCCCTTCATTGCTTTAGAAGAAATTATTGCAACTGGTTGTAAGCGTATTTTAACCAGTGGTCAAGTACCCAATGCAGCAGATGCCCTCCCGCTATTAAAAAAATTAGTGGAAGAAGCTGGAGAACGAATTATTATCATGCCAGGCTCTGGTGTGCGTTCTAATAATATTAAAGAAATTATGCAGGCAACAGGTGCTAAAGAAATGCATAGCAGTGCAAGAAAAATGTATGCAAGTAAAATGCTTTATGCTAAAGATGCTATGCAAGAAAATTTACAAGCCACTGGCGTAGATGCCGAGGAAATTAAAAAGATGCTGGAACAATTGTAATGATACGCCACTAATACAACATACGCGCTCTAATAGTATGTTTTACTTCTTTTAAAAGTGCAATGGCCGTTTTAGATAATTTAGAATCTACATCCAAAACCACATATCCAATTTCATCGTTCGTTTTTAAATATTGTCCCAAAATATTAATTTTATTTTTAGACATTACAGTATTGATGGCACTCAAAACACCAGGTACATTATTATGAATGTGTAAGATGCGGTGTGCATTTTCAACTGGAGGTAAACTAATACCAGGAATACTATGTGAGCCAGTAGATACGCCACGTTCAAGATATTGATACAATTTAATGCTTACATCTTCTCCAATATTTTCTTGAGCTTCTTCGGTAGATCCGCCAATATGAGGTGTTAGGATCACATTAGACAATCCTTGTAATGGGCTTGTAAATTTATCGCCATTTTTTTCGGGTTCAATCGGAAATACATCAATGGCAGCGCCCGCAATGGTTTTGTCTTTTAGGGCTTGACTGAGTGCATCTAAATCCACTACTTCTCCTCGTGCGTAATTGATTAATATAGCGCTTTGCTTGCATTGCTTAATAACTGCTTTGTTAATTAAATTTTTTGTTTGATTGGTTTCTGGAACGTGCAAGGAAATGATATCTGAACTGCTTACTAAATCTTTAATAGATTTTACAGCAATGGCGTTGCCTATGGGAAGTTTGGTTTCAACATCATAAAATTTTACTTTCATACCCATGGCTTCGGCTAGCACACTTAACTGCATTCCAATATTACCATAACCAAGAATACCCATAGTTTTTCCTCTTAATTCAAAACTACCTTTTGCTTCTTTGTTCCAAATGCCTTGGTGTGCTGCTAAGTTTTTATCTGTAATACGACGAATCAACATAATGGATGCACCAATGACTAATTCTGCTACACTTCTTGTATTACTATAGGGGGCATTAAATAAAGCCACCCCTTTTTGTTTACATGTTTTAAGATCTACTTGATTTATCCCAATACAAAAACATCCAATGGCTTGTAATTTTTTTGCATTGTCTAAAACTTTTTTAGAAATAAAAGTCTTGGATCTAATTCCAAGAATATGGACATCTTTAATCACTTTAATCAATTCCTCCTCGCTCAAAGCTCCAGATAGCTTTTTTACATCGGTATACCCTTGATCCTTGAAGTATTGCACCGCTTTATCGCTGATGTTTTCAAGGAATAAAACCTTGATTTTATCCTTAGGGTAACTGGTGGTATCTAAATTGCTCATGGCACAAAGTTAAAAAAAATTAACTGTTTGCTATTCATTAACAATAAATTATGTCATTATAGCGTTATTTTTGTAACTATACTTGTTGATTGACACCTTATAAATACTAACAGATGATCGCACGTTGGGCCCTATTTCTCGTTTTCAATTTTTTGATTTGTGCTTGTGGCACAAGTCAAGCTTCAAAATACATGGACAATCCTAATTTTACCAAAGTTGGATTGAGTGTAACAGACAAAGAAAAATTAAAAGCAGAAGTCAAAGCAAAATATGAATTGTTATTAGGCAAGAAAGGGTTTAGTGGAGAAATTGTGGTGGCTAAGAATGGAGAAATAATTTTTGAGGACTACCAAGGCTATTCCGATTTTGGAAGCAAAACAGCAATGTCCCCTGAAACTTCTATTCATTTAGCTTCTATTTCCAAAACATTTACTGGGATGGCCGCATTAAAATTATGGGAGCAACACAAATTGGATTTGAAAGCGCCTGTTACAAAATACGTTCCTAATTTTCCTTATACCGAAGTGACTATTGAACAGTTACTTTCTCATCGCAGTGGTTTGCCCGATTACACTGTTTTTATGGAATCGCACAAATACATGATGACCCAGGTTAAAAATAAAAAAGGTAGATGGGTAAAGAAAATTCAATTGATCAAGTCTGAAACCCCTTTCAAACAAGGTATTTACAACAATCAGGATGTTTTAGATTTTATGGTGAGTAAAAAGCCAGCGCCACAAAGTAATCCAGATCGTGTGTTTAAATATTGCAATACCAATTTTGTTCTATTGGCCTTGATTATTGAAAAAATTACTGGACAAGAGTTTCCAACTTATATGGCCGAAAATATATTCAAGCCATTGAAAATGGACAACACCTATATTTTTAGTGCTAAAACTATAGATAAATACACACCCTCTTATAATGCAAGAAAAGTGCCCTATCGCATTGAAAAATTTGATTGTATTTATGGAGATAAGAATGTATACAGCACAGCGCGTGACATGTTGTTATGGGACAAAGCTTTGACAGAAGGTAAATTTTTAGCCCCTGCAACTTTAGAAATGGCCTATCAGCCACAAAGTCCCATCAATAAGTATTACCATAATTACGGTTTGGGCTGGCGTA
The DNA here is from genome assembly GCA_903865435.1 of uncultured Bacteroidota bacterium. GTDB lineage: Bacteria > Bacteroidota > Bacteroidia > Chitinophagales > Chitinophagaceae > Sediminibacterium. The sequence continues at coordinate 76,968 of CAIPJS010000042.1, read as the reverse complement.
TTTTGACCAAACCCAACGAAGAAAAATTGATTTACCACAATGGATGGTGGCATGGCAATAACACCGTTTTTACCAGATTGATCAATGAATCGGCTACCATCATCATTTTGGGCAATAAATTCAATAAATCCATCTATAAAGGCAAGGAAATTGCTTCGGTTTTCACTGGCAAGGTGGATACGACCTCATTAGTTGAATAATGAGTAGAGTAATGTTGAGCTTTTTGCACTTTTTTTGGCTTTTACCCCCTATTTTTGCAGTCCTTAATTATAACTAAAGAATACACTTTTTTATGAACGATTGTCTATTTTATGCCGTTCCGGCTATGGGAGTTGTAGGTTTACTATATACTCTATTGAAATTCAACTGGGTAGCTAAGCAAGATGCTGGTAATGCTAGAATGAAAGAGATAAGCACGTATATCGCAGAAGGTGCGATGGCATTCTTAAAAGCAGAGTGGAAAATCCTTGGCTACTTTGTAGTAATTGTAGGTTTATTATTGGGCTTTATGGCTTCCAAAAACGCAACAAGTCACTGGAGTATCTCCATTGCATTTGTAATTGGTGCTGTATTTAGTGCCACTGCAGGATATATTGGAATGAAAATTGCTACGAAAGCGAATGTAAGAACTGCAGAAGCTGCTAAAACAAGTTTAGCACGTGCATTGAAAGTTTCTTTTACTGGTGGATCTGTGATGGGCTTAGGCGTATCTGGATTGGCAGTATTAGGATTGGGTGGTCTGTTTTTAATTATCAAACATTTTTTCTCTCCAACTGGAGACGCAGAAGGTATGTTGCGTACAATAGAAATCTTAACTGGATTCTCTTTAGGTGCTGAGTCTATTGCATTGTTTGCACGTGTGGGTGGAGGTATTTATACCAAGGCTGCCGATGTGGGTGCTGATTTAGTAGGTAAAGTAGAAGCAGGTATTCCAGAAGATGATCCACGTAACCCTGCAACCATTGCAGATAACGTAGGTGACAATGTGGGTGATGTGGCTGGTATGGGTGCCGATTTATTTGGTTCTTATGTGGCCACCGTTTTAGCCACCATGGTTTTAGGACAAGAAGTAACTGGAGCCAATGGTGCAAAATTAGTTGATGCCTTTGGTGGCTTGTCTCCTATTTTATTGCCCATGTTGATAGCAGGTGTGGGTATTTTATTATCCATTATTGGAACTTTCTTTGTTCGTATCAGCGAGAATGCTGGATTAAACACAGCTACTGTTCAAAGGGCATTAAATATGGGTAATTATGGGTCTATGATTTTAACAGCCATTGCTTGTTATTTCTTAGTATCTAATATTTTACCTGAAACAATGACCTTACGTGGTTTAGAATTTACAAGAAACGGAGTAATTGGTGCGATCGCTGTTGGATTGATCGTAGGTACATTAATGAGCATCATTACTGAATATTACACTGCAATGGGTAAACGCCCTGTGTTAAGCATTATCAAACAATCTAGTACAGGACATGCAACCAATATTATTGGAGGTTTAGCTATAGGAATGGAATCAACCTTCTTCCCAATTTTAGTTTTAGCTGCTGGAATTTATGGTTCATTCGCTTGTGCTGGTTTGTATGGTGTTGCTATTGCTGCAGCTGGTATGATGGCCACTACTGCAATGCAATTAGCGATTGATGCTTTTGGTCCTATTGCTGATAACGCTGGTGGTATTGCTGAAATGAGTGAATTGCCTGCAGAGATTCGTGAGAAAACAGATATTTTAGATGCTGTTGGAAATACAACTGCTGCAAGTGGTAAAGGTTTTGCCATTGCTTCTGCTGCATTAACTTCATTAGCATTATTCGCTGCCTTTGTGGGTGTGGCGATGCCTAACAATCAACATATTGACATTTATAAAGCTGATGTATTGGCTTCTTTATTTGTTGGTGCAATGATTCCATTTATATTTTCTTCATTGGCCATTCGCGCTGTGGGTGAAGCAGCAATGGCCATGGTGGAAGAAGTACGTCGTCAGTTTAGAACCATTCCTGGAATTATGGAAGGTACTGGTAAACCAGAATACGATAAATGTGTGGCGATTAGTACAGAAGCTTCCTTGAAAAAAATGATGTTACCTGGAGCCATTACCATCATCTCCCCTATATTAATTGGATTTACAATGGGCCCTGAAGCCTTAGGTGGTTTCTTAGCTGGCGCTACTGTAAGTGGTGTATTAATGGGTATTTTCCAAAACAATGCGGGTGGTGCTTGGGACAATGCAAAAAAATCTTTTGAAAAGGGTGTTGAGATAAATGGTGAGATGTTTTATAAGAAATCTGAACCACATAAGGCTTCTGTAACAGGAGATACGGTGGGAGATCCATTTAAAGATACTTCTGGGCCATCTATGAATATCTTGATTAAATTAATGTCTATTGTGTCCTTAGTTTTGGCGCCAACTTTAGCTAAAATGCATCCAACTGGAGCAGCGGTAAATAAAACACAAACTGTTGAAATTTCTGTAATTAATTCAGATTCAACTGCTGGTGCAAAAATTATTAATGATTCTGCAGCTACGGCGACTATTTCAGCAAATACCAAAACATTGTTTCAAGCATTGCAAGAAGAAGGTATAGCTCCTGTTGACAATGTAAACATTCAAATTAAAGATGGTAAAATAACAGTAAATGGTAAAGCATTAACTGCTGAACAAAATGCAAAATTTTCAACTTATTTAAAGAAAGATAATAAGTAAATTATTTTTTTTCTGATACATGTTTATAAAAAAATCCGCATCTTTTACAGTGCGGATTTTTTACAATTAAACTTTTTTCGTATTTTACTACGAATTCAATCGTATTATATGACTAAGTTATTCAAGCCTACAGAAAGTGAATTAGAGATACTGTGTATTCTATGGGATAAAGAAAATGCAACTGTTAAAGAAGTACATGAAGTGGTTCAAAAAACAAAAGAAGTAGGTTATACCACTACGCTCAAGCTGATGCAGATTATGAATACCAAAGGGTTGGTTTCAAGAAATATACAATCTAAAAAACATATTTATACACCAACCCTAAAAAAAGAAAAAGCACAAGAGCAATACTTGAATAAAATGGTCCAAACCTTATTTAGTGGCAGTACCGCTCAATTGGTTTTACAAGCTTTAGGCAAACACAAAACTTCGGATCAAGATTTATTTGAATTCTCATTGATGATGGAAAAGTTAGCCATTAACTAAGTAACTGTTTCAGTTCTTTTCCTCCACAACAAAACAACATATCAACAATACAGGCATTATTGACAAATCCTATTTTGTCTTCAAAAACTTGTTGGTATTTGGGGACGATCACCGATTGCTGATAATTTTTTGGAAGCCAAGGAGAAAAATATTTTTCATTTCGGTCTATGCCTTGCTCTTTACTATTGGTGATTAAACTTGTTGTCCAATTTGCTTTTATCTGCATTCGCAACCACTCCTGGCAAGCCAATAAAAAATCTATTAATTTATCATGTTGTTGTGTATACAAGTTGGATAGGCTTTGTTCATAATACTCAAAATAAGGCGATCTTTTATAAGCTGTACACAATGCTTTAAAATGTTGTGCCCTCCAAGGAGTTGTATAATCAATTAAAATTTCTTGGATAGGTATTTTCTGCTCTCTTCCGCCAATGATGGGGATGGTTAAATTTAATGGACCTTGCGCACTAAGAATTACCATTCTGTTTTTGAAACTCATTTTAGTAAATGGCGCTTGAATGTCATAATTGACTTGTGCGTTCTTTAGTAATGTTTTAATAAAGTCAATGGTTCCAAAATATTGCAAATCTGTATATAGCATTTCTTAACAAATAGTTGTGTAAATATATTTTCTCAAACCCCAAATAACTAATAATTTCATCAAAATATTTAAATGAAGATCAATCATTACTTTTTTGCCAGTCTACTCTTATTTTTGATGGCTTGTTCAACACCCCAGCCCTTTGTTTTTAAAGGTATCAAATCTATAAAAATTGAAAAAGCAAGCTTTGGAAAAAATATATTTAATGCAAAGTTTGAATATCAAAACCCGAATAATTTTAAACTCACCTTAAAAAATTTAGATTGTTCTGTTTATATCAATGATCAATTTTTAACAAAGTATAATTTAGATTCTGTTTATATGATTCCAGCCAATTCTAATTTTGAATTGCCTGCTAAAATGGAAATGGAACTCAGTTTGCTTTTAAAAAATACAGTGGACATTGTTTTCAATAAACCGATGAAAATTAGTGTCGATGGATCAGCCACTATTACCAAAGGTATATTTACTAAAACCGTTCCCATTCATTTTCAAACCACCCAGCAACTAAATTTAAAAGAAGCGCTAAAGCTCTAATTCGTATAAAATTGATTATTGTTTCCAAGTACTTGGGCTTTCACGCCATTGCATCAAAGTGCTTTGTGTAGCAGCATCAACCTCTCCTTTTTCCACTGCCATATCAATCAAACTTGCATAATTGGTTAAAGAATAATAGGGCACCCCAGCCGCTTTAAATGCATCTTCTGCAATGGAAAAGCCATAATTAAAAATCGAAACCATGCCCACCACTTCTAAGCCAGCATTTCTTAAAACATCTACCACTTGCAAACTACTTTTACCAGTTGAAATTAAATCTTCAATCACTAAAATTTTATTGGTGTTTGCGTATACCCCTTCAATTTGATTGCCTAAGCCATGCTCTTTTGGTTTGGGTCTTACATAGATATAAGGTAGTTTCAATTGATCGGCTGCCATGGCACCCCAAGGAATACCTGCAGTGGCTACACCCGCCAACATATCTGCCCCTTCAAATTTTTCAAAAATAACATTGCACATTTCACTTTTAATAAAGTCTCTTACATAAGGGAAGGATAAAACCTTTCTATTATCACAATAAATTGGACTTTTCCAGCCACTTGCCCATGTAAATGGATTATTTGGGCTTAATTTTACAGCACCTACTTGGAGTAGTTTTTCGGCAACGGCTTTTTGATTGGTCATAAAGTTAATTTCTTGCAGCAAATTTAAAGTCAAATTGCTAGATTCACTTCAGGATTTACTAAATACTATACACATTTTTATGCCCAAACAAATATTAGCAGCAGGTGGCCTTGTAACCAATGCGCAAGGTGAAATTTTATGGATATTTAGAAGAGGTTGCTGGGATTTACCCAAAGGAAAATTAGATGAAGGCGAAACCATACAAACTTGTGCCCTTAGAGAAGTGCAGGAAGAAACGGGTATTAACAATATCAAATTACATGAACTCTTAAAATTCACGAACCATACTTATTTTGATAAATATTTGCAAGAGGAAGTAGTCAAACGCACTTATTGGTTTCATATGACTATTGCAGATATGCAAATTGGCATTCCACAAAGTTCAGAAGATATTGAAAAGATTGAATGGCATTCCTTAGCTACCGCAAGAACTTGTTTAGAAAATACGTATCCAACTATACTAGAAGTAATAGAAGCTTATCGATTAAAAATTAATCAGTAAATTTTTTTAAATGAAGCCTTGTTAATTTAAACGCTTATTTATTCAAACTTTTGATTACGGCTTCTGGTAAGAAAGGAGAAGCATCTCCCCCATTTCTAATAATGTCTCTCACAATGGTGGAAGCTACAGAAGTGTATTTAGGTTCTCCTGTTAAAAAAATAGTTTCAATATGTCTGTCCATGGTACGATTGGCATCGGCAATGGTTTTCTCATATTCAAAATCACTAACATAACGAATGCCTCTTAAAATAAATTGAGCACCTATCGATTGACAAAACTTAACAGTTAATCCGTCATAAATAGCCACTTCTACCTGTGGTTGATCTTTAAAAATTTCATTAAACCATTGCTTTCTTTGATCTGCTGTAAACATGGGATCCTTGGAAGCATTGATACCTATGCCCACCACTACTTTATCAAATAAGGGTAAAGACCTGTCAATAATATCAATATGACCTAAAGTGACAGGGTCGAAAGTTCCAGGAAATAAGCAGATTCTTTGCATGGCTTAAAAGTAATAAAATTCTTAGTACAAAAGTAATTAAGCAGGGTTGGATCTGCCAGTGAGCAGATACAAACAGGCCATTCTTACGGCAACTCCATTTTCTACTTGGTCTAAAATGATGGAATGAGGGCTGTTGGCCACATCACTATCCATTTCTACCCCACGATTGATGGGGCCGGGATGCATGATCAGGATTTCTTTATTGAGCTTATTGAGCCTATTCATGGTGATACCGTAGGCTAGGTTGTATTCTCTCAAAGAGGAAAATAAAGGCTGATTTTGCCTTTCTAATTGAATTCTAAGCACATTGGCCACATCGCACCAAGCCAAGGCTTTGTCGATATTGTATTCCACTTGTACATCCATGGCTTTTTGTAAATAAGTAGGTATTAAAGTGGGCGGCCCTGAAACCATCACTTCTGCACCCATTTTCTTGAGTAAATAAATATTACTTAAAGCAACCCTGCTATGCATGATGTCTCCAATGATGGCCACTTTTAAGCCCGCTAATTTTCCAGTTTTTTCTTGCATGGAAAAAGCGTCTAATAATGCTTGTGTTGGATGTTCGTTGATACCGTCTCCAGCATTGATAATGGCTGCATCGATGTGTTTGGCTAAATAGTGTGGTGCTCCAGAAGCGCTATGGCGCATGACCACCATATCTACTTTCATGCTAAGGATGTTATTGACTGTATCTAATAAGGTTTCGCCCTTGGCTGCTGAAGAATTTGAAACTGTGAAATTGACTACATCGGCAGATAAACGTTTTTCGGCCAATTCAAAGGAAATTCGGGTTCGAGTGGAATTTTCATAAAAAAGATTCACAATCGTAACGTCTCTTAAAGTGGGAACTTTTTTAACGGGTCTTTGTAAAACTTCTTTGAATTGAGTAGCTGTAGATAGAATTAGTTGGATATCCTCGGTTTGGAGGTCCTTGATACCAAGAAGATGTTTGGTAGTTAGTGCCATTAAAAAACAAAATTAATATAAATTTTTCTAATCAACCAATAAAATAACATCATCCACCCCATCATTCTCTTTCCACCTTACTTTTACTTTATAGGGGGACGCATCTGCCATCTCTTTACCTGTAAAATCGGGTTGTATGGGCAATTCCCTACTTGGCTTACGATCTACCAATACACATAAACTAACTTTAGCAGGTCTGCCAAAGGACAATAATGCGTCTAAAGCGGCTCTAATGGTTCGGCCAGTAAACAATACATCATCAATCAAAATCACTGTTTTACCTTCTATACTAAATGGTAAATAGGTTGCTTTAGCCAAATGCAAATCTCTTCTAATATCGTCTCTATAAAAAGTAATGTCCAATTTTCCATAATGCACTTTATCGGCCGCTATTTCTTGTTGCAAAGCAGCTACAATGCGGTCACTTAAATACACCCCTCTTGGTTGTAATCCAACAATAACGGCATTGTTTAATCCAGGATAAGTTTCCAAAATTTGATGTGCCAGCCTTTTTACAATGCTGGGTAGTTGTTGCTCACTGATCAGCGTCATTGCTTAAAATTTTAATAAAATTACACTCTTTTCTTGAATTATATAGGCGTTAAACCATTCCCTTTGTATTTTGCACCCATGGTGGGGATTCAACAACTTAAACTGGTCCAATTTAGGAATTACGTTCAAATGAATTTTGAATTCACTGATCGTATTGTGGGCATAGTGGGAAGTAATGGTACAGGTAAAACCAATTTATTGGATGCACTGTATTATCTTTCTTTTACCAAAAGTTATTTTAATCGTCCTGATGCGCAAAATGTACACCATGCGCATGAAGGATTAAGAATTGAAGGTTTGTATACCATTAATAATCAACCTACACCAATTACTTGTATCATTAGAGAGACCTTAAAAAAGGAATTTTATTTTGACGAGGAATTGTATACGAAGATGTCTCAGCATATTGGAAAAATTCCTTGTGTCATGATTGCCCCCGATGATGTGCAAATCATTACCGGTTCAAGTGAGGAAAGAAGAAAATTAATGGACAGTTTACTTTGTCAAATTTATCCTGTCTATTTAAAATACTTAATTCAATACAATAAAATTTTATTGCAAAGAAATAGTCTGTTAAAGAACGCAGCCGAAACGGGCCAATTGGATTTGGTATTGTTAGAAACTTTAAATGGACAATTGATCGAAAATGGCCAACCAATTTTTATCTATAGAAAAAAATTAATGGACGAATTGTTGCCAGAAATTATAAAATTATACAATCACTTGGCGCAAAAAAATGATCAAATACATATTCAGTACCAGAGTCAATTAGAAAATGCCACTTTTGAAAGTTTATTAATACAAGCCTTGACAAAAGATAAAGCAGTGTTAAGAACCAGTGCAGGCATTCATAAAGATGATTTAGTCATTACCATCCAAGGACAATCTTTTAAGCAAGAAGCTTCGCAAGGACAAAGAAAAAGTTTGTTGTTTGCCCTTCGTTTTGCAGAATGGCAGTTTATTAAAAATCGCAAAGGGTTCTCTCCTATTTTGTTAATGGATGATATTTTTGAAAAATTAGATGAGCAAAGAATGATTCAATTACTAGATTGGGTGAGTCATTCCACCGATGGCCAGGTTTTTATTACAGATACACATAAGGAAAGGATGGGCAATCTATTAGGAAAATATTTATCCAGTTACCAACTCATAGAGTTATAATATATTGTAAATTGCTCCCCTATGGCTACATTTAAAATTGGTGATGCGTTAAAGCAATTTGTTCAAGGAAGCAGGTTAAAAAATGGAATTCAATCTGCACAAATTGAAGCAGTATGGTTAGAGATTATGGGTGTTACCATTTCAAAGTATACCGATAAAATCTACATCTTTAATCAAAAGCTTTTTATTGAAACCAGTGTGGGCCCATTGAAAAACGAATTGGGTTTTCAAAAAATACAAATCATAGAAAGAGTCAATGAAAAGATGGGTGTAAATACCATTTCTGAAGTGATCATTAAATAAGTGATTGGCTGCTACTTTTCTAAATAATCTATATAGCTTTTCTTTTGCATGATGGTAGATCCATTCATTACAAAAATGGTAGGCCAAACTCTTGCAGCAGTTTTAATCATGGTAATATCTGCAATTAAAACAGATGCATTATTTGAAATAACACTTACTCCAGTTTTATCTGCAGTTACCACATAAACTAATTTGTATTTTTGATGCAATTTTGACAACAAACTGTCCCATGCAAAGTTTGATTCAATTTTTCCTGCAAATACCAAAACATAAGGTGTAGGTATGGCAAAAATTGCGTCGGTAGAATCCTGTCCATTCTTGGTGTTTAAAGCAAATTCTGCAATAGCTGCTTGTATGCCATTGCCCTTGCTCAGGACAATTTCTTTTCTGTTTTTGAAAACATAACTGGAATCAAAATTGTCAGGAAAATGATTGGCGTCAAAGCTGTACAACTTACCTGCTTTCTCAAATTCCATTATTATGGAAACACTGTCTGCAATGGCACCAGCTGGTTTTTTCATTTTTTCAACAATATCATTCCCGGTTTTAAATGGCAAACAATCTATCACTGGTAAATGTTCAAGTACATAATTTTGACCATAGCCTATACCTACTATCGAAAGTATAAGAACAATAATGCCAACTGCTTTATGGGTATTGGCTTTATTTTTTTTCTGATTAAAAAGTAAAATAACAATGGAGATCAATAAAATAACGTCTTTGATAAAAGATGTTTTGGGAGTTAATGGAATACAATCTCCAAAGCAACCACAAGTTTTTATTTTACCAGAAAAATAAGCATAGCCAGTTAAAAAAGTAAAAAATACAATAAGGCCTAATAATAACCAAAGTGTTTGTTTATAAGGGAATTGAATGAGTAATGCAATACCAGTAACAATTTCTAAAGTATTCATCACTAAGGCAAATGCCAAAGTATAATCGGAAAAGAAATTCATGCCCAAGACATCAAAAAACTCTTGCATTTTGTAACTAAGACCTAATGGATCATTGGCTTTGATTAAACCAGAAAAGATAAAAAGCAATCCAACACTCCACCTTACAATTTTTAAAAAGGTTTGCATCATTGAATTTTTAGTGTTTGCCTTCGGACATTTGAATTAAAGCGAAAGCAGCATAATTTAAAATATCTACAAAATTAGCATCAATGCCTTCGCTAATTATAGTTTTACCATCATTGTTCAGAATTTGTCTGATGCGCATTAATTTCATCAAAATCAAATCTGCATAGCTTTCTTGACTCATGTCTCTCCATGCTTCACCATAGTCATGATTTTTATCCAGCATGGTATTTTTTGCAAACAGTACATTTTCTTTATAAAATTCTTGAACTTGTTCAACGGGCAATTCATCTACTTTAGGATTTCCTAATTTTAGTTGGATAAGTCCTATTACAGCATAATTCAAAATGCCTTTAAATTCAGATGGTATGTCATCCTCTACTTTTTGACTTCCAATATCTTGAATAGTACGAATGCGCAATGCTTTGATAAAAATTTGGTCTACGACTGATATAATTCTTAGTACACGCCAAGCAGTACCATAATCCTTCGTTTTTTTAATAAAGATGTCACTGCATGATGCAATGGCTTGATCAAATTGTGCAGAAGTTTGACTCATTAAATTTGGACTAGTTACTTGGTTAATTAATATCTTTGAACCCACTGCAAGATAATCAATAAGGTGCTTAAAATAAAACTATGTTTAAAATTCCTGCCAAGGATATAGAATGGGCTTTTACTACCCCACAAGTCATGGGCATTATCAATTGTACTCATGATTCTTTTTATGCAGCAAGTCGTCAAGAAAACATAGTAACAGTATTGGAAAAAGTGGGTCAATTTGTAAAAGAAGGGGTAGCCATCATTGATATTGGGGCGCAAAGTACAAGACCAAATGCAACATTACTTTCTCCAGCTAATGAATTGGTTCAGTTACTGACTGTTGTAAAAGCCATTCGTGTTGCCTACCCTACACTATTCATTTCGATTGATACATTTTATGCTGAAGTGGCGGATGCTTGTCTTACAGCTGGAGCCAATATAATTAATGATATTAGTTGTGGAAGTTTTGATCCAGCTATTTTACATGTTGTTGCTAAACATAATGCAGGGTATATTGGAATGCACTTGACTGGTTCGATGCAGGCGATGCATACCATTGAAAAAAGAGAAAATATCATGCTATCGCTTCTAGATTATTTTAATGAAAAGAAAAATATTTTAGCCCCAATAGGGATTAAAAAATGGATCATAGATCCTGGGTTTGGTTTTGGCAAAAAAGTAGAAGAAAATTTTAGAATAATTAAAGAACTAGCACAATTAAAAAATATAGACCTGCCAATTCTAATAGGCGCTTCTCGTAAGTCAAGTATCTATAAAACTTTGGGCATTACTCCCGAAGAAGCTTTGAATGGAACTTCGATGGTGAATACAATTGCTTTATTAAACGGCGCCAATATACTTCGTGTACATGATGTCAAAGAAGCAGTAGAATTGGTTAAATTGCTTCCACATTTAAAATAGTTTAATGCAAAAAAAGTCCCCCCGAATTATCGAGAGGACTTTTTGAATTAGAAGTTTTATTCTAAAATTATTTCTTTGGTGCTGGAATTTCTTTTGGAGCAAGTGTAACATCTTTTATTTCAATGTCAAAAGCTAAATTTTCATAAGCTTTGATAGCGCCATTGGCTTGTGGGCCATAAGCCAACATTGCAGGAATGTATAAACTTCCTTTGCCGCCTTTAGCAAAATATTTTAATCCAATATCCCATCCTGAGATGACTGCACCTGTTCCAACTTTTACATCTAAAGGTTTTAATACTGAATCTTTAGCGGTTAAATTAGAATCAAATACCACTCCTTTTAAAGTTGATCCTTTGTAAAATACGCTGGCAACTTTGCCAGAATCCACTTTATTGTTTGCATCTCCTGCTTCTTTTACCACTACAAATACTCCTTCTGGAGATTTAACGGCAGTAATTTTATTTTTTGCCAAATAAGCAGCAATGGCATCTATTTCTTTATTTTTTTCAATGCCTTGTTCTTTTTTATAATCTGCATCAACTAATGCAACATTGTTAAAAACATTAATAATTTCTGCTTTGCCCATAACTAGATCACTGGCTTTGAAAATATCGTTAATTTGTAATGCGCCCATTTTTACAAGTGAATCCACGCTTAATGAAAATTCAACTTTGTCTCCTTTTCTACATTTCATAATCACTTCTGTAAAAGTATATTTACCCAAGCGAGCGGTATCTATTGGAAAATATACCGGAATGACGCCATAAGTAGAACTTAATACACTATCCTTAGATTTAAGCTTGTACTCAATATTTAATTTTACATAATCGCCTTGTACTAGCAATTTTTCATTACCACTACCATGTGTGATTTTGTAAGGCATACCTGATGGGGCTTTTTCATATTGATTACAACTTGCAAATAATACAATAGCAGCCACTAACTTTAATGTTGATTTTATCATTTTTTATTTTAATTGTGTTAATTGTGATTTATAGGTTTCTATTATCGTTTTAAAATCATTTAATGTTTCGTCTAAACTTTTTTTAGAGTTTCCACCCGCAGCATTGGCATGTCCACCTCCATCAAAATGTGATCTGGCAAATATATTAACATCAAAGTTACCTTTGCTTCTAAAACTCCATTTTCTTTCTTCTTCTCTATCAATAACGATGGCAGCCATCTTAATTCCTTCAATTGATAATAAATAATTAACAAGGCCTTCTGTGTCCCCTGTTTTCAATTCAAATTTGTAAATATCTGTCTTTGGAATGGCCATTACAGCAGTTTTCAATTCTGGAAAGACTTGCATTCTGTTTAGAAATGCATTTCCCATAAATTTCAATCTAGCTTCAGAAGAGTTATCGTAAATACGTTCGTGTATTATGCCATGTTGCAAGCCTAATTCCTTTAAATGGGCTACTATTTTATGAACAGAAGCAGTGGTAGAGGGGAAACGAAAAGAACCGGTATCGGTCATCAAACCAGTATACAAACAAGCAGCAATGTCTAAGTCAATCAAATTGCTATGGCCAGATTGTACAATAAAATCATAAATCATCTCACAAGTAGAACTCATTTTAACATCACTTATACCGTATCCAAAAGATGGAGTATCAGGTTGTTGATGATGATCAATTAAAATTTTAATTGCTTTTGATTCTTTAATAATGGGCTCTAAATGTTTGGTACGATGTAGAATATTAAAATCCAAACAAAATACATAATCAGCCTGCTGCACTATTTTAGTTGCTTTTTCTTTATTGGTTTCAAAATCAATCACTTGATCTATTCCTGGCATCCAATCTAAAAAAGAGGCCCAATTGGTGGGAGAAACCACCGTTACCTCATGTCCCAAAGCCTTTAAAAAATGAAATAAGGCCAAACTAGACCCCATTGCGTCACCATCAGGTTTTTGATGGGCTGTAATTACAGCCTTAAAACGTTGATTTAGAATGGGGTAAAATTGTTCAATTGATTGCATAGAAATGCAAATTTAGCACAAATCAGATGTTTTTCATTAAATTTGCGGCTTCAATTACAAACTGATAAATATGATGAGCAATAGAACTTTTACCATGATTAAGCCAGATGCCACTACTAAGGGGTATACTGGTGCCATTTTAGACCAAATAATTAAAGCTGGATTTAGCGTTAAAGCTATGAAATGGACAAAATTGACTGTTGAACAAGCGGGTCAATTTTATGAAATACATAAAGAACGTCCTTTCTATGGTGAATTGGTTGCCTTTATGAGCAGCGGGCCAATTGTTGCAGCCATTCTTGAAAAAGAAAATGCAGTGGCAGATTTTAGAAAATTAATTGGTGCTACCAATCCTGCACAAGCAGAAGAAGGTACTATTAGAAAGAATTTTGCAGCCTCAATGGGAGAAAATGCTGTTCATGGAAGTGATAGTGATGAGAATGCACAAATTGAAGGCAATTTCTTTTTTGCGGCTACTGAAAGATTTTAATATACATAAATCTGCCCTTAAGAAAATTTAAGGGCAGATTTATTTTGTCTAAGTTTTTTATTTCTTGGCGCCTCTAGAAATAGGTTTGCCATATTTTTTCTGCATGATCTCTTTCCTATTTTTGCGCACATTTACTTTGCTGTTTTTGGCAGACTTTTCATGAAAGGAAGCGCCTACTTCCTCTTTTTTAGGAAGTTTTATCTGAATAATCTTCATGCGCACTTTAGGCTTCTCGTCTTCGGTCAATACATCAGAAATTTCTAAAGTTTCGGGCAATTCCAACATAGGGATGGGTTGTTTCATTAAATTTTCAATGGCAGCTTGGAAAACTTTTTCTTTCTCAGTGATAAAGGTAATTGCAATGCCTTTTTTATCTGCTCTACCTGTTCGTCCAATACGATGAATATAATTTTCGGGTACTTCTGGGGTATCAAAATTAATAACGTGTGTCACTTCTGCTACATCAATCCCTCTTGCCATTACATCTGTTGCAATGATGTATTTATACACCCCAGCTTTAAATTGTTTGACAGTATTAAAGCGATGATTTTGTTCTTTGTTAGAATGGATCACTCCAATAATTTCTGGAAACTTTGTATCTAATTGTTCATACAATTGATCGGCCAAAGCCTTGGTAGCAGCGAATATCAATACCTTGGTCATGGCTTCATTCGTACTCAATAATAATTCTAATAAATTTACTTTGGTATTAAAATTAGGAACCGCATAAGCAGTTTGGATGATGTTTTCCAATGGGGTTCCAGTGGGTGCTGCTTCTACCCTCACTGGTGCACTAAAATAATCATTCATTAATTTTTCAACTTCATCAGTAATGGTTGCCGAAAAAAGTAAGTTTTGTCTTTTGGCTGGCAATAATTCTAAAATATTGGTGATCTGTTTTCTGAATCCTAAATTCAACATTTCATCCATTTCATCTATCACCAATTTCTTAATCATTTTGGTTTTGAATGCACCATTCATGGCTAAGTCAAACAAACGGCCTGGCGTGGAGACCAAAACATCTACACCTTTTTCTAATTCTAATTGTTGTGTATTAATGTTCACGCCGCCGTAAACTCCAACTGTAATCACACTCATGTAAGTAGTTAGTTTCCTTGCTGCTTCCACTACTTGCACCACCAATTCTCTAGTAGGGACTAAAATTAATATTTGAGGATCTTTGCTTTTATCAAATTTCCATTGTCTTAAACAGGGTAAAAGGTAGGCAAAAGTTTTACCAGTTCCGGTTTGTGCAATGCCACAAACATCTCTACCAGACATCACAATCGGGAAAACACGGTGTTGGATGGTAGTTGGTGTGGTAAAACCCAATTCCTCCACTGCGCGCAGTAAGGGGGTATTGATATTTAAATCTTGAAAGTTCATAGTGTAAAATGTGCTGCGAAGGTAGTTGATTATAAATAGTTTACATAAATAGCTCATTAAAAGGATCAACTTAAAATAGAGCTCTATCCTATCAAACAGGCGGTAAATCTTAAAGGCATTTTATTGATAATCAATATTTTATATTTCTTTTAAAATATTTCAATCTTTAATCTTCTCAAAAATGGCTGAAATGATCATTACAAGTCTGAAAAAATATATATTTATACAGTTAAACTAAACCATTATGTGCCTACCTAAATCAGTGTTATTTATTGTCTTTTTTTTTACCTCCCTATTATCGATAAGTCAAAACAACGATAATATCAATAGCAGAGATTTGAGTTATCTTACTACAGGAGGTAAATTATTACCCTTACAGGCCATTATAGACATCCGTCATTACTCGATTGTTGTGGATGTAGATATTGCCAATAAATCAATCAAAGCTTCTACCGAAGTAAGTTTGAATTTATCTGAAAAAACAGATACCATTTTATTGGATTTGATTCATTTGTATACTGTAACTAAAATTAAAGTAAATAACAAAACAGTTGCATTTAATCAACACGATGATAAAATTTATATTACTTCTGCAACAGGATTCATTGTAGGCAATCAAAAAGTGATGATTGAATACAATGGTATACCTCCTGTTGCAGTAAAACCACCATGGAATGGAGGATTTACATGGTCAAAAGATAGCAAAGGAAATGATTGGATGTCAATCAACATTCAAGCTGAAGGTGGTAAAATGTATTTCCCTTGTAAAGATCATCCAAGCGATGAACCTAATGAAGGTGCAGATTTAAAAATTACTATACCAAAAGGTTTAGTAGTAGCTGGCCCAGGTTTGTTGATGAGTGTGACTACTAAAAATGACAAATCTACTTATTATTGGAAAACCAATTACACCATTAGCAATTATTGTATTGTTTTTAATATTGGAAAATACACAGTGGTGAAAGATGAATACACGACCATTTTAGGCAACAAAGTGCCTATTGAATATTATGTTTTAGAAGTAGATGTTGACAAAGCAAAAAAGGTGATTGAACTTAAAAAGAGAGATACTAAAATTTTAGAAAAATATTTTGGAGAATATCCATGGGTAAAAGAAAAAATTGGCATTGGTGAAGTTCCAAATTCTGGTATGGAACATCAAACCATGATTACTTTTGACAATAAATTTACTTATCGTCAAGTGGGTGGACAAGAATATTCAGATAATTTATTTCATGAATATGCACACGAATGGTGGGCGAATAAAGTAACCAATAAAGATTGGGGCCATATGTGGATTCAAGAAGGTATTGCTACCTATGCGGAGGCTTTGGCCATGTATGAACTTGGAGGAGAAGAAGCATACAGTCAAATGATTGATGGACATAAAAGAGGATCTAAAAATAGAAAACCCATTGTACCAGGTGAGGTGGTTACAGAAGCTGAAGTGTATGCAGGGGGTGATATTTATTTGAAAGGATCTTTTTTTATGCACAGTTTGCGTTATGTAATTGGTGATGATATCTTCTTTCCTACATTAAAAAAGTTGGCAACTGATCCAAAAACCACTTATGATAATTTTGTGACCACTTCCGATGTTGAAAAATTATTTAGTGCTGCTGCTGGGCAGAATTTAAAACCATTCTTTGATTTTTATTTAAGAACTACCAATAGCTTAGACCTAAGTGTTAAGCAAATAGGTTTTCAAAAATATCAAATCAAAATAATCAATTTTTTCATGCCATTGCCCATGGAAGTAATGGCGAATGGTCAAACCAGTCGCATCGTCATTCCTAATGATGGAATTATTGTTAATAGTACCTTGCCTCCTCAAGTGGACGCCAAAGGATTTTATTTGAAAAAAATAACCGTACAATAATGAAAATATTTTTTAAGTTATTCACTATAAGTTCCTTTTTTTTAGCACCCTTTATTTCAAAGGCAGATACTTATCCAGTAAATAAAAATATAGATGTAAAGCATTATGCTTTTGAACTAAGTTTATCAGACAATACCAACGAAATTATTGGAACAGCAAAGGTTACAGTTAATTTTAAAAAAGCCGGGATGCAAAATTTCAGGCTTGATTTAATTAATAAAACAAGTGCTAGACAAGACAAGGGAATGGTGGTAAATGGTGTTCATATTTTAAATGCCCCATTAAATTATACGCATCAAAATGATGAGCTAATGATTAGTTTACCTACCCCTTCTACTTTAAATCAAACCATTACTTTTATCATACAATACCATGGTGTTCCTTTTGATGGTTTAAGAATTGGCGCTACAAAATTAGGAGATCGTAGTTTTTTTAATGAGAACTGGCCTAATAGAGGCAGGCATTGGTTGCCCATGGTTGACCATCCACATGACAAAGCCACCTCTGAATTTATTATCAAAGCACCAAGCCATTATAAAGTAGTTTCTAATGGTTTATTATTGGAAGAATCTGATTTAGGCAATAATTTAAAATTGACACATTGGAAGCAATCAGTTCCCGTTTCTTCTTGGTTATTTGTTTTAGGTGTTGCCGATTTTGCTGTTAAATATGTAGATGAATTCAAAGGAAAATCCATTCAGACATGGGTGTATTCGAAAAACAGAGAAGCTGGTTTTTATGATTTTGATGAACCCACTAAAAAAGTGTTAGAATTTTATTCTAATTATGTGGGCCCCTATGCATATGAGAAATTGGCAAATATCCAAACTCCTAGTGTGAATGGCGGAATGGAAACTTCCTCTGCTATTTTTTATGGTGAGGATTTAGTAACTGGTAAAAGAGATGAAAGAGTTAGAAATGTAGTGATTCACGAAATTGCACATCAATGGTTTGGCAATGCAGTAACGGAGACTTCTTGGAACGATGCTTGGTTAAGTGAAGGCTTTGCTACTTTCTTTACATTATTATTTATTGAAAATGAATATGGTAAAGAAGAATACAATAAAGGAATTGCTAAAGCAAAAAAAACTGTTTTTGATTTATCGGTAAAAATGCCAGATTTTAGTATTGTTAGTGAAAGAACTGCCGAAAAAGAACAAGTGACCAGCGGCATTACTTATCAAAAAGGTGCTTGGGTTTTGCATATGCTTAGAGATTTAATTGGAGAAAATAATTTCAAAAAAGGAATTCAAAATTATTATGCAAAGTATTTAAATGCCAATACGAATACTGATGAATTTAGAATAGAAATGGAAAAAGCTTCTGGCAAGGATTTAAAATTATTTTTCAAGCAGTGGTTGTATCAGCCTATTAACCCTACTATTAATGCCAGTTGGACATATAATCCAAGTACTAAGAAATTAAATGTTCATATAAATCAAGCGCAACAATTTTTATATAATGTACCTGTTGAGATTGGGTATTATAAAAAAGGATATACTACCCCAACTATTCTTACTATGAATTTGAAGGACAAAGACCAAGTGTTTAGTTTTCCTTCAGCGTCTTCACCTGAGAAATTGGAATTGGATCCTAGGAATGTACTTTTGAATAATGGGAACATGAGTAAGGAGTAGAACTTTTTTAGAAAAAAAAGTATATAGGATTCCGTCGCTTCGCTCTTTCATCCATTTAACTTTTTGAAAAAAAAAGTAAAGAGGATTACCTCACTTCGTTCGGTGATCCTCTTTACCCTCAGTGCAAAAGCATAAAAACAACAGCCTATTTCATTTCATTCAATAGGCTGTATGATATTTCCATTCGCTCACCAATTCAAGCAAGCTTGATTAGTTCGCTCTTGCAAATATCAAAGCCTTAACTGGCGTTAAGGCTTTTGTTTTCTTTTTTGGTCGGGTGAACAGGATTTGAACCTGCGACCACACGCCCCCCAGACGTGTACGCTACCGGACTGCGCTACCACCCGATTCTTAAGTACGCTACTCCCGAGCACTCGGGACTACCACCTGATGTTGTCAAAATTTGCCCTATTATGCTGATTTTGAACCTAAAAACTCAGGATTTTGGGTGTAAATATAGCCCTAAATAGAAAAATGGAGGTATATTGCATTAAAATATTATTGACCTGATGACAATTCTTCTAAGACAAGTCAAAATTGCAGATCCAAGGTCGCCACATAAGGGGTTGGTTAGAGACATTTTTATTAAAGACGGTAAGATCGATACCATTTCAGAAAAATTTACTGGCAAAGCAGATCAAATAGTAGAAAATTCCAATTTAATAGTGAGTCCTGGTTTTGTGGATCCTTTTGTTCAGTTCTGTGATCCAGGTATGGAACATAGAGAAACTTTACATTCAGGAGCAGCTGCTGCTCAACAAGGTGGCTTTACTACAGTTTTTGTACTTCCCAATACTCAACCTGTTATAGACAATAAATCTCAGGTTACTTACATCAAGCAACATAGTCAAGAATTACCCATTCACGTATATCCTATTGGAGCTTTATCTAAAAAAATTGAGGGAAAAGATTTAGCGGAAATGATTGACATGCATTCCAATGGTGCCATTGCATTTAGTGATGGATTGTATCCAGTTCAGTCTACCCTATTATTTTTAAAAGCATTACAATATGTAAAAGCATTTGATGGTGTAGTGATTCAAATGCCGATTGACAAAAGCTTGGGAAGTTTGGGTTTGATGAATGAAGGCATCTTATCTACCAAATTAGGTTTACCAGGTATACCCGCCATCGCAGAAGAATTAATTATATCAAGAGATATTGAACTTTTAAAATACACGAATTCTAAATTGCATATCACTGGGGTGAGCACTGAAAAAGGGATTACACTCATAACTGCCGCAAAAAAAGATGGATTAAATATTACTTGTAGTGTAACGCCGTATCATTTATTTTTTACCGAAGAAGATTTAAAAGACTATGATACTTTATTAAAAGTATTCCCACCATTAAGAACCAAGCAAGATCAAAAAGCGTTATTGGCTGCAGTGGAGTCTGGTGTGGTGGATTGTATTAGCGCCCACCATATGCCGCAGGATTGGGATGGGAAAACCATCGAATTTGAAAATGCAAAAGCAGGCATCGCTTGCATCGAAACAAGTTTTGCTACAATACATCACTTATTGCCAAAACTAACTGAGCAAAGGTTGTCTGAATTGTTTTCTATCAATGCCAGAAGCCTATTTGGTTTGGCTACTGCAACTATTGAAGAAGGCAATACTGCTGAACTTACCATTTTTAGTAATAAGGAAACAACCCAGCTTTCAAAATTAAATTCAAAAAGCAAATCGGCTAATTCCCCCTTCTGGGACATCCCATTAACAGGTAAAATTATAGGTACCCTGTCAAAAAACGTTTTACACATCAATCAATAAAATAAAAAAAATGGAAAATATAGTTACAACGCATATTGTTAAAGGCTTAATGTTGAGCGCCATATCTGTTGCGTTTAGCATTATGGTCTATGTATTTAATTTATATGAAATTACTTGGCTCAATTGGATCAATACAGCCATTTTAATGGGCGGGTTAATTTATGGCAATATTTTGTATGCCAACCAAAATAATAACAACGTAACTTTTGGCAATTTGTTTGCACATGGTTTTAAAACTACAGCAGTGGTGATAGTGATCACTACCATTTACACTTTCATTGCTTTTAAATTATTGTTTCCAGACATGATTGATAAAATTCTTGAAATGTCTAGAAAGCAAATGGAGAAAAATCCAAAAATGACCGATGAAATGATTGAGCAAGCCACAACCATGACCAAGAAATTCTTTATGCCATTTGCGATAGGTGGAACCATTCTTGGAACAGGATTTATGGGTGCCATTGCTTCTTTAATTGGAGCAGGTATTGCTAAAAAAAATCCTGTAGATCCTTTTAATACGCCGACTGCCTAATTTATACCTATGCAAATTTCAGTTGTCATACCATTATTAAACGAAGCCGATTCATTGCCTGAATTAATGCAGTGGATACATCGGGTAATGGAAGCAAATCAATATAGCTATGAAGTAATCATGGTGGATGATGGTAGCGATGACAATAGTTGGGAGACCATTGCAGGTTTAAGGGTTCAATACCCTAATTTGAAAGGGATTAAATTTCAACGCAATTATGGGAAGTCTGCCGCTTTGAATGAAGGTTTTAAATTAGCACAAGGCGATGTGGTGATTACCATGGATGCTGACTTACAAGATTCTCCCGATGAGATTCCTGAGTTTTATGAAATGATTACGCAACAAGGCTATCATTTAGTAAGTGGATGGAAGAAAAAAAGATATGACAATACTTTTACTAAAAATATTCCTTCTAAAATTTACAATGCAGTAGCAAGAAAAAGTTCAGGTATTGTTTTACACGATTTTAATTGCGGTATCAAAGCTTATCAATTAAAAGTGATCAAAAGCATTGAAGTATTTGGAGAAATGCATCGTTATATCCCTATCCTAGCCAAATGGGCTGGCTTTAAGAAAATTGGAGAAAAAGTAGTGGTGCATCAAGCTAGAAAATACGGAACAACTAAATTTGGATGGGAAAGATTTGTAAACGGTTTCTTGGATTTAATGACCATTCAATTCTTATCAAAATTTGGAAAAAAGCCAATGCAACTTTTTGGCTTGGTGGGTACTTTATTTTTCTTAATAGGTTTTGTGGCTTTTGGTACCATCATTTTTGATAAGTTCATGAATCCTGAATATTCAGTGACGAATAAGCCCGCCTTCTTCATTGCCATTACCACCATGATCATTGGTGTGCAATTATTTTTAGCAGGTTTTATTGCTGAATTGGTCAATAGAAACGCAGCAGATAGAAATTCTTATTTAGTAGAAGATAAGATTGGGTTTACTCATTAATCAGCTACCCTAATTTCAATGAAAAAGAAAGTAATCATTATTGGACCAGCCTGGCCATTAAGAGGTGGTGGCTTAGCTACATTTAATGAGCGATTGGCTACTGAATTTATTAAACAAGGTTTTGATACCTCTATCTATACTTTTTCATTGCAATACCCTAGATTCTTATTTCCTGGATCAACTCAACTATCAAATGAGCCAGCACCTACTCATTTAAAAATCAAAGCTTGCATCAATTCAATCAATCCTTTCAATTGGTTTAAAATAGGAAATGAATTGTGTAAATTAAAGCCAGATTATATTGTAGTTCGATTTTGGATGCCCTTTTTTGGTCCTTGTTTAGGAACCATTTTGCGTAGAGTAAAACGCAATCATTTTACGCAAAACATTTGTATTGCAGACAATGTGATTCCGCATGAAAAAAGAATGGGTGACAAGGTACTCACTAAATATTTTTTAAAATCAGTAGATCGCTTTATTACCATGAGCGATCAAGTGAATAAAGATTTAAAAATATTCACGAATCAAATATCTGTCAATCTTGTACACCCAATTTATGATAATTTTGGAGACATCTTATCTAAACAAGAAGCAAGAAAACATTTACAATTACCTGCTGCAGAAAAAATAATTTTATTCTTTGGGTTTATTCGAAAATACAAAGGATTAGATTTATTATTAGAAGCCATGAATCATGCCAGTATAAAAGGGGCAAATATTAAATTATTAATTGCTGGTGAATTTTATGACAATAAGGACTTTTATGAAGCTATTATTGCCCAATACAATTTGAATGGTGCTTTATATTTACATACACATTTTATAAGCAATTCCGAAGTAAAATATTATTTATGCGCTGCTGATTTTGTCATTCAGCCATATAAATCTGCAACTCAAAGTGGGGTTACACCTTTGGCCTATCATTTTGAAAAACCTATGTTGGTAACCAATGTAGGCGGATTGCCTCATTTAGTACCTCATTTACAAGTTGGTGTTGTAACCGAACCTAACCCAAGGGATATCGCTGAAGGAATTGTAAAGCTATATGAATTAGGCGAAGCTCATTTCTTACCTCAAATTAGAGAAGAAAAAAAGAAGTACAGCTGGAGTAAATTAACGGATGCCATAACAAAATCAAGTTCATAAATAGTAAGTACCACAAAAAGCATCATGCCTAATCAACTAAACTATTTTCAATTAATATATTTAACTTTAGCTAAAATTTAGAAGAATGACTACCAAAATAAATGAAATTATTGCTGCTTCCATTGATGTAAAAAGTCAATTGTTAAAGGATGCTGCTTTTACTTCAAAAATTGATGATGCAATCAATATCATTACCAATGCTTTTAAAAAAGGCAATAGTGTTTATTTTGCTGGAAACGGAGGCAGTGCCGCTGATGCACAACACTTAGCGGCAGAATTTTCGGGTCGTTTTTATAAAGATCGTAAGGCTTTGCCTTCTGAAGCCTTGCATTGCAATACCTCTTATTTAACAGCAGTGGCCAATGACTACAGTTATGATGTTATTTATTCTAGGATGATAGAAGGCATAGGCAAACCTGGTGATGTATTGGTAGGCATTAGTACCTCAGGCAATTCTGGCAATATTGTAAAGGCATTTGAAAAATGTAAAGAATTAAAAATTAGTACCATTGGATTTACGGGTGCGCACGGAGGCAAAATGAAAGAATTAAGCGATTTACTTTTGAATGTACCTTCAAATGATACACCAAGAATTCAAGAAAGTCATATTTTGATAGGGCATATTATTTGTGAATTGGTAGAGAAAAATATATTTGGTTAATTTTAGCCCATGTTTGATTTAAAAAATATAGATCAGGATTGGACTTTATTTCTGGATAGAGATGGCGTAATTAATCTAGAAATTCGCAATGAATATGTAAGACATTGGGGTGAATTTAAATTCTATGATGAAAGTATATTGGCCCTGCCTTTATTAGCGCAAAAATTTTCAAGAATTGTTATTACCACCAATCAAAAAGGAGTTAGTAAAGGATTGATGACTGAGGCAGATTTAACCAATATTCATCAAAACATGTTGTTTGAGATTAATAAAGTGGGAGGAAGAATAGATCATATCTTTTATTGTACCGATTTTGACAATGATTCCTACCATCGAAAACCACAGCCAGGCATGGCTTTTCAAGCCAAAGAAAAATTTCCAACCATTGATTTTTCTAAAACAATTATGGTAGGCAATAGAACCAGTGATATGGAATTTGGTAGGAATGCAGGGCTGCATACTGTATTTTTAGCTACTACCCATCCCGAAACCAATTTCCCAGATCCTACAATTGATTACAGATTCAATCACTTATTGGAATTTGCAGAAGCTTTAAAATAAAAAAAGCGCCTAGAAAAATCTAAGCGCTTCATGTATTTATATTTTACTGTACTAATCTAATTTTAGAACGGCTAAGAAAGCTTCTTGTGGAATTTCCACATTACCTATCTGACGCATTCTTTTCTTACCTTCTTTTTGTTTCTCTAATAATTTACGCTTTCGGCTAATGTCACCACCATAACATTTAGCAGTTACATCCTTACGCATGGCCGATATATTTTCTCTAGCCACTACTTTAGCACCGATGGCGGCTTGTATGGCAATCTGGAATTGTTGTTTGGTTAATAGCTCTTTTAATTTTTCACAAAGTCTACGACCAAAATCAGAAGCCTTGCCTCTATGGATTAATGCACTTAATGCATCTACTTTTTCACTATTCAATAAAATATCCATTTTTACAATATCGGCGTCTCTAAATCCTATTTGAGAATAGTCAAAAGAAGCATAGCCTCTTGTTTGACTTTTTAATTTATCATAAAAATCAAATACAATTTCAGTCATCGGCATTTCAAAAATTAATTCCACCCTTGTAGGTGTCAAATAACTTTGATTCATTAAAATTCCACGCTTACTTAAACAAAGGGTAATTATATTTCCAATATAGTCTGGTGAGGTAATGATTTGCGCACGAATATAAGGCTCTTCAATGTGCTCAATTTTAACAGGATCAGGCATTTCTGAAGGGTTGTTCACGATAATTTTTTCACCTCTTGTGGTATAGGCAATAAAGCTTACGTTAGGAACCGTAGTAATCACCGTTTGATTAAACTCTCTTTCTAAACGTTCTTGGATAATTTCCATATGAAGGAGTCCTAAGAATCCACAACGAAATCCAAAACCCAATGCTTGAGATGTTTCTAATTCAAAAGTTAAAGAAGCATCGTTCAATTGTAATTTTTCCATACAATCTCTTAACTCTTCAAACTCATCGGTGTTCACTGGATAAATTCCTGCAAATACCATGGGCTTTACTTCTTCAAAACCATTGATCATTTCCCCTGGGTTATTGGCCAAGGTAATCGTATCTCCTACTTTAACTTCTTTCGCTACTTTAATGCCTGTAATAATATAACCCACATCTCCTGCTCTTACTTCTGCCTTCGGTGTCATGGCTAATTTTAATACACCCACTTCATCTGCATTGTAGTCTCTACCAGAAGCGACAAAACGAATTTTATCATTCTTCTTTAAAACGCCATTCATAATTCTATAATAAACAATAATACCTCTAAAACTATTAAAGACACTATCAAATATTAATGCTTGTAGTGGTGCTTCAGGATCACCTACAGGAGCTGGAATACGTTCTGCAATGGCTTGTAAAATTTCTTCAATACCAATGCCTGATCTTCCACTAGCCAATAAAATATCTTCTTGTTTACATCCTATTAATTCAATAATTTGATCGGTTACTTCTGGAATTTTAGCCCCATCCATATCAATCTTATTAATCACCGGAATAATCTCTAAATTATTTTCCAATGCTAAATATAAATTGCTAATAGTTTGAGCTTGTATGCCTTGAGAGGCATCTACTAATAATAAAGCACCTTCACAAGCAGCTAAGGCCCTACTCACTTCATAACTAAAATCAACGTGCCCGGGAGTGTCAATTAAATTATAGGTATAGGTGGTGCCTTTGTGTACATAATTAATTTGAATAGCGTGACTCTTAATCGTAATTCCTTTCTCACGCTCTAAATCCATATCATCCAAAACCTGATTCATCATTTCACGCTCGGTAATGGTTTTGGTATGTTCCAATAAACGATCCGCCAAAGTACTTTTACCGTGATCAATGTGTGCGATGATACAAAAATTTCTAATATTCTTCATGTAGGTGAAACTAGGCTTTTAAATTCTATTTAAGTGCATGGATGATGGCTTCAAATTCAGAGACAATTAATGAAGCACCTCCTACCAATCCGCCATCCACATCTGGTTGTGCAAACAATTCTTTTGCATTGGCTGCTTTCACACTTCCACCATATAAAATTGAAATTTCTTGTGCAATAGCATCTCCGTATTTGGCTGCAAAACAAGTTCTTATATAAGCATGTATTTCTTGCGCTTGATCGCTACTAGCTGTTTTCCCAGTACCAATGGCCCAAATAGGTTCATAAGCAATAACCACTTTTACAATTTCTTCTGCAGATAAATGAAACAATCCATTTTTTAATTGTGCCTCTACAAATTCATTTTGTGAACCTGCTTCCCTAATGGCTAAAGGTTCACCACAACAAAATATTGGAGTACTGTTAATGGCTAAAACGGCATTTAATTTTTCTGCTAATAAAGCATCAGATTCGCCAAAATATTCACGACGTTCAGAATGTCCTAATACAATATGCTTTACACCCACCGAGGCATACATTGGGGCACTTATTTCTCCAGTAAAAGCACCACTATTTTTTTGATGACAGTTTTGTGCTGCTACAAAAAAATTGGCTTTACCTACTAAAGTTGAAACCGCCAATGGAATATAAATGGCAGGTACTGCAAATACAACTTCTTGATGTGACTTTAATGCATAAGGAGCAGCTAACAATTCATTCAATAAGGTACTGGCTTCGGTACTCTTTAAATTCATTTTCCAGTTGGCTGCTGCGATTTGTTTTCTCATAAATTATTCAAAAAATGGGTTATGTATTTGCATGTATTTTGCGCTGCGAAGGTAATCAAATTTCGTGGCTAACAACCTCAAATTTGTAACTGTTTAGAAGCTTTTGGCCTTTTGAGATTCATAAAAAAGATGCTTTAAAACCAATTTTTCAGCTTCCGTTACAGTAAAACCTTTTAATTTTTTCCAATTGCTTAAATCGGCTACTGCTTTATCATATTGATACCCTTGAATAATGCCCCAAGTAAAATTGGGTAAGTTTTTAGGCAAAAGTCCATTCCCAAATATATTTGCACTTACACCTATATAAGATCCAGTATTAATGCTTGATTGAATGGCAAAACGACTGTAGTCGCCCATCAACATCCCCATTTTTTGTCCTACTTCTTCCCATTCTTGTTTGAACTCATTCCACATTTGTACGATGCCTGCTGTATTTTTGATATTGCTATTGCAGGTACCTGCACCAATATTGCACCAATGTCCAATAATACTGTCTCCCAAATAACCCTCATGGCCTTTATTGGAAAATCCCAATAAAATTGAATTTTTAATTTCTCCACCTGCCAAGCAATAAGGACCAATTGTAGTGGCTCCATAAATACTGGCATTCATTTTAACCACGCCTTTTTGACCCAAAACAAAAGGACCTCTGATTGAAGTGCCTTCCATAACAATTGAATCCTTACCTATATATATAGGCCCTTCACTTGCATTTAAATTTGTACATAAAACAGTTGCCCCTGCTTCAATAAAAATATTTTCTGGATGTACGGTATGATTGCTTTTGTCGATAGATTCACTTTGTTTGTTTTTTTTAATCCATGCAAAATCACGATTAATCCATTTTGCATGTAGTGCTAATAATTCAATTTGATTTTGAACAAATTCAACTTCGTTATAGGTAATGGGTGGATGCTTTGCCAATAAAATTTTTTGAAAAGATCTTTCGGTTGATTTTGTAGCAATCCATTTTCCGCTTTCGCTCATTAATTTTTCACCGTCATGGAGTGCATTAATTTTAGCTATGATTGCTTCATTGGGAATGCATGTAATATTGATAAAATATATGGATGCTTCATTTTTTAAAAAATCATTTTCTTCAAATAAAACTTGTAAGTAATTGGCGGTAAAAATGCCACAGGATTCTTTTAAATATTGTTCCCATCTTTCTTGAATACTAAAGATGCCTACTCTAATATTAGCTAAGGATTGTGTTAAACTAAATGGGTAAAAATTCCCCCTATCTGCAATATCCACCAATATGTACCTCATTTTCTATGGTTTGTGTAGTAAAATTAGATAAAGTTTTATCAAAAACTAGAACTTCCTAACAGATGTTCATTTTATGCTTATTTTTGTAATCTAATTTATACGCATATGCAATTTGGAACTTTCAATTACCCTACGCCTATTAACGAAACAGTTTTAACTTATGCCCCAGGTTCGGCCGAAAAGATTGCTTTGAAACAAGCATTAAGCAACTTAAAGAATACTAGTGTAGACATCCCTATGTATATTAATGGCAAAGAAGTAAGAACTGGCGTAAAACAAGCCATTCATCCCCCACACGAAATAAAACATACCCTTGGTCATTTTCATGTAGGTTCAAAAAAAGAAGTCAATCTAGCCATTTCGGCTGCATTAAAAGCAAGAAATGCATGGGCCAATATGAATTGGGAAGCAAGAGCACATATCTTTTTAAAAGCAGCCGATTTATTGGCTACTAAATATCGTTTTGAAATGAACGCTTCTACGATGCTTGGACAAAGTAAAAATGCATTTCAAGCAGAAATTGATGCGGCCTGTGAATTGATAGATTTTTTAAGATTCAATGTACATTTCTTAAGTGAAATTTATCAACAACAACCTATCTCTGCGCCAGGCATTCACAACAGAATGGAATACCGCGGATTGGAAGGATTTGTTTTGGCCATCACTCCATTTAATTTTACGGCCATTGGAGGAAACTTGCCAGCCTCTGCAGCTATGTGTGGAAATGTGGTGGTATGGAAACCTGCCAATACACAAATATATTCTGCGCAATTGTTTATGCGTATTTTAAAAGAAGCAGGATTACCAGATGGTGTAATTAATATGGTGTATGTAGATGGACCAACTATTGGTACTACTTGTTTTACACATCCAGATTTTGCTGGGGTTCATTTTACAGGAAGCACAGGCGTATTTAATTATATGTGGAAACAAATTGGTGAAAACATTGCCAATTATAAATCTTATCCAAGAATTGTGGGTGAGACAGGAGGAAAAGATTTTGTGATGGTACATTCCTCTGCCGATGTGGATACGGTGGTCACTGCTTTAGCTCGTGGTGCTTTTGAATACCAAGGTCAAAAATGTTCTGCTGCTTCTCGGGCTTATTTACCAAGCAATTTAGCACCTGCCATTAAAGAAAAATTAGTCAAAGCCATTAAATCTATGAAGATGGGTACGGTTGAAAACTTTTCCAATTTTGTGAACGCTGTGATTGATGAAAAGTCTTTTGACAATATTGCAAGCTACATTGATCGAGCAAAGAAAGATAGAAAAGCAAAAATTTTAGTGGGGGGCAATTACAATAAAAAACAAGGTTATTTTATCGAACCCACAGTAATTGAAACCACCGATCCTAAATATACCACCATGTGTGAAGAAATTTTTGGTCCGGTGCTTACCATTCATACTTACCCTGCCGATGCGTATGAAACCACTTTAAAAATATTGGACAGTACGTCAAAATATGCACTTACTGGGGCCATTATTGCTCAAGACAGAAAAGCCATTGAATTGGCTACCGTTAAGTTGAGACATGCAGCAGGCAATTTTTACATCAATGATAAACCAACGGGTGCTGTGGTGGGTCAACAACCATTTGGGGGCGCTAGGTCTTCTGGAACCAATGATAAAGCAGGCAGTATGCTGAATTTGTATAGATGGTTAAGTGCTCGAACAATCAAAGAAACCTTTAACCCACCTACCGACTATCAATACCCATTTTTAAAAGAAGCGTAATGCACTGTTTTTTGCTCTATTTTATGAGAGAAAACAGTATATTTGCTCCTCAAAATTAAAGGACTGTGGCCCAAAAATTTTCTAAAGAAACTTATCTGTATTGGTATGAATTGATGCAGTTAATCCGCCAATTTGAATTAAAATCGGAGGAAATGTATAAAATGGCGGGTAAAATTCGTGGTTTTTACCATGCTTATGTGGGGCAAGAAGCCATTGCAGCTGGTTGCATGACCGCTACGAATCAAGAAGACCCATTTATTACTGGATACCGTGACCATGGTTTGGCTTTAGCAAAAGGCGTAAGCCCAAATGCAGGAATGGCCGAATTGTACGGAAAAGCAACAGGTGTATCTAAAGGGAAAGGAGGCAGTATGCACTTTTTTAGCAAAGAACATTATTTTTATGGTGGGCACGGTATTGTGGGTGCTCAAATAGGAACTGGTGCTGGTTTGGCTTTTGCTGAACAATACCGAGGGTCTAAAAATGTGGTGGTTTGTTTTTTTGGAGATGGTGCTGCAAGACAAGGTATGTTGCATGAAGTATTTAATTTAGCCATGCTTTGGAAATTGCCTGTGATTTTTGTTTGTGAAAACAACAATTATGCAATGGGTACTTCGATAGAAAGAACAAGTAACGTAATTGATATTTATAAATTGGCAGATGCCTACGAAATGCCTTCTGATAAATTAGATGGAATGTCCCCCGAAGCGGTGCATGAAGGTATTGCTCGAGCAGCTAAAAGAGCCCGTGATGGTGAAGGACCTACCCTGCTTGAAATGAAAACCTACAGATACAAAGGACACTCTGTATCTGATCCTCAAAAATATCGATCTAAAGACGAAGTAGAAGAATACAAGGACCAAGATCCAATTACAAAAGTTTCTAAAACCATTTTAGAAAACAATTATGCTACTGCTGAAGATTTAAAAGCTATTGATGATAAGATTGCCCTTATAATTGAAGCGTCTGTGAAATTTGCCGAAGAAAGCCCTTGGCCAGATGACAGTGAATTATTAAAAGACGTTTACATTGATTCATCTTATCCATTTATTGTTGATTAATATATAATAAAAAAACATGAGCGAATTACACCACGAAAAACATCCATTTTTAGATTTTGTAAAAAACAATCAAAAAGCACTTATTTATGCATTGACTTTAGTTATTGTAGTTATTGCAGGATATTTTGGATATACAGAATTGTATCAAAACCCTAGAGAAGCCAAAGCCGCAGATGCCATGTATACCGCAGAACGATACTTTGCTATGGATTCTTCTAATTTAGTTTTAAATGGAGACGGTTCAAGTAAAGGAGTATTGTACATCATCAAACAATTTGGTGGTACCAATGCTGCAAATTTATCAAAATATTATGCTGGTATTAGTTATTACAGATTGAACGATTTTAATAAGTCTATTGAATATTTGAAAGATTTTTCAACCTCTTCTAGACAAGTGCAAACCATTGCTTATGGCACTTTGGGAGATGCTTATTCAGAATTGAAAAAAAATGAGGATGCCATCAGCTATTATAAAAAAGCAGGCGGATATTTTCCCGAAGATGATGCCATTTCCTCTGAATATCTATATCGTGCAGCAGCTTTATTGGAATTAAATGGTAAAGCCGATGAAGCAGTAGCCATTTACAAAGAAATTCAAACCAAATATCCTAAATCTGAAAAAGGGTTTAACGCAGATAAATACATTAATCGATTGAAGGTTCAGCCTTAATCTGACCCTTTAACATCGTAAAAAGGCATTCTCCACCAAATGTGGAGAATGCCTTTTTAATTTAAGTGCTTTTTTAAACCACAAATCTTATTTTTGAGCCATGACCGTTCAGCTATTTATCCCTTGTTTTATGGATCAATTGTATCCTACAGCTGCTTACAATACCATTAAAGTATTGGAGAAAGCGGGATGTATAGTAAAATACAACGACAAACAAACCTGTTGTGGTCAACCTGCATTCAATGCTGGATTTTGGAGTGAATCAAAAGATGTTTGTACCAAATTTGTACAAGACTTTTATGGTACCGATTATATTGTAAGCCCTAGCGCAAGTTGCACAGGTTTTGTAAGGAACAATTATGGAAAGATATTTGAAAACAATGCTTTTCAAAGTCCAGCTAAAAAAGTGGCCACGCGTATGTTTGAGTTATCTGAATTTTTAGTAAAAATTTTAAACATAACAGATTTAGGGGCACAGTTCGAAGGCAAAGCAACTTATCATGATAGTTGCGCAGGTTTAAGAGAATGCAATATTAAAAAAGAACCCCGCGATTTATTGGCTGCAGTAAAAGGATTAGAATTAATTGAAATGAATGAAACGGAAACCTGTTGTGGTTTTGGTGGAAGTTTTGCAGTTAAATTTGATACCATTAGTGTTGCTATGGCCGATCAAAAAATTCAAAATGCCATTCAAACCGAAGCGGAGTATTTAATAAGTACTGATTTAAGTTGCTTAATGCATATCGAAGGCCGATTAAAATTCAATGGGCAACAATTAAAAGTGATGCATTTAGCCGATGTATTGGCAAGTGGATACTAGTTTTCAAAATTTTTAAAAACCTCCCTATTCTTATGGCTTATTGGTTAATCAAATCAGAACCTTTTAAATATTCTTGGGATCAATTCAATAAGGATAAGAAAACTTTTTGGGATGGCGTAAGAAATTATGGAGCGCGTAATAATTTAAGATCCATGAAAAAAGGTGATCTAGCTTTTTGGTACCATAGCAATGAAGGCATGGAGATTGTTGGTATTGCCAAAGTAATTAAAGAAGCTTATCAAGATCCTACCACCGAAGAAACAGCTTGGTTGGCCGTAGATTTTGCACCCCATCAAAAATTAAAATATCCAGTTAAATTATCAGATGTAAAAGCCAATACCAATTTGGCCAATATGGCTTTGGTAAAATTAGGTCGATTGTCTGTACAACCTGTCACAGATAAAGAGTGGAAAGAAGTCATGAAGATGAGTGAAGGAAAATAAGTTATCTAAAAAAAACATAGCCAATTAAAATGGCAATTACTACGCCTATCAAATCTGCAAAAATTCCTGCCCATAAAGCATATCTAATTTTTTTAATGCCCACACTACCAAAGTACAATGCAATGATATAAAAAGTAGTATCTGCAGAGCCTTGAAAAATAGATGCTAGTTTTCCTACAAAAGAATCAGGCCCTTGATTTTGAAAAATGTCCAACATCATTCCTCTGGATCCACTCCCACTCAAAGGTTTCATAATGGCTACAGGTAAGGCTCCAATAAAGTCGGTATTCATTCCAGTCAATTGAATTAAATAAGTAAACCCATTAATGATATAACCCATGGCACCACTGTCTCTAAAAACGCGAATAGCAACTAACATGGCCACCAAATAGGGTATGATTTTTACAATCACATCAAATCCATTTTTAGCACCTTCAATAAATGCATCAAATACAGAAATCTTTTTATAAGCACCTCCTACTATAATACCAATAATAATCACCATTAATAAACCATTGCCCACTACTTTCGAAAAAACTTCTTTATTTGTTGTTGACAATGTGCTTACACCCATCATCACACCTACCAATAAAATAACCAATCCCAATAACCATCCTATCAATACTTTGTCCCATTTTAATTTTTGATACCAACCTACCATAATAATAGAAGCCAATGTGGTACCAATGGTTGCTAAAACACAAGGTATAAATATGCTGGTGGCATCTTGGGAACCAGCAGCCAATCGATAGGAAATAATGGTCAAAGGAATAATGGTGAGTCCACTGGTGTGCAATACCAAAAACATAATCTGTGCATTGGTTGCTTTTTCTTTTTCAGGATTCAAGGTTTGGAGGCTTTCCATGGCTTTTAAACCAAATGGAGTGGCAGCATTGTCTAAACCAAGCATATTCGCACTAAAATTCATCACCATATGGCCCATGGCTGGATGATTGGCAGGTACCCCTGGGAACAACCTACTTAAAAAAGGATTCATCCATTTAGCCAATTTTTGAATGGCCCCTGCTTTTTCTGCAATATTCATTAAACCTAAAAAGAAGACCATGGTACCTGCTAAAGGAAATGCGACATCCATTACCGAAGATTTAGCTGAATCAAAAATTCCATCTGCTAAGAGCTTAAAGATGCTGGTATCGCCTAAAAGGATCAATTTAAACAAGGCAATTACAAATGCAATCACAAAAAAAGCCATCCAAATAACATTCAAAGCCATATTCTATTGTTTGTGCTACTAATATAGCCCATTTTGGGATTAGAATTGTATTTTTGCGCTCTTAAAACAACACAATTTATGGCTTTACAGGCAGGCATCGTGGGATTACCAAATGTTGGGAAATCAACTTTATTTAATGCAGTAAGCAATAGTGCAAAAGCACAAGCAAGCAATTATCGTTTTTGTACTATTGAACCCAATGTTGGTTTGGTAGATGTACCCGATCATAGAATGCAACAATTGGCCGATTTAATCATTCCACAAAGAATTGTCCCTACCCAATTGGAAATTGTGGACATTGCTGGTTTGGTAAAAGGGGCTAGTAAAGGAGAAGGACTTGGCAATAAGTTTTTAGCCAATATTAGAGAGGTAAGTGCCATCATTCATGTAATTAGATGTTTCGAAGACGAAAATGTATTAAGAGAAGAAGGGGTCATTCATCCTATTGGAGACAAAGAAATTATAGAGACCGAATTGCAATTAAAAGATTTGGACAGTGTAGATAAAAAAATTCAACGTTGCGAGAAAATGGCGAAGACCGATCCAAAAGCAAAAGTAGAATTGGAAGTATTAATAAAATGCAAAGCTCATTTAGAACAAGGCAAAAGCATTCGATCTTTGAATTTGTCTAAAGAAGATGCTCTAGCCATTGCAGATAGTTTTTTATTGACTGAAAAACCTGTGATGTATGTGGCCAATGTAGATGAAAAATCGATGCATACGGGCAATAAATATTCAGAACTATTGGCGGCCATGGCCAAAGCAGAAGGTGCCGAAGTAATTATTATGTGCAATAATATCGAAGCAGAAATTGCAGAATTAGAAGATCCTGCTGATAAAGCTTTGTTTATGGAAGAATATCAAATGAAGGAACCCGCTTTGAATAGATTGATTCAATCGGCGTATAAATTATTAAATTTAGAAACTTATTTTACTGCAGGTGTACAAGAAGTGCGTGCCTGGACCATTGAGAAAGGCTGGAAAGCACCTCAGGCGGCCAGCGTGATACATACCGATTTTGAAAAGGGTTTTATTAAGGCCGAAGTAATTGCTTTTGATGATTTTATCAAATTCAAAAGTGAAGCCGCTTGCAGAGAGAACGGTAAATTAAGAATTGAGGGAAAAGAATATTTGGTGAAAGATGGCGATGTGATGCATTTTAGATTTAATGTATAATTAATGCTTTTGTATGTTTAAATTCATTGTTACATTATTATTAATCGCTACTGTATTGTTAACTTCTTGTAATAGCAATAACAATGAAGGTGCCAACAACAATGCCAACGCCATTGCAGCACCTACCAATTTAGAGTATGAAATTGTAAAAGTATTGCCACATGATACCAGCGCTTATACGCAAGGCTTAGAATGGGATGGAAATAGAATTATTGAAAGTACTGGCCTTGAAGGAAAAAGTATTTTACATATCTTGGATTCCAATCAAAAACAAATCGGAACAAAAGTAAAATTACCTCCTGTTGAATTTGGTGAGGGGGCTACCCTATTTAATGGGAAAATTTATCAATTGACTTGGAAAACACATAAGGTATATGTATACAATGCCAAAACTTTGGCCAAAGAAAAAGAATTGTATTGGCCTTATGAGGGTTGGGGCTTAACACATAATGACACAGCATTGATTGTTTCAACTGGCGAAAGCAATATCTATTTTGTAGATCCTATTACTTTTGCTATTAAAAAAACATTAGGCGTATATAATAATTTCGGTTATGTTAGCAATATCAATGAATTGGAATTTGTTAATGGTAAGTTGTATGCAAATATTTATGGACGCAATAGCATTGTAGTGATTGATCTAAATACTGGATTGATAAGCAATACAGTAGATTTTAGTAATTTATTAGCACAAGCTGGAGTGAAATATGATCCATTGACAGTAGATGGTGGGTATGTTTTAAATGGCATTGCTTATAAACCTAGTTCAAATACTTTTTTTATCACTGGAAAATGTTGGCCAGTATTGGTAGAGCTAAAAATAAAGTAATTACTAAAACACTGTTGTTTTCTTTTTTAATTCATAAATAACCGAGCTGGTGCGCTTATTATTTTTTAGTGCAACCAAGTTGGAAATACTCGCAATGATTCCAGCACGGATCATTCCAAAAATTCCTGTTTTTTTATACCTTTCACTTAATAAACTTACATAGTAGCTATCAAACCACATGGGAGTAATGCTCACCAGTTCCATTTTGTATTTTTTAGCTAAAAATTCCATGGAGCTAGGTGTAAAATGATACAAATGTCTTGGGACATCATACGCAGCCCAGTATTTTTTATAAAATTGAGCATCATAACTGGTATAATTGGGTACAGCAATAATTAATCTTCCATTGGGCTTCAATAGCTTATAAAAAGCACGTAAGTACCCATTCAAATCGTGTACATGTTCCAAAACATGCCAAAGCGTGATCACATCAAATTTATTTTCTTCTAAATTGAAAAGTGATTCAATGGGATCAATTTGTATGTTATAATTAGTGAAGGCCCTTGCTCTTGATGCAGCATCAGGCTCTAAAGCACTTACATTCCAACCTTTTTTAGTCATTGCGTGGGCAAAAGCGCCCGTTCCAGCCCCTACTTCTAATAATTGACCCTTATACCCAGTAAATAAAGATTGAACCCAATTGGTTTTAGTATGGAGCGTGTGAATCCTTACTTTATGGTATAATTTATTGATTAAACCATTTTTATCATCTGTATGAGAAATATAGGATGGAAAATTATAATAAGGGGCAATGTCTTCTATATTCGGAATGGGGTCGGTATATTTTAAATTACAATGTGCACATTGAATAATTTGAAAACTTTCACGCGTTAAAGAATAATCTTTACTGTGTATTAAAAAAGCAATATCCTCTTGATTACAAATAGGACAAGGGGCAAATTTTTTATTCAAATTAGGCATCTTAAAGCGTTTTGTATAAGATGGCAATAAGGGCAATCATAGAAAGTACAATGGCCCAGATATACCAATTGTCTTTTTGGGGAACATTTGTAAGTTCCACATTCACTCTATTTTCGAGAGGTGTTATTTGGATTTCCTTTAAATAAACACTTGAATTGTATGAAGAAGTCCAAATGTAATCAACAGCTGTTTTTGATATCGAACCAAATTTACCGAGAGGTAAAATAGCATCTTCATTTTCAAAAACAGATTGTATGTATTGATCTAATTGAACCACAGCTTGTTCATAAGAAATTTCTAACTGATCGGCTAAGTAATGGTAAAACAATTTATCAGGCTTTGTTAAGGATGCATCTAATACAATTGATTCTCTAGGCGCTATTAAAACATCATCAACCCAAGTTGCCTCTTGCTTTTCTAAATGAACCCAGCCAATATTAGGTAAGACCAATTGGCCATTTTTAGCAAAATATTGAGTTAGAACTTTTAACATAAATTATTTATGAAACGAATATACAACGCCTGTAATTAATTGTAAGCCTAAAGAAGGATAATCTGCCCATCGTTGGTAGGGTTTGTCTAATAAATTATCTGCTTTAAACCATGCTTTCCAAGATGGCGTCCATTGATAGGTTAATCCTGCATTCAAAACCAAACTATTGCTTAGATCTACAGGGAGATTTTTGCTATTGGAAAGTGCTGCACCCGTCCAATAATTGAATCCCCCATCTAATGTCCATTTTTTATTAGGCGTCCAACTTAAAGCCGAATTCAATTCTAAAGGAAGGATGCCCCAAGGTTTGTCATTTTCTTTTATTGAATTAAATTGAATGTATTTGAAATTATTTTGGAACAATAATTTATCACTGAATTGATACCTTAGATTTCCCTCCAGCTCGATGGTAATGGCTCTATATTCAAAAATTGATTTGTATTTTAAGCCAGATTGTGTAGTATTGAATGCTAGAATTTTATCATTATTTAAAATCCGATTGAATAAAGGTAAATTTCTATAATCATTTAAGGACAATCCAATACCATATTTAAGATTTTTAGAAGCGTTAATTTCAACACCAAAATTTTTCTTTTCTTGAGTGGTAATTTTCATATCTGTTGGTGCTGCAATCCAAGGATTGATCGTAGCCAACATAGTATATTGATTATTGGTTAAAATAGTATGCCATCCTCCCAATAAAGTTATGGTGGTATCGGCAAGTTTTTTTCTAAAATCCAGCGCCGGATTAAAGGTATAAACGCCATTTGTAATGTTGGAACTTGCACCTAGTTTAAAATTGGTTGCCCATCTGATAAATTCTAAGGAAGGTTCCATATTTAAAATGCCATTGTCAACTTTATTCCCAGTTGCTAATTGGTATTCATTAAAATTATAGGAGAAATTAAAATTGAATTTTACATTATTTTCAAATTTAATAAATAGTGGATTGTAAATTTCAAACCAAGTATTTTTCGCATTCTCTGTTCCGGTAAAATGTTCAATTTTAACAATAGGACTAATTAAAGAAAATAAACTTTTATCATTTGAATTGACCCATTTAAAAGCCCCACCCATATGAGAAAAGCTTTGTTCAAAGTTTGAATTAGGTAAATTAGTAGCATCGTCCACCAATCCATATCGATACCGTTGACTGTTTTGGTAAAATATTTGAGTGTGCAAATGACT
The DNA here is from genome assembly GCA_903865435.1 of uncultured Bacteroidota bacterium. Taxonomy (GTDB): domain Bacteria; phylum Bacteroidota; class Bacteroidia; order Chitinophagales; family Chitinophagaceae; genus Sediminibacterium. The sequence goes on along the minus strand of CAIPJS010000042.1, from coordinate 37,985 downwards.
TTGTTCGCCAACCTGGATATCACTTATGTATTTAATTCCAAAATCTTTAGTGGTTTGCAAGTGTAAAGCACCTTGAGATTGTTCATTGAATAAGGAAATAGAATGAATATTAGAAGCATTGTCAGTAAGTGTTGTATTGAAGTCGATGAGGTAGCGGGCATAATTCCCATATCCAAATTTTAAACTTGCTAGATTGTTATAAATTTCAGTTGGCAATAATTTGTAAGTTCTAGGCACCAAGGCAACTGGCTGGTATTGAAAAGACAAGTTTTGGCTAGGCACTTGATAATTCATTTGTAAAGTAGTCGTATCGCTTTGCGCAGTAGCAGATGTAAAACTTATTTTGGCAACATTTTTTAACTGTGGTTTAAATGCAGACAATATATTGACCACTTTTTCTGGAACAGTGTCTAATTTTAAAGTTTTAGCTTGGCTTGTAGCTTGTGGCACTTCATCTTTAAAAATTACTCGATCAATATTATTTAAATGACCCTTTTTCTTTTTCGTATTTTTTTTACTATTTCTTTTCTTTTTAGCAACTGCTGTTTTTGAAACAGTGGCTTTATTTTTCTTGGTTAGCTTTTTTTGCGCTTCTCCACCCACCGAAACAAATATCAGTGTTAAAAATAAAAGGCAATATTTAAAGAAATGGTTCATAAGTTTTTTATTTAATTGTTGATTGTTCATTCAACAATTTTAATTTTTCAGCGGCAACTGCCTTTAGCTCTCCAATACTTGCATTTTCTGCAACACTCTTATAGGTGGCGATGGCATTAAAGTTGTCTTTTTGTGCTACGTAGATATCCCCTAACAATATATAGGCCTTGGTCATCCAATATTCATATGCAGCTTGTTTTTTAATCATTTCAAATGCAGTTTTTTCAGCTAGCGCTAATTTGCCTTGAAATAAATACAATTGCGCCAATTCAAAATGTGCTTCTGCCGAAATCAAAGAATGTCCATTTTTTAATATTTTGGATAGCATTTGAATTGCTAATAGGGTGTCTTTATTTATTAATGATTGATGATAAAGAGACATATTAGCCATTTCAATATCATCCGTAGCACTTAATTTATCTTCTAGAATCATATTGGCCACTTTCGCAGACTCATTCCATTTGCCAGACTTATAAGCACATCTTAGCAACCCCTTTGTTGCTTCTGTCTTATTCTCTTGTTGGATGGCTATGTTATTTAAGATGGTGAAGTATTTTTCTGCTAAATCATATTGTTTGAAATTGAAATAATTTAACCTTGCAGCTAATAATGATGCTCTTTCTGCAAATTTATTAGGTGCTTGCTCGGCAACTCTTGCAAAGTAAAAAGCAGCGGTGTCATAATGTTGTTGTGAATAATTGATTTCGGCAACTAAATTATTGGCATCCAATTGATACTTTCCTGTTGGAAATAGGTTTAAGTATTTACTAAATCCTTGTGCAGCTTCTGTATATTTATTCTGTTCATATTTGATTGTTGAAGCTCTATAGATTAAAGAATCTTGCTCACTAAAAGACAATGGCTTGCCAAATTCATTCATAAACTGGACAAACATTTCTGGTTTTTGATCTTCAATAAATATATTTCTAATAAATTCAATGGCATTATCCGTTTCTATTGATTTTGGATAATTGGTATACAATTCTCTAAAATTTTGTAAGGCAGCATCGTTTTTATTCAAGTTAAAATATACCAATCCTAATTTATAATAAGCCTGAGGAAAATAACTCATGGCAGTTTTATCAATGGTTATTTTAGCTAAAGGTGCAATGGCATCTTGAAAATTCTCTTGATTGATATAGGTATCTGCTAATTCCATTCTTGCATCGTTGATATAAGTAGAATTAGGGAATTTGATGTCAAAATTGCTCAGGATATTTAATTTATCTTTTGGCTTGTTCATGCCGCCCAAGACAATTGCTTTTTGTAAAGTTGCATAATCTCTATAGGTCCAACCTAGATCAATAATTTCCTGATAAGATTCCAGTGATTGCTTCATTTGCTTTAACATCATTTGACAATCGGCGGCTCTTACAAATGCATCTTTTTGATATTTGTCTGCATTGGATGCAGGAATGGAATTGGTTATAGCTGCAAAATTAGTGTATGCATTTGGGTAGGCACCTGCTTTCAAATAACAATAGCCAAGCGTATATTTAGCATGCAATATTCCAATCTCTCCTATTTCTACAGGTGTGAGCAAGAACTTTTCTAAATAATCGGTGGCATCTTGAATTCGACCCATTTTATAAGAAAGTTCACCCAACCAAAATAAAGTAGATGGCAATACTTTATAATTGTAAGGAATATGAAGCAATTGATACAATAAAGCATACCCTTTTTCAACCTGTCCTTCATTTAAATACATTGTGGCACGTCCGTATAAGATGACTGGGTATAGTTTTAATAAATCTAAAGAAGGTTGCTCAATGGTATTGTAAGTATCAAAGGCTTGTTCATAATTATTATTTAAAGCCAAAGCACTTACCCACAATGATTTTGCTTCTGTTATGAATTCAGATTTGGGATAATTCTCAATGAATTTATCTAATGTAGTAATGGCATTGCCATATTCTTTTAATTCGGCACTTAATTTCCCATAATTAAATAAAGCAATTTCTTTTTGAACTAAATTTTCGCTTTTGGTGGCACATAATAAAAATGCATTTTTTGCCCCATTTTTATCATTAACCTTTAAGTAAGAGGTTCCCAATAAGTACATACTGTTTTGACCTAAAGAGTCTTCAATGGAGGTCAAAGACTTAAAACCATCTATAGCGTTTTCCCATTGCTCATTTTGAAAATAACAATAAGAAAGTTGATAAACATCCTGTTTATCGGGGTGTGTATTGTTTTTAACATAAAACGAAAGATATGGAATTGCCTTTAGATAAGCCTTCTTTTCAAACAACAAGTGACCCATTAATTGTTGTAATTGTAAATTATAAAATTGACCTGGTAATTTTATTGCAGCCTCACATTGTTCCATAGCGGCATTCACCTCTCCCATAAAATAATAAATCTGGCTCATATAAAATGGGGTTAAGCTTGCATAAGCGTTATTGGCTGAAGCAATTTTAAATCCATTTAAAGCAAGTGTAAAATCCTTTTTTTGTAAAGCAATAAAACCTGCATAATAATTCGCATTGGTATAATAAGGACATTCTTTTATTTGCCTTACGCTGCCCAATAAACCTTCGGCTTTTGCCCAATCCCCCTTTTTAAAAGCAAGGTACCCTTTAAAATAATTCATCTCAATTATTTCAGTATTGGCCAATTCTTCTATATGAACCTGCGCAAATGCGCTAAGGGCTTTATCATCATCTTGCTTTTTGAAATAATACTTACCTAATAAAAAATTAATCTTTGAAGTATAAATTTTGTTATTGTTTTCACTTAACCACTTTTCGGTGGCATTGGCAGCATTGGGTTTGTCTAAAATTAAAGAAAGTGAAAAATAATAATAATTGATGTCTTCTTGATTTGGAGAAAAGGTATAAGCAGATTGAATTTTTTGAAATGCAGCAATGGTGTCCCCCTGTTTCAAGGCTTGTACACCTTGTTCAAATAAACCATTCAATGGATGATGTATTTGCCCGTTTTGCCCAAAACTCAAAAAGGAAGGCAAAGTGAACAGGGTTAGAAATGATATGGAACGAATGATAAATCGCATTGATGGGCTGTGTTTAATAATATCCTAAAATTAAGCTCTCTTTATAAAACGATTAAATAATAGCGCTTATTGTGGAAAAACAGATTTCATTCGTAATTTTGTACACAATTACAATAAATATGTACGAACATCATACTACAGTCAGAGTAAGGTATGCCGAAACGGATCCTATGAACGTTGTTTATTATGGGAATTATGCCCAATATTTTGAAGTGGGAAGGGTTGAAAGCTTTAGATCACTTGGGTTTAGTTATAAAGTAATAGAAACATTGGGCATAATGCTACCAGTAGTAGAGCTTAACATAAAATACTTAAGACCTGCTAGATATGATGATTTATTGACCATTAAAACCCAAATCAAAGAATTGCCCAATGATCATAGAATTTTATTTCATCAAGAAATTTACAATGAGGAAGGAAAACTGTTAACCATTGGCATGGTCAAATTATATTTTATGGATGAAAAATTAGGAAAAAGAGCAATGATGCCTAGTTTGATGCTAGAAAAACTAAGCACTTATTTTAGTTAAACCCCTACATTTTAGTTTACTTTGCAATCAAATAAAACCATTCAATGGATTCTATAAATGCAACCATCATCACTATTGGAGATGAACTCTTAATTGGACAAGTGATTGATACCAATAGTGCATTTATTGCGCAAGCTTTAAATAAAATTGGTGTGGCAGTAGTCAATAGAATTGCCGTAGGTGATGATGCCGAAGCCATTAAAGATGCTTTAGATGCTGCTGCAGTAAAGAATAAAATTGTCATCATAACCGGCGGCTTAGGCCCTACTGCAGATGATATAACCAAACCTTTACTGAATAATTATTTTGGAGGAAAGCTAGTTGTTCACGAACCTAGCTTAGCGCATATTACCTATATTTTTGAAGAGATTCATAAACGCCCAATGATAGATCGAAATCGCAAACAAGCCGAAGTGCCTAATGTTTGTGAAGTTTTGTTTAATGAGAAAGGCACTGCACCTGGGATGTTGTTTAAAAAAAATGGGGTCTTTTTCTTTTCATTACCAGGTGTGCCTCATGAAATGAAATGGTTAACAGAAACACATGTAGTACCCATTATTCAAAAAAACTTTAGCTCCAATTTTATAGGTCATCGTACTTTATTAACTGCAGGTATTGGCGAATCTTTTTTAGCAGAATTGATCGCTCCATTTGAGCAAGCCTTGCCTAGTGAAATTAAATTGGCATATTTACCCAATTTTGGAATGGTTAGACTAAGATTAACAGGATCCAATAGCGAAGAACAAATTTTAAATAAAACATTGAACAGTCTGTTTGAGTCTTTAAAAAAAGCCGTAGTAGATTATTTAGTAATAGATGCAGATGAACCTATGGAAGTGGTGGTGGGTAATTTGCTCAAAGCAAAAAACCATACTGTAGCCACTGCAGAAAGCTGCACGGGTGGTTATATTGGTCATCTATTGTCTAAACATGCTGGTTCTTCTCAATTTTATACGGGTGGAATTATTAGTTATGACAATCGTATCAAATCTGAATTTTTAGATGTTTCCCCAAGTATTTTACAGACCGTAGGTGCCGTTTCCAAAGAAGCAGTAGAACAAATGGCACTAGCTGTTAGAGCAAAAATGGGAACTGATTATGCCATTTCAGTGAGTGGTATCATGGGGCCATCTGGCCAAACCGATGAAAAGCCCCTGGGTATGGTTTGGATTGGTGTAGCCAATAAGGAGAAAGTTGTGTCAAAACTGTTCTATTTAAGGTTTGACAGAGCCCGAAATATTGAGGTTACCGCTACGCAGGCCATAAATTTACTTAGGTTGCTAATAATCAATAAGATTTAGTCTTATTTTTGCTAAAATTAACCCTTATGCCAATTGTCGATTTGGTTTTGCCTAAGTTGGGTGAAAGTATCATGGAAGCGACCATTTTAAAATGGCATAAAAAAGTAGGTGATACCATACAACTAGACGAAACATTATTGGATATAGCAACAGATAAGGTAGACAGCGAAATACCTTCTACTGCCCAAGGTGTTATTACAGAAATTTTATTTGAAGTAAACAGTGTGGTACCTATTGGCACTGTAATTGCAAAGATTCAATCCGATAAAGCAAGTTCTAATTCTAATGATTCCATTTTAGAAACCATCGTAGAAAATATTGCCCCTCCTGTTAAATCTAACAATGAGCAAACCCAAACATCTATAAAAGAAGTTGTGGTAGAAAACGAAGTGCCATTTATCCCGAATGTGGTTCCCCCTTCTTCGCTTTTAAATCAAGCCATCCATGAGGAATTGCCAAATGGTGATACGAAGTTCTTCTCGCCTTTGGTGATGAATATTGCACAAAATGAAGGAGTAAGTATGCAGGAGCTGCAATCAATCAATGGCACAGGTAGCAAAGGGAGAGTGACCAAAACAGACATTATTGCATTTATAGCTTATAAAAAAATTCAAAGTAACCAAATTCAGCATATTGATAATCAGAATGCTAATAATCTTATTGAATCAAAAGGTATTTTAACTAAGCCAACTACAATTTACGATTCTAACGAAAGTAATTTTACTGGGTCTATACATGCAAAATTGTCCAATCCAGCCGAAGTAGTTGTCAATGGGCTTACTGAGATGATAGAAATGGATAGAATGCGCAAGTTAATTGCGAAGCATATGGTGGAAAGTGTTCAAACCAGCCCACATGTAACTTCCTTTGTGGAGGCAGATGTTACCAATATGGTAGTTTGGAGAGATAAGGTAAAGCAGCTATTTGAAAAAAGAGAAGGCATCAAATTAACTTTTACCCCTATGTTTTTAGAATGCATTGCTGCTGTTTTGGAACAATACCCAATAGTAAATAGTAGTTTGCAAGGAGATCAAATTATTTTAAAAAAAGACATTAATATTGGAATGGCTACCGCCCTTCCATCTGGAAATTTAATAGTTCCCGTAATCAAAGGAGCCAATCAATTAAGCATTGTGGGCATCAGTAAAGCTGTAAATAATTTATCCATTGCAGCAAGAAATAACCAATTAAAACCACAAGATACCCAAGGAGGCACTTTTACAGTTACCAATGTAGGCTCTTTTGGAAGCATTATGGGCACACCCATCATCAATCAACCACAGGTGGCCATCTTGGCTTTGGGCGCCATAAAAAAGCGTGCTGTAGTCGTAGAGACCCCATCAGGTGATGCCATCTTGGTTAGACATATGATGTTTATATCAATGAGTTATGACCATCGTATTGTAGATGGTGCCATGGGGTCAAAGTTTTTGGCAGCAGTAGCAAAAGCTTTTGAAGCCTGGGATGCAAACAGACAGTGGTTCCAATATTTATAAAAGCTGTTTCCAAAATAAATTAAGTCCTCCCTTATTCGTTTTTTAAACTTTTAATTTATTTATTTGTTTTAAATATAAATTAGTAGGCATATGAAATGGATGTTCACGGTTGGCTTATTTATATTCTTCAATTATAGTTTTGGTCAATCCAAAGGAAATTTATCTGGTTGGGTAATTGATAAAAATACACAAAAACCAATTGCGGGGGTTACGATAAAATTAGTCAACAGTATTTATTCAACTTCAACAGATTCTCTTGGTAATTTTCAATTTAAAGCAATACCTACAGGTCAATATCAAATTAAATTTACATCATTAGGAAGTTTGCCTTTGACCCTTTTTAATTTTATAGTAAGTACTGGTAATGAAAACAGTACCACTGTAGAACTGATTCCCTTAGATATTGTTTTAAAAGAGGTTACGGTGGGTGGTAATAAAAAAACAGTGCGCGCTGCTAGTTTAGAAACTCCACTAAGTGTTCAAAGGTTGACAGCCGAAGAAATCAAGTCAAGCCCTGGTAGTAATTTTGATATTTCTAAAGTGGTACAATCATTGCCTGGTGTAACCGGATCTGCTGGTACTGGCAATAGTTTTAGAAATGATATTATTGTAAGAGGCGGCGCCCCAAATGAAAATGTTTTTTATTTAGATGGAATTGAAATTCCAGTAATCAATCATTTTAGTACACAAGGTAGTGCGGGAGGCCCACAAGGAATTTTGAATGTGTCTTTTATTGATGAAGTAAAACTCTCTTCATCGGCTTTTGATGCCAAATTTGATGATGCATTGTCTTCGGTGTTTGAATTCAAACAAAAAAGAGGGAATTCGAAAAAAGTGCAAGGCAACACAAGATTGGGTGCCACCGAATTTGCAACAACATTAGAAGGGCCTTTGTCTTCATCTGGGAAAACTACTTTTTTAATTTCGGCAAGGAGAAGTTATTTGCAATTTTTATTTCATGTATTAGATTTACCGATTCGTCCTAATTTTTGGGACTTTCAATATAAGATTACACACAATATTGATGCAAAGACTACCCTCACATTTTTAGGCGTTGGTGCCATAGACAATTTTTATTATGTAGCCCCAAGAAATGCAACGCCTCAAAAAATTTATGCCTTAAATACAAGTCCAACCATCAATCAAAAAAGCTATACACTGGGGGCATCTTTGAAAAAGTTAATTGAAAGAGGTTATTGGGATTTCTCCATTAGTAAAAGTCATTTAAACAATATAAATGAAAAATATGAAAATAATTTAAATCCAGACAAGGGTGAAAAAACTTTTGATTATACTTCTAATACAACCGAGAATAGTATAAAATGGGACATCACAAAAAATTTTCTAGGCTTAAAATGGACAACTGGCTTTAATTATAAGAATGTTGCCTACGATAACAATACTTTTCAACTGTTGAAATATAATTTTTTGATGCTTAATAATGTCAATACCTATATAACCACCCCTGTCATAGTAAATTATGCAACCAATATCAATTATAATAAATATGGCGCTTTTTTTCAATTGGGTAAAAAAGCTTTTGACAATAGATTGGGAATTAGTGCTGGGATTAGAACAGATGGAAATGGTTTTACCAATAGTGGTCATCAATTTATGAAACGACTCTCTCCTAGATTGGGTTTGAGTTGGGTGGTGAATGATCAGGTTACCTGGAATGCTTCAGTTGGTGAATATTTTAAAATTGCACCCAATACCGCATTAGGATTTAAAGACAACAATGGAAACTATTTGAATAAAGATGCTGAATATATTGAAAGCACACATTATGTAACAGGCATTGAATACATCCCATCAGAAGCTACGCGATTCACTGCAGAAGTTTTCTATAAACAATACCACCATGTTCCTATAAGTGTTCAAAAAGGAATAAGTTTATCTAATTTAGGAGCCGATTTTAATATTTTGGGCAATGAAGACATTAGTACTATTGGATTAGGTAAAACCTATGGATATGAGTTGTTTGCACAACAAAAATTAACAGAACGTTTTTATGGCATTTTGAGTTATAGTTTTTTTAGAAGCTATTATACCAATGTACAGGGCCAATACATTCCTAGTTCTTGGGAGAACATTCATTTGTTAAGTTTAACGGGTGGATACAAATTCAATAAAAACTGGGAATTGGGTATTAAATTTAGATACCAAGGTGGAACACCTTATACCCCATACGACATGGCAGCAAGTAAAATTAATTTTGCAACTTTAGGTGTAGGCGTATTAGATTATACAAAATTAAATAGTTTAAGAACCAAAGATTTTCATTCCAGTGATTTTAGATTGGATAAAAGGTACAATTATAAAAAATCAACCCTTGACTTTTATATCGATGTAACCAATTGGTATGGCGCCAAATCGATTGCGCCAGCTTATTATATTTTCTCTTACAATCCAAATGGTACTTTTCAAACAACAGATGGATTGGCTTTAAAGAAAGACGGATCAAATGCAATTCCTTCATTGTCAGACAACAATAGTGTATTCATCACCCCTACCTTTGGATTCATTTATGAATTTTAGCATTGTATCAAGCAATGCCATTTTATGAAGTAGGTGCTTTTTTTTGTTGTTGTACAATTCGTATCATTTGTATTAGAACTGATAATGCAATCAATAGGATTCCAATATAAAAACTAGCCCCTAATTGTTTTTGTTCTTTAAATAGTATAAATGCCAAAATAATTCCATAAACAGGCTCCAAATTAAGTGTTACATTTAAAGTAAAAGCGCTGATGTGTTTTAATGCTGAAAGCATTAAATGATTGGATAATACAGTACAACCCAGTGCCAATATCAATAGCCAAAACCAATCCATAGGAGATGGAAATATCAGATTTGTATTAAAATGATTCACAAAACTTAAGCATACAACAAAGGGGATTAAAAAAATTAACCCTCCCGACATTTCAAAGGTTTGAATGGTATTCACATCCACGAAATTGGTGATGCGTTTATTTAATATGGAGAATACAGCTGCAAAAAATGCAGATAAAAGACCCACTAGTATCCCTACCCTGAACTTGCTATCAAAATGAAATATCAATAAAATGCCAATCAGACTTAACAAGCTTATTAAGATATCATTGATTTGTATTTTATTTTTTTTGAAGATGGGTTCTAATATAGATGAATACAAGCTAGTGCTAGAAAAACAAACTAAAGCTATGGATACATTCGCCAATTTTATACTGGCATAAAAACAAACCCAATGCATGGCGATAATGGTTCCTATACCCAATAATTGCATTTTTGTTTTAGTAGTATATTGGTGATTGTTTTTTCTAAATAAATTGATGATTGCTAAAGCGACTACCGTAATCAGCATTCTATAAAAAACTAAATACAAGCCATTGAGTTGAATTAAATAACCCAATGATCCGGTAAGGCCGGCTAAAAAAACAAAAATATGTAATTGTAAAATTGCTTTCTTAAAAGTTGACACGAATTCGTTTTATTGATTTAACAAAACGTCCTGTAAATGATTGCCATTGCATATTCAATACCCCTAATATGGCTTCTTTAATAATGCCTTTGGACATTTTACTAACTCCAATTTTTCTATCTATAAATGTAATAGGAACTTCTTTTATTTTGAAACCCAGTTTCCATGTTGCAAATTTCATTTCTATTTGGAAGGCATAACCAATAAATTTGATGGTATCGAAATTAATTTCTCTTAGCACTTTATTTTTATAACATACAAAACCAGCAGTAGGGTCTTTAATAGGCATCCAAGTAATCATTCTTGTATAGGCAGAACCACCCCAAGAATACAATCTTCTGTCTAAAGGCCAATTTTCTGTAGCACCTCCCCTAACATATCTACTTCCAATGGCTACATCAGCACCTTGTTCACAAGCCGCCAATAAACGATCTAAATCATTGGGATTGTGTGAAAAATCTGCATCCATTTCAAATATATAATCATATTGATTGGTGAGTGCCCATTTAAAACCATGTATGTAGGCTGTACCCAATCCTAATTTACCTGCTCTACTTTCGATAAACAATCTATCTTTAAATTTTTGTTGTAAATCTTTTACAATTTGAGCAGTTCCATCAGGGGAATTGTCATCAATGATTAATACATGATAAGCAGAAGCAAAACCCAAGATAGTATGTATGATTAAAGAAATATTTTCTTTTTCGTTGTAGGTAGGTATTAAGACAATTTTTTTCACGCTATAAGGGGGGATATATCGTTAAAATTAAGGTTTTTTTGGATATTTATTTAAACCCTACTTATTCAGGATGGTTTTATTCAATATTTCGGTTAATTTCTGTTTGGTATGTAATGCAAAATCGCCTTTCATCATCCAGTCATAATACTGAGGCTCTTCCTTAAGTACTTGAATTACAGGCTTTCCTTTATGTTTACCAAAATTGAATACTTCCACACCGTTTTCAAATACAAATCGTCGAGCAAAATCTATAATCTGGTCTTCTCCAGTAAATTTTACCACGGTTTCCACAGTGCTTCCCATTTGAGGGTATTTTTCTAATTGGGCTTCTAGAATCTCCCAAGTAGCGGATGCATCGGCTTCGGCACTATGTGCATCCTCTAAATTTTTATGACAATAAAATTTATACGCGGCAGATAAGGTTCTTTGTTCCATCATGTGGTACACTTTCTGTACATCTAATAATTTCCTGTTTTCAATGTCTACTGAAATACCCGCTCTTAAAAATTCTTCATTCAACATCGGAATGTCAAATCGGTTGCTATTGTAGCCAGCTAAATCACTTAATTCAATAAACTGTTTGATTTCGTTAGCGATTTGTTTAAATGTGGGTGCTTCTTTTACCATAGCATCTGAAATGCCATGAATGTCTGATGCTACTTTTGGAATGGGCATTTCAGGATTGACCAATTTTCTTTTAACTTGTTTAGTACCATCAGGCATAATTTTTACAATGGCAATTTCTACAATTTTATCAAGACTCACATTAATGCCTGTAGTTTCTAAATCAATAAAGCAAATTGGTTGGGTAAGTTGTAAACGCATATTATTTTATATAGTAGTAAAGTTAATCAAACTTACTAAGCAAAATCATAATTTCCATTGAAATTAGATCGAATATATTTGTTAAATTTGCAAAATAAATATGAATTTATGCAATGGAAATCCATCACCAACATTGACCAATTAGATGCCATTTCGGAGGCTTCTTTCCATCAGCCACAAGTTATTCTGAAACACAGTACCACATGCAGTATCAGCAAGATGGCATTGGCCAGATTAGAGCGTTCTACTACTCCTGCCCACATTGATTTTCATTATTTAGATTTACTCAACTATAGACCAATTTCTCAGGCAATTGCAGAGAAATTTAAAGTATTTCATGAATCGCCTCAAATTCTGTTGATAAAAAATGGAGCATGTGTTTATGAAGAAAGCCATGGTGGCATTCAAATGGAAGAAATAGAAGAACAAGCCAAGTTGTAATTTATACAATAGCTTCGATAACCATCGCGCTCGCGCCTCCGCCCCCATTGCAAATAGCAGCTGCTCCATATTTTGATTTGTTCTTTTGTAGCAAATGAATTAGTGTAACAATGATTCTTGCGCCACTACAACCCAAAGGATGTCCCAATGCAACTGCACCACCATGCACATTTATTTTAGCAGCATCTAGTTCAAGCAATGTTGAATTCACCAATCCAACTACCGAAAAAGCTTCATTAAATTCGAAATAATCTATCATTTCTTTTTTTAATCCTGCTTTATTTAAAGCTTTAGGTAATGCCAAAGCTGGAGAGGTGGTAAACCATTTAGGATCTTGTTCAGCATCTGCAAATCCTTTAATAATGGCTATGGGTTGGATGCCTAATGCTTTTGCTTTATCAGCACTCATTAATATCAAAGCAGCAGCACCATCATTCATGGTACTTGCATTGGCAGCAGTAACTGTGCCTTCTTTGCTAAATGCCGGATTTAATTGAGCAATTTTTTCAAAATTCACTTTAGCAGGTTCTTCATCTTGATCAACAACAACAGGTGCTCCTTTTTTTTGAGGGATAGAAACTGGAATAATTTCTTCTTTGAACCAACCATTATGGATTGCTGCTTGTGCTTTTTTATAACTGTTGGATGCAAATTCATCTTGATCGGCTCTTGAAATTTCATATTTTGCTGCGCAGAGATCGGCAAAATTACCCATGGCCACTTGATCATACACATCTACTAGTCCGTCTTTGGCCAAACCATCTATCATTAAAGTATCACCATATTTATGACCCCATCTTTGAGCGGTATTGTAAAAAGGAACATTGCTCATGCTTTCCATGCCACCCGCTATAATAATTTCAGCATCTCCCAAAAGGATATTTTGAGCTGCAATAGCGATGGACTTCATTCCGCTAGCGCAAACTTTATTAATGGTGGTGCAAATTACTTTATCAGGCAATCCTGCTTTTTTTGCAGCTTGTCTTGCAGGCGCTTGTCCTAATCCCGCTTGAATCACCGAACCCATGATAACTTCATCTATCAGATCTGCAGTTAAGCCCGACTTTAACAAGGCCCCCTTAATGGCTATCGCACCTAATTCTGTTGCAGATAACGCACTTAATGCACCTCCAAAAGAACCAATGGGTGTTCTTACTGCAGCAATTATGTATACTTCCTTATTCATAGGATAAAATTTAATCTAAGAAGTTACGAATCAATTTTTAAACATTTTCAGCAGCTGTTTGCACGGAGGCTTCTGGCACTAAATGAATCCCATCTTCTTCAATGGTAATTAATTTAAGTTTATACAAGATACCTACATTCATTTTAAATGCTTTTTTACTCATCCCAAAAAATGCATAAATATCATCTGGTGCAGATTTATCATGATAGGGCAAGAAACCTTTATGAGATTTTAATAGACTGATTATTTTTTGATTGTCATCAGCTAATTTTTCACCGCCTTGCTTTCCTAATCCAATGTCTAACTTATTGCCTTCTCTAATTTTTTTAACATAGGCTTCGTCAATAAATTGACCAATATGCAAATGTGTAAATACTTCATTCTTATACACCAAGCCTTGATGCACTTGATTTACAATTACCACATAACCAATTTCAGATTCACGGTATACTTGCACTTTCACTTTCTCCCCTTCCTTCACCGTTAAATAATCGTTGCTGATTTGTTTGTCAATTTTTTCGGTAGCGGCAACCCTGCCTGTTTGTGCATCTATATATAGTTTTACCAAATACTTTCCACCCAAACGCATGGTAGAAAGTTGCTGTGATACAGGAACAAATAAATCTTTCATTAAACCCCAATCCAAAAATGCACCTTGAGAAGTTACTTCTACTACTTTTAAAGCAGCAATATCGCCTACTACAGCTAAAGGTTCTTGAGAAGTAGCTATTAATCTATTGTCAGAATCATGGTAAACAAATACACTTATGGTATCACCTACTTGTAGACCAGCGGGTACAAAACGTTTTGGAAGTAAAATACCTTCTGCGCCATCATCCATATAAAACCCAAAATCAACTTTTCGGTCTACACGCATCAAATTAAACTGACCTACATTTATAGTTGACATGTTATTTATTTTATTTTAAAACAATTCTGGTTGAGCATCATTTGGATCTTTAATCACTACTTTATTCTCCCAATTCATTTCGACAGTTTTTGAAAAGTCCACCAACTTTGTACCAATGGCTTTCCAACCCATGATATCTACCATCTTACTTACTTTGAACTTCGACTTTCTAACCTGCGTGCCTCTCCCAGATTGAACCACTAAAATTGGTTCAGTAAAAGTGGAAGCGGTAACTACATAATTCCCCTCTCCTTCTTTAATAAAAGTAAATGGCGTTTTTAAAGTAGAAGTTTCAATTTTAAAACGTTTGATGTTAAATTGTAATTTTTCTTTATCTAAATAAACAGCGGTTACAATTTTTTCTGGATCAAACTTCTCCATAAAAATTACTTTTTCAGGATCAAATCTTTGACTTACTTCGGTATCTGTTACCTCGTAATTCCCTTCTTTGGTAATGACCAGTAATTTCTCGTCCTCAAAGGTACCCAAATAAATTCCTTTCTCATCGGTATTTAAACGGCCAAACTTATCATCAAACCAAAGTTTGCGGCCAACCAAGGTACTTTTACCTGCATCTTTCAATTTAACTGCCTTTACTGGGTACTTGGTCACCTGGTTGCCCACGCTACTTCTTCCTTTAACTTCTAATGAATCAAAAAAGAAATCAAATTCTTTTATGCGTGCAGAACAATTTGGGCTTAATATAATTTTTACTGATTCAGCTTCTCCATTCATGTTAATAGACATGTAATGGACTTTTGATTTTTCAGCACTTTTTGCTAAGAAATATTCCTTGTCACGCGTTACACCAGTTACATTGAATCTTTTAGCATAAGCAATGCCCGAAGTACCATCGGCATAAACCATATTGTAGGTGGTGCGTTCATCATTCTTTTGAAACACAGCCGCATGGATGATGTCTTTGCCAATAAATACTTTATCCGAAACTTTAACCACTTTCATTACCCCAGATTTTGCAAAAGCAATGATGTCGTCATAATCTGTGCAATCGCATAAGAATTCATCTTTTTTCAAACTAGTTCCCACAAATCCTTCTACTCTATTGATGTACAATTTTGTATTGGCAATGGCCACTTGTTTTACCTGAATGGTATCAAATTCTTTTATTTCAGTTTTTCTTTCTTTACCCTTGCCATATTTCTTCACTAGGTTCTCGTAATAAGCCACTGCATAATCTACTATATTGGCTAAGTGATTTTTAACTTCTTTAATTTCTTCTTCAATGGTTTTTATTTGTGTAATCAATTCATCAATATCCAATTTATAGATTCTTCTTACTGGTTTGTCTGTTAATTTTAGTAAATCGGTGCGTTCAATTGGCTTTTTAAATTTCTTCTTAAAAGGTTGAAAAGCTTCATCAATGGCTTCTATCACTTTGTCCCAAGTAGCATGTTTTTTCTCTAATTCCTTGTATATTTTTTCTTCGAAGAATATTTTTTCTAAACTGGTGAAGTGCCATTTGTCTTCTAATTCTTTCAATTGAATTTGCAATTCGGCTTGCAAAAGCCCCTTGGTATGGTCTACAGAATGACGCAATAAATCGGAGGCGCCTAAAAATTGAGGTCTTTGACCCACAATCACACAGGCATTGGGTGAAATACTAATTTCACAATCGGTAAAGGCATACAAGGCATCAATGGTAATATCCGGAGAAATGCCTGCTGCCAAATCAATTTGAATTTCTACTTCGGCTGCTGTAACGTCAGTTACTTTTCTTATTTTAATTTTTCCTTGATCATTGGCCTTGGTAATGCTCTCCATTAATTGAGTAGTGGTTACACTGTAAGGCACATCTTTAATCAACAATGTCTTTTTATCAAACTCTTCTATATGCGCACGCACTCTTACCTTGCCACCTCTTTTGCCATCATTGTAATTAGAAGTATCAATCATGCCCCCTGTTTGGAAATCGGGCAACAATTCAAATTTTCTTCCTCTTAAATGTTTGATGGAAGCTTCGGCCAATTCACAAAAATTATGGGGTAAAATTTTAGTGGACAACCCTACAGCAATCCCATCAGCCCCTTGAGCCAATAATAAAGGGAACTTCATTGGAAGCGTTACTGGTTCTTGTTTACGACCATCGTAACTTAATGCCCAATCGGTAGTCTTGCCATTAAAGGCAACTTCTAAAGCAAATTTGCTCAAACGCGCTTCAATATATCTTGCTGCTGCGGCATCATCACCTGTTCTAACATCCCCCCAGTTACCTTGGGTTTCCACCAACATGTCTTTTTGGCCAATATTGACCAAAGCATCTCCAATACTTGCATCTCCATGCGGATGGTATTGCATACTTTGTCCAATTATATTGGCTACTTTATTGAATCTTCCATCATCCATTTCTTTCATGGCGTGTAAGATTCTTCTTTGTACTGGTTTTAATCCATCTTCAATAGCAGGAACTGCTCTTTCTAAAATAACATAAGAAGCATAGTCCAAAAACCAATTTTTATATTGGCCTTGAACACCCGATTCATTGTCTGTTACACTACTTAAATTTTTCTCTTTTGCCATATATATACTTAATTAGAGACGGTGCGTATCTTCACTACCATCCACTAAACTGTTTAATTCTATAAATACAATATCTGTAATGGCGATGGTTTCATGCCAAACATTGGGTTCAATGACGACTCTTGAAGGCGCTGCTACTAATATTGTTCCTGTTTCATTATTTTTCAAATCTTTCCAGTTCAAAGAAAGTGAACCTTGAACCAATAACATTTCTTCAGGGTTTTTACCTGCCGATTTGCCTGTATGATAATGTTGTCCACTCACTGATCCGGCATTTCGGTATACCAATAGAAACTCTCCAGTCCGATTGGTACTAAAATAATGCAATGCCCCACGTTCATCTATTGCTTTAACATCTATATCAGAAACATTTATACGCATTGAATTGTTTTAAAGAACCATTTTTTTATTTTCAACAATAATTAATCTTCTACTACAACGCTTGATCCACCGGGCATTTGAACAATCATATCTTTCCAACCCTTTTCCCAATTGCCCACAAAAACTATTTTACCCAATGCTGCCAATGCTTTTAATCTAAACACAATAAATGCATCGCCAGTTTTAATTTTCATCTTACTTAAGATATGCGCTAAAGCACTAGGTAATTTTTGCGCGTTTTTAGTCAATAAGGATAAAATTTCTTTATCGTAATAAGTGATGGGCATACTCGCCAATTTTTTACCGCCTTCTAAAAATCTTACACCCTCATTTTCTTGACAAATCTTTTTCCATTCATCAGGATCCAATTCAAACTCGCTCAAAGTAATGGGTCTGGCCAATTTCTTTGCTTTGATAAATTCTTTAGCAGGAATTTCTGATAAATGCACTGGATAAAACAATTGTCCTTTATCATTTAAAAAAGGGAGATTGTTTAAATACAATACTTGTAACTTTCCTTGATAGGGTTTTAGCTGGCTCATCAACCAATAATAGCCAGAAACATCATGTGCATTCTGTCCCATCCAAATCCAAATTTCTTCGGCAGGATCTTCTTCCAAACTTTGTATTAAATGATGCACCGTTAATTTATCGTCTACAATAGCTAATTGATCTGTATAAGGAGAATGCATTAATACTTCTTCCCACCATGTTTTTCTAGCTTGATAGCCTTCGGTTTCATAAATGTCTAATAAGGGGCCCACTGCATAATCGTCTTTGATTTCCACAATTTGACCTGCTAAATTTTCATCCAATTCAATGGCGGCTTCCAATGCTGCTATGTTTGCTGTATTAAATACTAAGTGTATCATGCGCTTTGTCCAATTCTACTTTTAAATTATTGATAATAAAGTCCTGTCTTTCTTGGGTATTTTTACCCATATAATATTCTAATAAATGTTGTATATGATCGCCTTGTTCTAAAATTACAGGTGCCAATTTGATATCGGCATTGATAAATTTTCCAAATTCCTCGGGACTAATTTCTCCTAAACCCTTGAATCTGGTAATTTCTGGCTTGGTACCCAATTCCTTCATGGCCGCTTGTTTTTCGGTTTCGTTGTAACAATAAATTGTTTTTTGTTTGTTTCGTACTCGGAACAATGGGGTTTCCAACACAAATACATGGCCCTTTTTCACTAAGTCTGGGAAAAATTGCAAAAAGAAGGTAAGAATCAATAATCGAATGTGCATACCATCCACATCGGCATCGGTTGCAATCACTATTTGATTGTAACGCAACCCTTCCAAGCCTTCTTCAATATTTAAAGCGTGTTGCAATAAATTAAACTCCTCATTTTCGTACACCACTTTTTTGGTCAAGCCAAAAGCATTTAAGGGCTTGCCTCTTAAACTAAAGACCGCTTGGGTATCTACATTACGCGATTTGGTAATGCTTCCACTGGCAGAATCACCCTCGGTAATAAACAAAGTACTTCCTTGTTGTAAGGAAATAAACATTTCTTTATTTTTTGTAGGTAAATCATCGTTTAAGTGCACGCGACAATCTCTTAACTTTTTATTGTGCAGGTTGGCTTTTTTAGCACGCTCATTGGCTAATTTTTTAATGCCAGCCAATTCTTTACGCTCATGTTCGTTTTGCTCAATGCGCTTTTTTAAAGCCTCTGCAGTAGCCGGATTACGATGTAAAAAATTATCTAGTTCCTTGGCTAAAAATTCTGTTACAAAATTTTTCATGCTAGGGCCGCCTTCTGCCACGTTTTGAGAACCTAATTTTGTTTTGGTTTGACTTTCAAATACAGGTTCTTGAACACGCACCGATACAGCTGCCACAATGCTTGTTCTTATATCAGATGCTTCATAATCCTTTTTAAAATAATCACGGATTACTTTTACATAAGCTTCTCTAAATGCTTGTTGATGCGTCCCCCCTTGTGTGGTGTATTGTCCATTGACAAAAGAAAAAATATCTTCTCCGTAATCATTGTTGTGTGATAAAGCTACTTCTATATCCTCTCCTTTTAAATGAATGATTGGATAACGAAGTTCATCTGGATTGGTTTTTCTTTCCAATAAATCCAACAATCCATTCTTGCTCACATATTTCTTATCATTGAAAAGAATACTCAATCCTGCATTCAAATAACAATAATTCCAAAGTTGTCCATCTATGTACTCATGAATAAAATGGAAATTTTTAAACATCGAACTATCAGGCGTAAAAACAACCAAAGTGCCATTGGGTTCGGTAGTTTTAGATTCTTTGGTTTCTTGAATCAGTTGGCCTTTTTTAAAGGTGGCTGATCTTTGTTTCCCTTCTCTAAATGCAGTCACTAAAAAATCTTCACTTAGTGCATTCACGGCCTTGGTACCCACTCCATTTAAACCCACCGATTTCTGAAAGGCTTTGCTATCGTATTTGGCACCCGTATTGATCTTGCTCACTACATCTACAATTTTTCCTAAAGGAATGCCACGACCATAATCTCTAATGGTCACAGTTTTATCTTGTATGGAAATTTCTACTTGTTTGCCATAACCCATGGTATGTTCATCGATACAATTGTCAATGACTTCTTTCATGAGTACATAAATACCATCGTCAGGTGCCGAACCATCTCCTAATTTTCCAATGTACATCCCTGGTCTTAAACGGATGTGTTCCTTCCAATCTAGGGATCTAATCGAGTCTTCGTTGTATTCTACAGGTAACTTAGTTTCTGCCATAATTATCAATGCTTTAGGGGCAAAAAATGCCCTTGTCCGTCTGCAAATCTAATGAGCACGGTGGTTACCCCAATTTTACTTTTCACCAATTCTCTCTTTTATGTGGATAAACGATTAATCTCTTATCTTTAAACCATCAAAACTGACCCAAAATACCCCATTGTTGACCTAGATTTCATCAAATCCAAGGCTGAAGCGCTTGCTACTGAAAATGATCAATTTCAGGGCTTTTTGAGACAAATCAACAGTCAAGAATTAGATAATGCCGTATTTGCCCTATCTGAGACAATCAGTCCTCAAATTGACTGTACCAGCTGTGGAAACTGTTGTAAAAGTTTAATGGTGAACATTGATGATGCGGAGGCCACCAATTTGGCCCAACATTTAGGCAAAACTAGGGATGCATTTGATGAAGCTTATATTTCTAAAGGCGAATCAGGACGGATGGTGATTAATTCTATTCCTTGTCATTTTTTGGTAGAGAACAGTTGCAGTGTATATGAACATCGATTTGCAGGATGCAGAGAATTTCCTGCTTTTCATATTCCAGATTTCAACAAAAGACTTTTTACAACTTATATGCATTATGATAGATGTCCCATTATTTTTAATGTAATGGAAAATTTAAAAGAAGTATTGGCTTTTGAAGCAAAAACGAATTAATCATGCCCATCGCATTTGGAATAGATATTTTATTGAGTTTAGATCCAATATGGAAAAATAAAAACATTGCATTTTTAACCAATGATGCTGCTACTACTTCTACTGGTGAAAAAAGTAGAAAAGCATTGGTAGAAAATGGGTTTAATATTATAAAATTATTCTCCCCTGAACATGGCATCGATACGAATGGTGTAGATGGTGCTAAAATAAATAATGAAATAGATGCATTAACCGGGCTACCTGTTATTAGTTTATATGGTGAAAAATTTGCACCCACTGCTGCAGATTTAATGGACATAGATATTTTACTTTTTGATATACCAGATGTTGGCGTGCGTTTTTATACTTATTTATGGTCAATGACGTATTGGTTAGATGCGGCGGCTGCATTTAATAAGCAGCTGATTATACTAGATAGACCCAACCCTTTAGGAGGCAATTTGCAAATGGCTGAAGGGCCCATGTTAGACATGCACAATGCCAGTTTTATAGGTAGATATTCAATACCTATAAAACATCAATGTACACTAGGAGAACTGGCTGGTTATTTTAATGAAACAGAAAATATAAAAGCGGATCTAGAAATTATCAAATGTAAAAATTGGGAGCGATCAAAGTTGTTTTACGATTGGAATAAGTCTTGGGTAGCCACTTCGCCCGCTATACAAAATATAGAAGCTTGCATATTGTATCCTGGACTTTGTCTGTTTGAAGCGACCAATGTTAGTGTGGGACGTGGATCTGCCTATTCTTTTGAATGGATTGGTGCCAATTGGTTGAATATTCCTGCTATCACCATGGTTTGGCAAAATGTATTAAGTGAAGACATTAAAATTGAAAGCCTGCCAATTCAAATGGGAAATAATGAAAATCAAACCCTATTAAAAGGCATAAGAATTAAAGTAATTGATCCTTATTTTTTTAATGCTGTATTAAATGGGCTTTTATTATTAAAGATTGTTAAAGACATCCATCCGAAAAATTTTAAATGGCAGGCTTACCCTACTATGGCCAATCCTACTGGAGAAAATCATTTATCTTTATTGTTAGGTATCGAGGATGCAGAAAAACTGTTTGATTTACCTTTAAAAGAATGGTTGAGTAAAATGGTTCAATTGTTAAAAGTAAATCATTGGAGCAAAGACATAGCACCCTTTTTATTATACGATTAAATAGGAATGAATTAATAATTTAAGAAAATAGAAAAGATGAATAAAATAAAGCACACCAGTACCATTGTTTGGATAAGCATTACGGGATGGTGCTTTTTAATCTTGATGACCTTACTTCGTTTTGTTTTTGTACATCGCTTTGTAGCGCCAAGTTTAAATCAAGGGTCATTAAAAGCCGCCTATATTTTAGGCTTTAGGTATGATTTAAGATATGTGGCTATTGCCATGTTGCTCATTTTGTTATTGTCATTTTTCAAAGCGGTTCATCCATTTGCAACGAACCAGGGTAAAAAGATATCATTCCTTGTATGGATGGGGTTTAGTGTTTTTTTAATTTTATTTTATACCGCTGATTTCATCCATTATGCCTATGTACACCAAAGATTAAATGCCAGTATCCTTAGTTATTTAGACAATGCTGCCATTTCAATGCAAATGATGTGGCAATCCTATCCCATCTTGCTGATTATTTTTGTTTTTGTGGCTGCATTGTTTACCATGTATCAATTGGTTCGCTTTACATTTAAATTAGCTTCTAAAAGCAGTCCATCCTCAAATAAGATTCAACCCATATTGGTGAATATTTTGTTTTTCTTTATTCTTGTTTATAGCATAGTGGGCAATGTTGTTTATTCAGGTGGCCAATATCCTTTAAGATGGAGCGATGCGTATAGTATAGGCACCGATTTTAAAGCCAATGTTGCATTAAATCCGATGCAATCTTTTTTTAGTACCCTCAGTTTTAGAAGTACTCAAATCAATACCGATCTTATTAAAAATAATTATTCCGTCATAAGTGATTATTTAGATCTAACTGCTGTTGTACAAAATGCAAAAGAGTTTAATTTTAATAGAGTCATAAGGGCAAAAACAAATGATACCATCTCACCTAAAATAAAAAATGTGGTTTTGGTGATTTGTGAATCTTTCTCGGCATATAAAAGTTCTATGATGGGTAATCCATTAAACGCCACACCCTATTTTAATTCTATGAGAAAGCAAGGCGTGTATTTTAATAGAGCTTTCTCTCCAGCTTATGGAACTGCCCGTGGTGTATGGGCTGCCATTACAGGCACGCCTGATGTGTTAGAGGGTAAAACATCTAGCCGTAATCCTTTAGCTGTTGATCAGCATTCAATTATCGCTGATTTTAAAAATTATGAAAAATTTTATTTTTTAGGCGGTAGTACCAGTTGGGCAAATATTAGAGGAGTGCTTACCAATAATATAGTTGATTTAAATATTTACGAACAAGGACGATATCAGTCTAGTGAGATTAATGTTTGGGGAATTAGTGATAAGAATTTGTTTATGGAAGCCAACAAGACTTTAAGTGCTAATACAAAACCATTTTTTGCTATTATACAAACCGCAGACAACCACCGTCCTTATACCATCCCAGAAGAAGATTTGAAAAGCTTTAAAAAGTTAACGGTATCCAAAGACTCTTTATTAAAATTTGGCTTTGAAAACAATGACGAATACAATGCATTTAGGTATACCGATTATTGTTTTGAACAATTTATAGAAGCAGCTAAAAAAGAGAAATATTTCGACAACACTTTATTTGTATTTATTGGCGATCATGGCATCAAAGGAGATGCTGGTGAGATGTTGCCAAAATCTTTTACAGAACAAAACTTGACCAATATGCATATTCCTTTTCTATTTTATGCGCCTAAAATTTTAAATCCTAAGGAATATAGTTTACCAGTTTCTCAAATAGATGTGCTTCCAAGTATTGCATCACTTTGCAATATCCCTTATACGAATACCACTTTAGGGAAAAGCGTGTTTGACATGCTCAACAAATCAGACAAGCATTCCATTTTCTTATACGACGATTTTAACCAACAAATTGGTGTACTAAATAATGAATATTATTATGGCTATAAAATCAAAGACCCTAATAAAGGTATTTTTGAGAGCGTTTTAAACAATACCAAAGTAGCCAATGATTCAATAGAGAAACAAATGAGGCGATTAACAGAAACAATTTACGAAACCTCTAAATACATGTTAATCAATAATAAGAAATCAAAAGTGAATTAACATTAAATTGCTAAACTATTTCTTCGGGTTTTTTGTCTACCCTTTTTGTACCTGCATACATTTCGTATTCTAATAACCTACAATCAATGGTGGCATTGTAAAATTCGATGCGCCTACTTGGCTTTAAACGAATTTTTTTAGCCAATTCTAAATTCCCAGTAAATATATAACCTAGGTATCCTTTGCAATTGTTTTTTAAGAAATCACCCATACGAGCATAGGTGGCTTCTAATTCGAGTTCTTCTCCTAACCTTTCACCGTATTCAGGATTAAACATCACCACTGCCCCTTCTTCTGCCAATGGAATATTGGTTGTTTCAAAATCACCATCTTGAAAATAAATTAAATGTGCAACGCCCGCCACAGTAGCATTTGACTTAGCAATTTCGATTGCTTTCTTACTTAAATCTGAAGCAATAATTTGTAAACCAGGTAATTTTACTATTTGACTGTTTAATTTTTCTCTTTCAATTTGATACATAGACGGTTCATAACCCAGTATATGCATAAACGCATAATTGGATCTTAATAAACCTGGCGCACGATGCGTGGCAATCAAAGCGGCTTCGATGGCTAAAGTACCTGATCCACACATTGGATTAATAAAGGGTGCTTTTTGATTCCATTTGGTACTTAAAATAGTTGCAGCGGCTAAAGCCTCTAACATGGGTGCTGTACCAGGAAGTTTGCGATAACCGTGTTTGGCTAAGGTTTCACCAGAAGTATCTAAAAATATTTCTGCTTCATCTTGTTTCCAAAATAAATACACAACTGCTCCTGAAAGTTCTGATCCAGTAGATGGACGTTGATTGCTTATTTCACGCATTCTATCTACAATAGCATCTTTCACTTTTAAATTGGCATACAAATTTGTAGAAATGGTTGGATGAAAAACATTGCTTGTAACCGAAAAATAACCAGATGGTTTAATTAATTTTTCCCAAGCTAACCCTACCAAGTTTTTATACAACTCATCAGGATCATTGCAAATAAATGATTTTAAAGAATACATGACCTGGCTAGCACATCTTAAATTTAAATTCAGTTTGATACAATCCTGAACGGTACCCGTTAACTCGACACCTGTTTGAAATACCCTATCGGTTTTAAAACCTAAGGATACCACTTCTTTTTGTAAAGAAGGTGCCAACCATTTATGACAGGTAATGATTATTTTGCTTTGGGTTGTAAATACTTGCATCTAACAAAGTTACTTTAAAATTAATCGCCTCATTGTGTGCAAATTGTTTGCAAATGGCTAAAAAGCAAAAGGGCTTCAATTGCTTGAAACCCTTTTCTCTTATTCTGTGGGGGCACACGGGTTCGAACCGCGGACCCTCTGCTTGTAAGGCAGATGCTCTAAACCAACTGAGCTATGCCCCCTTTTGAGGAGTGCAAAAATAAGGGGCAAATAGGAATTCCCCAAAAAAAAGGTGATTTAATTTAATTGTACAGCAGGAAGTCTAGTAGATTGACTATCATATACAAAAAGCTCAACAATTTCATAGTTCCAATACTTAATTAAAGGTGATTTTTCAATCAATTCCTTCACTTCTTTTTTATTATTGGCGTTGATGGTGATCCAAGAATTTTGAGTTTCCATACTTACGGCATAACTGTCGATGATTCCTTTATTAAGCAAATAATTGACATACGTACGGTGTGGGGGTACTAAAGACATAAAATCTTCATCCATTTCGAAAGATATAATCACTTGGTACTTTTTCATATCCCTACTAAGTTACATTAAGTATTGAAATATAAAAATGATTTTTAGGTTTATTATTTTAAAAAGTATTAGTCAAAATGAATAGATCCTATGCGCCCATCTGACCCTGCTAAAATGGCTGCTTTCTTATTGGGCTGTTTTTGAACTACATGGAAGCTTTCAGTTGAAATTAACTCCCATTTTTTACCCTTATTTTTTGAAAAATCTACACCAGAAGTGCCACAAACAATTACAAAATTATTGGTGATAAAACTTACTGAAGATTTATAACCATGCGGATTTCCAATTTTCTTTTTGATCCTCCATTTGGATTTATATTTAAACCCAATGATATTATTTTCTGCATTATTTTTTTTTGTAAAATCGCCCCCTACAATAATCATATTATTACTTGAAGGTGAAATGGCTATACTATTAGCACCCGTAGTTTTTTCACCCTGTACGATGGGTAAATCCATTGCATTCCCATCTATCCAAAGCCTACTTGACAAACCACCTGTAATTAAAAATTCAGATCCATTGGCATAAGCAATATTAGAATTACTTGAAGCAAAAAAAGCTTCACCATTTTTTAATTTGGAGGTAAAATGATTTGCTGTAACTTCTTGCCAATGCTCTCCTTTGTCATTGGTATTTAATAAAAATATTTGATTGCCCATCGGATCTCCTACGATGCTACCCTGCACACTGTCTTTAAATTTTATTGCATCCAAAAACATAAGGGTATCCTTATTCTCATACACTTTATACCAACTGACACCTCCGTCTTTTGTTTTTAAAACAATGGCTGGTGCTGCAATGGCAACAGCAATGGCTTCATTCGCATTCCATGCATAGATGGCTCTAAAATCTCTGGTCTCATAACCAACTATTTGTTTCCAATTAAAACGAGCACCTCCATCTGTAGATATTGCTATACTTCCCTTTGACCCACTGGCCCAAATGGTATTTTCATTGGGGATGCTTAATCCTCTTAAACTAATCCCTTTTTTTTGAGTGAGTATATTTATGGAATTATTACCCGAATTTTGCGCAAAGCCATTTTGAAATATTATTAGAAATAAGCATAAAAATAAAAATGGTTTTTGCATGGTTGAACTATTTAATGATTTAAAGATACGATATGATACCTTATTGGATGAGTAGAACACAATTAATGTTAGGAGACGGGCCAGTTAAACAATTAATGCAAAAAAATGTGCTTGTTATTGGACTCGGTGGCGTGGGTGGAATCTGTGCTGAAATGATTGTTAGAGCTGGCATAGGGAAATTAACTATTGTAGATAATGATACCATTGACGCTAGTAATATCAATCGTCAAATTCCTGCCCTACATTCTACCCTATCAAAATCTAAAGCGCAGGTTTTAGCAGTAAGATTATTAGACATCAATCCCTTGCTTGAATTAACCATTTTAGAAGCTTTTGTAGAAGACGATTCAATGATTCAATTAATAGAAAAAGAAAAATGGGATTATGTAGTGGATTGTATAGATACTTTATCGGCTAAAGTAGATTTGATTAAAGGATGTATGGATAGAAAAATTCACATTATAAGCTCTATGGGTGCAGGAGGAAAAATTGATCCTGCTCAAATTAAAATAACAGATTTATCAAAAACCTATGAATGTAATTTGGCAAGATATGTTCGTAAGCGTTTACAAGCAGTAGGTATTAAAAAAGGGTTGAAAGTAGTTTTTAGCCCAGAAAAACCTGACCAATCCCGTATTTTTGAAACGGAGAATGCCTTTCCCAAGAAGTCGATTATTGGAACTTTAAGCTATATGCCAGCAATTTTTGGCTGTACTGTGGCAAGTGTTGTAATCAGAGATTTAATGGCAATAGATTGATTTAGAGGCCTATTTTCTTTGAAATCAGGCTTATTTTTCATTAAATTTGCAGCCTAAGAAAAGATAAGGTTCGGTAGCTCAGCTGGATAGAGCGTCATCCTTCTAAGATGAGGGCCATTGGTTCGAATCCAATCCGAATCACAAAGCCTCTCACGAAAGTGAGAGGCTTTTTTAATGCGAGCTGCGTCAAGAGCTTGCTCTTGTAAGCAAGCGAGTGTTAAAAAAGCCAAAGATCCCGAGTATCGGGATCTTTAAAAGGCTTTGGGTAAGTTTGTGCTGGGATTTATTTTTTTCCTAAATTCACTTAAATTATATCTATGAAAAAAATGATGCGCTTATTCCTACTAAATTTAGTAGTTGTCTTTACTTGCACAAGTGTCAGTGCTCAAAATACTGAAGTGAAACATAAAGTAGTCATTCAATTAAATACAGCTGATACAGCTGCTTGGTCCACCACAATTGGTAATATAAAAAACCTACAAACTATATGGCCAAATAATGTTATGATTGAAGTAGTGGTACATGGTAAGGCTTTAGATTTATTGGTTGCAGCAAAAACGCATTTAGCTAAAGAAGTAATCGAATTATCTAAAACCAATGTACAATTTTCGGCTTGTCAAAATTCTATGCGTAAACACCATATCGAAAAAGCAGATTTATTAACCGAAGCCAACACTGTACCTTCTGGGGTGGCCGAAGTAATTTTAAAACAAGAAGCTGGATGGTCTTATTTAAAAGCAGGAATTAATTAAGTTTATAATTTTTTCACTGCATGTTTAAACGATTTATCATTGTTGTATTTATTTTACTTGTAAGCTATTCTTTATTCCGAATGTCATTTGTAAATAAGGATGGTCAAGCGAAACACTTATCTAACAATATGGTTAAAGATACTGTATCTGCTTGGGTAGGCACTTCTCATTATCAAATTCCAATTCATACTGATACCAATGGCCCATTGATTCAATATGGCTATGAACTAATTGCACATACATCCTATTATTTAGGCCCTAAAGGAATTGTACAACATTCAACCAATGGAATGAATTGTCAAAATTGTCATTTAGAAGCAGGTACCAAACCCTGGGGCATAAATTACGGATCTGTTTTATCTACTTATCCAAAATTTAGAGAAAGATCTGGAAGTATTGAAACTATTTATAAAAGAGTAAATGATTGTATGGAACGTAGTTTAAATGGTAAAGCTTTAGATACCAATTCTAAAGAAATGAAATCCATTTATGCATATATCCATTGGCTGGGTAACGAAGTGCCAAAAGGAAAAAAAGTAAAGGGTTCAAGCATTGAAATTTTACCTTTTTTGAAAACTGCTGCAAATCCAAATCAAGGTAAAATGGTATATCTACAAAATTGTCAAAAATGTCATGGAGCAAATGGAGAAGGCATTATGGACTCCACTGGTAAAATGTATTGGTATCCGCCTTTGTGGGGTAAAAATAGTTATAACGATGCAGCAGGCTTGTTTCAATTATCCAAATTAGCAGGCTTTGTTAAAAACAATATGCCCAATGGAATCAATTACCATACACCCACATTAAACAATCAAGAAGCATGGGATGTGGCAGCTTACATTAATGCGCAACCTAGACCCAGTAAAGACAAATCCAAAGATTGGCCAATAGTAGCCACCAAACCTGTCGACTACCCTTTTGGGCCCTATTCAGATACTTTTTCAACTGCACAACATAAATATGGGCCGTTTGAACCCATTGCAATTGCCAAGCAACATAAAAAGTAAATTCTTTTTATGTCTTAATTATAGTTTTGTAAAATCAATCAACGGATGTTTCCCATTTAATTTTCTTGTGATGACATCTCCAGCATCTATATTTTTTAGATGTTTGAACCCTCCAGAATACATATAAAATAAATTGTTCTCTACGCCAGCACCATAATCAAATCTTTGGTGTCTTTGTGGATGTGCTGTAGTGGTAAATCTTGCTTCATTCAACTCTATCCAATTGCCTGATGGGGTAACCACCCATTGATTGCCGTAATATGCTTTAAAATAATTATCTCCATTGTTTCCAAAATTTTCTACAAATGCGTATAAATTTTTAAACCCTGTTTTGGTATCTGTTTTATTTTGAGTCCATTGTGACAATAAATGCCAGGTATAATTGTCTTCTGGCATAGCATAATAACCAATATAGGTAGCACTATCCCCTTCTATCGATTTTATTCCTGTTAAGAAATGATAGGTTTGATTGGCTTTCCATGGGTATACCAAATGACTGTGTCCTCCTGAACCTTCGTTGCCAAAATCACCAGAAGAAACTTTTTCTCCTTTGCTTTTTAAATTGACTGCAAATTGAGAAGGAATTTCTTTAGGGTTGTCTGTTTTATATAAACTCCAAATTGAAAAAATAAATCTTCTTTCTTGTTCATTGTTAATCTGTATACCTCCATAACCACTGTGGAATCCATTGGTTTCATAATAGGCATGAATAGAATTTTCAACCTCCTTAGGCACCATCACTTCTGTATAAAACCATTTTACAACCGAATCTCCGGGCACTTGATATCTTAAATGTGTCGAAGGGGCAGCTAAATAAACACTTTTGTTGTATTTGATTTCATTTGTACCAATGGCCTCTACTACAAGAGAAGTAATTTCTGGATAAAGGGAGTCTGTTTGGCCTTTAATAATTGTATTTGCTCCTTTGATTTTAAAATAATGATACCCGTTTTCATTTATTTTAAAATGTCCTATGTGATATAATGTAGTACTAGAATTGGCAGGAATTTTTAATTCAAATTGCTTTTCACTATCATCTAAAGCTATTTTAAAAACAGAAGCAGTAGCAATTGGATGAATAATTATAGCAGCTGCTATCTCTCCTTTTTTTTGCGGATAAAAATATATTTTTAAAATCTGCTCCTTGTTTTCAATTACTTTTTGAACAATTTCATCTTCATCCTCTTTTAATAGGACTTTTTTTTTACCCGAAAAATAACCATTTCCTTTAATAGGAATGGTTACATGGGCGCTATTCCATTTATCATTCAACACTTTAATAAAGTAGCCACCTACTACACTTCTTGCTTGAAATCCAATTTGTTTTCCATTTAAAGTTTCATGCCAATCGCTTAGAGGAACTCTAGTAGGTGTATTGCTAGAAAATTCATACACAGGATTGATTATTTTTTCAAAGTCAGCTGCATTCTTTGCCAAAGTTGCTGTCCAGGTAATCCAATCAGATTTAGTATAAGTTTTACGACTGTCTAAAGGCAGGCCAAATTTATTTTGTTTGGTTAAATAATAAGCTACTTCTTTATCATATACTGCTTGAGGAAATAAATTAAACCCAAATAATTTGTCCCAAACCATATTGTATTTCTGACTCCAAGTATTTTTATCGTTGTAGGTTAAAGCATAATGATCTCCAGCATCCGCTAAATCCTGCCATTTGATTGCCATCGCATTGGCCATTTGAATGTATTTATTAGCAGTATCCTTTTTACCTAACATTTCGGCCATCATTGCATAGGCCCTAATACCAACTATGGCCTTAATGGCTAAATTGGCATTGCGCGCCAAATGACCAGCAAAATCATCCGTACACAATTGATTGGCCGGATCCAATCCTTCTTTTTCTAAAAAATGCACCCACTGTGTTAAAGTAGCCCAATGTTTATTAGCAAAATCTGCATTGCCAGTTGATTTTACAATGGCTCCAGCTAAAATGGTCATATTCCCCGACTCTTCTACGGGCATGCCTTCGGGGTATGTTTGTCCATTGGCAATTGGATAAGTACCTAAATCATGCGCAGCATAGGGACGATTGTACAGACCGCTTTTTTCACTAAAATAAAAAATACCATTCAGCATCCCTTTCATTAATTCTGGATTGTACGCTAAAAATAAAGGTGCAGATGGATAAGTCACATCTACTGTATTAATGCTACCATTGCTGAAATTTTCTTTGGACAAAAATAATAAATCTCCATTTTGAGTGCTCTTTACTAAATTATGTGCCGCAATGGATTGCCTATACGCTGTGATACAAAGTATGGCATAATTTTCACCACCTGCAGCCAATGCATCATTGTATATTAATTTATTTAATTGATTGCATTTTGTAATCACTTCATTATATTGACTATTAGCAAGTGATAACAATTTGTCCATGGTCATGGTAGGATTTAATTTCCACCAAGGTTTTAAATTTTCTTTAAAATAAGTAATGGCACTTAATTCATCGTAACCTATCATTATAAAATGATCTTGTTCTATGGTACCCAAATGATCTGTATTGAAAATGGTATTTAATGATAAATGATCCCCTTTAATGCCATTGCTTAAGACTTTAGCATCTAATTTTTGTATTCCATTGTCACTCGTAACAAAATCTTTAACAGCGGTTTCAATTGGAGCAATAGATTGTTTAGAATGATATTTATTGGCTGCGATGTAGGCATAGCCCCAATCAATTCTTAAATCGTCTCCACTTTTTTGTAAAACTGGTTGTGAGAGGGTTCCAACTTTAAGCACATTTAAATTGTCAAGGTCGTATTCACTTGCATTCATTAGTTCATTTGCTTTATTGGAAGCAATGGCGGATGCAGCACCTAAAAATAATTGTACCTGATGCATTTTGCCATCGATTGATTTGGTTTTCATACTAATATAGGAAACAGGCCTAGATAAGATGGCTAAATTGTTAATTAATAATGGGGAAGTAAAAGTCAATCCCAATTGCACACCACCGGATGTAAAAATGTAATTGGTTTGTGTAGCAGTCATATTAATGGAAACTTGTTTGGCCAAATCCATAGCAATTGAACTTAAAGTATCTTCCTTACCCAAAAAACGATATACTTTACCATCAACTTTAATTAAACCTAGTAAAGAATGATTGGCACCAGTCCAATGACGGGTAGTACTTTCATTTAAGTTGTCCGAAAATGACCAAATACTAAAATAAGGGTTATGTGTTATTAAAGGATAAGCTGGCGCTTTAGTTACTTGCGCATTTACATTTGTTGACAAGATTATTAATACAATTGTAAAAAAATACAATCGTATTTTTTTCATGCTTAACTGTTTCATTGACTGTTGTTTGTGTTTTATCACTTAAATATAAGAAATTAAAAATCTAATGCATCCTTCATTTTTAAATCTTATCGAAAGTTACTAAAAATGTACTTAAAAAGGAAACTAGGGTTTTTGTTAAACTAGAATTATCTTTAGGTATAAATGAATGTAAATTACCCAATGGAAGTAGCTATCGAAATTTCATGGAAGAATGCTTTAAAAGATCTATTTCAAAAGCCTTATTTCAATCAAATTGCTGCTCATTTAAAAGCAGAAAAGGCATTGCGTAAAACTATTTTTCCGAAAGGTACCTATATCTTCAACGCTTTTGAACAAACCCACTTTGATCAAGTAAAAGTGATTATCCTAGGTCAAGATCCTTACCACAATCCCAATCAAGCCATGGGACTTAGCTTTTCTGTTCCGGACGGCGTAAAACCTCCCCCATCTTTGGTGAATATTTTTAAAGAATTAAATAAAGACATTGGTATGCCCATTCCCAGTACAGGAAATTTAACGAATTGGGCTAAGCAAGGAGTTTTATTGTTAAACGCAGTACTTACAGTAAGAGCCAATGAACCAGCCAGTCATGCTAAAATAGGATGGATGGATTTTACCGATGATGTCATTCATCTGCTTTCTGAAGAAAAAAAAGGACTTGTTTTTATTTTATGGGGTAATTTCGCACAACAAAAAATAAAACTAATCAATCCATTAAAGCATAAAATATTAAAAGCCGCCCACCCCTCTCCATTTAGTGCCTATAATGGTTTTTTTGGTTGTAAACATTTTAGTGCCACCAATGAATACTTAGTACAGCAAAATATAAACCCTATTGATTGGGCACTTTAATTAGATAGTTATGAAAATGAGAAAATTAATCATCGCAAGAATATTGGCCTACTGGGCACTATTGGTTTTTGCTTCTACCATGATGCTATTTATTTGGTTTTATTTATTTTGTTTTTTTATTCCAGACCCCTATAAAACAAGATACCATCGCAAACTCTCTCAAATTTGGATGGGATTGTTCTTATTTTTATCGGGCTGTAGTTTTGAAGTAAAGGGGAAGGAAGTTTTTGAAGGTTTGGAAAATGCAATTGTAGTTTGTAATCACAATAGTTTAATTGACATTCCTATTAGTACCCCATTTTTACCAAGAGCCAATAAAACCATTGCAAAAAAAAGTTTTACCTATGTTCCTCTTTTTGGATGGGTTTATAAATTTGCTACAGTAGTGGTAGATCGTAAAAATGATCAAAGCAGAAGAGCCAGTTATGAAAAAATGAAACAGGTTTTGAACAATGGACTAGACATGCTCATCTATCCAGAAGGCACAAGAAATAGAACAGCCGCTCCTCTAAAATCATTCTTTGATGGAGCTTTTAAATTGGCCATAGATACCCAAAAACCAATTGTACCTGTAGTTTTATTAAATACAAAAAGAATATTACCAGCCAAGCCAAGTATGTATTTTACGCCTGGTAAAATTAAGATGCACATTTTACCAGCCATTGATCCAAAAGAGTATACCAAAGAAACTTTAAGAAAACATGTATTTGAAGTGATGAGCGCCTATTACTTAGCCAATAATGACAAAGCTTAAAAAGTAGTTGAAGAGAAAGTTCTACTTCTATTGATTTTTAAATCTCTTAAAATTCCAGATTTAGGATTTACGGTGATACTGAATGACCTGTAGATGCCAATAGGTGTTACATTAATTGCCATTTGCCAGCAATGCATTTCTCTGGTAATAAACATACTTAGTTGTTGAATATTGGCTTTGGCAACGTCAATATAGCCAGTACCACCAATCTTCCATTTGGGTGTTAAACTAAAGTCTCCATTAAAATTTAAACTTGAATAAGTTTGTAATTTAAACCCAGAATAATCTGGTTTTAATGTTCTGGAAAATTGAAAAGAGTAAGAAAAAGATAAAGACCAAGGAATATTGAAATCGGTGTATTCGGCAGGATTGGCTCTAACATACTGTAATTGTCTTTGTTGCTCATCGGGTGTCATGAAAGGATCAATAGGTATTTCTTTTGCATTAGAAGCTTTTTTATCTTTTGATTCGCTTTTAAATGAAGTAGATATGGAGACACCCCCACTGGTAATATGACCAAAATTTAATTTAGATGGATCAATGTCTAATTTATTCATTCTAAACCCTTGTTTGTCATTTGCATATGGATCCACTGTAAAAGAGGAAGTGATATTAAATTTATTAAACAATATGGTTCTTGCATAAAAATTAAAATTTCCTAAAGAAAAACTATCGGCTAAGAAATTAAAATTTGAGTTAAACCCAAACCCTTCTAGTAATTTTATCTTTTTAGACTTGTTTTCGCTGGTACTGTCTTCACTGTTTTTAACTTTCATTTCTAGTAAGTTGTCAATACCAAAACTCAATCCACCAAATGTTCCTTCTGAATAACCGCCACTAATTGCCCCACCGTCGTATTTTGAAAAACGATATTTTCTACCTGTAGAATCAATTTGAGTTGTATAATGATAAGCAGCAGCTAAATCGGGGACATAGTTAAATGAAATATTAGGTCTTATCTCATGTCGGATGGCTTGAATATAATCATCATTAAATTTATACGTGCCAAAAATTCTCGTTGCAGCGCCCACAGAAAATGAAACATGAGGTGCTCGGTAAAATCCTTTGCTAAAAGAGGTATCTACTTTGTTCAACTTACTATCCCAGGTTTTTGTATTCTGAGCCCCAAACCACTTTTCTTCAAAGCTAACACCAGGGCTGATGGTAACAGGGCCCAAAGAAGGCAAAGATAAACTAATTGGAATACTATGTGTTGCTCCCCACTGCATGGTATCTAATAAGCGCTTCATATTAAAGGCAGTGTCATAAAATGAAAATTGATTTTGAAAAGATCCATTATAACCTATCCCCAATTTTTCATACCATTTACCAGCTCCAACTTGATCCTTTTTTTGAAAGGGGTATAAGGTTAATGCATTAAAATTAATATTGGGCAAACTCATATTCACCAATCCTAAGTTGTTGTTTTGACTGTGATTTAAATTCACAGATAAATTGTACTTGTTATCCCATGATTTATTGTAACTGATAGAAGAACTAATCTGATTTTGATAGTTTTGATAAGGATTGTTTAATAAAAGCTTATTGTATTTGGTGCTACCGAAATTTACATTCGCAGAAAAATTTGTTCCGGGTAATGCCCTACTGTCTAATGAATGCGACCAATTGATCATAAAAGTCTTATTCCCGGTAAATTCATCTGCGATATTGGTACTTCTAGTTAATATTTTGGTATTCTGCATGCTTAAATTAAAATTTCCAATATACTTATACCTCAAAATATATTTACTATTTAAAGTAGCACTCCAGCCGCCATAGGAATAAATATTGCTTCTAACAGTTGCATCAAAATTTTCATTTAATACTTTATAATAACCTAGTCCCTCTAATCCCAAACCAAAATCTTGACTTGAAGAAAATGCAGGAGCCAACATACCCGAATGTCTACCTTTAGTTAAGGGAAAAATTCCAAAAGGTATCCCAATAGGAAAAGGTACCCCTTCGAATTCTGGAAAGGCAGGGCCAGATACACCAATATTGTCATTGATGATTTTTAACTTATTGGTTCTGAAAGCAAAATGGGGTTCATCTAAATTACAAGTAGTGAATCTAGCCTTCCATGCAAAAGCTTCATCCTTGTTCACTTTTTTCATGGTTAAAGCATTTACATAAATTTCCCCTTGTTGAAAATTGGTATTTTTAGTTAACCCTTTACCTGATTTCATATTAAAAAATATAGAATCATTTAAAGACACCATACCACTTTCTTGAAACTTGGGATTGCTCTGAGGTGCACCTGAAGTATCCTTTGCACCAAAAGCTTTAATATTTTGTGTTTGTTGATCGTAAACAATGGTGGCTGCCTCTAACTGAGCAGTTTTGTAAACCGTTTTCGCTTTACCATACAAATAAAATTCTTTACTAGACATCATCATCACTCCTGAATCTGCAGCAGCATAATTCACTGGTTTTTCCATACTGTCCTTAGAGATTCTTAAAGAGATAGTCGTATCTGCCTTTTTAACTGAAGTGTCTACCTTGTTGGATTTTTTAAGACTGTCAACAACTACTTGTGCCTTTGCAGGATAAAAGCACATTAAAACTATTGTTAATATTAGTAAAATGCCAATATTTACAATAGAAGGCCTATTTTTTACGTTATTTTTGTATCCTGTTACTATCACGGCAACAAAAATAAACTAAAACGGCATTAAGGCACTGATTATGAAGCAAAATAGACTGATTTTAGCATTAACTTATACTACAATTGCCCTTTTTACCCTTTTGAGCCTAAGTTCAATAGCTCAAAATTCATCAAAAACCCTAAAACGCATCATCATTGATCCAGGTCATGGTGGAACCGATCCGGGTGCCAATGGAAAATATTCTACCGAGGCTGCTGTTTCCTTAGCGATTTCATTAAAATTGCAAGAATACATTCATGATGCGATACCAGATGTTGAAGTAGTTTTAACCAGAACAACAGATATTTATAATTCTGTGGTAGAAAAAGCGAATATTGCCAATGCTGCAAAAGGAGATTTATTTATTTGTATCCATACGAATTCGGCAGATCCGAGTAGAAATAGAGAAGTCATTGGGCATACCAATAAAACTTATACTGTAAAAAAGAAAGGCGTTAAAAGAAAAGTGACTAGAGTAGTTCCTTTATACAAAACCACCTATACACCAAGCTCAGCAAGGGGTACAGAAACTTTTATTTACAATGTAGTTAAGTCTGACCAAAGAAAAGATATGGCCAACGACGCTGTAGACGATGTTGTGGAAAAATTAGATTCTGTGTCTGAAAAGCAAATTAAAGAATTAGATGCTGCAGACCCTACTCGTTCTATGATGGTAAGTTTATTGACCCAACAATATTTTCAAAGAGCAGCAAGTTTGGCTTTGACGATAGAAGAAGAATTTAAAGCTGCGGGAAGATTAAGTCGCGAAGCCAAGCAAAGACAAAAAGGAATTTGGGTTTTAGCAGCGGTTCAAATGCCAGCCGTATTGGTAGAAACTGGCTTTATTTCCAACCCAGAAGATGAGGATTATCTAAATAGCGAAGACGGACAAGACCAGATATGCGAAGTCATCACAAAATCGGTCTTACGATATAAAAACTCCTTAGAAAACCAGAAAAAGACAAATGCCAATTAGCTCCCATTT
>CAIPJS010000041.1 GCA_903865435.1 uncultured Bacteroidota bacterium | reverse complement strand
TTTTATTAATTCAGAAAAATATTGATATTTCTTATTTTGATTTAAAACTTCCTCATACACTTTTTCATCATAAAAACTTGCGTGTAGATCGCCTTGCCAATGATCTATACCAAAACATTTGGTTTCTAATTTATAATCATGAACGGTTTGACAGAAAGAAAAGTAAGAAAATCCATTATGCACACCAAGTTCAACAATTGTTTTAGGTTTACAAGTCTTTATTAAAAAATGAGCTAATTTTTCATGACCTATCCATGCACTAGGACATTGATAGCTACTTTCAAAATTAAGTGATTTAACAAAATCAATAATTAATTTTTCGTTCGACATTAAATTAATTGACCAATATTTAATTCTCTTTTTTGCTGATAGATTTTGAGGAAAGTGGAGCAATCATCTAGATCTGAGATTTGACCTAAATCATACCAATGATCGGCGGAAGAAAGGTTGTAATGAAAACATTGTTTATTTTTTTGGTAGATTTTATTTAAAGATGTAATTTCATATTCGCCTCGTCTTGAGGGTTTGAGTTTTTTAATAAGTGTTGTGAGTTGCTCATCATAAAAATAAAGGCCTGTTGCTATAAGATTAGATGTTGGTTTTTTTGGTTTTTCCTCGATTTTAATGATTTTGTTCTGCTTTAGGGTAACAACACCATAATGCTGAGGCTCTCTTACAGTAGTGCAGATTAACGTACAGCCTTGTTTATGAATGCTTGATGTCAAGTTTTCAAAATTAGAGATAAATAAATTATCTCCTAAAATAAGTGTTGTTTTTTTATTTCTTATTTCTTTTTGTAATAAGAAAAAGCAGTGAGCGATGCCTTTGGGTTTATATTGAACTTTGTAATGTAATTTAATGTTATATTGCTTGCCATTGCCAAGTAACTTTTTAAATAAAGAAATGCTTTCTTTTGTTGAGATTAAATAAATGGTTTTGTGACCCAATCTTATTAAGGTTGATAAGGAGTAATAAATCATCGGTTTATCGTGCACTGGCAAGAGATGTTTGTTCACGACTTTAGTTAAAGGATAAAGCCTGGTACCTTTGCCTCCTGCCATAATGATGCCTATTCTATCGTTCATGTAAATAATCCCTTAGCAGTATCATGCACTTTTATTTGAAATAGCCTTGTATAGTTTCTTCCGTATTGCCATCTTTTTTAATCACACCATTCTCTAACCAAATCACCCTTGTACAAGTTTTAAGAATGAGATCTTTTGAGTGTGAAGCTAAAATTAATATTTTAGAGTTTTCAATGATGCTGTTTAATTTTTTTTCAGCTTTTTCTTGAAAATCTTTGTCCCCCGTTGCAAGCCACTCATCCATGATTAAAATTTCAGGTTTAATAAAAACTGATGTTGCAAATGCAAGGCGCATTTGCATGCCAGTTGAGTAAGTATAAAATGGAAGATCAATGAACTGATTTAGTTCTGTAAATTCAATAATTGAATTTATGAGTTCATTAATTTGATCGTTATTATAACCTAACATTACAAGGCGTAGTTTTATGTTTTCTCTACCTGTTGATTCTGGATCTATTCCAATATTTACATTGATAAGTGAGCTGATATTGCCATTGATGTTGATTGTGCCTGTTGATGGCTCATAAATTCTAGAACATAATCTTAAAAAAGTACTTTTGCCTGAACCATTGCCACCTATAACTCCTATTCTCTCGCCACATTTAATTTGTAAGTTAATATTTTTTAGAGCATCGATATGAACAATTTTATCATGATTGTTTGAGGTTATATTTCCCATCACAGATTTTATTATTCTGTTTTTTAATGAATAAGTTTTAACGTTAAAGATTGGAAAACTGACACTTGCGTTATTCAAAATTATTGAGGGATTCATTACAACCAATAAGCAATTTTATGTTTGAAACGAGTAAAGAATAATGAGGTAATA
>CAIPJS010000040.1 GCA_903865435.1 uncultured Bacteroidota bacterium | reverse complement strand
ATTGAGGGTATAATTCCAATTTGAACTATTAAGAAGATTGAATTTAAATCCAAATTAATTTTTTTATACTTTGGTCATTTTCAT
The DNA here is from genome assembly GCA_903865435.1 of uncultured Bacteroidota bacterium. Lineage (GTDB taxonomy): Bacteria > Bacteroidota > Bacteroidia > Chitinophagales > Chitinophagaceae > Sediminibacterium. The sequence continues at coordinate 2,663 of CAIPJS010000040.1, read as the reverse complement.
CTGAACAACTTGGTGGACACTTTGAACTTAATTCTATCACATATTCTTCATCAACGCCAGTATTTGCAATAAAGCCATTGTTCTTTATAGTAATCTCGTTACCATTAGAATCTACACCCACAAAAATGGCGCATATCACCTTTTCTTCATTCATACCGTAGTGTATTCTAATTTTTACGCAATCAGGTTGTTTTAGAAGCGCCACAAATGCTTCTGAATCATATGTTTCAGTATTGGGTAATGTGATTTCACCTGTAAACACCTTTGATTTATTATCAAGGTAGTTTTTAACCATTAATTTTCCATCAGAAAGGGGCATTAGATTTTTCATATTGTATAATTTTTAGCAATTATACTCATATAAAAATGACAAAACATAAGTATAAATACTGATTATTTTACTTATTTAAGTGTTTCTCCTGTAGTATTGCAAACTTCTCCTTTTCAGATTTAAGAAGCTCTACATAAAGTTTCTTATTTTCTTCAACTACCTCGATGTATTTCTCTAGTGGGTTGAAGGTACACTGAAAGTTAAATGCGCTTGTATCATTAAATGTGTTAATAAAGTTGTTAGCAGCATCCTCAGTCATTCTTTCAATAATATCTGTAGATACATTCATTGCCTTGGCTACATCTTTAAGAAATGCCTGATCAACAATTTCTTTTTGTTCAAGTTGACTTATTGCCTGTTGAGTCATATCAAGCTTTATCGCAAGTGTTTCTTGCTTCATTCCTATAATTTCACGAACTTTTTTAATGTTCTTACCGTGGTGAATATTTTGCATATTGAATAAGTTGTATTTAACAAGTAATTAAAGGTAAAGTACAAGAATGATTTGAGAAAATTACAAATAATTTTAATTTTTCAAAATCACCTCATTTTATATGAAATTGGCTAAAAAACAAACGAAGACACCAGACTTAAGGGAAATATATCACCAAAAGGAAGTGTTGGCGATACTAAAACTGTGGTTGTTCTATTCTACTCAAGCCAAAGAGAAGCAGGATGCTGATAAGTTCAAGGATTTTCATTTGCAACTTTCAAGATTTATCAAAGAAAACTGGTAAATTAGAAATATATTTCTAGTAAGATTATAAAGCTAAAATTTTTGCTTAAAATTTCATTAAAATAGAAATATAGTTCTAAAAATATGATTATTATTAAAAAAATTCATTAATTTTAATCAAATTAGAAATTTATTTCCAATGAATAACCAACAAATTGGCACAATAATAAAAGAAAGAAGGGATTATTTGAATTTAACTCAGAAAGATGTGGCTGAAATGGCAGGAATCACTTTTAAGTCTATTTCTGAAATTGAGTTAGGCATAAGGAATCCCTCTATAAATACATTAAACAAGGTATTGGGTGTGCTTGGCTTAGAAATATCAGTTCAAATTAAAACATTGAACTAATGAAAGCAGGAGTATACAATAATGGCATTTTAGCCGGCATTTTGGAAAAGCGATTAGATGGTACCTATTCCTTTGAATATGATGAAGTGTATCTGCAAAATGATAAAAACCCATCCATTAGTTTAACCCTACCAAGGAGTATCATAAAGCATCAATCTGAAAAGCTATTCGCCTTTTTCTATGGTTTATTGTCTGAGGGTGTCAATAAAAATATACAATGTAGATTGTTAAAAATTGATGAGAATGATCATTTTGGTAGATTATTGTTAACAGCACAGGAGGATAATATAGGATCAATTACAGTTAAACCTTTATAAGATGAATTGTTTAGGATGTTATAAAAAAATAGAGAAAAATGAATATTGCCTATTATGTAGAAAGAAACTATTTGATGGAAAACGAGTATCTACTGTATTAGATTTTGATAAGCCTAAGGCGGAAAATATGACAATGTATAACGAACACTCAAAGAGAATGTCTATTTCTGGAGTGCAGTTAAAATATTCACTAAAACTAAATGGCAATAAGCTTGAGTTATGTGAAACCAATGGTCAATATATTATCAAGCCAATACCAACTGCAGACCATTTAGAAATGATGGAAGATGCACCAGAGAATGAGCATCTGACAATGCAAATTGCATCACAAATTTTTAATATAAATACCGCACATAATAGTTTGATTTATTTCAAAGACGGCACTCCAGCTTATATCACCAAGAGGTTTGATGTAAAGGAGGATGGGACTAAATACATACAAGAGGACTTTGCACAGATTACTAATAGAACAAATGAAACTCATGGGGAATCATATAAATATGAAGGAAGCTATCTCCAAATAGGGGAGTTGATAAGAAGATACGTACCAGCATCCATGATAGCTATTGAAAACTTTTTTAAAATAATTGTATTTAATTATATTTTTTCTAATGGAGATGCCCACTTAAAAAACTTCTCATTAATAAGAAATGATTTAGGTGAAATGGAATTATCACCTTCTTATGATCTTATGAGCACTATTATTCACACGCCTGGTGAGCGTGATACAGCATTAGATTTATACGATAAAGACCATGAATCAGTGTATTATTCTTCCTATGGGCATTATGGGAGAACGGAGTTTATTGAATTTGCAAAGAGACTTGGTATTGTTGAAGTAAGATATATGAGGATAATCAAAGAGTTTCTTGAAAAGGTGAAGGATGTCAATGATTTTATTCAAATTACGTACTATAACGTTAGATACTT
>CAIPJS010000039.1 GCA_903865435.1 uncultured Bacteroidota bacterium | reverse complement strand
CCGAACCCTATTTTTGCAGTCCATTCTAAGAATGGCATAGGATTGCCTGATAGTATAATGGTAGTACGACTGTTTTTGGTGCAGTTTGTCTTGGTTCGAATCCAGGTCGGGCAACCAAATTTACTTAACAACTCATTGATTTTCAATGGGTTGTTTTTTTGTACTTCCTCAAAATGGTGTTTTTCCACCAGATTTTCCACCAAGATGATATTTTTTGAACTTTTTTTAATCAATTATAAGATTATATTTTTCTAATAATCCAGAAAGATTATTTCTTGAATGTTTTGATTTTTTCACTTTGTTTTTTTCTGGATCAATAGAATAGTTGAATGAATTTGTAAAATCTACTTTTTCTAAATTAGTAGAACTAAAGATAGAATTAGATAAATCACAATTATTAAAAATTGAATTAGTTAAATCTGATTCGGTAAAATCTACTTCATTCAATTTAGAATTAAGAAAAATCATACTCTTCAACTTTAATTTATAAAAGGATGAATAAGTTAAAGTACAATTTTCAATAGAAATAGAAATACCAAAATTGTCTGTTGTATCAAATTTTAACCCAACCATTTTACAATCTTTAAACTTCACATCCCTCAATACAACTTTATGAATATTTACTAAACTTAAATCACAGTCTTGAAAAATACAATTTATAAATTTGAAAGAATTTAAATCACAACCTGAAAAAATACATTTATTAAATGTAGAATTCTCGTATTCCCCTCTTTTTAATAATTCAGTTCTAAAGTCTAAATTTTCAAAAACTATATTTTCAAATATTTCCATAAATTATAATCAGATAATTGTACTTCTTAAATAAAAGTAAAACAAATCCTTCATTGGAGTTGAATTTCCCTACTATAATGAAAATTACCACCAATCTGGTGGAAAATTTCCCCGTTTTTTTAGTAAATCTGATACAATATATTCATAATCAATTTGTTATAAGCTTAGGTTGGATACAGGTCGGGCAACCAAAGAAAAAAGAAGCCGTCCCGATAATTCGGGGCGGTTTTTTTATGCCCGAGAAGCAGCGAGTGAAACGAGCTCAATGTATCGACAAGGCAAAAAACAAGCTTGCTTGATTTTTGTATTGGAGATGCATTGATAAAATTGCGCAGCAATTTGCGATCGAGGGTATAAAAAAACAAAGGCAGTTCCAAGAACTGCCTTTGTAGCTTCTTTATTTTATGTTGGGATTTTCCCATTGAAAGGATGACCGAGCAAAGCGAGGTCATCCTGATTTGGAATTTTCCTCTTAAAGGATGACCGAGCAAAGCGAGGTCAATCCTGATTTGGGATTTTCCCATTGAAAGGATGACCGAACGAAGTGAGGTCTATCCTCGACTAATTCAAATTCAAATATTCTTCCGAGCTCATGACTTTAATACTAGCCTTTTTAAAATCTTTTAAATCTCTTGTGATTAGGGTGGTTATATTATTTTCAAGAGCCGTATAATATTGAATAGCATCTTCAAAGTCATTAAAATCGGAGGCTATAGCCAACTGAATAATTTTATCATTGAGTGGCAAGTTCTTAAACAGCATATTTATACTTGATAAAGCCTATTTCATAGGCACCACCATCACCGGCATGGTAGCATGCCTTACAATATATTCAGCAGTACTTCCCATGACCACATGCGAAAAACCAGTACGGCCATGTGTCCCCACCACGATATAATCAACCTTATCCATGATAGCCTTTTCAATAACTACATCTTTAGCATTGCCCACTTCTACAAAAATTTCAATTGGCGTATTGGGATATTTTTTTTGAACCAAGGTGAGCTCTTTAATGGCTGCTTCTTTTTGTGCAATATAAATTTCATCCCAAGGAGTAGGCACCATGGACATTTGCGACTGCAAATAATCTACATACATAGGCACCACAGAACTTAAAATTACTGAAGCTTCCATTTTAATAGCAAGTTCCATTCCTTTTTTAATGACAAGGTCTGAGGATTCACTTAAATCCACCGCTATGAGTATTTGATTTTTCATGGCTTTATATTTGTACAAAGCTAGAAAATTGGAATACTGTAAATTATGATGCTTGTTAGGAACTCTGGTTTTTGAAATGATTCCGATCAGGATCAATTATTCCTCACTTTCTACGATAGTGCCATAATCCACCAATAGCTCTTCGCCACAGGCAATATCCCGAATGGCTTCAAATTGCTCTCCCTCATTAATAGAAATCACATTGGGTGTATCTGAATGGTTTAAATAAATAACTAGATCCACTAGTTTAAAACCATAATCGGGTATGAAATAAAAATCTTCATCAAACAAACAATGATTCTCAATTAAATCTTTAGAATGCTGCGGCAAGGCATCTACTTCCTCTTTGCTTACTTTAATCCAATCACCTACCCCTTTTGAAAAAATATTTTTAGTGCCTTTGGGAATATCTCTAATGGCGAATACACCAATGCCATGCAGTGGCGATGGCTTAATCATCACATAAGTAGCGCTAGCTAATTCTTTTAATAAGGCTTCTTTATTCATAACAACTTAACTCAATTTGTTAATACATTCTAATAAAGAAGTTTCCCAATGAGGAATAGCAAGTGAAAGTTCTTTTTCAATTTTATCTGTAGCCAATACGGAATACCCTGGCCTTTTAGCAGGCGTAGGAAAGTCAACTGTTAATATCGAATTCACTTGACAAGTTAAACCCATAATGGATTGTATTTTCTTACAATACTCAAACCAAGTGGTTTCGCCTTGATTGGCATAATGATAAACGCCTTTAATGTTTTTACCTGCATCTATGGCAAGAATCATTTGCATAGTGGCGTCTGCTAAATCTTTGGCATAAGTTGGTCGGCCTTTCTGATCTGATACAATATTTAAAACATCTCTTTCCTTCATAAAGCGTATCATGGATTTCACAAAATTATTTCCATGTACACTAAATACCCAAGAGGTTCTAATAATAATGGTATTGGGATTGGCAGCAGTTGCCATGCGTTCCCCATCTGCTTTTGTGGATCCATAAAAATTTAAAGGTGCTAAGGCGGTGTCGGTTGTATAAGGGGCTGTTGCATTTCCCGTAAATACATAGTCTGTTGAAAAAGTGATGAAAGGAATTTTTCTTTCATTCGCTATTACAGCTAGCTGCTCCACCGATTTTGCATTGACTGCAAAAGCCAATTCTTTTTCCGTTTCAGCTTTATCTACTGCAGTATACGCTGCTGTATTGATAATAGCATCGGGTGCCATTTCATTTATGATAGATGTCAATGTTTCGGGTTTAGATAAATCAATTATAGATCTATCTGTAAAAATCATTTCGTATTGAGGATAGCTTACTGCCATTTGGCTTAGCTCCCAACCCAATTGTCCATTGGCCCCAGTGACTAGTATTTTTTTGATAGCCATTATTTAGATGTAAATTCTTTTGGCAGTTTTGTCCATTCAGAAGGTGGCAAGGATTTAAAATAATCGTAAGTTTTCTTCAAACCTTCTGCACGATCTACTTTAGGCTCCCATCCTAATAATTTTTTTGCTTTCGTAATATCGGGCTGTCTTTGTTTCGGATCGTCCACAGGTAAATCCTTGTACACAATTTTAACAGCAGACCCTGTTAATTTCAATACTTCTTCCGCAAAATCTTTTAAACTAATTTCATTGGGGTTACCAATATTTACAGGACTTGAATAGTCACTTAATAATAATCTATAAATACCTTCTACTAAATCATCTACATAACAGAAGCTTCTTGTTTGTGAGCCATCTCCAAACACCGTCATGTCCTCACCTCTTAATGCTTGGCCAATAAAGGCTGGCAAGGCGCGGCCATCATTCAATCGCATTCTTGGCCCATAGGTATTGAAGATGCGAATAATTCTAGTTTCTACCTGATGATAGGTATGATAAGCCATCGTAATGGATTCCATATAACGCTTTGCTTCGTCATAGACACCTCTTGGGCCTACTGGATTTACATTGCCCCAATATTCCTCGATTTGAGGATGCACGAGTGGATCTCCGTATACTTCACTTGTACTTGCGACCAATATTCTTGCCCCTTTTGCTTTGGCCAAACCTAATAAATTATGTGTACCCATTGCACCCACTTTTAAGGTTTGAATAGGAATTTTTAAATAATCTATTGGACTTGCTGGTGATGCAAAATGTAAAATATAATCTAGTGTTCCTTCTATCTCAATATATTTTGTAACGTCATGATGGATGAATTCAAAATTTGGATTAGATCTTAAATGTGCGATGTTTTGAAGGTCGCCCGTAATTAAATTATCCATGGCAATAACATAGTACCCTTCATTGATAAATCGATCACTCAAATGTGATCCTAAAAATCCAGCAGCACCTGTTATTAATATTCTTTTTTGAATCATACTATTTACTTTGTGGCGGATGCCCTGCCAATGCTTTCATAATGATACCCTAATTCTTTCATTTTTGAAACTTCAAAAAGATTACGGCCATCAAATATGATTTTATTTTTAATTTCTTTTTCTATTCTTTCAAAATCGGGGGTTCTAAATTCACTCCACTCTGTAGCAATGATTAAAAAATCAGCCCCAGTCAATGCCTCGTATTGGCTACTGGCATACTTTATTTTATCTCCAATTTGCGCTTTTACATTGGGCATGGCTTCAGGGTCATAAGCTGTTACTATAGCGCCTAACTCAGTTAATGCATCAATGATACTCAATGCGGGTGCTTCTCTAATATCGTCCGTATTGGGCTTAAAGGCCAGTCCCCAAAGTGCAATGTGCTTGCCTTTTAAATCTCCTTTATAATAGGATTTTATTTTTTCAACTAAATGTAATTTTTGATTGGCGTTTACTTTTTCCACTGCCTTTAAAATTTCAAAATCATATTTCACTTCATCAGAAGACATGATTAAAGCTTGTACATCTTTAGGAAAACATGATCCACCATAACCAATACCTGGGAATAAAAAACGCTTTCCAATTCTATCATCCGATCCAATGCCTCTTCTTACCATATCTACATCGGCTCCCATGCGCTCACACAATTGAGCCACTTCATTCATGAAAGAAATTTTAGTAGCTAAGAATGAATTAGCCGCGTACTTGGTTAATTCAGAACTACGCTCATCCATAAAAATAACTGGGTTACCTTGTCTTACAAAGGGCGCGTATAAATCGCTCATTAATTTTTTTGCTCTTTCTGATCTTGTTCCAACCACTACTCTATCTGGTTTCATAAAATCATCCACCGCAACACCCTCTCTTAAAAACTCAGGATTACTTACTACATCATACTCTCCTTTGTAGTTTTTAGCAATGGCTGCATTTACTTTATCGGCAGTACCCACAGGCACCGTACTTTTATTTACTATGACTTTATAGTCTTTTAAAATTTTTCCTAAATGATCGGCTACGCCTAATACATATTTTAAATCGGCACTGCCATCGGCACCGGGAGGGGTTGGCAATGCTAAGAAAATTATTTCAGCACCTTCAATAGCCGATTCTAATTCGGTTGTGAATGTCAAACGACCTTCTTTAATATTTCTTAAAAATATTTTTTCTAGCCCTGGTTCGTATATAGTAATTTGACCATTACTTAATTTCTCTACTTTATTTTTATCAATGTCCACGCAGGTTACTTTATTTCCTGTTTCTGAAAAACAAGTTCCTGTAACTAACCCTACATATCCTGTACCTACTACTGTAATTTTCATCTATCCATATTTTTATTTAAAAAACGATTTTACGCCCTCCGCAATATACGACAATTGTATCTCATCCATTTCGGTATGCACGGGCAAAGAGCAGACACAGGTTGTTAAATAATCGGTTACTTTTAAATTTAAGCCGATATTATTCTGCCCGCCAAACATTTTTTGCAAATGACCTGGCACAGGATAATAAATCATACAAGGAATTTCTTTAGCTGATAAATGTGCAATGAATGCAGCTCTATCTACCCCTTTTAATTGAATGGTGTATTGATGGTATACATGTGTTGAATAAGCTGCAATACCTGGAACAACAATTTCCTTGATGGATGCAAATGCAGTATTGTAATAGTTGGCAACATTTTGTCTGGCTGCATTGTATGCATCTAAATGTTTTAATTTAATATTTAAAATGGCAGCTTGAATTGAATCTAATCTAGAATTACATCCTACCACATCATGATAATATCTTTCTGATTGACCATGGTTGGCAATCATGGTCATTTTATCGGCCAATACTTTATCATTGGTAAACAAAGCGCCGCCATCTCCAAAAGCACCTAAATTTTTACTTGGATAAAACGATGTAGCTCCAATATGTCCAATCGTACCTGTTTTTTTGGTCACCCCATTTGAAAAAGTATAATCACATCCAATGGCTTGTGCATTGTCTTCAATTACAAATAAATTATTTGCTTTTGCAATTTCCATAATTTGTTCCATCGGTGCTGCTTGACCATACAAATGCACAGGAACAATGGCTTTGGTTTTTGGGGTAATTGCTTTTTTTAAACTTTCAATATCCATACAAAAAGTAATCGGATCCACTTCTACAAAAACAGGCGTTAATTTTAACAAAGCCACTACTTCGGTAGTAGCGATATAAGTAAATGAGGGAGTAATTACTTCATCTCCCGGTTCCAGGCCTAAAGCCATCATGGCAATTTGCAAGGCATCTGTGCCATTGGCACAAGGAATTACATAATCTGATCCTAAATAAGTAGCTAAATTTTGAGCAAAATCCTTTACGGCCTTACCATTAATATAGGCAGCACTGTCCAACACTTCCTGAATGGCTTGGTCTACTGCTGATTGTATGGCCAAATACTGATTTTTAGTATCGACCATTTGAATTTTTCGCATCCTTTGAATTTGTGCAAATTTACAATAAAATGACTAATTCAGTCCATTTCCGACCCATATAAGCTGCTCCAAAACAATTTGAATAGATATGGTATTTTTTATTCATTTTTGCCTTAAGAAATAGTCCCATGTATTTGTACAATGTCTTTTTATGGTTGTATCCTTTAATTGCTCGTTGCATTAGTCCATTTAATGCAAAAGCAAAACAATGGCTTATTGGCCAAAATGAAATTTGGGATCGAATCCATCAATTGGCCCCAACTATCAAGCAATCTATTGTCTGGATTCATTGTGCTTCATACGGAGAATTTGAACAAGGATTACCGATTATTGAAAGCTTAAAAAGCAATTACCCCAATCATCAAATTTGGCTGACTTTTTTTTCCCCTTCGGGTTATGAACACCGAAAGAATGATCCTGCTGTAGATTTTGTTTCTTACTTACCATTTGACGGTGCAAAAAATGCGGCGCGATTTATAGAAATTGTACAACCAAAATTAATTGTCTTTGTTAAATACGAATTTTGGTATTATTATTTACAAGCAGCCAAAGAACAAAATATTCCCACCCTATTGGTTTCTGCAATTTTTAGACCAAGTCAAATTTTCTTTCAATTTTATGGAGGCTTTTATAAAAAAATGTTGTCACTTTTTACAAGTATATTGGTACAAGACAAATCTTCATACGACTTAGTAAAAAAAGTATTACCATACATTCCCATCGAAATTACTGGAGATACGAGGTATGATAGAGTGGCTCGAAGTGCTGCTACAATTACTAAATTTGATTGGATTCAAAAGTTGAGTCAAAACAAAATAATTATTGCAGGAAGCACATGGAAAGAAGACCATATCTTATTAGCCAAAGTAGCTTCTAGCTTAAAAAAAATAAATTGGATCATCGTACCACACCATGTAGATGCTGCATCTATTGAACAATGTAAAACTTATTTTCCCAGCGCAATTACCTTAACAGAATTGCAAAATTCTGATCAGCATTTTACAATGCCAACAATAATTATTATTGATCAAATTGGAATTTTAAGAAATTTGTATCAATATGCATTTATCAGCTATGTTGGTGGCGGTTTTGGAAAAGATGGGGTGCATAATGTTTTAGAACCTGCTGCTTTTGGCAAACCAGTACTTTGGGGTGAAAAAGATGAAAAATACATTGAAGCCGTAGGATTAAGGAAGCTAGGAGGTGGTTTTAAAATAAAATCTTCGAATGAACTCATAGTGCTTGCTCAAGCATTGATTTCCAATGAAGAAAAATACCAAGAAGCATCGGTGCATGCCAAAAAATTCATTGCTAAAAATGTTGGGGCAACCCATAAAACAATTCAATTTATTAAAGACCACCAACTATTAAGCTAGGATTGTTTACTTTTGAACAAGGCACTTATTGATAAAATAATAATTAGAGGAAATGTTTATTGAACAAAATATTACAGGAGAAAGAAGAGGCTGGATTGAAGTGATTGGAGGAAGTATGTTTAGTGGTAAAACCGAAGAATTGATAAGAAGATTAAAAAGGGCCAAAATTGCCAATTTAAAAGTGGCTATTTATAAACCTGCTACTGACACGCGCTTTGATGTCAACAAAGTAGTGAGTCATGATGCCAATTCTATCCCATCAATTCCTGTTAAAACATCCAATGAGATTTTGGATTTAGTTCAAGATGCAGATGTGATTGGGATTGATGAAGCCCAATTTTTTGATGCTGGAATTATTAAAGTTTGTGAAACAATGATGATGCAAGGTAAAAGAGTGATTGTAGCCGGATTGGATATGGATTATTTAGGAAATCCTTTTGGACCCATGCCACAATTATTGGCCATTGCAGATTTTATTACCAAACTGCATGCAATTTGTGTAAAGTGTGGGCACTTAGCCAATATCTCTTATAGAACTAGTGATGAATCAGGAACAGTTGTGTTGGGAGAAAAAAATAATTATGAACCTAGATGCAGAATATGTGCAAGTAAATAATGACTTCTATCAAATCCATATATACCTTATTTAAAAAAGATGCTTTGCTGGAGTTGAGGCAACAGTATACATTTTTTGGTATCCTATTATACATTGCTTCTACCACTTTTGTGATTTACTTGACCATGGGACAACCCGATGATAAAGTTTGGAATGGCCTTTTTTGGGTGACCCTATTATTTATTTGTATCAATACAGTTGCCAGAAGTTTTTTACAAGAAGGCAAAGGCAGAATGCTTTATTTTTATACGATTGCCCACCCTGTAGATTTTATTTTTTCTAAATTAATTTACAATAGCTTACTCATGTGTTTAATGAGTGGACTAAGTTTACTTTTATTTATCCTATTATTAGGCAATCCATTACAACATGCATTGTTGTTTTTTGGCATGAGCTGTTTGGGGGGCATTAGTTTAAGTTTGGTATTTAGTTTTTTAGCAGCCATTGCTTCTAAAGCGCAGCAGCCATCTGCCATCATGGCTATTTTAGGTTTCCCTTTAATTATTCCTCAATTAATGTTGTTAATGAAAATTGCGAATATCGCTTTTGCAGATGTGGTACAAAATGGATTGCCTCAATTGGTAGGTTTATTGTGTGGCTTTGATATAATGATTATTGCACTATCCTATATCCTCTTTCCTTTTCTATGGAAGGAGTAGGTGTTTTAATGACGTGTTAAAATTGATAATTTTAACACGATAGTGGAGATTAAAAAAAATCAAATAAAGAAGCAAATAAAAATAAAATATATTTTAATAATTTTATTTTTATGCGGACTAAAATTGTAGGTGACGAACAGTTTGACCGTTATTGATGAGTTGCTTTAATGATTCAATACCAATGGTCAAATGTCTTTTTACAAATTGAGCAGTTACTTTAGAATCGCTTGCTTCTGTTTTCACCCCTTCTGGTACCATAGGAGAATCACTTACTAATAATAAAGCGCCTGTTGGAATTTTATTGTAAAAGCCTACGGTGAAAATAGTAGCCGTTTCCATATCAATGGCGTATGCTCTAATATCTGTTAAATATTCTTTGAATTTTTCATCATGCTCCCAAACTCTTCTATTGGTTGTATATACTGTGCCTGTCCAATAATCTACACCGTTATCTCTAATGGTGGTAGAAATGGCTTTTTGTAAAGCGAAGGCTGGAAGTGCTGGAACTTCTGGTGGGAAATAATCGTTGGAAGTACCTTCCCCTCTAATAGCTGCAATAGGTAATATTAGATCTCCAATTTTATTACGTTTTTTCAAGCCTCCACATTTTCCTAGAAATAAAACAGCTTCGGGTTGAATGGCCGTTAACAAATCCATTATGGTAGCTGCACCTGGACTACCCATTCCAAAGTTAATAATGGTTATGCCATCAGAAGTAGCGCATTGCATAGGTTTGTCTTTTCCAATGACTTCTACCCCATGCATTTCGGCAAACATGTTCACGTAATTGCTAAAATTGGTCAACAATATAAAACGACCCATTTGGTCTAAGCTAGCGCCCGTATACCTTGGTAACCAATTCTCTACGATTTCTTCTTTTGTTTTCATACTATCAAATTTTAAGGTTTCTACTACTTATCTTTGGACAAAGTATTATATAAAAATACGAATTTTAATTTAAATGATAGTTATCCCTTATCCAAGCTACCCTTTTAAAATAAAAGCCATCAATGGGAAGGATCAAATATTTGACCCCTTTAGAAAAATTTGGGTGGTACTTACCCCCGAAGAATGGGTAAGACAGAACTTATTACAATACCTTGTTCAAACGCTACATTATCCTCCCAGTTTAATAGCGGTGGAAAAAGAAATTAAATTAGGAGAGCTTTTGAAACGATTTGATATAGTGGTATATAAAAATGAAAAAGCTTGGATGATTATTGAATGTAAAGAAGCAAAGGTTGCATTAAATGAAAAAACGATGGAACAAATTTTACAATACCAACAAATATTAACTGCACAGTATTTATTTATAAGCAATGGACATGAAACACTAGGTGCTAAAATAGAATCGGGGAAACTGCAAGCTTTGCAAAATTTCCCCGAATACTAATAAAATATATTTCCCTTTTTTTAAAAATATCTCGACTTACCTATTATGGGAAGATACCTAATTCAGCATAAGAAGTTCCTACTTTATTAATGGCACATACATAGGCAGCAGTGCGCATATCTGGAATAGAAGGATTGGCTTTCCAAATATCCATAATTTCTCTAGTGGCATTGATCATGGTTTCTTCTAGTCCACTATGCACCAAATCAATTTCATCTGGACCATGTGCAATAATATCTTTTTCAGACTCCGTTACTTTTTTACCAGTTAACTCTTCAATCTGATTTAAAATATTAATATTCGCATTCTCGGTAAATCTTTTTTCTAAACGACCATATCTAACATGGCTTAAATTTTTCAACCACTCAAAATAAGAAACCGTTACCCCACCAGCATTTAAGTACATATCAGGAATAACTAAAACCCCTTTAGCTGCTAATATATCATCGGCCTCTGGTGTTAATGGACCATTCGCCGCTTCTCCAATTATTTTTGCTTTAATACGTGGTGCATTCGTACCATCAATTACATTTTCTAAAGCAGCAGGAATTAAAATATCACAATCTAATTCTAAAGCATCCCCACTATTTTTTAAATTAGTAGCCCCTGGGTAATTTAAAATGCTGCCTGTTTTTTTACGATGTTGAAATACTTCTTCTTCATTTAAACCTGCTTCGTTATAGATTGCCCCTTCAAATTCTGCAATAGAAACAACAATGGCACCATTTTCTCTAAAAAATTTTGCTGAGTGATACCCCACATTTCCTAAACCTTGTACCACTACTTTTTTATTTTCGATACCCACTGTTAAACCTTGCTTTTTCATTACATCTTCCATCAAACAAACCTCTCTCACTCCAAAAAACACACCCAACCCTGTTGCTTCTTTTCGTCCGCGCACACCACCTAATGAAATAGGTTTTCCTGTTACACAACCTGCCGCATCTATTTCTCCTGGCTTCAATGATTGATAAGTATCTACAATCCATGCCATTTCTCTTTCGCCGGTTCCATAATCTGGAGCGGGTACATCAATACCAGGTCCTATAAAATTTTTCTTCACCAATTCGGAAGTATACCTTCTAGTAATTTTTTCTAATTCATACGCACTTAAACTTCTTGGACTAATTTTAATACCACCCTTTGCTCCGCCAAAAGGCACATTCACAATAGCACATTTGTACGTCATCAAAGCTGCCAAGGCCATTACCTCATCTTGATTCACCGCCATACTAAAACGTATCCCCCCTTTACATGGCGATTTGTGTTGGGAGTGTTGTACACGATAAGCTTCAATTACTTCAATATGGCCATCATCCATTTTTACTGGGAAACGCATACTGTAAATACTATTACAAGCTTTTATTTGCTCTAATATGCCAGTTTCCCAACTGGTAAACTTAGATGCTTTGTCAAAACTTCTTTCTACACTTTTAAAAAAACTATACGCTGCATTCTCTGACATGATTTTAAAATTTAAAATGAATAAATAAATTGAAAAAACTACTTTTCCAATTGACTAATTTTTTTATCAATGCTTCCTACATAAATAAAAAGACCAATGAGTATAATGCTTACAATAGTCATGACTAAATATATTTTGCCATCTTGCACCATGATGCTATTGTTATTGACTGCTTTTGTTTGTAATAATTGAAACATATTTTATTATTTATACTTGATTGAATGTTTTTTAACAATACTATTGATATTATAATAGCCCTTCTTTTTTTAATTTTAATAATTGTATTCTAATATGCAAAGTGCTGATCCAAACTCCTAATAATGTCCAACCAATTACTGCAGGATAAAAAACTGTGCGCATGCTAGCGGACATGTCTTTTCCATTGATGCCGGGGTTACCATCACTGCCTTGTCCACCAGGATGCAATGATTCGGTTAGTCTTGGCAATATCCAAAGTGTTGGGAACAACATAAAGAAGGAAAAAATGTTGTAGACCGCAGATAGTCTTGCTTTTTTTTCTGTATCTATTAAACTTCCTCTCAAAACGAAATAGGCAAAATAAATTAATAAGGCAATGGCTGCTCCATTTTGTTTTGGATCGCCCACCCAAGGACTACCCCATTGATAGTTGGCCCAAAAAGCACCTGTTACAATTCCTAAAAATCCAAAGAGTAAACCTGTAGAAGCATAAGCCATAGAATAAACATCATGCGCTGGATTGGAATTTCTTAAATATTTAATGGCATATACTAATGATACAAATAACAAAATCATCATGCCAAACCACATAGGTACATGAAAAAAGAAATTACGAATAGACTCTTGCAAACGTTCGTCGAGTTTAGGCACTTTTACTAAGAAGCCATAAGTACAGGTATACACCAAAAGAATAATAGATAGTATTTTCCACCAGCGTGCTCTCAACATAGTTTAATTTATTTTATATCAATAAATCCAAAAACTAACAATTGTTTGCAAATTTAACTGTTTTGCTCCTAATTGCCCAATTTTAGGTGTGAATCTTATGTAAACAAAATTACTGCTTATGTTGTACATTTGCGTCCATAATTTTCATGCCGTAACATGAAGCGAACTGCCCCGTAAGGCTGTAGTAAACTTAATGTGGCTATCATTTAAAAATAGACACAAATGAAACTTTCCCAATTTAGGTATGACCTACCTTTAAATTTGATTGCACAACATCCTACTAAAAGAAGAGAGGATAGCAGACTCATGGTGGTGAACCGTCAAAACGGCCACATGGAAAATCGTCATTTCTCTGACTTATTAGAGTATTATGATGACAAAGATGTTTTTGTAGTGAACAACACCAAAGTATTTCCTGCCAGAATGTATGGCCGTAAAGAAAAAACAGGTGCCAAGATTGAAGTTTTCTTATTAAGAGAATTGAACAAGCCCAACCGCTTATGGGATGTGATTGTTGATCCCGCAAGAAAAATTCGTGTAGGAAATAAATTGTACTTCGGAGAAAATGAAGAATTAGTAGCAGAAGTTATTGACAACACCACCAGTCGTGGACGTACCATTCGTTTTTTATGGGAAGGTGATGACGAAGGATTTAGAAATATGTTAGAATTTTTAGGAGAAACTCCATTACCTAAATACATCAAGCGTAAACCAGACGAAGAAGATAAAGAAAGATATCAAACTGTTTACGCAAAACATGAAGGTGCTGTTGCGGCGCCTACTGCTGGCTTACATTTTAGCAAAGAATTAATCAAAAGATGTGAGATTATTGGTATTCGCTTTGCCGAGGTAACTTTGCATACTGGATTAAGCACTTTCAGACCTATTGAAGTGGAAGATTTAAGCAAACATAAAATGGATGCTGAATATTTCAAGATAGATGAAGAAGCATGTCGCATTATTAATACTGCCAAAGAAAATAATCGTCGTGTTTGTTCCATTGGCACAACTGCCATGCGTGCTATGGAAAGTAGTGTTACTGCACAACGTTTATTAAAACCTGCCGAAGGTTGGACGAATCACTTTATCCACCCTCCTTACAATTTTAACATTGCAGATAGCTTAGTAACTAATTTTCATTTACCAAAAACAAGTTTATTGATTATGACTTGTGCATTTGCTGGCTATGAATTAGCAATGGAAGCATATAAAAAAGCAATTAAGGATAAATATCGCTTCTTCTCTTATGGTGATGCGTTATTAT
>CAIPJS010000038.1 GCA_903865435.1 uncultured Bacteroidota bacterium | reverse complement strand
CAATTATTTAATGAGTAATAGTTTGGTTAATTTTTTAACAATAGTATAATGAATGATTCAAAAAATTAAATTAATAATAAATATCCAATGAAAATAGTTGCTGTAAGATCTTATCTAAAAAAAATGGCTTTGACCAAGCCTTATACCATTGCTTATAGTACTTTCTCCGATGTAAGCTTAGCTTTTTTTGAAGTAGAGTTAGCCAATGGCATGGTGGGCTATGGTTGCGGAAGCCCAGCGGGAGAAGTGGTGGGAGAAACGACTGCACAAACGGCTATTAATTTAGAAACTGAATTTGTTAAAAATTTTGTAGGCAGAGATATTCGTCATTTTCAAAAAATGATTTATGAAAGCAGACAACATTTTGATCACTTACCTGGAACACAGGCCGCCATTGATATAGCCATGCACGATGCCTTTGGTAAATTCATGGGCATTTCCGTAGCTGATTTCTATGGACAAAAAATAAAAGCCTTACCTACCTCTATTACCATTGGTATTAAAACTGTAGAAGAAACTTTAGAAGACGCTGCAGGTTTTTTAAGCCTTGGCTTTAAAGTATTAAAAGTAAAACTAGGTTTGAATGTTGAAGAGGATATTGAAAAAATTGTAAAGCTTCAAGAAAAATATCCTACTGAATATATAATAAGAGTAGATCCGAATCAAGGATATAGTTTACCCGATTTAAATAAATTTATTGAAGCTACAAAAAAATCAAAAATAGAATTAATAGAACAACCCTTACCCGTTGGTAAAGAATTAGAATTATTAAAAGTTGATGTTGCTTACCGTTCTATATTAATGGGAGATGAATCATTGAAGGACCCGCAGGCTGCTTTGGAATATGCCATTAGCAAACCCTTTGGCGTTTATAATATTAAATTAATGAAATGTGGTGGTATTATGGGCGCTATGGAAATTGCGACCATTGCTAAAAACGCGAACATTAATTTGTTCTGGGGTTGTAACGATGAAAGTATCATAAGTATTACTGCAGCCTTGCATGCAGCATATTGTTGCGCAAATACTAAATACATTGATTTAGATGGCAGCTTTGATTTAGCGGAGGACCTGGTAACAGGCGGCTTTGAACTAATAGATGGCTATATGCATATTAACAGCCAACCAGGTTTTGGTGTTACAAAACTATAGTGAACTAGCTAGTAGAAATAATGTAGTTTCTATAGAATACCTTAAATTGTAGAATGGAAGTATTAAAACCCAAAATAGGAGTAAGTGCTGCTACATTTTTAGTAGTAAGTGTAATTATTGGTTCTGGTGTATTTAAGAAGTTAGCACCCATGTCTCAAACATTGGGCTCTCCTTTATTAGTAATTCTTTGTTGGGTATTAGCAGGCCTTATTAGTTTAGCAGGTGCTTTGTCCACTGCAGAAATGGTAAGTATGTTTCCCAATTCAGGAGGGGAGTACTTTTATTTTCAAAAAGTATATAATCGCTTTTTTTCTTTTATGTATGGATGGGCCAGTTTCACTGTTATTAAAACAGCTTCTATTGCAGCACTAGCTTATATTTTCGCGCAATCCTTAACAAGTTTATTTCCGCTTCCCATAGTTGGAGACAGTATTAGCTTTTTAGGAATAGCCATTACACAGGCTTTGTTTATTAAATTAGTTGCTTCCTTTTTAATTATAGCACTTACCTTATTAAATTATAGGGGTGCACAGTTTGCAACACAATTAAGTACGGTCTTAACTTATTTAATGTTAACTAGTATTGTTGCATTTTTAGCTATTGGTTTTGGTTCTTCAGAAGGAAGTATGGCTAATGTAACCACTACTAGTCATTTACCCAATGCCCCCAATTTACATGGGTTTAGTTTGCTGAAAGCCTTATTCGTGGCTAGTTTGGGCGCTTTTTGGGGTTATGAAGGATGGAATGGAATTGCTTATATCGGCGAAGAAATAAAAAATCCAAAAAGAAATTTACCACTGGCATTAGGCATTGGCACTTTAATAGTCATGACGGCCTATGTTTTATTGAATATTGTATTTGTATATATTTTACCCATTGATTATTTCATTCAACTCACCCCTAATAAAATTGCTGCAGTAGAAGTGGCAGGTAAACTAAGCGGACATATTGGAATGGTCTTAGTAGCTAGTTTAATAGTAGTGACTACTTTGAATGCCACCAATAGCACTATTTTAACTTCTGCTAGAATGATGTATGCAATGGCAAGAGATAAATTGTTTTTTTATAAAGCAGCGAATGTGCATCCCAAATACAATACACCCGATATTGCTTTATTCATTCAAGCCTTTTGGGCGATTGCCTTGGTATTCTCAGGTAGTTTTGATCAATTAACCGATATGTTAGTATTTGCTTCCTTTATATTTTATGGAAGTACCGCTCTAGGTGTAATTATATTAAGAGTAAAGCATCCTGAATACGAAAGAAAGTATAAAGTAATAGGCTACCCTTTTGTACCAGGCCTATTTCTACTATTCTGTGCCGCCTTGTTTGTGATTACCATTTTGAATAAACCATACGAAGCTATTTGGGGCTTAAGCCTTATAGCTACTGGCTTTCCTGTGTATTGGTATTTGAATCGTAAATAACTACTTTCTCCCATAAATGGGCGTAGTTGTTTCTAAATTCATCATGAATAGGGTGCTTCTGATATATTTCTTCTTCCTCGGCAGTATTAAAAATACATAACCAAGAATAAGTATAATCTCTTTCAATCACCGACCTATTGGTAGCAGCAGGGGTTCCAATATCCGAAAAACGAATACATTCAATGGTGGCTAATTTTTGCAAGCCCTCTAATAATTTATTTTTATCTGTAGCGGACGTTGGGTTTTTTAAATAAAAAAGTACATGATGTACAAAAATCTTACTAGAAATATTTTGGTTCATAAATTTGAAGAGTTACTAAATTAAAAATGACTAAATTAATTCACCCGAAAGTTAATCAATTTAGTCATTATAAAAAACTTATCTAAAATAGGAGTCTTTTAAAATTTTAAATATTATCCTTCTAAAATGGCTTTAGCATACTCGAAACATTTTTTTGTTTCTTTCACTGCATCAGAACCTGCTGGAATATCATATTCTAATTCAATAGAAGCAGGTATTTTATATTTTTTAGTTTTTAATAAAGTAAGTACTTCTTTAAGTGGAGTATCGCCTTCACCCCATGGCATATTCTTTGAACCGTGCACTTTATTCTGACGGTCCTTAATATGCATACTTGTGATGCGATCATGTTTAGCTTCAATTAAGGCTAATAAAGACGCTGTTGTATTCGCTCCACCTGCTGCTATATAATGGCCGCAGTCAAGGTTCATAGCATTGTAAGGAGATTGGCTCAAAGCCACATCCCATGCAGTATCGGTAGCTTGCAGATGCGCATGATAACCCACATATACTTTATGTTTTAAACCAAACTCGCCTAATCTTTTTGAATGATCTGCATTTTCTGGAATTTCTACATTCACTGAAGTAGCGCCTAATGCTTTAGCTGCACGCATAGCGTAATCAATTTCGCCATCGGTACTTTTCACACCTAGTGCTGCATCTGGTTTAAATGCATAAATAGTAATACCTGCATCATTGAATAATTTTCTTAGCTCTACAAATTTATCCATTGAAGCTGTTTCTCTCCAAGCTCTTGCTTTTGCATTTCTTTCTTCCATTGATTTCATAAAGTCTTCACGAGACATAGGAGGTTTTGCAGGCTCATTCGCTGCTGGTGGTCTAAAATTCATTGGAGGCATAACACCTACTGGGCTTCCAGCATAAGCTTCAGCAGGGTCTCCCATTAATTCAATAGCAGTTATGCTAGCCTCTTTACAATATTGAATTAATTGTTCCGCACTACCTGGCATAGATCTGAAAGAATAAGTGATAGCGCCAATTTGAACTCCTTTAATGGTAGATAAAGGACTGCTTAAGAATAAAGAATTAGTAGCTAATGCATTTTTACCCATGAACACGAAGCCCAATGAGGCCAAAGAGCTTTGGTATAGAAATGCTCTACGAGATGATCCTGTTTTGTTTATTTTACTTGCATTTGACATAATACTTGTTTTAATAGTTGATAATTAAGAGACTATTAAAATAAGGATTCTATTTTAATATTTAGCTAAAATTTGATAAATGGTTAAACTAGAACAAGTAGGTATCATTTTAATTCTATTGGCTTTCCTTGAGATGGGTAAAGTATTGTAAGCCCGATGGTATTGGCTGTTGTAAGCTCCTTTTTTATATTGACTTCACAATTGCTACAAGGTTTGATATGGGTGATGTAAATGGGCGTATATTTTAAAAGCCCATCGCAATGCTTATTTAATGCCAACATTTCTTGCATCCATAAACGAGGTGTTAAATGACCAAACAAAGATTTATCGGGGATAGAATTGTCAAAACTTACCTCAATAAAAATTGCTTTTAATTGACCAGCTTTTATTATACCTGCAATGGCAGTCCATAGTTTATCTAATTGCCTGCTTTGTTCTACTGCATCTGCACCCGTATCACCTAGATATAAAACATAATTATTTTTATTACCCACTAAAAAAGCAGTGCTTTCGTAAGGCTTAACATGGCTTAATACAAAGGGCGTCACATTCAATTCGGTATTAGGGATATTTATTTCTATTCCAGCTGTAAGGGGTTGATACGAATATTTATTTAGAATAGGCTTATCACCATCACTTCCAAAATTTGCCCAACTTTTCCAAGTGAAATAATTATTTTTTAAAATATCTAGTACAGAAGGCAAAGCATAGATGGGTTTGGCTAGATCATTGGGAGAATTTAAAATTAAACCTGCTACATGATCTAAATGTGCATGTGATATAAAATAAGCCTTTATATTTTTTTTCTGAATGTCATCTGTGCTGCTGCCTGGGAACAATTTTGAATTATTTATTTTTTTCAATCCAGCATAAATGGTACCCGCATCCAAACAAATATAATTATTGGACCCACCTGCTGCAATCATATAAGCCGATAAATTTGATTCATCTAAACCTCCTTGAATACCTAAAGGAATGATTTGAAAACTTGGGCTAGCATTTTTTTGCTGTTCGTATCCAGTAATGGCAAATAAAAAAGTAAATACAATCGTCAATATATTTTTCATGTGTAGGAAGATTTCTTTTATTAATACAATAAAGTTACACTTAATTATGATTTCAATCATAAACCCTTATGATATAGGTTGGTTCAAATAGCTGATTATATTTTTAATCTTTATAACATCAAAACACTGATATAACTATGAAAAATAAAAAACACGCCATCTATTTAAAAACAAGTTTCGCAAGCACCATTTTTTTTGCAATTTTTTGTTTGACTTTAATAGCAAATCAAGCAAATGCACAAGCTACCAAATCAAAACCATGGAATCCGCCTGCATCAGCCATTGAATTAAAAAATCCATTTGCGGGCGATGCAAATGCAATCAAAGAGGGTAAGAAATTGTATGTGACTTACTGCACACCCTGTCATGGCAATTCAGGTAAAGGAGATGGCATCGCTGCTGCTTCATTAAACCCAAAACCTGCCGACCATACTTCGGATGCAGTACAATCTGAAACTGATGGCGCAGCTTATTGGAAATTGACCGAAGGAAGAGGCCCCATGATTTCCTACAAACAATTATTGACCGATAACCAAAGATGGCAATTGGTGACTTATATCAAAACCTTAGGAAAGAAAAAGTAAAATACGATTTGAATCACTTTTAATTCCTTAAATAAAATTATATATCATGAAATTTAAAATACAAAATAGCAGCTATGGTTTTTTATTGCTCTTTTTATTAGGAACCATTATACAGCTTCGAGCGCAAGATCAAAAATCAACAGTAGATTCTTCCTTATTAGAAAGAATTAATTATTTAGAACAACAAATGAATTATCATAAATCGGGTGACGACCATTTTATGGTAGTAGGCTTGGCTAATTTTGGGTTTTCTAGCAATAAAACTACCAATACATTAAACGGTATTAGTACCACAAGCAAAAAAAGTAATCTTGGAGATATAGATCAATTTGAATTTAGTCCCATGTTTTTGTGGAGACATGAAAAAAAATATTTGATGGAATTTGAGCCTACTTTTAGTCAGAATGGATTGGGTGTAAGCTGGGCTGACATTTCCTATTTTGCAGCGCCTAATGTAATTATTCGTGCAGGGTATTTAGTATTGCCATTTGGTACTTATTCAAAAAAACAAGCTGCAGGTTGGATTAATAAATTTGCGACAGATCCTATTGGCATTGCAGACATGCCTACGTCTGATTATGGGGTGGAAGTTGAAGGAGGATTGCCATTAGGTGATATGAAAATGAACTATGATTTAGCATTGTCCAATGGTTTGCAGTTAGGCAATGATGGTACAGTAACGAGTGGTTATTTGGTTGACAACAATACCAATAAAACCATCACCGGCCGTTTGGGATTGCTTCCCTTTTCTAATTCTTCTTTAGAGATTGGTGTTTCTGGTATGTTTGGGAAAGTTGGTACAGAGGGCACCAGCTTTCATAATGTCAATGGCAATATGTATGCTTTTGATTTTAATTATGTAAAAACTTATGTTCCCTTTCTAGTCAATTTCAAATCTCAATACAATATTGAAGACATCAGCAATGCTGATTACACCACTGCAGATGAATGGGCAACGAACTATACTTTTAAAAATCATAGTACTTCTTCATTTACCCAATGTAGCATCCGACCTACTGGCATTCAAGCATTACACGATTTTGAATTGGCGGCTAGATATTCCACTTACAATACGCCTTCTAATTCTACTTGGGGGAGTGATCAATCTGCCTTTGCGATTGGTTTAAATTATTGGTTAAGCTGGAGATCGGTCATCAAATTTACTTATGAAAAATACAATGGAAATAGTACGGGAAGTGAAGTTTTAAATGCGTTTACTGGAATAACCAAGTCCAATACTTTGTATTTGCAATTTTCTATCCAACTTTAAAAAATAAATCATGAAAATCAATAAAAATTTACAACCTATTTCAATAAGTATTATTGTATTTGTAGGAATCCTATTTATT
This sequence comes from uncultured Bacteroidota bacterium, assembly GCA_903865435.1. Classification (GTDB taxonomy): domain Bacteria; phylum Bacteroidota; class Bacteroidia; order Chitinophagales; family Chitinophagaceae; genus Sediminibacterium. The sequence continues at coordinate 9,117 of CAIPJS010000038.1, read as the reverse complement.
ACCACCATTAATGCCTGTGCACCCACTAAAGCAATTGCAGCTAAATCGGGGGTTCAATTGTGGAGTGAGAATTGTCAAAGATGTCACAATACACCCTCCCCCTCCACTTTTTCTCCAGAAATTTGGGAAACAGTGGGCATGCATATGCAAACCAGGGCTTTAATAACAGAAAATGAAAGAGATAAAATTGTAGATTTTTTAAAATCTGCTAGATAGTGGAAAGGGAAATATTTCACATTTAATACAAATCCATTAGACAAAATCATTAAATTTATGCGCAAACAGTTGGCATAATTATTTAATTATTTTATAATGCGTTTTTTTAAATACTCAATTTTATTTTTCTTTTTCTTAAATATTTTTACTTTTTTAGAGGGCTGTAAAAAATCAGAACCATTTACTTCAACACCCATTAGTAGTGTTCCAGCAGACAGCACATCCAATGTAATCGTGGCGCCCAATTTGCAACATTTTTCAGTGACTACTCAGCATAATGATAATGGAAGAACTGGTCACAATGCCAATGAGCTTGTTTTAAATACGAGCAATGTAAACGGCACGCAATTTAGAAAATTATTTACATTAAGCGTAGATGATGAAGTATATGCACAGCCCTTGGTGATGGGAAATTTTGATATGAATGGGGCAAAACACAATGTAGTATTTATTGCAACGGTTGATAATACTGTGTATGCCTTTGATGCAGATCAAGGAAATTTATACTGGAAAAAAAATTATACGGTAACTGGCATGCGCACTCCAAATGCCTATGATGTAAAATCATCTTGGTGTACACCTTATACCAATATCACTTCTTCTATTGGCATCATTGGAACACCCGTGATTGATTCCATTGCTAAGACAATTTATTTTGTGGCAAGAAGCACCGATGGCACCCTATTCAAACAACATTTACATGCAGTTGATTTAGCTACGGGAAATGAAAAACCCAATAGTCCAGTTGAAATCACTGCACAAGTGGCTGGCAAGGGAGATGCGAGTAACAATGGAATGGTTGCATTTGATCCTTTAAGAAATAATCAAAGACAGGGTCTGGCATTGGTGAATGGGGTAGTCTATATTTCTTATGCATCCCATTGCGATCTAAATCCTTTTCATGGATGGGTTTTGGGTTACAATGCAAAAAATTTACAACAACAATATGTATACAATACGACACCCGATGGCGAGGAGGGTGGAGTATGGCAAAGTGGTATGGGCATTGCTGCAGATGAGACTGGAAATTTATACATCGTCACAGGTAATGGAACTGTAGGTACGCCAAGTCCTTATGGCATTATGCCGGGGAACGGTACTGCCGAAAATATCGCAAGTATTTTTCCAGAAAATTTAGCAGGTAGGTCGGAGAGTGCCATAAAGCTCACGCCTTCTGCAAATGCTTCCTTAAAAGTAACAAGTTATTTTACGCCCAATAATTATGTTCAAATGAACATGACCGATGCGGATTATGGTGTGATGGGATCCCTGTTGGTGCCCAATTCAAGCATATATTTTACGGGTGCCAAAGATGGCAATTTATACATTTTAGATAAAGACAATTTAGGGGGTTATGCTACTAATTTTAACAATGTAAAACAAACCTTTAAAATTGGCGGCAACTTACATTGCCAGCCAGCTTATTATAAAGGAGCAAATAAAGAGTTTGCGTATATCTGGTCGGAGAATGATAAATTAAGAGCCATTGAATTTGATAGAACTTCAAATAGTTTTAATACGAATCAAACATACTCCAATTTGTCTGGACCTTCTGGTCAAACGGGGGCTATGATTTCGGTATCATCGGACAATGGTAAAGCAGGCACGGGTATTGTATGGGCTGCTTATGCAAATAGTGGTGATGCAGAAAATGGAACTCAAAAAGGAATTCTAAGGGCATTTGATGCCAATGACATTTCTAAAGAGCTGTGGAATAGCAATAATAATCCTGGAGATTTTGTGCCTTCTTTTGCAAAGTTTTGTTCTCCTACGATTGCCAATGGCCATGTTTATTTAGCCACTTTTTCAGGACAAGTAGCGGTATTTGGTTTAAAATAAAATCCTCGCCCTACTGGTATAAAAATTAGTGTAAATAAATCTGATAAGCTTTACTTTTACAGCTATGAGAAAGGCCCTTTTTTTATTGATGATCATTTGCAGAATACAAGGGTTTGCGCAATCTCAATATTTGTGGAATGAAAAAGTTCAAAAAACTTATGAATCTATAAGTTCTTTAAGAATTCCAGAAGCTAGAAAAGTGATTGAAAAGGAATTAAGCAATCATACCAATAATTTATTTTATTCCTTATTAGAAAGCGGTGCCGATTTGTACCAATCTTTTTTTAATGAAAATATTGTGGAGTACAATGTCTTTTATCCACGTTTCGAAAAAAGGATAGATTTAATTAAAACAGGCCCTAAGAACACCCCTTATTATTTATATAGTTTAGGTTTATTGCACTTTCATAAAGCCATCTTGGCTATAAAATTTGACAAAAATTTTGAAGCAGCCTTAGATTTTAGAAAAGCCTATGTTTTATTTAAAGAGAACAATGCACTGTATCCAAAATTTGGCCCCAACAATTTATACTTTGGCTTATTGACCACTGTCATTGGGGCAGTGCCCACCAATTATCAATGGATGTTAAATATTTTAGGCTTTAAAGGAAGTATTGCAAGAGGCAATGAAATGGTATTGGGATATATCAATAGTAAAGACGAGTATGCTAAAATGGCTATGAATGAAGCTTTATTACTTTATCCCTATTTGGTGATGAACTTTGAAGGCAATACTAAAAAAGCCTTTGATTTTATTGAACGTACTAATTATGATTTTAAAAAGAATCACATACATGCCTATATGGCCACCAATTTATATTTAAATCATCAACAACCTCAAAAGGCTTTAGATATAGCGAACAATATAGAACAAGGAGATGCTTATTTATCTATGCCCTTTTGGAGCTATGAAAAGGGGCATGCCTATTTTTATGAAATGAAATTAGATTATGCAGAAAAAGAATTCACTCAATTTATCAATACATTTAAAGGTAATTTTTATGTAAAAGATGCTTATGATAAATTAAGTTTGATTGCTTACTTAAAAAATGACCTTAAAAAAGCAAATGAATACAAAGAAGAAGTAGTAAAAAAAGGAAATTTATTAACCGAGGCCGATAAATTAGCTTATCACAATGCCAATAACAATGCATGGCCAAACTTAATTTTATTAAAAGCTAGAATATTGAGTGATGGCGGTTTTCAAGGGCAAGCGCTAAAAGTGTTATCCGACAAAACAAGCTTGGATTTTACGACGGAGGATGACAAAGCAGAATTTTCTTATCGATTGGCTAGGATTTATGATTTAATGGGCGACAAAGATCAAGCCATTAAATTTTACAAGTCTACCATAATAAAAGGCAAACATTTAAAACAATATTTTGCAGCTAGATCGGCCTTGCAGCTAGGACTTATTTATGAAGAAAGAAAAGATTTTGTTGCTGCTATTGAATTTTTTAAAAACTGTATGGAGATGAAAAACACAGCATTTAAAAATTCTTTAGATCAAAAGGCAAAATCGGGTATATTGAGATGTCAGAAATAAATTTATTCAAATTTATCTAAACCAATTTAGAAAGAAAAATACTTTCCTGCACCAATTTTATTTTATTACTCCAAAAAGCCATATCTGTAACCAGTTCACTTCTAGAAGGTTTGGATAGATCCCAAGGATTTCCATATTTCAAATTGGTATTTTGTAAATGCGCTAAGGCAACCATTGCAAAAGAATGAATGCAAGCAAAATGTTCAATGGTTTTTTCTTTATTTTGATTTGAAGTACTTGTTTGCAAAATGGTTTGGTTTAACCTAATACAAGCCGCAATAAATATTTCTTTTGCTTGATGTATTGAATTTGCTTTACTCACAAAAGTATGCACTCCATCTTCTCTATCTTTAAAAGCATCAAATAAATCATTGACCATTTGTCCAACAACACCAGATTGGTATATAAAATCTTTTTCTTGTAGCGTCCATTTTTCATCTAAAACCGCAGCCCATAATAAAGAACTGTTTCCACATTTATTTTCTGAAATTGACAAAATTTCATCCAATGAAATATTTTTTAGTAATTGTTGCTTCGAAACGATCTGCCATTCAATGGCTACTTTTAAAGCGTCAATAAAATCATTTGAAGGAGACCAGATTTTTCTAAGTGCATCATCCAATTCAAATATCAATTGAATTTTTGGACCAATCATGGATGGCGAAATGGTTCTATCTACTATTGCATGGTATTGTTCTTTTTCATAATCTTCTTCATCAATCAAATCGTCATAGAGCGTAGCCATTGCAGAAATGATCGCCATTCTTTTAGTTTCATCAATGCTTGGCTTTCTACCTTTTAGGCGCAAATAGTTTTCAATGTTTACAATTTGATTAAACAGAGGATAATAAAAATTTATTTTTTTTTGCTCTTTTGTGGATAGGGTATAGTTGGCTCTTTGCAAACAAGCATGTACAATCGGCTTTAGAAAAGAGCGCATAAGTCTCATCTGCCTTAAAGTACTTAAGGCGTATGAAAAGGCGCTGCGTATAAAACCAAAGTAATTCAAAACTATAATTTGAATCAAATTTCGTACATTAATTGGTGGATTCAAATATTATTTTAAAATCTAATAACATTTCAACAGCATTCTTATTTACTTGACCAAAAAGAGGAGCTAAGTCATATGAAATAGTGGCTTAAATAATTTTCTTTTAGGTATCTTTACAAAAATTTACTTGAAAAATTGTACCAACTAAAGCTTATGAAAAAAGGGCTATTTCTATTTATATTTACTTTACAAATTTTAGTTGTATTTGCACAAAAAACTGAAAGAAAAGGGGAGTTCTATTTTTCATGGGGGTACAATAAAGATTATTATACCAATTCCAACATCTTTGTAAATCAACCTTCATTAGGGAATAATTTTAATTTCAAGAACACTATTTTAGTGGATCATCCAGGTTGGGATGAAGGGCTTTTTAATACAGCATTAAGTATCCCTCAATACAATTATCGATTTGGATATTTTTTCGATAAAAATAAAGATTGGGCTTTTGAAATTAATTTCGATCATACTAAAGCTTTGATTAAAGACAACCATAGCATTCATTTGGTGGGTATTTATCATGGTGCGTCCATTGATTCTACCTTTAATTTTTCAAAAACGGGGGATGGTACTTCCAGAAATTATTATTATTTAAACAATGGCGCTAATTTTTTATTATTCAATATTGTAAAAAGGAATCGATTTAAAAGTTTGTCTAGTAAAAATATTGCCATCGATGGTTTAGGAAAGTTTGGCATAGGTCCATTAATTCCTCATGTGCAAAATTCTTTGTTTGGAAAAGAAAATGATAGCAAATTTCAATTTGGTGGTTGGAATACAGGTACTGAATATGCTTTAAGAAGCACTTTTTATAAAAAATTGTATTTAGAATTCTCTGGCAAACTAGATTATGCGATGTATTATAACCTCAATGTGTTTGAAGGCAATGCGCGTCAAAATTTTGGCACTTTGGAATTTATCTTAAGCTTTGGTTACAATATACCTATGGGGCCAAAGCTTACAGCTGCTGCCCATTAAATAATTGCTTTCCTATGGAGGCCAATTTTTAAAAAACCTGTTTAGTAAAAAAATACTAAATTTGGTAAACGGGTTAATTAATTAAAATTTAAACATCTATTTATTTTATGAAAAATTTTAAATTATTACTAGTATTTTTTTTAGGCACTATGCTCTTTAATGCATGTACAAAGGCCGACGATACTACTTATCAAATTAAAACCACGCCTGCACCCATAAGAACTACTTAGTTTTAATACACTAACTTTATTAATCGATCATTCATAAAACGTACAAATGAAATTTTTCAATATCTTTTTTATTCTAGTTTTTATTCTTTTTGCAGCAGTACAGTACAATGATCCTGATCCTTATTTATGGATGCCCATCTACTTGTATCCAGCTGTACTTTGTTATTTGGCAGTAAAACAAAAACCAGTCAATAAGATGGCCTATTGGGTTGGATTTTTAATTTTTGGTGTTTATGCAATGTATAAATTTTTTGATGCCAATGGAATTTTAGATTGGATCAAATACCACAATGCAACAAGTATTGCTGCTACAATGAAGGCTGAACAGCCATGGGTAGAAGAATCAAGAGAATTTTTTGGATTGGTAATTATATTAGCAGTTATGGCTATTAATTATTTCAAAGGGAAAAAGCCAAACCTAGCTTAGGTTGTACATACTTTCTTCATTAAGCTGATCGCAATCGTTTTGATGATAACTAAAAAGGAATGTTCACTCCAGTGTTCCAAATAAACTCAGTGCCTGACATCTGACTGATCGGCCAGCAAGTGGTTACAAATAAATTACACTTCCAATTTTCTCTTTGAAAGGTTGTTGTTTGTGCAGTAAAAAATCCACTGAGCCAACCATGGTCTTCTAAATAAAAAATACTGGGTTTGGTTGAAAAATTATTTTTATCACCCAATTTTATATTTTCAATTTCATAAGCCAAGTTTACAAAGTTTTCAAACAATAGACCAACTTTTCTCATTCTATCCGATCTCCAATAGGACAGCAATAGCTTTTGATGTGGAAGGAGACTGTAAGTGCCATTAAATTCAAAAGAATAATATTGCTGTACTTGCAATTCTTCATCATTAATGATCGGAGTTTTTTTCATGAAGAACCAATTGGTATTTGCTGTTAATGTAATGGTCAGCTTTTTATTTTCCACTAGGTAATAGCCAATTCTAGAATACAATGTCCAGGGCTTTCCATCAATACCTAAATTAAATTCAGGGTTGAAATAAAATTTATTTTTTCTTATCACGGTTGAACTTAAAATAGCAGGGGCGCCTAATGCAAAAGCAGGTGCAGGTGCAACACCATTGTTGGTTAATTGAATATTGCCTGAAGTTTGCGCAAATGAGTAATTGGCAATAATGAATACAAAACAAAAAATAATTAGGCAACTAAATTTCAATACAAGTACTATTTAATACTTGTAAAATAATACAAATAAATAGTATTATCAAATTTACTCTAATTGCTTTATAGCAAGCAAGTTTATGCATTCAAAGAAAGTAGCGATGTACTATTAGCCTGAATAAAATATAACAGCTTAACAATTTATTCCACCACTCACTTCAATTCTTTGCCCATTGATCCATTTGGCATCATCAGAACATAAGAAGGCAATGACACCCCCTAAATCATCTGCGGCACCCACTCTTCCAAGTGGAGACATATTACCCAACATGGTTTTAAATTGAGGATTGTTGCGAATGGCTGCATTATTAAAATCAGTTTCTACTGGGCCTGGTGCAACAATATTAGAACGAATGCCTCTGGTACCTAATTCTTTAGCAAGGTATCTGGTTAAAACTTCCATAGCCCCTTTCATGGACGCGTATACCGAGTAACCGGGATTGCTAAAACGAGTAGTTCCAGAAGAAATATTGATGATACTTCCTCCATCATTGATTTGCTTTAGTAATTTTTGTGTCAAAAAATAAACACTTTTAAAATGCACATTTAAAAAATCATCAAAAACGTCTTCGGTCACATCAACAAAAGGAACAGTTTTACCCATGCCTGCGTTATTAATTAAAAAATCAAAATGTGCAGCATTGAAATCTACACTAAGAATGGTTGCTATATTTTCAACAAAAGCGTCTAGTGAATTGAAGGCGCTCATATTCAAATGTGCAATGGCTGCTTTAGCTCCAAGTGATTCAATTTCTTTGACAGTTTCAATAGCCATTTCTTTATTGGTATTATAAGTTACTATAACATCAATATTTTTTTTAGCCAAACTCAAAGCCATATCTTTTCCTAGTCCACGACTACCACCAGTGACAATTGCAATTTTATTTTTCATAAGAATTTATTTTAAGGGTTACTACAAAATAACAAAATAATCGTCTAATTGTTGAGTTGAAACTTAATTCATTGGCCCAATCAATTTGCAAGGTTGTAAATGTTAAAATATAGTCCTTAAATAGCGTAATGAGCTCATTCATTAAAGTTTTCTATAAACGATTTTCTATTGTGCAGCAGATTCAATAAATTTGCGTTCACAAATTAAAACATGGGCATGCGTAAATGGCTAGGTATCCTTATATTACTAAGTTTTTATATAACTATACAAGCGCAGAAGTCCGAACCAACAACTGGAAATGGTCAAATGTATGGGGTAGTTTTAGATGCCGAAACGCAATTGCCTATTGAATATGCTACCATCATCATTTATAAAAATGGCAATAACAAGGCCATCAATGGAGCTACGACCAATAAACAGGGTCAATTTTCGGTAAAAGAGTTGGCCAATGATGTTTATAAAGTGAATATTGAGTTTATTGGTTCTAAAACGACTACCATTAATAATGTCACTATCGACAACAATCATCTTAAAATAAATTTAAATACAATTCTATTACAAAAATCAAATAGTACCTTAAAAGAAGTCACCGTAACTAGTTCTGCAAGATTGATTGAAAATAAAATTGATAAAATGGTTTTTAATGCGGAAAAGGATATCAGTGCACAAAGTGGGGTAGCGACCGATTTATTGAAAAAAATACCAATGGTTTCTGTAGATATAGATGGCAATGTACAATTGGCAGGCACTTCAAGCATCCGATTTTTAATCAATGGTAAACCTAGTATTGCTTTTGGTTCAAATATTGCCGAAGTATTACAATCTATTCCTGCAAGTGAAATAAAATCTGTAGAAGTCATCACCAATCCTGGTGCAAAATATGATGCAGATGGTTTAGGGGGCATCATCAACATCATCCTAAAACAAAATAAAACAAGAGGGTACAATGGCAATATCAATACCAGCATTGGCACTCGTATTGAAAATGGTTCAGCCAATTTAGCTTTACGCAACAATAATTTTGGTGCAAGTTTTTATATCGCCTCTAATTCAACTTTACTTTCTGCCACGCCCAATTCAATGAATAGAACTACAATTGACGCGATCAATCATACTACTAATTATATGCAACAAGAAGGCAGTAGTGATGTAAAACGACATGGCACCCATTCGGGTTTAAAT
>CAIPJS010000037.1 GCA_903865435.1 uncultured Bacteroidota bacterium | reverse complement strand
TTGTTTTTTGGACAAAAAATTGAGGCAAAACATACAGATTTAGCTTAGAAAATGAAAAAATACCCTATTTTTGCCGACCTTTCACAGGTAGTGGTATGGTGACTGCTATTGGATGTGGAATTTTTTTTAAGAAACTAAGCAAGTAAAAGACATCAAATGAAACGTACATTCCAACCCCATAAACGTCGTCGTAAATCAGTTCATGGTTTCCGCAAACGTATGGAATCAGCTAATGGTCGTAAAGTATTAGCTAGCCGACGCAAGAAAGGACGCAAAAAACTAACTGTATCTAGTGAGAAAGGATTAAAATAATTTTTTCCAGGCTTAGGCCGTTCTTACTATTACAAATAAATTCAATAATTTTAAAGTCCTTCCCGTTTTTCGGGAGGGACTTTTTTGATTAGGGTACCACATAAAAATTAATTCTACTTGCCTGCATTGTTTACATATAAAAAATTAGACAAATTAAAAAGCAGAAAACAAACGCAACATTTGTTTTCAAAAGGACATTCTATACAAGTTTTCCCTATTAAATTAATTTATACTTTAGAAGCAACAGAAACGAATAAACTAGAAGCGCTTTCCAATGGAATGGTTCAAGCTGGAGTGGGTGCGCCCAGTAGAATTTTTAGAAAAGCAGTGCAACGCAATCGTGTTAAAAGATTATTGCGCGAAGCGTATCGATTAGAGAAACCTAATTTTTTAAAGCAGGTAAATTTAAACAACAAAAAGTTGGACTTATTTTTCTTATATACAGATGCACAAGTGTTATCGCAGTTGGAAATACAATCAAAACTTAAAGAAGTATTAACCCTACTTATAAAAAAAATAGCAAGCCATAAATAGTTCGCCATTTTATTGCAGCGCTCCATTGGATTCAAAAAGCTAAACCAAGCATTTACTTTGCAAACATTGAAAAAAATAATATCCTTTCCTTTTATAGTAATGATTCGTTTTTATCAATACGTACTTTCTCCTTGGCTGGGCGCAAGCAAATGTAGGTTTACACCCAGTTGTTCTCATTATACCATTGAAGCCATTCGTAAATATGGCCCCATCAAAGGAATCTACTTAGGTGTGATTCGATTAAGTAAATGTAGGCCTGGTGGTGGGCATGGTTATGACCCCGTACCTTAAGGCTACCCTACATATAGTTTATTCAAAGCAAGTGCTGCGTGCATTCAAGTAAATCCATGGCATAAAAAAACCTGCACTTGAAAGCGCAGGTTTTATATATTGTTAAGTGAAATTTATTTTGCTGCAGCAAAACGATCAGCAACAACTGACCAATTCACTACATTCCAAAAAGCTGCTAAATAATCTGCTCTTCTATTTTGATATTTTAAATAATAAGCATGTTCCCAAACATCGGCGCCTAAAATAGGATGGCCTTTTACTTCTGCAACATCCATTAAAGGATTGTCTTGATTAGGTGTTGAGCTTACTTCTAATTTTCCGTCTTTAACAATTAACCAAGCCCAACCACTACCAAAACGAGTCATACCCGCGGCAGCAAATTTTTCTTTGAAAGCATCCAAACTTCCAAATGTTGCATGGATCGCATCGGCCAAAGCGCCCGATGGAGCGCCACCTGCGTTAGGTGCTAAACTTGTCCAAAAGAAACTGTGGTTCCAATGACCACCACCATTATTTCTAACAGCAGGGCTAATGGTACCAGCAACTTTTACCAATTCTTCTAAACTTTTTCCTTCGTTGGGTGTACCAGCAAGGGCTTTGTTTAAATTATCAACATAAGCTTGGTGGTGTTTTCCATGGTGAATTTGCATGGTCAAAGTATCAAAATGTGGTTCTAAAGCTTCGTGTGCATAAGGTAATGCAGGTAAGGTAAATGACATATTTTTTATTTATTGTGTTTGCTAATGAAGCCCGAAATTACAATGCTTTGCGTTGATTTAAGCGAGTGGCCCTCTTTTTTTCCTGAAATAGAAAATAAAGGCTAGTCTGAAGCGCAGTAAATAAATAGTTTCCGAAGTAATCCGTTTTTAGTATGACGCAGGAAAGCTATTTTTTACGAAGCTTTATAAGTAAACTAATTATCGTTTGGCTTTAAAAAAAGTTTGCATGAGCGCAGCGCAGTCGTCTTGAAGGATACCGCCAATAATGGTGGTAGAAGGGTGAAAAGGATTTTTTTCTGTTACCCTGCGGTAACTATTTTTTTCATCATGAGCACCAAAAACAATATGTCCAATCTTATTCCAGTACAAAGCACCCGCACACATTAAACAAGGTTCTAGTGTAACATAGAGTGCGGCTTCGGGTAAATACTTTGCTTGTAAACTTTCACAAGCACTGGTAATGGCTAAAATTTCTGCATGAGCAGTTACATCTTTTAAAAGTTGTACTTGATTGTAGGCTTTGGCAATAATTTTATCGTGCATCACAATAATAGCACCCACCGGTACTTCATCAACGTCAAAGGCCCTCTGTGCTTGCACGAGGGCCTGACGCATGAAATTTTCATGAATAGTTTGCACTATTATGAATTACAATTTTTGAATACGAATATTTCTGAATGCCACTTCAAAGCCATGATCTTGTAAAGCAATGTGGCCGGCAAAAACTTTTCCAAAATCTGGTGATTCTCCTTTTGAAAATTTGCTGTTTTTAACAAGTTCTTTCCAATGGTCATCTCCTAAATTGGTTTTAGCTGTAACGATGCCATTTAATTTTAAAGTTAAAACACCTTTTTCATTAATAACATCTACCAAATTCCATTCGCCCACTGCTTTCACTGCACCTTCTGGGCCAGCAATCAAATCATATAAATTACCTGCTCTGTGTTTGAAATTTTTGCCATCTTCATTTCCATCATTGTCTAGTACTTGCATCTCTGGTCCAGTATGCCAAGTATTTTTATATTTAATAGGGTCGTCTTGTACAAAAAAGATGACACCACTATTTCCGTTTTTTGAAATCTTCCATTCCAATTGCAAATGAAAATCGTTAAAGCTTTCATTGGATACGATGTCACCACCGCCTTTTACCTGCCAGCCATCTTTATTGGTTGGATCAAGGGTAAGTGCACCTTCATTTACTTTCCAAGCGCTGCCAGCTTCTTTCTTTCCAAAAGTGTGCCAGCCATTGGTTGTTTTTCCATCAAATAAGGAAATCCATTTTTGTGCATTTACTTGTGCGCAAACTAATGTCACTAAAAGAGCAAGCAATAATTTTTTCATGAGCGTTGTTTAGTTGTGTATTTTAAGAAATCGTTATAGAAATTAGTTCTTTTTTATTTTTTTAAAAGTAAAATATATTTGATCATTTGTTCTACATCTTCCTGTTTTAATTGAGGATGCGGTGTCATGGGAACAGGGCCCCAATTTCCTCCACCGCCTTTTATAACTTTTGCAGCCAACATTTTAATGTTTGCATCTGTATTTTCATATTTTGCTGCAACATCTTTATACGCGGGTCCAATCACTTTCTCACTTACTTTGTGACAAGTTAAACAATCGCTTCCTGCTACTAAGGCCAATCCTTTTTTGTAATCAGGATTGTCGGATAAACTATTTCCTGTGCTTGCTGCTGGTGCTGTTGCTGTTGCTGCAGTTTCTGTTTTTGTTGCTGTTCCTGATCCACCACCACATGCCATTAAAGCGAATGCTGTTGTCATCATAAATAAAACCTGTTTCATTGTACTTCTTTTTAAATGTTTATATACCCAATATTTTTTTATTGAATGCTTCGTCTGATCCTGTGTTGGCAAAATCGTCAAAAGCTTTATCTGTTACTTTTATAATATTCTTTTGAATAAAAATGGCACCTTCTGCTGCGCCTACTTCTGGATGTTTGATGGCACATTCCCATTCCATTACTGCCCATCCTTTAAAATTATAAGCAGCCAATTTGCTAAATATGCTTCTGAAATCTACTTGACCATCGCCAAGTGATCTAAATCTTCCTGCGCGATCAATCCAATTTTGATAACCACCATACACGCCTTGTTTGGCTGTGGGATTGAATTCGGCATCCTTTACATGAAACATTTTAATGCGCTCATGAAAAGCATCGATATAGCCTAAGTAATCCATGCATTGAAGAACAAAGTGAGAAGGGTCGTACAATAAACAAGCGCGTGGATGTTGATTCACTTTATCTAAAAACATTTCATAGGTAACGCCATCATGTAAATCTTCACCTGGATGAATTTCATAACAAAGATCTACGCCTACTTTATCAAATTCATTTAATATAGGCATCCATCTTTTAGCCAGTTCAGTGAATCCTGTTTCTACCAATCCAGCAGGACGTTGTGGCCAAGGATATGCAGTATGCCATAATAAAGCACCACTAAAAGTAGCATGTGCATTCAATCCTAAATTTTGTGAAGCTTTGGCTGCATAGATTAATTGTTGCACCGCCCATTCTGTTCTTGCTTTTGAATTGCCATGCACTTCTTTTGGCGCGAATCCATCAAATTGTGCATCATATGCTGGATGCACTGCGACCAATTGTCCTTGCAAATGCGAAGACAATTCTGTGATTTCCATTCCTGCACCTGCAACAATGGCTTTGATTTCGTCTGCGTAGGTTTTGCTTTCTGCAGCTTTTTTTAAATCGATACATCTTGGGTCCCAACTAGGAATTTGTACTCCTTTGAAACCCAAGCCAGCTGCCCATTTACAAATACGATCTAAAGTATTAAATGGTGCTTCATCACCCATAAATTGAGCTAAAAATATTGCAGGTCCTTTGATTGTTGTCATAATTTTATTTTATAAAACATAAGCCGTCCATTTGGTATCGGACTGCGATGATGCTACTACGTTATCAATAAATGCCATCCCTCTTAATCCATCTTCAATAGTTGGGAAGTCTAACATTTCGGCAGTGGGCGTTGTTCCATCAATTTTACAACCAAGGGTTAATGCAAAGTTACGGTAGATATTTGCAAATGCTTCTAAATAACCTTCGGGATGTCCACCTGGTGTTCTCGAATTGTGCACTGCAGCTGATGATAAGTGTGCGCCATAATTACTTCCAGCTCTTAATACTTGAGCAGGTTGGTCCAACCATTTTACATGTAATGTGTTTGGCTCTTGTTGCATCCATTCAATGCCACCTTTCTCACCATAGATTCTAATTTTCAAATTATTTTCTTCACCCGCTGCTACTTGTGATGCCATTAAAACACCTTTGGCGCCATTGTCAAATTTTAACATAACGGCACCATCATCATCCAACATTCTTCCTTCTACCATGGTATTTAATTCGGCACATACTTCTGAAATTTTTGCGCCACTAATGTATTCTGCTAAATGTGCAGCATGTGTTCCAATGTCCCCCATTACAGAACTTTTTCCAGATTTTTTTGGATCGGTTCTCCAAGCAGCTTGTGCATTGCCTTCTCTTTCCGACAATTTACTTAACCAGCCTTGTGCATATTCCACCCATATTTTACGAATCTTTCCTAATTTTCCTTCTTTCACCATGGCCTTTGCTTGTTTGACCATTGGGTATCCAGAATAAGTATGTGTCAAACAAAGTATCAATCCTGTTTCGTCTAATTTTTTCTTTAATTGCTTTGCTTCATCCAATGAAAAAGTAATGGGCTTTTCAATCACCACATGAAATCCATGATCTAAAGCCATCATGGCCGGAGCAAAATGAGCAAAATTTGGGGTGACAATGGTTACAAAATCCATACGCTCGTTCGCTGGCAGGGCAGCTTCTTTTTTAATCATCTCATCAAATGTCAAGTAAGTTTTTTCTTTTGGAAGAAATAAAGCTTCTCCCGAAGCCACTGCTATTTCAGGATTAATACTTAAAGCACCACAATTGATTTCAATCAATCCATCCATATTGGCAGCAAGTCTGTGGATAGCGCCAATAAAAGCATCTTTACCACCGCCCACCATGCCCATTCTTAATTTTCGGTTCATTTTTGGAGTATTTTTTGGCTTAAAAATCGTATGATTGTGTCATTTTAACACTTTCGTAGTATTCCAATAGCAATTTCCTTATTATTTCGCAAATTACCTCCTTTTTTCACTAATTATTTTTTATAAAACAGGAAATAAAAATTATATTTATCAAACCAATATTAATAATCAATTCAACGATTTTGCTATGTCATCCAATGTCAATAGACGTAAGCTTATTAAACAAGTTATAACTGGTTCAGCAGCCCTAGCAACTGGCGTTGCCTTTCCTTCAAAAATTTTAGCAGCTGTGGAAAATGAAAATCTTTCAAACATATTAAAAGGAAACATCAATCATACTGCTTGTAGATGGTGTTATAGTAAGATTCCTATTGAATCATTGGCAAAAAGTTTTAAATCGATGGGTTTGGTTGGGATGGATTTGGTAGGTCCTTCGGAATGGAAAGTTTTAAAAGACAATAATCTAATTTCTACGATGTGCAATGGTGCAGAAATAAGTTTGACAGAAGGTTTCAATACCCTTCAGTACCATGATCAATTAGTTAAAAGTTATACCGACCATATTAATTATGTAGCAGATGCTGGCTATACTAATTTGATTTGTTTTTCTGGTAGCAGAAGAGGCATGGATGATGAAACAGGATTAAAAAATTGTGTCACAGGGTTGAAAAAAATCATGGCATTGGCAGAAAAAAGAGGTGTCCTCATCCAAATGGAATTGTTAAACTCTAGAGTAGATCATAAAGATTATATGTGTGATAAATCAGCCTGGGGTATTGAACTATGCAAGCAATTAGGTTCACCTAATTTTAAATTATTGTTTGACATTTATCACATGCAAATTGACGAAGGCGATATTATCCATTCTATTCAAACCAATCATACTTATTTTGGGCACTATCATACTGGTGGTGTGCCAGGTAGAAATGAAATTGATGAAAGACAGGAATTGTTTTATCCAGCCATTATGCGTGCCATTGTTAAAACTGGATTCAAAGGGTATGTGGCACAAGAATTTATTCCTGCTGACAAAGACCCTATTGCTTCTTTAGCAGCAGCGGTTAAAATTTGCGACGTTTAATTATTAAAAAAAATCAATAATTCTAAAAATTTATAAAATGGCAGAACAACAGTATGATGCAATTGTAGTGGGATCGGGGATTAGCGGCGGATGGGCAGCTAAAGAACTTACACAAAAAGGATTAAAAGTTTTAATGTTAGAGCGCGGTAGAAATATTGAGCACATTAAAGATTATGTTAACGCAAATAAAGAAGCTTGGGATTATCCGCATCGTGGCACGCGTACACAAGAGATGATCAAAGATTATCCTGTATTAAAAAGAGATTATCCTTTGAATGAAACCAATTTAGATTATTGGTGTGTAGACAAAGAAAGTCCTTACACTGAAACCAAACGTTTCGATTGGTTTAGAGGGTATCATGTTGGAGGTCGTTCTTTAATGTGGGGCCGTCAAAGTTACCGTTGGTCTGATTTGGATTTTGAAGCCAATTTAAAAGATGGGCATGGTGTAGATTGGCCTGTTCGTTATAAAGAAATTGAACCTTGGTATGATTATGTAGAAAAATTCGCAGGCATCAGTGGGAATCGCGATGGCTTAGCTGTTTTACCAGACGGTCAATTTTTACCTGCCATGGATTTAACTTGTGTGGAGAAAGAGGTGGCTGCAAGATTAAAAGATGCATACAAAGGTGCTCGTCATTTAATCATTGGACGTACTGCAAATATTACCGTACCGCATGAAGGTCGCCCAGGTTGTCAGTTTAGAAATAAATGCTGGTTGGGTTGTCCATTTGGTGGATATTTTAGTACACAGTCTTCTACTTTACCTGCTGCAATGGCAACGGGCAACTTAACTTTAAGACCTTGGAGTATTGTAACAGAAATTAAATACGATAAAGATAAAAAACGCGCCACAGGGGTGATGGTATTGGATGCAGAAACCAACAAGACCATTGAATACAAAGCAAAAATAATTTTTGTCAATGCTTCTACTTTAAATAGTACTTGGTTGTTGATGAATTCTGCAACCGATGTTTGGGAAGGCGGCTTAGGCAGTAGTAGCAATGCTTTGGGTAAAAATTTAATGGACCACCATTTAGGTATTGGTGCAAGCGGAAATGTTGAAGGTTACGAAGACAAGTATACTTTTGGTCGTCGTGCCAATGGTTTTTATATCCCACGTTTTAGAAATGTAGGTGATGACAAGCGCGATTATGTACGCGGTTTTGGCTACCAAGGCAGTGGCACAAGACAAGGTTGGAAACATGATGTTGCAGAATTTTCTATTGGTGGTGAATTCAAAGATGCCATGACAGAACCTGGTGGATGGTCAGTAGGTATGGGTGGTTTTGGTGAAATGTTACCAGACCCAACCAATCAAGTAACTTTGGATAAATCAGTAAAAGACAAATGGGGATTGAATGTTTTAAATATTGATTGCGAATTAAAAGAGAATGAGAAAAAAATGCGCAAAGATATTTTTGCAGATGCACAAGAAATGTTAGAAAAAGCAGGTGTTAAAAATGTAAAAGCGCACGAAGGGGATGGCACACCAGGAAGAGGTATTCATGAAATGGGAACTGCGCGTATGGGTAGAGATCCAAAAACATCTGTATTAAATGGCAACAACCAAGTTTGGGATGCCCCCAATGTATTTGTAACGGATGGTGCATTTATGGCAAGTTCTTCTTGTGTGAATCCATCTTTAACCTATATGGCATTTACTGCACGTGCTGCTGAATTTGCAGTGAATGAATTGAAAAAAGGAAACTTATAATTTATAATATTTTAAATACAATTTTATGATGAATAGAAGAGAAGCCTTATCAAGAGTAGCACTCATAATGGGAGGAACCGTTTTAGGTGCAGAAGCGTTTTTATCGGGCTGCACAACGGGTACGCCTGGTTTAAGTTTTTCAAAAACTGATATTTCATTTTTAAATGAAATTGCAGAAACCATTTTGCCCGCGACCAATACACCAGGTGCTAAGGAAGCAAAAGTGGGTGAGTTTATGACAGTAATTGTAAATGACTGTTATGAAGCAAAAGATCAAACTACATTTATGGCAGGTTTGAAAAAATTAGACGAAGCGTCCAAAAAAGCAAGCGGTAAATCTTTTATGGAAGCAACGCCTGCACAAAGACATGACTTGTTGGTAGCTTTAGACAAAGAAGCATCTGCATTTCAAAAAACAAAAAAGCCAGACGAGCAAAAGCATTATTTTACGATGCTTAAAGAATTGACCTTATGGGGATTCTTTAGTTCTGAAGTTGGGGCAACTAAAGTTTTACGTTATGTAGCCGTTCCAGGTAAATATGAAGGTTCTGTCCCTTATAAAAAAGGAGACAAAGCTTGGGCTACTTAATATAGGTATAGAGTTGTTGCTCTATTAAAATAAACTTTCAAATTGGATCTGAAACGGTGCATTAGAAAATTGCATTCGTATTACTACTTTTATTAACTGAACTAACTATTGAACTTTAAAAACGATTATATGAACAATTCAAGAAGAAACTTCCTGCGTCAAACGGCATTAGCAGGTGCGGCATTAAGCATGCCATTTGGTAATGAATTAATGGCAATGGCTAAATCCAATACATTTGGCATCCAATTGTGGACAGTGAAACAAGCTTTATATAAAGACACAGTAGGTGTTTTAACACATTTGTCTAAATCTGGGTACAAACAAATTGAAGGTTTTGAAGGAAACAATGGCCTTTTTTGGGGAATGAAAAATACAGAGTTTAAAAAATTGATGGATGATTTGGGAATGAATTTTGTGTCTTCACATTGTGAGATTTCAAAAGATTTTGAGCGCAAAGCTGCTCAAGCTGCTGAAATTGGTATGAAGTATTTAATATGTCCACACAAAGGAGCACAAAAATCAATTGATAATTTCAAAAAATTCTCTGATGAGTTCAATGCATGTGGTGAAATAGCAAAGAAAAATGGCATCCGTTTTGCTTACCATAACCATGATTATTCTTTTGTGCCTATGGATGGTATTGTGCCCCAAGATTTAATGATGAAATCTACCAACCCCGATACTGTTGATTTTGAAATGGACATGTATTGGACAGTGGCAGCGGGGGTGGATCCGATTGCTTATATGAAAAAGTTCCCAAATCGTTTCAAATTGGTCCATGTGAAAGATATGGCCACTACCGCAAAAGGAGAAAAAGAATCTTGTATTGTAGGCAAAGGCAGCATCGATTATAAATCTTTATTACCACAGGCAGCTGCACTAGGGGTAAAATATTATATCGTAGAACAAGAAGCCTATACAGGAACCACCGAATTGGATTGCGCTAAAGATGACGCAGCTTATTTGAAAACTTTAAAGTGGTAATTCGCCCCTAGTTTTATTGGGTTTCTAATTTAAGCCTTAGTGTTTATTTTAGTATTTTTGCGAAGTTGAATAAAGCATTATGAAGGAACAGTTGAAGCAGCTTGCAAAACAATTGGAAGGGGATCTTTTTTTCGATAAAATGATTAGGATCTTATATGCAACGGATGCCTCTAGTTATAGAGAGCTACCGTTAGCAGTAGCCATCCCTAAAACCAAGCAAGATATTTCAAAGCTCATTGCTTTTGCATCCACACATCAAACATCATTAATTCCAAGAACTGCCGGTACTTCTTTAGCAGGTCAAGTGGTCGGCAACGGTATCATTGTAGATGTATCCAAGCATTTCAATCAAATTTTAGAACTTAATAAAGAAGCAGGTTGGGTGCGCGTGCAACCTGGTGTCATTCGCGATGAATTAAATTTATTTTTACAACCGCATGATTTATTTTTTGGCCCAGAAACCTCTACTGCCAATCGAGCCATGATTGGTGGAATGGTGGGCAATAATTCTTGTGGATCCAATTCGGTCGTATATAGAAGTACAAGAGAACATTTATTAGAAGTGAAAGCATTTTTAAGTGATGGATCAGAAGTTGTTTTTAAAAGTGTATCTACCGATGATTTTCATGAAAAATGTGCATTGAATACATTAGAAGGAAATATTTACAAATCGGTGCGTAGTTTATTAAGCAACTATGACAATCAAGTAGAGATAAGAAAAGAGTTTCCCAAAAAGTCGGTGGTAAGAAGAAATACAGGATATGCGGTGGATCTATTAATAGACTCGGATCCTTTTACCGCAGGGGGCCCTCATTTTAATTTTTGCAATTTGATTGCAGGCTCCGAAGGTACGCTGGCCTTTATGACAGAGATAAAATTAAATGTGGTGCCTGCGCCTGCTAAAGAAGTAGGTTTATTATGCGTGCATTTTAACAGTATTGATGAATCACTGCATGCCAATTTAATTGGTTTAAAATACAAGCCCAGTGCCAGTGAACTGATTGATCATTATATTTTAGAATGTACCAAAGAAAATACGGAGCAAGCTAAGAACCGTTTTTTTGTACAAGGTGACCCTGGCGCTATTTTAGTGATAGAATTTGTAAAAGCAACTAGGGAAGAAATTTTGGAGCTCACAAATAAAGTAGAAGCGGATATGCGCGCGGCAGGTTTGGGGTATCATTTTCCAGTATTGTTTGGGGCGGATGCTAAAAAAATATGGGCATTAAGAAAAGCGGGCCTTGGTTTGTTGAGTAATTTACCTGGAGATGAAAAAGCAGTGCCTGTGATTGAAGACACCGCCGTGGATGTAGAAGACCTACCTAATTATATTCGTGACTTTAATGAGATATTAAAAAAGCATGGCCTTTATTCAGTGCACTATGCACATGCGGGATCGGGTGAAATACATTTACGTCCTATTATTAATTTAAAAACGAAAGAAGGGAATCAATTGTTTAGAACCATTGCCGAAGAAGTAGCTACGCTGGTAAAAAAATACAATGGTTCTTTAAGTGGGGAGCATGGAGATGGGCGTTTAAGAGGAGCGTTTATTAAGCAAATGGTGGGGGAGAAAAATTATGCTTTATTAAAACAAGTAAAAAACACTTGGGATCCCAAACATATATTTAATCCCAATAAAATTGTAGATACGCCTTCGATGAATACGATGCTGAGGTATGAGCCAGGCCAATTAACCCCCGAGTTCAAAACTATTTTTCGTTTTCATCAACAAGATATTTTGCAACATGCCGAACAGTGTAATGGTTCGGGAGATTGTAGAAAAACACATTTATCTGGTGGCACCATGTGTCCTTCTTTTATGGCTACAAGAGATGAAAAAGATACCACACGCGCGCGCGCCAACATACTTCGAGAATTTTTAACGCATTCTGATAAAGAAAATAGATACGATCATAAAGAAATCTATGATGTGATGAGTTTGTGTTTGAGTTGTAAGGCTTGCAAAAGCGAATGTCCTTCAAATGTAGACATGGCTAAATTAAAGGCAGAATTCCTGCAACATTATTATGATGCCAACGGGGTTCCTTTCAGAGCCAAGCTCATCGCTAATTTTACAGCGGCTGCAAAAATAGGATCCATGGCCCCGCGTTTGTACAATGCATTTGTTGGAAATATTATTACAGGAAGTATTGTTAAATTATTTGCAGGCTTTGCTTTGAAGCGTTCTATGCCAAGTATTTCAACGCAAACTTTAGAGAGCTGGTACAAAAAAAATTATACAGGCCTTGCAAATCCTATAAAAACAGTTTATTTATTCTGCGATGAATTCACCAATTACAATGATGCGCACATTGGCATTAAATCCATTCAACTATTAAGTGCTTTAGGGTATGCCGTAATTATTCCTGCACATATAGAAAGTGGTAGAACTTGGTTGTCCAAAGGATTGGTAAGAAAGGCAAAATTGATTGCGAATAAAAATATTGAATTGTTAAGCCATTTGGTTAGTGAATCCAGTCCCCTTATAGGGCTAGAACCCTCTGCCATTCTTACTTTCAGAGACGAATATCCAGATTTAGCATCGGATGAAAATTTAGATGCAGCGAAGCATTTATCCAAATATAGCTTTTTCATTGATGAATTTTTAGCAAGAGAAATGGAAGCAGGTAATATAACTAAAGATAGTTTCACTACAAATTCAAAATCAATTTTACTACACGGACATTGTCAACAAAAAGCAGTAGGTGCTTTAGCAGATTCTGTGAAAGTACTTTCGTTCCCTTCAAATTATAAAGTGGAAACCATCCCTTCTGGATGTTGCGGTATGGCAGGTTCTTTTGGTTATGAAAAAGAACATTATGAAGTTTCCATGAATATTGGAGAGTTGGTATTGTTTCCTAAAATAAGAGCCAATCAAAACAAATGTACCATAGCAGCACCTGGTACCAGTTGTCGGCATCAAATTAAAGATGGTACAGGTGACAAAGCATTGCATACAGTTGAAATTTTGCATGCTGCCTTGGCTTAAAAAAATTATTTTACAGCTTCAGGTATTATTTTATTAAGATGCCTTCCTTTTTGATGGCTTCTAGTGCATGATACAAAGTATCTAAATTAGCTACCGTATTAAATGCATTGATAGAATAACGTAGGTATACATCATTTTCTTGACGCATAATAGGAATTTCAATTTTATAGTCGATATACAATTTTCTTTGTAATTGTTCAGGTTCGGGCGTTTTGATAGGAATACATATCATTTGACCTATCCATTCGCTGGTTAATGGGCTAATGGATTGGGTACTGAGTAATTTGTAAAATCTATCTGCATTGGCTAATACCATTTCATGACATATTTTAGAAACACTTGGCCAATTATTTTTTTCCATAAATTCAATACAAGCTGGAACAGTAAGGAATGCTGAAAAGTCACGTGTACCAATCATTTGATGGTAGTCTAAAAATGTAGAATGAGAGGGCTTGAAGGCCTTATAGCCCCAACTTACTATCAATGGGTCACATAAAGGTTGCACCGATTTATGCGCATATAAAAAGCTACAACCTTTGGCAGCCATCATCCATTTATGACAAGCACCAGTATAAAAATCTACTTGTAGTTCACTTAAATTAAAAGGAATATGCGCAGGTACATGGGCGCCATCCACAATGGTGATTAAGCCTTTTGATTTTGCGATGGCACAAATTTCTTTTACTGGGAATATCAATGCAGTAGCACTGGTAATATGACTAATAAAAATTGCTTTGGTGCTAGGCCTAAGTCCTTCAAAAAAATCTTCAATAAATTTTTCTTTAGTAGTAATAGGTAGATTTATTTTTTGTTTCCTATAGGTGGCTTTATTTTTTTTACAATAAAATTCCCAAGTACGATCACAAGCACCATATTCAATATCGGTCGCAAGTATTTCATCTCCTTCTTGTAACGGAAAATTCTTGGCAATCAAATTAATAGCAAATGAAGGATTGGTCACCATTACCAAATCATCTTTGTCTGGGCAACCAATAAATTTTGCTAAGGCAGTTCTTGAATCTGCTAAGTAATTAAAGCCATCAAATGCAATAAATTGAACGGGTTCTGCTTCCAAAACTCTTTGCCAATGCTGATAATTATCAAAAATGGGTTTAGGGGTTGCGCCAAAGGATCCAAAATTTAAAAAAGTAATGGCTGGATTTAATAAAAACTGTTCACGTAATTTTTCCATATTGTAGATTTTGCTTTTTAAAGGTACCACAAAAAAATCTCGGCTACCAGAGGCAACCGAGATTTATAATCAATAAAATTAATTATTATTAAACGCCCAAACTCCAACCTTCGCGGTAGGTTCTTTTAACATACTGATTCGCTTCGTCGAAATTGGTGATTTTCATATTCGGGCCATCCCATAACAATTGAATGTTTCTTCCAGGATAGCTAGCTCTACCAGACTTATCTGTTGTTTTGATATCATAACTTCTAATGGCTAGGTTACCCATTAAAACAGATTCTGTCAAGGGGCCAGCAATATCAAAATTAGAACTCAATGCTTTTGCTTCCGCACTACCCGCGCCAGCAATACATGCTTCTACCCATGCAGCATAATGTCCGCCTTCTCCACCTTTCACATGATCTACTGTTTTAGGAACAGAAGTTGTTTTAGTTAAATTAGTAGGTAACAATTGAGGATTGATTCCGTAAGTACCAGCCATCATTTTTCCTTTCGTTCCTTCAAAAATAACACCATTGCCACCATCACCCATCATTTCATTAGGGCCTAATTCAGCTGGACGCTCTGGTTGAATGCCACCATCCATCCAATGTAATTTTACATTTGGCTTTCCGTTTTGACCTTGGAAAGTTAAAGTAATGTGTGAGCCCATTGGACCAGAATCTGGTGCATATAGTTTTTGCCAAGGTGCAGTATAACGAGTTGCAACACTACACTCTGCAGAAATTGGATATCCTAAACCAGCCACGGCAAAGGCAGGTGCCATAATATGACATGCCATATCACCTAATGCGCCGGTTCCGTAATCCCACCAACCTCTCCAGTTAAATGGCAATAAGCCTTCGAAATAATCTTTTTTCGGAGCAGTACCCAACCATAAATTAAAATCTAATTCAGGAGGTATCGCTGAGGGTGTAGTTGAAACTGGACGATTAACACCTTGAGGCCAAACGGGTCTGTCGGTATAACAATAAATAGTATGAATGTCACCAATCAATCCTGCATTGTGCCAATCTTGTAACATACGAACGCCATCTCCAGATGCACCTTGGTTACCCATTTGTGTCACTACTTTGTAATCGTGCGCCGCCTTGGTCATAATACGCGCTTCATAAATATCGTGTGCCATTGGCTTTTGAACATAAACGTGTTTGCCCAATTGCATAGCGGCCATAGCCATTACTGCGTGCATATGATCGGGTGTAGATACAGAACAAGCATCAATATGCATGTGTTCTTTATCCAACATTTCTCTATAATCTTTATAACGTTTTGCCTTTGGATATCTTTCCCAGCTTTTTGCACATTGACGATCATCAACGTCACATAAGAAAGCGATATCTGCTTTTCCACTACTGTAAAAAGCGAACAAATCACTTTCTCCTTTACCACCGGCGCCTATACCAGCAATCTGTAATTTATCGCTTGGTGCGGTAAATCCTTTTCCTCCTAAAACGTGCCTAGGTAAAATATAAAATCCTCCCATAGCAAGCGCAGAATTTTTTATAAAATCCCTTCTTGAATTGTCAATTTTTTTCTTAGACATAGCAAAACTGTATTTGGTTGTTTAATCGTTATTGATAGTGTTAAATTATCAAAAATTTTGGAACTTTTAAAAATAATTTGATGAACTGATTTTGGACAGCTTGATTTGCTGAATTAGGCTTAAATTGCTGTATAATTTACATTTTATGAATGCCACGATTGACCAATTACGTGCCTATTTTATGGGAGGAGCTACCCAGCCCTATGAATTTAGATTGCTTCAGTTAGAACGCTTAAAAAAAGCAGTTTTGGAGCATGAAAAACAATTATACCAATCACTTTATGCCGATTTGAAAAAAACCGACGAAGACGCCTGGGCTACTGAGATTGGATTTTTCTTGAGTGAATTAAACTACACCATAAAACATTTAAAAGGGTGGATGGAACCCAAATCGGTAGCGACCAATTTGGTGAACATGCCCTCGTCTAGTTTTACCATTCAAGAACCTTTGGGTGTGGTATGTATTATTGCCCCTTGGAACTATCCTTTTCAATTGTTATTCACTCCACTCATAGGAGCCATTGCTGGAGGAAATTGCGCAGTCTTAAAACCATCTGAGTTTGCGCCAGCTACAGCAGCAGTGATGCAAAAAATAATTCATTCTTTATTCCCTACTAATTATATGATGTATTTAGAAGGAGATGGAGCGACGGTACTTCCACCACTACTTACAGAAAATAGATTTGACCATATCTTTTATACGGGCAGCACTATGGTTGGTAAAATAATTTACAAGTTAGCAGCAGAGCAATTGGTACCAGTGACTTTAGAGTTAGGAGGGAAAAGCCCTGCAGTGATTTGTTCAGATGCTAATTTAAGAGTGGCAGCGCGACGTTTAGCCAATCCTAAATTTTCTAATTGCGGTCAAATGTGTATCGCACCTGATTATATTTTAGTACCCCAGGATTTAAAAGATAAGCTTATTAAAGAATTAATTATTGCCCTTCAATCGTTTTATGGAGCAGATGCAGAAAATTCAGAGCACTATGGTAAAATTATTAATGACAAACAATGGCTGCGTCTCACTTCTTATTTAGGAGAGGGTGAAATTGTATATGGAGGAAAATCAAATAGAGAAAAATTATTTATAGAGCCAACCATTATGGTAGGGGTTCATCCAGATGCAAAAATTATGCAGGAGGAGATTTTTGGTCCTATTCTACCTATTCTAACCTATGCCTCAAGGGAAGAAGCCTTGGCCATTATTCAAAAAAATCCTAACCCATTAGCCTTCTATGTTTTTACTGAAAATAAAAATGACGAAGATTATTGGTTGACCAATGTGCCTTCGGGTGGTGCTTGTGTAAACAATGCGACCATGCATATTACCAATCATGAATTACCCTTTGGTGGCAGGGGTTTTAGCGGAACAGGAGGCTATCATGGCAAGTTAAGTTTTGACACTTTTACGCATACGAAGTCGGTTTTAAAAACACCAACATGGATAGATCCTGGTTTTAAATATCCGCCCTACAAAGGCAAAGCATGGTTGTTAAAAAGATTAATTGGATAATTTCAAATAGGATAGATTGAAAAATAAAAAAAATTTTATGATAAAAATTGCCATTGCTTTAGGTGTTTTAGTGACCACAACTTTGCTTATGAAAAAACAAGGTATGTCTTATCGTCAATCTATTTTAAAGTCTATCTATCCGGCCATTATGTGGTCGAGTAAGGCAGCAGGAAAAAAGCAAACTCAAGTTAATGTAGAAAATAAAACGCCCATTGTTTCTTTTTATAGTTTAACAACAAAGGATATCAATGGAAAGGATTTTAATTTTGCTTCTTTGAAAGGTAAAAAAGTATTAATTGTAAATACGGCCAGTGATTGCGGTTTCACCGGACAGTACGAGGCCCTAGAAAAATTGCAAGAAAAATATCCTACAAGCCTTATAGTGGTTGGCTTTCCTGCCAATGATTTTAAAGAGCAAGAAACCAAGGACAATGAAACGATTGCTGCTTTTTGCAAAAAGAATTATGGCGTAAGTTTTCCTTTAATGGCAAAGTCAATCGTTATAAAAAAGAATCACCAAAACGAAGTGTTTAAGTGGTTGTCAGATATGACCATGAATGGTTGGAATCATCAAGAGCCTGCTTGGAATTTTTGTAAATACTTAGTAAATGAAGAGGGAACGCTTACCCATTATTTTCCTATGACAGTAGACCCATTAGATCCTTTAGTACTTGAGGCTATTGAAAAAAAATAAGGCTAGCTAAATAGGGCAGTGCTCGTGGTAATTTTCTAAAATAATTTTACCCGATTCAATCACGGTGTCTTTGTATTTTTCTTTGATCTCATCTAAGACTGCTTCAATTTCTTTTTGCGCTGTGATGCGAACCAATTTATTGCGGTACTCTTTAATGTTAGGAAGCCCTCTTAAATAATTGGCATAATGTCTTCTCATTTCATTAATACCTGCAATAGGACCTTTCCACTCCATCGATTTTATTAAGTGTTTTCTGGCTACTTCTACACGCTCTTCAATCGTAGGATCGGCTCTTCTTTCTCCAGTTGCAACAAAATGTTTTATCTCTCTAAAAATCCATGGATAACCAATGGCAGCACGGCCAATCATAATACCATCAACGCCGTATTTATTTTTATATTCCAAAGCTTTTTCAGGAGAATTGATATCGCCATTTCCAAAAATAGGGATATGAATTCGCGGATCATTTTTTATTTCACCAATTAAAGTCCAATCGGCTTCGCCTTTATACATTTGTACTCTTGTACGTCCATGAATGGCTAAAGCTTTTACACCTACATCTTGTAATCTTAAAGCTACTTCATGAATGTTTTTAGTGCTTTCATCCCAGCCTAATCTTGTTTTAACAGTAACAGGAAGGTTGGTGCTTTTTACCACCGCTTCCGTTAAGCGTACCATTAAATCTAAATCTTTTAAAACACCAGCGCCTGCTCCCTTGGTCACCACTTTTTTTACAGGGCATCCAAAATTAATATCTATTAAATCCGGGTTGACTGTGTCTACAATTTTGGTGCAAAGGGCCATGGCTTCTTCATCACCTCCAAAAATTTGAATGCCAATAGGACGCTCGTAATCAAAAATGTCCAGTTTTTGTCGGCTTTTAATGGCATCCCGAATCAATCCTTCACTACTTATAAATTCGGTGTACATGAGGTCGGCACCATTTTCTTTGCATACCGCTCTAAATGGGGGGTCACTTACATCCTCCATAGGAGCGAGTAATAAAGGGAAATTGGGCAATTGAATAGGACCTATAGAAACCATATGAATTCATTATCTTGCATCTAACTGATACGGTTGCAAATGTACCAATTAATTGCATTTAGATAGATGGAAAACACTTCAAGAGGCCTTTTTAAGATGACCCCCGCCATGCGCTTAGCGCTTTTTTTGGGTGCAACGGGTATTGGGATGATTTTGGGGGCATTGATTAGCTTTTCATTGGTTGCTGCCATGCTGCATGTAGGCATCAATGACATTCAAAAAATCATCTTAGAACCAGAATATGCATCTGCTGCTCAATTTGCCAATGCGCTGGCTTCCATCATTGCTTTTGGATTGCCTAGTGTGGCAGTAGCTTTTTTTGCAAATGGGACATTGGCAAAGAATATGGGCTTTTCTAAAATAAATTCATACCAACAAATTGGTTTGGTCATTGCATTGGCTTTGGCTGGGTTGGTATTAAGTGGTGCCTTAGGTAGTTTGACCGAAAAAATACCCCTTACCAGTTCCTTTAAAAATTGGGCGGAAGGCTTAGAAGCGCAATATAGAAAAGCGTTGGTGTCTATGACGCAGATGCATTCCATTGTTGATTTATTATATGCTTTATTGGCTGTGGCCATTGTACCGGCCATTGTTGAAGAATTGTATTTTAGAGGGGCTTTGCAAAAAACATTAACCGAATGGACAGGGAAACCCTATGTATCTATTTTGATCACCGCTCTTTTTTTTAGCGCCATTCACTTTTCCTTTTATGGGTTTTTATCAAGAATGGCATTAGGCATTTTATTGGGTTTGATTTTTGAGTATACGAAAACTATTTGGTTGTCCATCTTAATGCATTTTATCAATAATGGCATTGCCATTGTTGCTTTGTATTCGGTTCGAAACAATCCTGCTCGAGTTGAAAAAGTAATCGATGAAAACCTGCCTATCTATTGGGGTTTAATAGCATGTGTAGGCATTTATATATTATTCATTAAATTGAAAAAAATTAGCGAAGATGCAGGACTGGAAAAAAGTATTTAGTAGTCAACAATTAACCATGGCCTATATGGTAATGGG
This sequence comes from uncultured Bacteroidota bacterium, assembly GCA_903865435.1. Taxonomy (GTDB): domain Bacteria; phylum Bacteroidota; class Bacteroidia; order Chitinophagales; family Chitinophagaceae; genus Sediminibacterium. Next base: position 38,874 of record CAIPJS010000037.1, on the reverse strand, counting down.
CATTTTAAATGAAAATGACATTCCCGCTAAATCGATGGATAAAAAAGATTCTTCTTATGTTTTTTTAGGAGAAGTGGAAGTGTATGTGCCAGAAAGCTTATACGCAAAATCTATTCAATTAATTGAGGGCATTCAAATGAATGCACCCGCTATTTAATTTTTTTTAATTTTATAACTATGAGTTTAAATTTATCTGTTTTTAGAGTGAGGGCCATTTCAGCTATTGTATTTGTTGTAATCATGTTGGCGGGACTAATTTGGAACAGTTGGTCATTTTTTATTTTATTTACTTTGATACAATTAGGTTGTTTGCTTGAATTCCAAAAACTAGTAGCGCTCATTGAGCCAGGGTATAAAAAAATTTCTTTCATACATCATTGGGGGTTACTTTTATTAGGTATTTTGTTGATGATGACATTGGGGCCTGTTGATTTGGGCTTACATGGTGTGAGTATAAAATATATTGGAAGTAGAGCCTTATTAGCAGTGGTTGGCATCATGTTGATTTCCGATATCGTCAGTAAAAAAATGAGTATTCAAAATTGGGCCATTTCATTTGCAGGTTTGGTATACATTCCTATGAGCCTTTCGCTTTTCTTTCAATTGAAAAGTTTTATGGCCAATACTTATTTTGGCAATTGGAGTTTTTCCATTCCATTGTTATTAATTTTATCCATTTGGGTAAATGATACGATGGCTTACTTGGTAGGCGCTCTAATTGGCAAAACCCCGCTTTCTCCTATTTCTCCTAATAAAACTTGGGAAGGCACCATTGCTGGCGTGATTTTATCTGTTTTAATTGTAACGAAATTAGCGGGTATTTATATTCCCATTCAAGAAAAATACATTTTCTTAATTAGTCTTATTGCCAGTATTGCAGGCGGTTTTGGAGATTTATTGGAAAGTAAATTGAAACGCATGGCGGGTGTGAAAGACAGCGGTACCCTGATGCCAGGGCATGGCGGCTTTTTAGATAGATTTGATTCAATTTTGTTTGCAACACCATTTGTTTGGCTAATACTACAGTTTTTGTTTTAGATCATTTATCTTCGCATTTAAATTTATACAATGACCATTCATAAAGAAGGTGCCGCTACCATATCGCTAATTGCTTTGTTGGTGGGCATTTTGAATATTGCTAATTTTTCTTACTTATTCCCAGTGAGCAATTTGCTAGCATGGGTAGTTTTTATTATCACCATTGCTTTTTTCTTATTTATAGTTTCCTTTTTTAGAATGCCCAAAAGACAATTGACTATGAATGATGGGGCCATCATTGCGCCTGCTGATGGAAAAGTAGTGGTGATTGAAGAAGTACAGCCTGATGAATTTTATGCAGAGAAAAGAATTCAGTTAAGTGTATTTATGAGTCCAGCCAATGTGCATGTGAATAGATTGCCCATTGCTGGAGAAATTATTTACAATCAATACCATCCTGGAAAATATTTGGTGGCTTGGCATCCTAAATCATCTACAGATAATGAAAGATGGTCGGTGGTCATTCAAAATAGCAAAGGCAATATTTTATGCAAACAAATTGCTGGTGCATTGGCTAGAAGAATTTGCAATTATAGTAAAGTAGGTGATCAATTTACCCAGGGTGCAGAATATGGCTTTATAAAATTTGGCAGTAGGGTAGATTTGCTCTTGCCATTGAATGCAGTCATTCATGCTAAAATAGGGGATGTAGTAAAGGGAGGTGTTACCGTTTTGGCTAGCTGGTAATTTTATGTGCTGTTGAATGTAGTATAAAATACTTTTTTAAAGTATTACAATATATTTTCTAATTCTTTCAGGTGGGTAATGGTATACGTTGCAGGAATCGTAGGTTCGATCTTTAAATGATTGACAAAAACAGAATCCATACCTGCATTGATGGCACCTTGTATGTCTGCGCCTTCATTGTCTCCAATCATAATGCTTTTATTTAAAATTGCATTGGATTTTGATAAGGCATATTCAAATATAGCAGCATGTGGTTTGAGGCTATTGCTTGCTTCGGAAGTGATTACTTCGATAAAATATTTTGACAAGTTGGAGTTTTCTATTTTTTTAAACTGCACCGATTCAAAACCATTTGTGATCAAATGCATTTTATATCCCTTGGCGTTTAAATACTCTAAAATTTCAATGGTATAAGGAAAAAGATTTTTTTTATTGGGCAAAATAGCTAAATAGTCATGTGACATTGCTTTGGATAAATTTTCATCTGCTATTTTATAGTCCAATAAACTTAGATAAATTCTTTTCCATCTCAATTCCTCTTGTTTGATAAAGCCCTTGGTATAACGGTCCCATAGACGGTGGTTGTGTACACTGTATTGACTGAAAAAAACATCAAAATCATCAATGCCCTTTGCTGCTAAAGCATATTTTTGATACAAGTCCCATAGGGTTTCTTTGGAATTCAATTCAAAGTCCCAAATGGTATGGTCTAGATCAAAAAATAAGTCTTTGTAATTCATGTAAGCCAATTGTATTGGACGAATTTACAATATTGCTTCTTATCTTTATGCTTTAGATAAGGGAACTTAAAAATAAGTATATGAAAGTGGTCATCACTGGGGCATCGCAAGGAATAGGTTATGCGATTGCAGAAATTTTTGCAGCAGCAGGAGATACTTTATTCATTTGTAGTAAAACGGATGCACGCTTACAAGCAGCAGCCCAAAAATTAGCAAAACAATTTCCAGCTGCAACCGTACATAGCAAAGTGGCTGATTTATCGATACCTGAAGCCTGTGCCTCTTTTGGAGCTTGGTGCCTAAGTTTTGGCACACCAGATATCTTAATCAATAATGCAGGTTTCTTTTTACCAGGAGATATTGCTGATGAAAATCAAGGAATTCTTGAAGCCCAAATGTCGGCTAATTTGTATTCCGCTTACCACACTACACGTAGTTTATTGCCTGCAATGATTCAACAAAAGACGGGTCATATTTTTAATATTTGTTCAATTGCTTCTTTGCAAGCATATCCTCAGGGTGGCGCATATAGTATTAGCAAGTTTGCTTTAAATGGATTTTCTAAAAATTTAAGAGTGGAATTAAAAGATAAAGGCATTAAAGTAACTGGTGTTTATCCAGGAGCTACTTATACCAATAGTTGGGCAGGTAGTGGGGTAGCGCCAGCTAGAATTATGGAATCAGCAGACATTGCAAAAATGATTTTTGCTGCTGCACAGTTAAGTCCACAAGCAGTGGTAGAAGATATTGTATTGCGTCCGCAATGGGGGGATTTATAATCTTTCTGCATCGTCCTCAATTTTTGGTGAGGAAGTAGAAAAACTTTCTCTAGCTTTTTTGGTAGCTACCAACCTTTCCAAGACCACTTGTGCAATTAATTTTCCTGCATCCTCATTGGGATGCGCCTGTAAAATATTTTTAAGTTTGGCTTCAGAAACATCAATTCGATAAAGCAATTGCACCAATTTAGAAAAATCATTTTTAATCAATTCGTTGATTGTGTTTTCCAAATCGGAAGTGGATAATTTTTCGAGGGCTAATAAATTAATGTCCATTGGGCTTAATTAAATTTTTCAATAACACCTAAACTAAACAAAGCAAAGTCATATTTAACGGGATCCTTCGCATCCAAAGTTCGACAATAATTGGTTAATTCAATGGCTGCCTGCCAATCTGTTTGAGGCCTGTGCAATATCCCCAATGCCCTAGAAACTCTTGCCACATGCACATCAATAGGCATGATGAGTGCTGCAGGACTTACGCTGTTCCAAATTCCAAAGTCCACGCCTTGTTTGTCCTTACGCACCATCCATCTCAAAAACATATTCAGTCTTTTACAAGTGGATCCCGAAAGGGGGCTTGCAATGTGTTTTTTGGTTCTTGCAGGCGCATCTTCCAGTGAAAAAAAATAATTTTGAAAATGGGTAAGTGCTTTTTCTACAGTATTTACATGCTTATCTGAATCAATACTTTTAATTTCTGTTTTTTGATCAGGCCTACTGCCAAAACTGTTACTTTCAAAAAACGCAGTTTCTAAGCTCTCATTTTTTGTATAGTGGTGTTTAAAAAACTCGACGCAATACAATAAGTCGGTATCGTTAAATGTGCGGTGTACAAAATCTAATAATATTTTTAAATCTTTTGTTTGATGTTGCGTACAAAATGCATAAGGTGCATTGTCCATTCTTTCCAATAATTCCTTACTCTTGTTGATGATGGTGGTTCTGTTGCCCCAGGCAAATATGGCGGCAAAAAAACCTGCTATTTCTATGTCTTGTTTTTTGGCATAGCCATGCGGAATACAAATGGGGTCTTTCTCAATGAACTCAATACGATTGTACTGCTTTAATTTTTGATCTAGTAATTGATGAATGTCTTCATTCATTACCCAATGGCTTGAGCTAAATCTGCAATCAAATCATCTGCATCTTCAATGCCTACACTTAATCTAATTAAGCCATCAGACAATCCATTCGTAATTCTTTGTTCACGCGGAATAGAGGCATGGGTCATGCTTGCAGGATGATTGATTAAGGATTCTACGCCTCCTAAACTTTCTGCCAATGAAAATATTTTGGTGCTGGACAAAACTTTTGTAGCAGCTTCCAATGTATCATCTTTTAAGGTAAAACTCATCATGCCACCAAAACCACGCATTTGTTTTTTTGCAACGGCATGATTGGGATGCTCTTCAAATCCACACCAGTATACTTTTCCTACTTTAGGATGTTGTTTTAAATAAGCCGCCACTTTGATTCCATTTTCACAATGACGCTCCATGCGTACATGTAAAGTTTTAATCCCTCTTAACACCAAAAAACAATCCTGAGGTCCTGGCACAGCGCCTGTACTTTTTTGAATAAAATACAATTGATCTCTTAAGGCTTGATCATTCATAACCAAACAACCTTGAATCACATCACTGTGCCCACCTAAATATTTAGTGGCTGAATGCATTACAATAGTGGCGCCAAAGTCTAAAGGGTTTTGTAAATAAGGAGATGCAAAAGTATTGTCAACACATACCATGCAATTATGTTTCTTTCCAATAGCCGATACAGCTTCAATGTCACTAATGTTCATAAGTGGATTGGTAGGTGTTTCTAACCATATTAATTTAGTAGCCGGGGTCATGGCCTTGGCTACATTATTGGCATCGGAGGTATCGACATAAATAAATTTGATACCCATTTTTTCATAGACTTTGGAGAACAATCTAAAAGTACCCCCATACATATCATGAGCTGCCACCACTTCATCACCTGGTACTAATAAACGCATCACCGCATCTGTAGCGGCCACACCACTTGCAAAGGCTAAACCAAATTTTCCATTTTCAATCACTGCAAAAGCTTCTTCTAATGCAAATCTAGTTGGATTTTGACTACGTGCATATTCATAACCTTTGTTTACACCAGGTGCTGATTGAACATAGGTGGATGTTTGATAAATAGGTGTCATGATGGCGCCCGTACTTGGATCGGGATGTGCACCAGCATGTATGTATTTGGTCGCTAATTTCATAATGGAAAATATTAGCTACAAAGATGGGACTTATTTGTTTAACTAAGGAAGCTTGTTACCATTTTTAAACATTCTGTAGGAAAATATAGTAGGCACTACTACCATTAAAATAATATTGGCAAAGAAGATGATGAAAGAGGGAACGGCAGACAACGCAATGCCAGCAACTACTTGTATGCAACCGCCTATTACCCAAACCTTTCCAGCCACTTTATGTGTTGCAATCCAATTGCTTTCATTTTCCAATGTCCAGGGCAGTTTAAATCCTGCGAAATAATTTTGGCTAAATTTTGGGAAATACCAACCAATGGACGCAAATCCAATACCTAATAACGGGAATAATATTTTTTCAATTTGTACTCCAGGATGAACAGTGGTATACAAGATGACCATGCTCACGCAGGATAGGAACAAAGTAGCCATGACGCCCATGTTTTGGTAAAAAGAATCGTCTACTTGTTTGTTTCTTATAGGATCAATTTTTTTAAGATTGGCCATTAGGAAATAAGTAAAAAGACTAGCAAAACCAATAATGCCTGGCCCTAAAAAAATACTATCGGGTCCACCCCAGCCATCCGCTTCTCCTTTCAGATTAAAGTGGGTAGGAATAACAGCAGGCAATGATGGGTAGAGATAACCAGCATAAATAAAGGGGATTGCCAATAGTACAATCACTATAATTAAGGATAATTTCTTATTTTCCATAACACTTGGTTTGTCCAATAAAGGTACAAATTATTCAGCTGTATCAATACGTCGCTATATCCATAAAAAAAATTACTTTTGCTTCAAATTGAACAAAATGAGCAAAGGTCCTATTTCAAAATTTGTTGAACACCATTATAGACATTTCAATGCTGCCGCTTTGGTGGATGCAGCCAAAGGTTATGAAACCCATCTTTTAGAAGGTGGTAAAATGTTGGTGAGCTTAGCTGGTGCCATGAGTACTGCCGAATTAGGCATTAGTCTGGCCGAAATGATACGTCAAGATAAAATAGCTATTATTAGTTGTACGGGTGCGAACCTTGAAGAAGATGTTATGAACTTAGTGGCGCATAGCCATTATAAGCGTGTTCCGAATTACCGTGACTTGACTCCTCAGGACGAGTGGGATTTATTAGAGAACCATTACAACCGTGTAACCGATACTTGTATTCCTGAAGAGGAAGCATTTAGAAGATTACAAAAACATATTGTGAAGTATTGGAAACAAGCAGAAGAAAAAGGCGAACGTTATTTCCCGCATGAATTTATTTATCAAGTCGTATTGAGTGGTGAGTTGGAACAGTATTATGAGATTGATCCAAAAGACAGCTGGATAGTTGCTGCTGCTAAAAAGAACATTCCTATTGTCGTACCAGGTTGGGAGGATAGTACAACTGGAAATATTTTTGCAAGCTATGTCATTAAAAATGAATTAAAAGCAAGCACCGTAAAAAACGGAATTGAATATATGGTTGCCTTAACCGAATGGTATCGTGCAAATAGTGGTGGAAAGGGTGTTGGATTTTTCCAAGTGGGTGGCGGTATAGCAGGTGATTTTCCTATTTGCGTGGTGCCTATGATGTACCAAGATTTAGAATGGCATGATGTGCCTTTCTGGAGTTATTTCTGTCAAATAAGCGACAGCACTACTTCTTATGGTTCTTATTCAGGTGCGGTTCCTAATGAAAAAATTACCTGGGGTAAATTAGACATTCATACGCCTAAGTTTATTGTGGAAAGTGACGCTACCATTGTAGTGCCGCTGATATTTGCTTATATACTTGGTCAGTAAAATAAAAAGCCCTTAGATTTCTAAGGGCTTTTTATTTTATTTAAATATGCATTCAAAATATAATTTCTCGCTCTCTATCGCTTTGCTCAAAGTTCACTCAAAATTATATTTTCTCATTTCTATTTAAATAAATCAACTAGTAGTATAAAAAATCGGCGCCCTCGTTTATGGTGGGGAGAAGACGCGAGAGCGTCTGATGTTTAAAAAGTCATTAGAGAAAATTAAAATGGGTCTTAAATTTTCTTTAGACCCATTTTAATTATATTTCGAATGAATATTTAATCTAACGACCCGGCATATTCAATTTCAAATCTCTTTTTAACATATCTTCTCTTTGTGCAATTTCGCAAGCAGTGTAATAAACCATCAACACTCTTTTTTGCATCAAATCAAAATTAATTTTTTCGATGGTATCAGTTGGTTTGTGGTAATCCGCTAATAACATACCATCATAGAAAAATAAAATAGGCACGCCTTTTTTAGCAAAATTGTAATGATCGCTGCGGTAGTAAATATTGTTTTTATCATTAGGATCGTCATACTTGTAATCTAAAGTGATATTGCTAGAAGCCTTATTTGCAGCTTCGTTGATGACAGGTAAATCTGTGCTTAATTTATCATGTCCAATGACATAAACATAATTAAGTGTATCTCCTAATTGACGTTCTGTATCAACACGACCTACCATATCTGTATTTAAATCGGCTGTTGTTTTATCTAAAGGGAAAATAGGATGATCGCCATAATATTCTGAACCCCATAAACTTTTTTCTTCACCACTTACCGTCATAAAAACAATAGTTCTGCGTGGTTGAAAACCTTTTTTTGCAGCAGCAGAAAAAGCTTCGGCCATTTGCATAACGCTCACTGTACCTGAACCGTCATCATCTGCACCATAATATATTACGTCGCCTCTTTTTCCTAAATGATCATAATGACCAGTTAGCATTAAATATTCTTCTTTTTTATCCGTACCAGGTAGCACTGCAATCACATTGCTACTTTCTAAATTTTCGGTGGTTTTAGTAGCTGCAATAGTGGCATCAGTAGTATAATTTCCTTTTTTCACTTCTTTTAAAGTAGCTAATGAAGGCGTTGCATTACCTAATAAAGCACCAGCTACTTCAACAGATACATTTGCCATTAAAAAACCTGCATTCACATTGGCTTTCATATACATGTTGCCTTTTGTTGGTGTAGAATTTTTACGTGGAAAATCGGCAGAAACAATGAATAATCCAGCAGCTCCTTTAGAACTTGCTTGTCTTAATTTTGACATAGGGGATGCAGGGTTGGCATTAAATGCACGATTGCCACCTTGGCCCATGGTCACAGGACCATTACTAGTGCCTTCTAAGATCACCACTAATTTTCCTTTCACTTCTAAATTTTCATAATCGTTAATCCCTTTTTCAGCATCCACAATTCCATATCCTGCAAATACGACTTCTTTAAAATTCGAATTACCATTGGCAATGGTTTGTAAATTAAAGTTGAAGTCTTTGTCCCATTCAAAAGAATGACCATGTACACTTAATTTTTTTTCTGTCAATACATCTTGATACACAGGATATACTTGTTGATAGCTGTTGCCATTTCCTGGCAACAAACCCATTCTTTTAAATTCAGATTCTATGAAGGCGGCCGCTTTCTTTTGCCCTGGAGAGGCTGTTTCACGTCCTTCCATTTCGGCACTTGCTATGATTGAAAGTTTTTCTTTCAATGCTTTTGCGGTAATGAGGTTACCAAATTTTGTAAGGTCTTTTGTTTTTTGGGCAAAAGACAGGTTGCTGATAAAAAGCAAAAAGATCCATAGTAGTTTTTTCATAAGACTATTTTAAGGTTTAAGTGCAGTTAATTTTATTGACTCTATTTTGATGACGACCTCCTTCAAAAGGTGTATTCATAAATTTTTCGATCATTTCCTTAGCTAAATCTAAGGCTACAAATCTTGCTGGAATACAAATGACATTTGCATTGTTATGTAATCGTGTTAGTTCAGCCACCTCGGTTTCCCAACACAGTCCAGCGCGAATGCCTGCATGTTTATTGGCAGTCATGGCAACACCGTTGGCACTACCGCAAAATAAAATACCAAAACAGGTTTCATTTTTTTCAACACTACTTGCAGTTGGATGCGCGAAATCGGGGTAATCGACAGAGTCGGTATGATACGTCCCAAAATCTTTCACCGCATAGCCTTTTGCTTCTAGCCATGTTTTGATGGCATTCTTATATTCAATGCCAGCATGGTCTGCGCCTAATGCAATAGGTTTGGTATTGTCAAAAACAAAAGCCATATTTTTTATTTTACTTGTATAAAATATAGATAATTACTTTATTCCTTATAGTAAGGGTTCAGTTTTAATCCCATTCTTCTTCTGATTTCTTAACAGACTTATGTGCCCATCTTGAAACAAAGATGCTGAATTCAAATAAAGTATACAATGGAATAAATACAATTGTTTGACTATACCAGTCTGGACTTGGGGTAATAAATGCTGCTACAAATAAGATGATCACCACGGCATATTTACGCGTAGTGGTCAAAAGTGTAGGCGTGATCAATCCAATTTTTGTCAATAAAAATACGATCACTGGTAATTCAAATGCAATACCGCAACCTAAAATTAAGTTGGTTAAATTGTCTAAATAATCGGCAAAAGTAGGGATGGTGGTAATGGCGCCTTTGGTACCCAATTGGAATCCTGCTAAGAAATTAAAGGTAAAGGGGCCTAATACAAAAAATCCAAAAGCAGCACCCATGAAGAAAAAGAAAGACACCCAAAAAATCATGAACCTTGTATTTTTTACTTCTTTCTCTTTTAATGCTGGTTTTACAAAAGCCCATATTTGAAAAAAGATATAAGGAAAAGCAACAATTAAGCCACCTACAAATGCCATACTAATACTACTTAAAAATTGACCACCAAATGTGGTACTTTGTAAAGATACTTTTACAGGAGGCATACAAAGTGAATCCCCTAAATGCAACCAATGACTTAAACTACAAAAAGCCCTGTATGTAATAAAATCGGAATTCAATGGACCCGTAATTACTTTGTCCATGATCCAATCGCGGTAAATGAATATAACAATAGAAGTTATTAATACAGAAGTTAAAGAACGAACAATGGTGCCTCTTAATACTTCAAGATGATCGATGAAAGACATCTCAGAATCATCACTTTTTTTAAATCGGTCAAATAGTGCCATGAATTATTTTCAATGAGGGCTAAAGTTAAGGTTTCTAGCCGAAAATGGGAGGGCTATGCTGGAAAAAAATCTTAACGAATGGTTATTTTAACCTTTTCAATACGGGTGGCACTTACAGCCAATATTTCGGCGGTAAAATGAGCCAATGGCAAAAGGGTCCTAAGCTTTGGAATGGCCCCATTTTGATGAATTAAATAGCCACTTAGGGTTTCTGCGGTATCTGCCGAAAAGTCGATACCGTATTTTTCATATAAGTAATCCAATTCTAAGCGCCCACTAAAAAGGTATTCTGTTTCACTTATTTTTTTCTCTAAAAATTCTTGTTCGTCATATTCATCCTCAATTTCTCCAAAAATTTCTTCTAGGACATCTTCCATGGTTACAATACCAGCTGTACCGCCAAATTCATCAACGACCCATGCAATGCTCTTTCTTTTTTTAGAAAACAAACTTATTAAATCGGCCGCGTTCATACTTTCAGTTACCAAGGGTATGGAATGCAATATGGCTGCAATGGTAGTTGGTTTTTTAAATAAGTCTAACTGATGCACATAACCCACAATCGCATCTAAGGTATCTTCATATACAATCAGCTTACTTAATTTTGTTTCGATAAATACTTCACTTAATGCTGCAATGGAAGTACCTAATTCTACCCCTATAATTTCTGTTCTTGGTACCAAGCATTCTCTAATTTTAATTTCGGGTAAGCTTAAGGCATTCTCAAATAAATCTGTATTTAAATCTTGTTGTTCTTGTTGTTGTTTGGTTTGTTGAACAAATTGTGCCAAATCTACTTTTGTAAATGCTTCTTTTTTATTGCTTACTTGCACTTTAAAAATATGTCGCAATACCCATTGCGCTAAATTTACCAATAAGATGGTAATGGGTCTAAACAGTAAATGAAAAAATTGAGCAATAGGGGCAAAAGTAGCAATCATCGCCACCGACCTGGCTTTGAAAATGGCTTTTGGAATTAATTCTCCAATGAGTAAAATAACCAAGGTAGATAAAATCGTATTTCCCAATAAAACCGAATACGCGCCTACATGCCATCTATCCCAAATTAATTGATCTAATAATTGTTCAAATAAAATACCAAATACGACCAACGAAATATTTAATCCAATTAAACAGGTACCAATAAATTGCGTGGGGGCTTGTAAAAAGCGTGCAATAATTTTTCCTGCTCGATTGCCTTGCTTTTTTTTAAGCTCTAAACTTAATCGATTGGCACTTACAAAGCCAATTTCATATCCTGAAAAAAATCCAATTAAAATAAGCGAAGCAATAATGGCAAAAATCATAATTAGAATTTATTAAAATTCAATAGGGGCAATTACCATTCTGGTAATTTTGGTTTGGTTTCCACAATGCCTTCTATTTGTTCCATAATTTCTGGGGTAAGCAATGCCGCCGTATCCAATGCAGTTAAGTTGTCTACCAATTGTGCTTTGCTGGTGGCACCTAAAATGGCGGTACTCACATGCTTATTTTTTATACACCAAGCAATACTCAATGATGCAGTACTTACTTTTAATGCTTTTGCAATGGCGCCTAACTGTTGTACTTTTTTTACACGGTCTTGCATCAACCAACGATCTCTTAGCCATTCAAAACCTTCTATATGAAAGCGAGAGCCTTCGGGTATGCCATCATTGTATTTGCCCGTTAATAAACCCGCTGCCAGTGGACTCCAGATGGTTATGCCCATGCCTACATTTTTAAAAATTTCCAGGTATTCGTTTTCTATTTTTGAACGCTCAAATAAATTGTATTGAGGTTGTTCTACAGATGGACCAATTAAATGATAAGCAGCAGCTACTCGATGTGCTTCCATAATTTCAACACCACTCCACTCACTGGTTCCCCAATATAAAATTTTTCCTTGTTGAATTAAAGTGTTCATGGTTTGAACTACTTCTTCGATAGGGGTAGATTTATCTGGTCGATGACAAAAATACAAGTCTAAATAATCGGTTTGCAATCTGATCAATGCTTCGTGGCAGGCTTCGGTCAAATGTTTTCTGCTTAATCCAGTTTGATTGGGTTTGTTTTCTTTCCCTCTCCAGCCAAAAAATGCCTTGGAAGAAAGCACGATCGAAGTTCGGTCCCAGTTTTTTTTACTCAGCACACGCCCCATCATTTTTTCACTTTCTCCGGCAGCATATACTTCGGCATTGTCAAAAAAGTTAACACCTGCATCGTAGGCAATACCCATCAATTCATCTGCAATATTGTCGTTGATTTGTTTGTGAAAAGTGACCCAACTACCAAAACTTAAAGTACTTAGTTGTAATCCGGTTTTTCCCATTTTTCTGTATTCCATAAGCTTATTTTTTTGGATTTATACCACTTGTATCTGAAATAATAGCGTAGCTATTGGATTGTGGTTTAAATATATGAATGTCTGTTAAATTTTGATTGGCTTCTAATCCCTTACCATAAATTTTTGCAATGGGATTGTGTTGTTTTACAATAACATCTTTATCGGTACTAAACTTACTTGTATTTTGATCCCAATACATTTCTTTGCTCCATAAAGTATCCCCCAATACATTGAACACCACTACATCATCACGCAAGAAAACTTTATTTTCATTTTCAATATAGTTGGCATATTTCGCGGTCAGCTTGCTTTCTACTGTAAAATTATCTTTATAAAAATCGGCTTTAATGGAATTGGGAAACTCAATCATCTTTCCATTGTCTATTAAATATTTATTCATGAGTGGGGCCGTAAGTTTAGCACTTATTTTCCCCTCTGTACTGATGTAAATGGCAACGTCTTTGCCAATATCCACGCCGCCTGCTTTGGTGCCCAATGCTTTTACATCATTCACATTGTTTTCGCAAGACCACATAAAAAAGCAGCTACTCATACAAGCAACTGCTAATCTTAAAGTTTTGTATAATGATGAATTAATCATATTTGCGTTTGTTGAACCATACATCACTCAAACTATAACCCAATGAAAATTGAAGAAAGGATTCTTTGTAATTATTTACATTGGTACCTCTTTGTCCAATTTGCAATGCTAAATTTAACAAACTATATTGATAATCGTAAGAGCGATATTTCCTGATGGGCAAAGAAAGCCCAGTGGTAAAAGCATTCACCATTAACCCATTCTGGTCTATATTGATGTAGTCTTTGCCAGTATAAAATCCAATTCTGTACACTACGGATGACCAGTAATTCTCAAAATCAAATGCGTTGGGGCAATATTGTGCAGCAAATCTTAACATCCAAGAATTAGACAATAGATCTTGTTGACCATAAAAAACGTATTTGTCTTTCCAGGCTCTGCTAGAATATTCTACACCAACCACCCATTGGTCATAACTACCTTTTCTACTGATTTCTTTTTTATGCAAAGCAAAACCTGCGGTATAAAGAGAGGGTATGAAAATTTTACCAGGCAGGTTGCTGTAGCTTAAAGCAGTATCCAATGGTATTTCAGAAGAAGTAATGTAAGAACCTGTATTGCGTACAATATCTTGTTTGGCAGACATGTTTTGATCAAAAGTATAAGTAGCGCCAACACTTAAAGAATATTCAGTGCTTTCGCTTAGCAAAGGACGTTTGCTGGTATAAATTGGAAATTCACTTTGAAGACCTAGATGTAAAAATGCACCGCTGTATACTGTATTGGTACTTGCCAAGGATTGATAAAAATAAGTAGAGTCTGTATTGAACACAAATGACTTAATATTTTCAATCTTCTTTCTTCCAAAATTATAACCTGTATTAAATCCTAAGCTTACATATTTCCATGATTTCCCAAAACCAATAAAAGCTTGGTTCAATCCACCTTGTCCTATATAGTTATTGTATAAGGAATCGCCCGTAGACAATACTTTTAATTCATTTAAAGAATAACTGATTTGCGTGATGGGTCTAATACCAAAAACCATACCTATTTTCTTATTCTTATCGATGGGAACGCCCACAGCAACATAATTGGGAACTAAATAAGTAGAAGTATACGTGGAGAGCGGGGTGGCACTTTTTAAGGTATTATTGGTCAAGCTAAATCCTAAATCAAAAGTGGTCATATAAAGTGCACCATAAGAAGCAGGGTTGTTGATATTGATACTTTGGCCAAAGCTACTGTTCATACTTGGAGTATAAGCAGTTGAAAACCCACCCATGGCTTGGCTATTTACATTTTGGCTGTTTAATATTTCATTGCCCAAGCCATACCTGGAAAATGGAGAATTGATTTGAGCCTTAGTTGGGGTTAAAAAACAAACTAAACCTAGAAAAGGGGTTAACCTAATTATTTTTTTCGCAAATAGCATAGAGTCCTTTAAATATTAAATTTTCGTCGGCAAATATCCTCTTTTTTAAGTGAGGTACAAAATAACAAATGTCTCCACCGGTTAATAGCACGTTAAATTTGGCATATTTCTCCTCATATGCACTAATAATGCCATCTATTTCGGCTGCCATCCCTAAAATGACCCCACTTAAGAGGTTGGTTTTGGTGTCATATCCAACCAGTGGAAAGTCATTGGAGGGCTCAATAAGTGGCAATAAGGCTGTTTGTTCATGCATGGCTTTAAAGCGCATTTGCATCCCTGGTGAAATACTACCCCCTAAAAATTCCGATTTATTATTGACAAAATTATAGGTGATGCAAGTACCTAAAGATATGATCAGGTTGTGTTGATGGGGAAATTGCGCCACCGCCGCTGCCACCATGGCCAATCTATCCGCTCCAATGGTTTCAGGCTTGCCAACGGGGGTGGTAAAATTCAATCGAGTAGATGGGCCTAATAAATGAAATTTAGAATGTTTGGCTAAGACTGCTTCTATTGCATTTTCATGATGAATAACAGAGGAAAGAATTGTTTTATCGGGCTTGCATTCGCTTAATAAAGTTTCAAGTTCTGTCATCGTTCCTTTTTCCAAAATACGTATTTCGGACAGGGCCTCATTTATAAAAATGGCTGCTTTTAATCTGGTATTTCCAAAATCAAAACAAATGGCTGTAGACATAGAATTTCTTAAAGACCAAAAATAAACTCTTTGCCCCAAAGTTTGCCCAAAACAATAGGCAAGTTGCGAAAGTTTTCGGTTATTTGATGTAGAAATACTTTGATATGAAAATTGCAGGGTTCACCATCATAAAAAATGCAGTAGTCAATGACTTCCCCATATTGGAGGCCATTCGATCTATTTTACCGGTAGTGGATGAGCTGATTGTTTTAATTGGAGATTCTACCGATGAAACCATCGCTTTGATTGAATCTATTGGCGATCCAAAAATAAAAATTCATCATTCAGTTTGGAATAAAAATTTAAGAAAAGGGGGTGCTGTTTTAGCGGACGAAACCAATAAAGCTTTTGGTTTAATTACTGAAGAATATACATGGGCTTTTTATATTCAGGGGGATGAAGTGATTCATGAAAAATACCACCCTGCCATACGGGCTGCTTGTGAACAATACGCTTTTGATACAGAAGTGCAGGGGCTCTTGTTTAGATACAAACATTTTTATGGAACTTATGATTATGTTGGAGACAGTAGAAAATGGTATGCACATGAAATTAGAATCATTAGAAATAATAAAATGATTTCGGCCTATCGAGATGCACAAGGGTTTAGAATAGGTAAAACTAAATTACCTGTAGCATTGGTAGATGCCACTGTATACCATTATGGATGGGTAAAAAGCCCAGAGCAGATGCGCAAAAAACAAAAAGAGAGCAGTGTGTATTGGCATGATGATGTTGCCATGGAAAAAATAAAATCGAGTCCAGATTATTATGATTTTACTGGTTTTGATTCTTTGGAAAAATTTACTGGTATACATCCTAACGTAATGTTGGATCGCATTGAAAGAAAAAATTGGGTGATAGATTTAGATGTTTCTAAAAAGAAATTTTCTCTAAAAAATAAAGTTTTGTATTATTTTGAAAAATTAACGGGCATTCGTCCATTTGATTTTAAAAATTATAAAATTATCAGATCTTAATTTTTTCTTTTATGAAAAGTATAGCAGACATCCAGGCAGGCGTAACCAAGGGAGATTTTCTTTTATTGGCAAAAGCGATTTCTGAAATAGAAAATAAAACCAACGATGCAGCTATTTTTTTACAAAGCTTGTTGCCACAATCCATTCCCATAATTGGTATTACAGGTCCTCCCGGTGCAGGCAAAAGCACGTTAATCAATGCGTTGATTGGGGATTGGGTAAGTAAAAATAAAAAAATTGCTGTATTGTCTGTAGACCCTTCTTCGCCATTTCATCAAGGGGCTATTTTAGGAGACCGCATACGCATGAAGGATTGGTATTTGCATCCTCATGTGTATATAAGGTCACTAGCGGCTAGAGGGCATTTGGGTGGGATGAACAGTGCCATGCTTTCTTTAACTACATTGATGCAATCGGCAGGTTTTGATTATATACTTATTGAAACAGTAGGGGTCGGTCAATCAGAAGTAGAAGTGGCTTCTTTGGCAGATACTACCGTGGTGGTATTGGTACCTGAGGCAGGGGACGAAGTGCAAATGATGAAGTCAGGCTTGATGGAAATTGCCAATGTGTTTGTTGTGAATAAATGTGATCGTCCCAATGCGCAAACCTTTGTGAATCATTTAAAACAAATGATTGCAGAAAATGCAAGTGCAAAAAGCATTCAAGTAATTAGTGCCATTGCTACTGAAAAAGAAGGTATTGGGGATTTGCAATTGGCCATTGAAACACATCATGATGGATTGGCCATGGGCGCCCGTAAAAAAGAATTGCTTCTTACAAAAGTGATGCAATTAATTGTGGCGCACAAAATGAGTTTGGTAGATATGACCTTGGTAAAAAATAAATTAGCATTGGAAGTGGAACAAGCGAATTTTAATATTTTTAAATTCGCCCATCAATTTTATTAAGTCTAATGCCAATTAGACTTTTTCTTGTTTCCACCATTTGACTGCAACATAGCCAATAATAGCAAAGGGCATAGCGGCTAAATAAATAATGCCCGCATTAAATCCTCTTCCTGCTTCTTGACCCATCTGCGCTGCTGTTTTGGTACAAATAGAACATTGCGCCATCGAAGTTGAGACTATTAATTGAGACAGTAATAAAAACGAAATTCGTTTCATGTATACTATGCTTTAAATAATTAATTATAAGTAACCTAGTGTAATTAAAAGGAGTAATAAAAAAACCCCAATTCACTGGGGGTCTTTATTACTAAGTTGGAAGCGTATTAAGCTTTTGCTTTAGGTGCTTTCTCCGCTTTAGCTGGCTTTACTGCTTTTTCTACTTTAGCTGCTGCTGCTTTAACGCCTTTACTAGCCACTTTATGTGGTCTGCTTACGCCAAAAGAACCTTTAAATCTTTTTCCTTTAGCTGTTTTTTTATCTCCTCTTCCCATGATCTTGTTTTTTGTTAATTGGTGATTGAACAGCAAAAATAAAAAAACCCTCGCACATACGAGGGTTTTATTTCAAAATCTTGTAATTAAGCGATTTTAGTCACTAAAACTATAATTTACCGCTCAATTCTTTACCTGCTTTGAATTTTGCAACTTTCTTAGCTTTGATTTTGATAGCAGCACCAGTTTGTGGATTACGGCCCATACGAGCTGCACGCTTAGAAACTGAGAAGGTACCAAATCCTACTAAAGTTACTTTATCTCCTTTTTTCAAGGCTTTTGTAACTGCTTCGATAAATGCATCAACTGCTGCATTTGCTTGTGTTTTTGCGATCTCTGCATTGTCGGCAATGTGAGCGATCAATTCTGCTTTGTTCATAGATGTGTTTTTTATAAGTTTAAAACGATGTAACAAATTTATTGGGTTTTATCAATTGAAAAAATATTTTTTTTAAAATTTCATTTTTATTTTTCCTTTGAAACCCTTAAATAGTAAGGTTTTCGTGCAAAAACACCTATTTCGTTAGTTTAAGTTATTGAAAGTAAAATGACTGAAACCCTTTCTGACATTGAGTTTCATTGATAATCGGCTGAAATATAAGCCTGCCTTGAGTTTCGGCTATTTAATCTATCCACATTCAATTCACAATTTGCATTTCGGTGCAAAAATAGTAGCATTTTTCACCCCAGGTATGCTGTACTTCCTGTAAATGATCAGTTGCCTGTAATTCTTGATAGGCCTGCCATAGCTCGATGTTGTCACAATAAAGTTGTAAAGTATAAGTGGGTGCTTGGTCAGCATTTACTTTTATTTGATACAATTTATTTTCTTTAAAATTTTGACTTGCCATCACCTTTGGAATAAAATTATTTTTCATCCATTCCAACCATTGAAATTCTAAACTAGGATCTATCTGAAAACTAATATTATATACTTGCATGTGCAATTGTTTTATACTTTATTTTAATTCAAGCACAATAGGACAGTGGTCACTGTGTTTGACCATAGGTAGGATGGTAGCCGTTTTTATAGAGTTGGACAAAGCGTCTGTAGTACATAGATAATCAATTCTCCATCCCTTGTTTTGTAATCTCACCGAAGGAAAACGCTGACTCCACCATGAATAAGATCCTATGGTTTCTGGATTTAATATTCTAAAACTATCCACCCAACCCTTGCTTAACAATTGATCCATCCAAACCCTTTCTTCGGGTAAAAATCCAGAAGAATTTTTATTTCCTTTTGGGTCATGAATGTCGATGGCTTGATGTGCGATATTGTAATCTCCAGCTACAATAATTTTTGAACGTTCTTTTTTTAGCTTTTGTAAGTAGGAATCAAATTCTTTAAGCCATTGATACTTATAAGTTTGTCTTTCTGCGCCACTGGTGCCAGAAGGGAAGTATGCATTGACAATGGTTAAGTCACCTATATCCACACGAATTACACGACCTTCTGCATCACTCATGGCATATCCATTGCCATAAATAATATTGTCAGGCTTTTGTTTGCTAAAAATAGCCACACCACTGTATCCCTTTTTTTCTGCAGCATACCAAGCAATATGATAGCCTAAGGAAGTAAATAAGCTAGGATCGATGTCTTTTTCTGTGGCCTTGGTTTCCTGAACGCAAAAAACATCTACTGGATATTCGGTCAACCATTCTATCAAGCCTTTTTTTATGGCAGCACGAATGCCATTTAAATTGTAACTAACAATGCGCATTTTTATATACTTGTTTTATAAAGGGCTTTGAAATATTTCACTGAATGCAATCAACAATAATAAATTCATCGTAGTGTTGGGGATGGTTTTATCTAAGAGCACCATTTGAAATGGTTTTTTATTGCCTTCCACTACCATAATTATTTTATTGTCTAGACTGATGGTTTTTAAATTATTTTCATAATTAAGTTTGATAGAGAAGGTGTGGCCTATTACTTCTCCATCAATTACTTTTGCATCTACAATGGGTTGTTTGGCAAAAAAAGTACCTAAAGCAAAGGAGACCGAAGAGTCATAGCCATTGTAGATTTTATCAGGGGAATAAAATTTATTAGGAGCTACTACATTTTCTTTTACTTTAAAGGTTCCAATTTTTTTTCTGTCTTGATAGATGTTGTGGATGCTGTCTTGTAAAAATTCAATGCCTGTCTTTTTAAAATTATCTGTAACAATTGGATCTTTGTCAAATTCTAGATAAGCTTCAATGGTATAGTCGATATTGTCAATGACATCTCTAAGCGGCTGTATGACTTGATAATATTCTTTATAGTTGACACCATTTCTTGTATTTCTAATCAGTGCTATCAACTCTTTAAAAGGATTGTTTATACTTTTATCCTTCAAATTAATTTTATTTAAAACTGCTTCGGGTGTTCTGAGGGATTGCAATTTTCCATTTATGCTGTAGGACATAAATTGTTTTGTAGTATCAAATAAAATTCTTGGTTGTTTGTGAATAAGGGGCATCCAATAATTATCGGTCGCATAGGCACTGGGCATTTTTGCTTCCATGAATTCTATATTTTCCATTTCAGGTGTTATAAAACCGATGCCTTTTGCGATGGCTTGATATATATTGCTTGGGACACTTCCTGTGGTGATGACTTCGTAACCCATGCCTAAGGAATGAACGGGCATAATTGCGATCAGTGTAACTTTTCCAAAAATCTTTTCTTGTTTTTGGTTATAAATGTTGCAAGCGATGTACCAAATGGTATGAATGCTATCTTGTTTTGATTGTGTAAGAGTGACCCATTTATTTTGATAAATGAATGCAGGCGTCAACTCGTAGATTTCCAAATACGCATGATAGTTATATGCGCTACTCTTTGTCCAATCAATAGTTATCTTTCCAAGACTGCTTGTTTTTGTCAATTCTTTTTTGATGGGAGGCAAGCTATTGACTCTTTCTAATTGCAAATTGGCAAACAAGCCAGAATCCAAAGCTTTTAATATAAAATCGATGTTAGTAGGAAGATGCCAATAACTTGCGTTTGGATTGACACCAGAATAAGTTTGAATCTGCTCAACTACTACTTTCTCTTGACCAAAGCTATGGATGTTCAATATGAGTAGGAAGCAGCTAAAAAAAGTGAAACATTTTTTCATGAAAGCGTTAAAATAGTCCTTTCAAAATTAACTAATTTAATGAACTCGGCTTGATAATTTATTCTAACTTCATTCCATCCAAGCAATATCAATTCATTAGCTATGTCTTCTAATTCCAAACAAAGAATCATTCCTGCCATCAAGCAATATGATTTAGAAGGGCCCAAACCCAGAATGAATGAATTCTTATTTGCATTACAAATATTTGTACAATTTATCAAAGGTTTTAGAACATTGCATTTTGTAGGTCCGAGTATCACAGTTTTTGGATCGGCTCGATTTAATGAAGAAAATCCTTATTACATCAAAGCCAGAGAAATGGGCAAACGTATTGCTGGCTTGGGCTTTACCACTATGACGGGAGGTGGGCCAGGCATTATGGAAGCAGCCAATAGGGGGGCTTTTGAAAACGGAGGTACTTCGGTAGGGTGTAATATCAAATTGCCCTTTGAACAACACATCAATCCTTACACACAAATCTCGCTTACTTTTAATTACTTCTTTATTAGAAAAGTTTTGATGGTAAAATATTCCTATGCATTTGTGATTATGCCTGGAGGTTTTGGGACGCAAGATGAATTTTTTGAAACCCTAACATTAGCGCAAACCAAGGTTATCAATGATTTTCCAATTGTAGTGATGGGCCAAGAATATTATCAACCATTTCAAGTTTGGATGGAACAAATGATTGCAGCAGGTGCCATTGCCCAGGAAGATAAAAAGTTTATGTTGTTTACGGACAGCGTAGACGAAGCCATTGAACACATTAGTAAATACGTTCGTAAAAATTATAAAGTTAAACAACGTAAACGTTTGTGGTGGTTGTTTGAAAAAATATAAGGTATAAAAAAAGGAACTTTATGAGGGGTTCCTTTTTTTAATGAAGTAGAATTAGTCAATTACCGGCTGCAACCATCTGGTAATATATTCTAGTGGTTTATTTTTTCTTTGAGCATAATCCAAAACTTGATCCTGATTAATTTTACCCAATCCAAAATATTGACTTTGTGGATGGGCAAAATACCAACCACAAACACTAGAAGCAGGGTACATCGCTAGACTTTCAGTTAAGCTAATACCTGTATTTTTTTCAGCGTCTAATAAATTAAACAAGGTATACTTTTCTGTATGGTCCGGACAAGCAGGATAACCAGGTGCAGGACGAATGCCTACATACTGCTCACTTATTAAAGATTCATTGGTTAAAGTTTCATCGGCAGCATAGCCCCAAAATTCTTTTCTAGTTTTAGCATGTAAATATTCTGCAAAGGCTTCGGCCAATCTATCAGCCAAGGCTTGTAAGATTATTTTATTATAATCGTCTAAATTTTCTTCAAATTTTTTGATATGTTTTTCAATACCATGAATGGTGACAGCAAAGGCGCCAATAAAATCTTTTTTATTTTCAGTGGCAGGGCAAATAAAATCGGCCAATGAATAATTGGGTTGACCTACTGTTTTTTTTGCTTGTTGTCTTAAAAAATGTAAGGCTATTTTTTCGTTTTCGTGCGTCAAAAAAACGTCGTCATCTTTCGCTGCTGCTGGCCAAAAACCCACGGCACCCTTAGCGCTTAGCCATTTCTCTTCAATGATTTGAGTTAATAGTTTTTGCGCGTCAGCATATAATTTTGTAGCTACTTCACCTACTTTTTCATCTGTAAGAATGGCTGGGAAATTTCCATGCAATTCCCAAGCAATGAAGAACGGCTTCCAATCTATATAGTCTACGAGTACCGATAAGTCGTTGAGCTCAATGGCTTTATTGCCCGTAAAGCTAGGCGCTACAACTTTAAAATCTTTCCAATCAATCACAGCTTTATTTTTTAAAGCATCTGTATAATTTAAAGATTGTCTAGTTGTTTTTTTATTGTCAAAATCTGATTTTAATTGAACATATGCATTTTCTAATTCTTTAAGGAAAGGTGCTTTTTGATCTTTGTTTAATAAAGAACCAGCCACCGTTACACTTCTAGATGCGTCTAATACATGCACAACACCATTATCGTATTCTGGTGCAATTTTAACTGCGGTATGCATTCTAGAAGTGGTTGCCCCACCTATAATCAATGGAACGCTCATGCCTCTTCTTTTCATTTCTTTGGCGATATACACCATTTCGTCTAAGGAAGGTGTAATGAGTCCACTCAGGCCAATAATATCTACTTCATGTTTTAGTGCTTCTGCTAAAATTTTATCCGCAGGCACCATCACCCCTAAATCAATAATTTCATAACCATTGCAACCCAATACAACGCCCACAATATTTTTTCCAATATCATGTACATCCCCTTTTACAGTGGCTAATAATATTTTGGCTGGACCCTTGCTTGCGCCATTCGGATTAATAGAGGCTAATTTTTTTCTTTCTTTTTCCGCTTCAATAAAAGGTGTTAAAACTGCCACACTTTTTTTCATCACCCTTGCACTTTTTACCACCTGCGGTAAAAACATTTTACCTGATCCAAATAAATCACCTACTTGGTTCATGCCCGCCATGAGTGGTCCTTCAATCACTTCCAAAGGTTCGCTGTATTGCAATCTTGCTTCCTCTGTATCTGCATCAATAAAATCGGTAATACCATTGATTAAAGAATGTGCCAATCTTTCTTCCACGGTACCTTCTCTCCAAGCAGCACTTTTTACTTCTACTTTGCCTTTTGCTTTTACCGTATCGGCGTATTGAATCAAGGCTTCGGTGGCTACGTTGTTGTCGTTATTTCTATTTAAAATAACATCCTCACATAAATTTCTTAAAGTTGGTTCAATCTCATCATACACTTCTAACTGACCTGCGTTCACAATACCCATATCCATACCCGCTTTCACGGCATGAAATAAGAATACCGCATGAATGGCTTCACGCACTGCATCATTGCCTCTAAAAGAAAAAGAAACGTTAGAGACACCGCCACTTACTTTGGCTAAGGGCATTCTTTCTTTGATAACGCGGGTAGCCTCGATAAAGTCTACAGCATAATTATTATGTTCTTCAATACCTGTGGCCACCGCAAAAATATTGGGGTCGAAAATAATATCTTGAGCATCAAATCCTACTTGTTCTATCAATATTTTATAAGCGCGCGAACATATTTCTATTTTACGGTCCTTGGTATCGGCCTGACCTACTTCATCAAAAGCCATTACAATGACAGCCGCACCAAATGCTTTACAGATATGTGCTTGTTCAATAAACTTGGCTTCTCCTTCCTTCATGGAAATAGAATTCACAATACATTTTCCTTGTACACATTTTAAACCCGCTTCAATAATTTCAAATTTAGAACTATCAATCATGATAGGTATCTTGGCAATATCAGGTTCGCTTTGTACTAAATTTAAAAAAGTAGTCATGGCTTTTACACCTTCTAATAAAGCATCATCCATGTTCACATCAATAATTTGTGCACCACTTTCTACTTGTTGTCTTGCAACAGACAAGGCTTCTTCATATTGGTTCTCGCGAATTAATCTTGCAAATTTTTTAGATCCGGTTACATTGGTTCTTTCCCCTACGTTCACAAAATTAGTTTCAGGACGAATCACCAAGGTTTCCAAGCCTGCTAATCTTAAATAAGGTTTAATATGTATTATTTCTTCACTCATAATTTAAATAGTTGGGTCTAAAATGGGAAGGGAGCGGGGTGTAATGTTTTTTACATTGTCCGCCATATGTTTGATATGATCTGGGGTAGTGCCGCAACAGCCACCTACAATATTTACAAATTTATTGTTGGCCCACTCTTCAATAAAATGCGCCGTTTGATGTGGTTCTTCGTCATATTCGCCCATAGCATTAGGCAAGCCAGCATTGGGATAGGCCGATGTATAACAAGCCGCAATTTGTGAAAGCTCTTCAATATGACTTCTCATTTCTTGTGCACCCAAAGCACAGTTTAAACCAACGCTTAAAGGTTTGGCATGTGCAATAGAAGTATAGAAGGCCGATAAGGTTTGACCACTTAAGGTTCTACCCGAGGCATCGGTGATGGTACCGCTAATCATCATAGGTAATTCAGGCTTCCCTTCTTTTCTAAAAAATTCTTTCACCGCAAATATGGCGGCCTTCGCATTTAAGGTATCAAAAATAGTTTCAATTAAAATAACATCAACGCCTCCGTCCACAAGTCCACGAATTTGTTCCGTATAGGCTGTTACTACTTCATCAAAAGTAACGGCGCGAAAACCAGGATTGTTTACATCGGGAGATAAGCTTAGAGTTTTATTTAAGGGGCCAATAGAACCTGCAATATATTTCTCAGTTGCTTTTGGATGTTTTGATTGGTATTGCTTAATGGCTTCTTGCACACATTTAGCGGCTGCCACATTTAATTCATAAGCCAATGCTTGCATGTCATAATCGGCCATGGCAATAGAAGTGCTACTGAAAGTATTGGTTTCAATAATGTCGGCACCTGCTTCTAAATATTGTAAGTGAATACCTGTAATGATAGCAGGTTGGGTAATGCATAATAAGTCGTTATTGCCTTTAAGATCAGAAGGCCAATCGGCAAAGCGGGTTCCTCTGTAATCTTGTTCCGTTAATTTATGGCGCTGAATCATCGTACCCATGGCACCATCAATCACCAATATTCTTTTTTTGAGTGTCTCTTGAATTGACATAAATAAATTTTTATGCATGTATCCAAAAGAAAATAGAGCAACTAATAATACTATTGAAAAGGTGGGGGGTGTAAATAGTATCGTTTATTAGTTCTTTTTCCTCTTGAGGATGGCAGGTTGAACAATAAACAAATCCGCCTGCAATGCGTTGCGAAGTTAACACACTATTGTATTGTAGCCAAATTAAGCAATAACTGCAGAAACGTTTAACTTATGGGTAGCTTGCTGTAACATCAATGTTGATCTTATCTGCTACCATTTTGATTAAAACCCCGCCAATACCAAAATCTTTAAGTGTAACGGTGAATTGAGCGCTTGTCTTTACGAACCCATTTTTTATTTCAATGAAACCATTGGTTTGAATGGGTTTGCTTACGCCATGTACTTGTATATTGCCTGATGCGGTGATAGGGTATTTGCCATCCTTGGTAAAATTAACCGTATTGATATTGGTTATTTTACCAGAAAAAAACGCACGTGGGAATTTATCAGATTCAAGGTATTCGGTATTAAAATGATTTTGCATGGTCTCCATTTCAAACTTGAAATTTTTTATCAAAAGAATGAAACTCATGTCCCCATTGGGTTCTAGACGACTTACTACTTCTTTGTTTACTGCGTCTATGTCATTATCGTCGGCAGCAATAAAATGCACAATGGCATTGTTGGTACTGTATTTTTTTTGAGCATGAATGGTTCCTGCCCAAGCAAGGAACACGAATAAAAAAAATTTCGTTTTCATAATTCAATGTTTGAACATCAAAAATAAGTATTTTTACTTGATTTTCCTATTTGATGTATTGGTGGATGGGTTGTCTGTTGGAGATGCTTTTGCCCAAGGTCATTTCATCGGCATATTCCAATTCGCCTCCAAAAGCAATACCTCTGGCAATAGTAGTGATGAGACAATTGGAACGGGAGAGCTTCTTTTGTATGTAATAAATGGTGGTATCTCCTTGAATATTGGGGTTTAATGCAAAAATTAATTCAGTGACTTTGTCTTTAGCCACTCTTTCAATCAAAGGTTCAATGGTCAATTGTTCTGGACCAATCCCATCCAAAGGAGAAATGATGCCGCCTAAAACATGGTAAGTGCCATTAAATTGTTGTGTGTTTTCAATGGCAATTACATCGCGTATATTTTCCACCACACAAATGGTATCTTTTTTTCTTCCCGAATTGGCACAGATTGAACAAATGCTACCATCACTGATATTGTAACATCTTTGACAAAATTGAATTTCCTTTCTCATTTTTTTTAATACATCGCTAAAATGAGTAGTGGTTGCTTCTTCTTGTTTTAATAAGTGTAATACCAACCTTAATGCAGTTTTTTTACCAATACCTGGAAGTTTGGCAAATTCTGCCACAGCATTTTCTAATAAGGTAGAAGGTAATTGCATAAGTTAGCAGTAATAAAATTACTTATTATTGATGATTAAAATTATTTCATTTTCCCAATTGGGTTTTATCGTTAATGGAGTAGAAAGCATCTGCACTATTTCGGGCTGTTTTTTTACTTTGCCAAAATAGCTACCAGTATCCCATTTGCCATTTTGGTTGGTATCATTTAATATTTTTAAAACATATTCACCTGGCGGTAATTTTTCTACATTGATGGTACTTTTTGTAAGTGGGTAGCTGAATTTGACTTTATCTTCTTGTGTCAATTGAAGAATTTGATTTAATTTTTCATCCACGCCCGTCATTCTAAATACGCATGCCCCATATGCCGCATCAGATTTTGTTGTAAAGGCCAGTGTATCTGTTTTCGTAAGTGTATTGTTCAAAGAATCCTTGATACTGGCTTTAGGTAGGATTAAATGAAATTTGGTAAGCTGCTTCCAAGGATAATCAATCACCACTGTTTCTGCGTGTAAACTGTCAATATAAATTTTGTAGCCACTTAATTTATTATTTAAAGTATCACACAAGGTAATGGGAAAGCTGTCATTGAAATGAACGGGTGTTTCAAAACCAAGTAGTAAAGGTTTTAATTGATCCTGCTCTGTTCCATCAAAATTTCTTGAAAATTTCAACACAGCACCTGCTTTGTTATTTGCTTTATTGGTGGTTCTTCTCTTCTCTACTTTTTTAGCTCCTTGAAAAACATACAAGCGAATGGAATCGTTATGAGCTTGTATGGTAATGGGTTCGTTGGCAAAAGCAAATAATTTAGTACTGTCATCATATTTTTTGCTATAATCACTAGGCAATACAAAAACATGATAAGTATAGGGTGGTAAAAAATGAAATGAAAATTTCCCTTTACCGTTGATTCTAGTATAATAAAGCGGTTTCTCTTTAAAAATAGCAGAATCTTTTTCCGCTGGTTGTAAAACTACAATTAGAGTGGTGTCAATTTTCCCAGTTTCGGCTAAGTTAACTGTACCTGTCAAATTTCCCGTATCTAAATGATTGCCCGTGCTAAAAACATAAGTAAAATTTTTGGCAATATTTCCTTCATTGACATCTTTAATTGCATTTCCAAATTCAAGACTATAAGTAGTATTGGGTTTTAAAGTATCTATAATTCTTATTTTAAGCACATTCAATTTAGCATCAATTAAAGGTGTTGTTTTTAAAGATGGGGAGACGACTAAATTTTCTTGAATGGATGTGCTCTGAATGTATTCATTAAAGGCAATGAGTATTTCTTTGGGTTGAGAGTTGATAGAGGAATCATGAGGTTTGGCAGCAACTAAATAGGGTGGAAGGCTGTCTCTGGGTCCGCCGCCTGGAGGTACAATATTTGCACAACTGGTCATTTGCATCACCGAACTGATAGCAAAAAAGCCAAGTACTACAAATTTTAAAAAACCAATTTTACGCATACCTTGCAAACTTACTTTATTTATGCTTCCTCTGATTCTGATTCCTCTTTTATTTCGTGTAAGGCCACTGCCAATTCGTTGGTTTTAACAAAATTGCACCAATGACAATCTTCCTTGCCACAACCGGTATAAAAGTCTTTGTTTTGAATTTTCTCCCAAACCATTTGTATTTGTTGTCCCACTGTAGTCAAATCGGCATCCGTAATTGAAATGGCTATTTTTTCAAATTGGTTTTTCTTATTGGGCTCAATAAAATCAAATTCGGCACTCACTACTTCCCAATTTTTTGGGTGATGATTTAAAAGTATTTTATAAAAAACAGCCTGTCTCCAATAATCTCCACCCAATGGATTTTTATCATTGGGAGCTTTTAATTTTTCGCGTGCATTTTCGATATTGCCTGTTTTGTAATCGATAACCACTACTTGTTTACCATTGAATTCAATTTTATCGATGGCGCCTTTTAATGGAATGTCTTTTACTACCACATTGTTGATTCGATATTCGGTAGTGACCACTTTGTTCCAATCTTTTACATAATGATCATAATATTTTATCAAAACGGTTTCGCCCAATTCTTTTCGGTCTTTAAATTCTTGATGGGTAAATGCCTCTCGATGCCTATTCATGTAAAAATTAAAATCTTGTACCAAGGTTTGGGTATCTGGAAATACATTACCTCCTTCTTGCATCTTCTTAAACAGTTTGTTTAAGGCGTCATGAACGGCCGATCCAAAAGTGGTGGCTTCTGATTTTCCCGAAGGCACGCGAATCAAACTATTGTAATAAAAATGTAAAGGGCATTTTAAATAATTATTCAATGCCGTTACATTCATCGAAAATTTTTCCAACTTGGGGGCAATAAAATCATTTTCTAGCTGCTGAATTTCGGGCATCGGAGCAGATTGCAAACGAAGTAAGGTATAAGTAGATTTAACAGCGGTAGACAATTCCATTTTTTGAATGCTTGCTTCTTTGCCTTCTATTACTTCAATGATAAATTGACTGGGCTCCGCTTCTTTGCCATCAGACTTGTATTGACTGTAAGAAATGGTTAAATTTTGTTTGGCCCTTGTAATGGCAACATAAAACAATCTTCTCAATTCTTCTTTATCATTGGCATGCTCTAAACTACTCAACACCGTGTCTGGTAAAGTGTAACCTGCATTGGCAGTACTTCTTTTTTTCTCCCAATAATGCGCATTGGTACCTGCTAAAAAAACATACTTAAATTCTAATCCCTTACTGCCATGTGCCGTTAATAAATTCACACCCGATTCATTTCCAGTAGTGATGGGTAAGGGCAAACGAATATCCTCACGGCGCATTAATTTTAACATTTCCACCAAACTGTTTAAATGTAAGCTTGGATGACGATGCGTTTCTTCTTTTATAAAATCAAAGAAATGACTCACCAATGTTAACTCATAATTTTTATCAATGCCAGTAAGTACTTCTTGAATGATTCCTGTTTTTTGCAATATTTGTTCTAATAGGTTTAATAAAGTCACATTAGGAATTTGACTCATCAAATCTTCCATTACACTCATGGCCTTGGCTACTGATGCGATGCCACCTTGTTCAAATAAATTGGTTTGTACATCCTGTGTTTTTTCTACCAATACTTGTCTAAAAGATTTTTCTGGGTGCCCGTATTTTAATTGATTGGCTTCTGTGGTTAATACTGCAATGGTGATGGGAGAAATATGCCACCATTTAAAATGCAATATTTCAAATAATAAATTAGCACCTTCGTTGGGTTGATCCCATTCGCAGGCCAAGTAATCCAATATTTTTATAATTTGCTTAATGAGTACTTGATCAAATAAGTTTGCAGATCTTTTGCTATAAATGGGAATATTTTTTTGTTGCAAAAAATGTGCAATTTCTTCACCATATTTATTCTCTTTATACAATACTGCAATCTCTTTGGGCGCGGTACCTTGCAGTATGATTTGATTGATTTGTTCGGCAATGGCCATCATTTCTTCTTGTGGATCATTGTAAGCTGCAATAATGGGTGCATTTTTTATAGAAACATTTTCGGGTAATGCGGCAATCAAATTTTTTGACAAACCTTTTACTTTATTGATTAATCTTTCTTGATTGTTATTGATTAATAAAGTAGAAGCGTCTAAGATGGGTTGGGTAGACCTATAATTATTTTCTAAAACAATGGTCACCAAGTCCTGTTCATATTGCTTTTGATAATGCAACATGTTTTCTACATTGGCACCTTGGAATCTAAAAATACTTTGATCGTCATCTCCCACTACAAATAAATTGGGTTGCTCCCAGTAATTCACCAGTAATTGCACTAATTCATTTTGTGTACCGCTGGTATCTTGAAATTCATCTACCAATATGTACAAATATTTTTCTTGGTATTGAGCCAATAAATTTTTACTTTCTTTAAAAGCTGAAATCACCCAGTTGATCATGTCATCAAAATCATACCTGCTATGACTTTTCATCAATGCTTGATACGTATCAAATGCAGCCACCGCGGCTTTTAATTTTTCCATTTTTTCCAAAGCGGCATCTACCAATCCTTGTTTCAAACTTCCAGCTTCAAATTGTTTGTATTTTTTCTTGTATACAAACTCATCTCGGGTTGGAATGTCAGCAATGTAGGTGTTGATTTGTTGGATTAAGTATGTCGAGGTCCAGCCTTCTTTTTTCATGGCGCTGAACAACCTGCTTAAATTGCTCATTTCGTAGTACACATCGCCCCTGTATCTTTTTAAAGGATTTTTTTTATCAAATTGGTCAATTAATATTTTTAGTAACTCAATTTTTTCTAATTCCGAAATGGGATCCAAACTAGGTTTTTCAAACAAAGACAAATTATCTTGAATAATGTCATTGCAAAAAGAATGAAAAGTAGCAATGGTTACTTTGTAAGCACTTGCCCCAATAAAGTCTACCAATCTTTTACGCATGGCAATGGCGCCTGCATCGGTATAGGTTAAACAAAGTATGTTTTCTGGAGCCGTGTCCGTTTCCAATAAAATCTTTCCAATCCTTGCTCCCAGTATTTGCGTTTTTCCAGTGCCTGGTCCGGCAATGACCATGACAGGCCCATCTATGGTGTCCACCGCTTTTTTCTGCTGTTCATTTAGCGCGTTATAAATGGTATTAAAAGCTTTGAGCTGTGCGGCTTTACTAATCATGGGATAAAATTAATGGCTTTATGGCGATTTATGACAACAAAAACGACATTGCGTTGTTGTATGGGTATGTCAAAAGTTTATTCCATCCATACCGAACAGTTCATCCCCATTTCCTTGCAAGAAGCCTGGGCATTTTTTAGCAGTCCTGCCAATCTTGCCAAAATTACCCCTGAAAAAATGGGTTTTCATATTATAAGTAAACACCATGGGGCTAAAATGTATCCAGGTCAAATTATTGAATACACCGTAAAACCCCTTTTAGGGATTCCTTTGTATTGGATGACAGAAATTACGCATGTGCAAGAAGGTGCTTATTTTATTGACGAACAAAGATTTGGTCCTTATAGTCTTTGGCACCATCAACACCATTTTACCGAGGTCAAAGGGGGTGTGAAGATGGAGGACATCGTGCATTATAAAATTCCTTTGGGATTTTTAGGCGATATAGCTCAGGTGATTCTAGTAAAAAAGCAACTCCAGGGAATCTTTGATTTTCGTTTCAAAGCAGTGGAAGCAAAATGGGGGGCTTACAAGCCTTAGTTTTTTATTTAAAGAAATTTATAAAATACTTTCACTTTTAAGCCATTTCTTTATTTAATTTTTATAAACTTTGTCCTCAACTTACATTGATACATGGGACAAACATCTGGCGCCAATCACGCGCACAAACTTTCGGTAGCAGGTTTAATTGTTACACTAGGAATTATTTATGGTGATATTGGTACTTCTCCCTTGTATGTATTTGGAGCCATCATCAACCACAAAATAATAACCGAACAATTGGTTTACGGCGCCATTTCTTGTGTATTTTGGACTTTAACTTTACAAACCACTTTCAAATATGTTTTCTTAACCTTGCGTGCAGACAATAGAGGCGAAGGAGGTATTTTTTCTTTATTCGCTTTAGTGCGCCGTTATGTAAAATGGATCTATGTGCCTGCTATCATTGGCGCTGCGATGTTGCTGGCAGATGGAATGATTACACCTCCTATCTCTGTATCTTCTGCTATAGAAGGTTTGGCTGGAGTACATGGTTTAGAAAAAGTTTTCGTACCTGGCAATAATTTAACAGTAGGTATTGTATTTGCCATCATCTCTTTATTATTTTTCTTTCAACGTTTTGGAACTAAAATTATAGGCTTTGCTTTTGGTCCCATTATGTTGGTTTGGTTTTCAATGATTTTAATTTTAGGCCTTTCACAAGTGGTGCATCATGTAGGTATTTTAAGTGCATTGAATCCTTATTATGCCTACGATTTATTGGTACATTATCCCAATGGTTTCTGGCTTTTGGGTGCGGTTTTCCTTTGTACCACGGGTGCAGAGGCGCTTTACAGTGATTTGGGCCATTGTGGTCGTCAAAACATACAAGTGAGTTGGATGTTTGTAAAAATAGCCTTAGTGATGAGTTATATGGGTCAAGGCGCCTACTTGCTAGACTTTATTGGCCAAAGCGACAATGGCATGAACCCTTTCTTTAATATCATGCCGCATTGGTTTTTGATAGTTGGTATTGGTATAGCAACTTTAGCTACTATTATTGCCAGCCAAGCCTTAATCAGTGGTTCCTTTACTTTAATCTCCGAAGCCATTAGTTTAAATTTTTGGCCACGTGTGACCATTAAATTTCCCACCGATCAAAAAGGGCAAATTTATATTCCAAGTTTGAATTTTATTTTATGGGTAGGTTGTG
This sequence comes from uncultured Bacteroidota bacterium, assembly GCA_903865435.1. Classification (GTDB taxonomy): domain Bacteria; phylum Bacteroidota; class Bacteroidia; order Chitinophagales; family Chitinophagaceae; genus Sediminibacterium. The sequence continues at coordinate 5,569 of CAIPJS010000037.1, read as the reverse complement.
TGACCATGCTCATGTACTTTAAGAATAGTGAAAGTATGCAAGCTGCTTATGGATTTTCCATCATCATTTGTATGATTATGACTACGATGCTGATGAATTTTTATATGCTCAATGTAAAAAGATGGAGTCAATCATTGGTGGCCCTGATAGTTTTAATTTTTACAATTGTTGAAATATCTTTCTTCGTAGCCAATTTTGTAAAAATTAAAGAAGCTGCCATTACTTTCGTTTTTTCTTTAAGTATGATTTTTGTAATGATGATTTGGCATCGCGCTCGAAAAATTGCCAATCGTTATTTGGATTTTGTAAAATTGAAAGATTACTTAGAGCCGCTTTCTGAATTAAGTGCTGATAAAGATGTACCTAAGTATGCAACGCATTTGGTGTATTTGACCAAGGCCAATAACCATCGAGAAATCGAGCACCGTATTATCGATTCTATATTGAATAGAAAACCAAAACGTGCCGATGTATATTGGTTTTTACATATTGATCGTACCGATTCTCCGTATGGAATGGAATACTCCATTAGAGAATTAGTGGATGATAGAGTGATGCGTGTCGATTTTAAATTAGGTTTTAGAATTCAACCACGTGTGAATATTTGTTTCAAGAAAGTGATGCAAGAATTGAATGAATCTCAGGAGTTGGGTATTTATAGCAAATATGAATCTTTAAAAAGTAAGGATTTCCATACCGATATTACTTATGTAATTATTGAAAGCTTCTTCTCTATTGAAAATGAATTATCCATCAGAGAAGACTTTATCATGGATGTATATTTCAATATCAAACAATTAGCACAGAGCGATCAAAAAGCCTTTGGATTGGACAACGACATGACCATTGTGGAACATGTGCCATTGATCATTAAGGCCAATGAAAACATTTCTTTAAAAAGAATCCACGAGTAAATAAATTAAGGAAGTGCTACCAATTTACTTAATTGGTTTTGTTTTCCAATGGCTATGATCCAATAGGGCTGGATATTGTTTTTGTCAAGGCCCAGTGCATTCAAATTAATGAATTTAGTATCTCCCGATAGCAATGCACTAACAGTATAATGTTGTTCGCTGCCTTGTAAAATGGCAATTTGTTTTACTTTATTGCCTTGGCTTTGATTTATTTGATAGGTATTGTCAGATTTTTTTACAATAGTCGGAGCAGTTACTTCATATTGAACCAGCCAAGGAATGGTAGGCAATAAAGCTGGTTTATGATAATAATTTTGTTGTAAACTATCATTCCAATTGTTTGGATTGTTTTTAAAACTACTGCTACTAAAATAAATACTGCCCCTGGTATTTTCTTCGGCTCTTTCTCTTTTAATTTGATAGGGAAGTTCGTCTTTATTACGCCAAGGGGTACTGGTAGCTGCTCTGTACATTCCATGTCCAATGTATAAATTTTTTCCAAAGCTGTGTTCATTCCACCAGTCAATAATGGTATCGTAATTGGCTAGTGGGTGTCCGTGTTCCCAATAAATTTGAGGAGCAATATAATCTACCCATCCTTTTTCTAACCATAATAATATATCAGCATACAAATCGTCATAATTGGTTTGTCCGCCTTTGGTTTCACTGCCTCTTGGATCTTTAGATTTATTGCGCCAGATACCAAATGGACTTATTCCAAATTGAACCGCTGGTTTGATTTGGTGAATGCTGGCATACAATTGTTTGACAATGGTATCGCAATTGCTTCTTCTCCAATCTTCTTTAGACAAACCTCTTTTATTTTGCTGATAGGTCTTTTCATCTGGAAATTCTTTTCCTGCAATACGGTAGGGGTAAAAATAATCATCCATATGAATCGCATCAATATCATACCTGGTTACCAAATCTCTTACAATACGATTGGTATGTTGCCATACTTGTGGTAAGCCTGGATTAAAATATTTTTTATCACCATACGTTAAAAACCATTCTGGATGTAGCCTGGTAATATGACTGGGTGCAATGCTTGATTTTTTTATATTGAATACCGCTCTGTAAGGATTGATCCATGCATGAAATTCCATGCCTCTTTTATGTGTTTCTTGAATCATAAATTCCAATGGATCATAAAAAGGGCTTGGTGGCAAACCTTGCTTACCCATTAAATATTCACTCCAGGGTTCTAAAGTGGAGGGATAAAAAGCATCGCCCGAAGGACGCACTTGCATGATAATGGCATTCATGCCATTTTTTTGATGTAGATCAAGTAATGCAATAAATTCTTGCTTTTGTTCTTCATTGCTTAAGCCTTTCTTGCTTGGCCAATCAATGTTTTCGACGGTGGCCACCCAAACGCCTCTAAATTCAAAAACATTTTTATCGGCTAAGTTTAATTGCGCTTGAACGCAATAAGAAGTCATGAGTAAAACTAATCCAAGTAAGGATCCTTTCATAAAGTTCGAATTATTTTTTGGCACCCACTTCTCTTAACTTATCTAAAATCTGATTCACGGTGCTTGCTTCTTTTTCATGGATGCCTTTCAAAATAGCATCTATTTGATCATTGAATTTATCTAGTTTTTCTAACAATTGAATTCCATTTTTTGAAAGGGTGATGTCCACCAATCTTTTATCGGAAAGACATGCTGTTTTTTCTACCAATCCTTTTGTAATCAATCTATCTACAATCCTGCTGGTATCACTCATTTTATCCAACATCCTTTCCCTAATTTTTAAGGTGCTTAAAGGGCATTCGCTGCCACGTAAAATTCTTAAAATATTGTATTGTTGCTGCGTAATTTTTTCAGTAGCTAAAACTTGTCCAATTTTTTCATTCAACCAATTGGCAGTATAAATGAGGTTGATGCCAAGTTTTTGGAACTCATTTCTGAATGTAGTTTGTTGTATGTCTTTTTCTATACCCATTTGCTGGTGAAAGCTATTTGAAATATTTTTTTCTTACCATCATAAAAAAAGGCAATGCTAAAATTGCGCCTACTGCATCTGCCAACATATCTGCCACTTCGAAAGCTCGGGATGGAACAAAATATTTTTGGTAATATTCCATTCCAATGCCATACAAAATACAAAATATTAATGTCAATGCTTTGGCTCTTATCGATTTTAAGAAACGGCTTTTAGAAAGTTCAAAATGAATAAAAAAGGAAAAAGCCAAAGAGCCAAACAAAGCCATATGCACTAATTTGTCAACATGGACAGCATTCATCCAATTGGGTGCATGTGAAAAGTTACTGCCTGGCAAAGTCAACAAAATAAATATTAGTAAAAGCTCGCTAGCTACCCAAATTAAAGTTTTCATCATCTTAGTTGGATTAATGAACCAACTGGCTATAAGCTTCACTGGTCAACAAGGCAGCTACATCCTCTGCATTCACCACATTCACTTTCACCATCCAGCCTGCACCATAAGGATCGGTGTTGACCAATTCAGGTTGAGCAGTTAATGCAGGATTTACTTCTAATATAGTACCTGCCACTGGTAAAAATAAATCACTTACAGTTTTCACTGCTTCTACAGTACCAAATACGGCTTCTGCAGAAAGCATTTTTCCTACAGTATTAATATCTATGTATACAATATCCCCCAATTCGCCTTGCGCGAAATCGGTAATGCCAATGGTGGCAGTAGTACCTTCTAATTTAATCCATTCGTGGTCTTTGGTGTAGCGTAAGTCGGCTGGGAATTGCATAGTTTATTTTTTATTGGTGCAAAGATTCATAAAAAACACTAAAAAAACAATGCGCTAGAAGCTATTGTTTTCAAAATAGAGTAGAATATGGTCTTTTAAAAAGCCTTCTTGTTCCATCAGGTCCATGGTAGGCAGTCCCTTTAATTGCTTAAAGTGTGGCCAGCCTTCTTCATCCTGTCCTTCTAATAGGTAATATCCACTGGCAGCCAAAATGGAGCAAATGGCCACATGCATCAGGTCCTGCTTCTGTTCCTTGCTTATTTTTTCTACTAAAAATCCAGTTTCCTGAAGCCCTATAAGGAATAGGATAGATTCCACATCCGGCTTTTTCCCGAATCGGTCCATCAATTTTTTCTCTAAATCCCACCACCTGCTCTGAAAATCATCTTTTATTGCTGCCATACCTGCCATTTTCAATTTACCAAGCAAAGGTAGGGGATATCTAGGCGTAGTAGGTTGCTTTGATTATCTTTGCTAAAATTTGATCCGATGTTACAAGTGAGTTTTTTACGTCAAAATAGGGACTTAGCTAAAAAGAAGTTGGCCGTTAAGCATTTTGCCCAACCCAATTTGGTGGATACGGTTATTGATTTAGATGATGAAAGAAAGCAATTACAAGCTGCTTTTGATGAAACGCAGGCGAAAGTGAACAGTGCATCTAAAGAAATTGGCGCCATGATGGCCAAGGGGGATAAAGAACAAGCAGAAGCTACTAAAATAGCTGTGGGGGAGTGGAAAAAACAATTAGAGCCATTAAAAGAAAAGATGGCACAGGTGGAAATAGATTTACATAACAGTTTAGTGCAATTACCGAATCTGCCACATCACTTAGTGCCTTTGGGGAAAACACCCGAAGAAAATGAACTGGTAAGAACAGGCGGAGTGTCACCCAAATTACATGCAGGTGCAGAAGCACATTGGGATTTAATTAAGAAATACAATTTGGTTGATTTTGAAACTGGGGCAAAAATTACGGGTAGTGGCTTCCCATTGTATATAGGGAAGGGTGCTAAATTTCAAAGAGCTTTGGTACAATATTTTTTAGATTTTAATACAGCTGCTGGTTATACCGAATACCTTCCTCCATTTATGGTGAATGCTGCCTCTGCATTTGCAACAGGACAACTGCCCGATAAAGAAGGACAAATGTACCATGCCACAGAAGATGATTTTTATTTGATACCCACAGCCGAAGTGCCTGTGACCAATATTTTTAGAGATGTTGTTTTGAAAGAAACAGATTTACCTTTACAAATGACGGCTTATTCTCCTTGCTTTAGAAGAGAGGCTGGAAGTTTTGGCAAAGACGTACGTGGATTAAATAGAGTGCATCAATTTGAGAAGGTAGAAATCATACAAATTGTGCATCCAGATAAAAGTGATGAAGTGTTGATGGAAATGGTAGCGCACGTTGAAAAATTATTAATTAGTTTAGGACTTCCTTATCGTATTTTAAGACTATGTGGTGGTGATATGGGATTTGCATCGGCCATTACTTATGATTTTGAAGTATACAGTGCAGCTCAAGATAGATGGCTGGAAGTAAGCAGTGTTTCTAATTTTGAAGCGTATCAAACCTATAGAATGAAATGTAGATTTAAAGATGCCGCAGGTAAAATTCAATTTGCACATTCCTTAAATGGAAGTTCATTGGCCTTGCCAAGAATATTTGCAGCCATTGTAGAAAACTATCAAACCGAGACGGGTATTGCCCTTCCAAAAGTATTGCAATCTTATTTTGGTGCTGAAAATTTAATTTAAGTTTTAAAAGATATAAAAAAGCCCTTCCAATTGGAGGGGCTTTTTTTGGTACTTATATTAAAACAATCCTAACAATTAGAATTTGCTAAATCTTACACCAATCGCAAAGGGCATTAAATCTAAGTTCGTATAATTTTTATCAAACAAATTAGACATATTGTA
>CAIPJS010000036.1 GCA_903865435.1 uncultured Bacteroidota bacterium | reverse complement strand
CATCGTTTAGGGCGTGGACTACCAGGGTATCTAATCCTGTTTGATCCCCACGCTTTCGTGCCTCAGCGTCAATATATGCGTAGTAAGCTGCCTTCGCAATGGGTGTTCTATGTCATATCTAAGCATTTCACCGCTACATGACATATTCCGCTTACCTCCACAATATTCAAGACAGATAGTATCAATGGCAGTTCTGGAGTTGAGCTCCAGGATTTCACCACTGACTTACCTGCCCGCCTACGCACCCTTTAAACCCAGTGAATCCGGATAACGCTTGCACCCTCCGTATTACCGCGGCTGCTGGCACGGAGTTAGCCGGTGCTTATTCATCTGGTACCGTCAAGAGGCTTAGAAAAACCTTTTTTCGTCCCAGATAAAAGAAGTTTACAATCCAGAGGACCTTAATCCTTCACGCGGCATAGCTGGTTCAGACTTGCGTCCATTGACCAATATTCCTTACTGCTGCCTCCCGTAGGAGTCGGGCCCGTGTCTCAGTGCCCGTGTGGCTGATCATGCTCTCACATCAGCTAATGATCGTAGACTTGGTGAGCCGTTACCTCGCCAACTATCTAATCATACGCACACCCATCATCTAGCGCCGAAGCTATAATAACAATGTGATGCCACATCGTTATGTTACGGGGTATTAATCCAAATTTCTCTGGGCTATTCCCCACTAAAAGGAAGGTTGTGTACGTGTTCCGCACCCGTTTGCCGGTCGCCATCAAAGTATTGCTACTTCATGCTGCCCCACGACTTGCATGTATTAAGCTTGCCGCTAGCGTTCATCCTGAGCCAGGATCAAACTCTCCATTGTAAATGTTGTTTGATCTGACTATCAATCTCAATAAATCGAAATTAACGTCTGATATAATTCTTGTTGATGCTATAACCTTTACCTGTATTTTATCAAGAATACAGTTACTATTGTTTCCAAACTTTCAAAGATCTTTTGTGCTTTTTTTGCGCCCTATTATTCGTAGGGGGTGCAAAGGTAGGCACATTTATATTTATAGCCAAACTTTATATAGAAAAATTTAAATTAATAATAAATTAATCATTCATAAAACAGGCAATATAATTTCGAAGAGCTACTCTTTTTTTGAAGAGGGACGGCAAAGATACAGCTGTTATTTAGTTCCACCAATTATTGGTGAAAGTATTTTAAAGTATTTTGAACTTTATTTTGCTGTAAAAATGACTCAGAGAACAATCCGTTTCGCAACCTTTATCGCTAGCGGGCGGCAAAGATAAGGAGCCCTAACTACTAGCCAAATATATTGTATACTATTTTGTATTTTTTTTCGTTTAATCCCTTCAAAATCCGTGCATTAGCCCCTAAACCCAATACTAGCATACGTTTTGGCCTAGCTAATTTTTTTTAAATAATTGGGGTATTGTATTAGAGATAAATACAATCCGTGGGCCGGGGTTGAAAAATCGGCCAATTGTTCGTTCTTAGAAAGAACTATTTCATGCCATCTTTCAAGGCTGATTTGCCCCCTACCTACTTGTAATAAGGTGCCCACTAGTCCACGGATCATGCCTCTTAAAAAACGATTGGCAGTAATATGAAAGGTGAGTCCATCGGCCGTTTGCTCCCAAAATGCCTTTGAAATTTGACATTCGAAGGTATTTACCTGGGTATTTTTCTTCGAAAAACTCTCAAAACTGGTATAGGTTAATAAGGAATCGGTCGCGCTTTGCATTCGTACCATATCTACAGGGAAAGGATAATACCAGGATCTCCCCTCTAAAAAAGGATTTTTTTGCGCATGTAATTGATATAAATAAGACCTAGCGGTTGCATCAAAACGAGCATGGGCATCGTTTGGCACGGAATAAATATTATGGATTGCGATGCTGCTAGGCAACATGGCATTGAAATTGTACAATTGCTTTGCTTCTATTTTAAGCGCTGTATCAAAATGAAAAAAGTTTTGCATGGCGTGTACGCCTGCGTCGGTTCGAGAAGCGCCCGATAAAGGAATGGCGGTTCTAAAAAAGGTTTCAAATACTTTTTCTACCTCACCCTGAATGGTTTGGCAATTGCTTTGTATTTGAAATCCTCCATACAAAGCCCCGTCATAACTTACTTCTATAAAATACCTAGCCATCTTTTTTATTAAGCCACTAAGCTACTTATTTTTTGAATAGCTTGTTTTTTTAGCATTGGATTCACTTTGAACTTTAATAAACTTAGTAACTTTATTTTTTCCGTACCGTTATATAAAAAAGAAATATGAAAAAAATATGTTTGTTTTTGAGTCTGATTGCCAATTTTCATTTTATTGTAAAAGCGCAGGATGAAGCTGCAGAAGATTCGAGTTGGAAAAAAATTTACCGCAATTTTCCTGCTAAAGAAAATGATTTAGTTCACACGAAACTGATTGCCAGCTTTGATTACAGTAAATCTCAATTGAATGGAGAAGTGTGGTTAGCATTGCATCCGCATTTTTATGCCACCCATGAACTTAGCTTAGACGCCAAAGGAATGGACATACACAGTGTGCGCATTGTTGATAAAGAAAAAAAGAAGGATCTAAAATATACTTACGATGGATTGATTTTGAATATCGATTTAGATAAAACCTATCAGGCCAAAGAAAATTATACGGTATATATAAAGTATACAGCAAAGCCCAATGATTATAAATCAAAAGGCAGCTTGGCGATTACAGATGCCAAAGGTTTGTATTTTATTAACCCATTAGGTAAAGATAAAAATAAGCCGACCCAAATTTGGACCCAGGGTGAAACAGAAGGTACTTCTGTATGGATTCCTATTATTGACAAACCCAATCAAAAATGCACCCAAGAATTTCAATTGATTGTCCCTAGCAAATACGTTTCTCTTTCCAATGGTTTATTGGTCAAACAAGTGGACAACAAAAATGGAACCAGATTAGATGTCTGGAAGATGGACTTGCCGCATGCTCCTTATCTATTTTTTATAGGAATTGGCGATTACGCCATTGTAAAAGACAGTTATAAAGGCAAAGAGGTAAGTTATTATATTGAGAAAGAATATGAAAAAGAAGCGCGTAAAATTTTTGGCAAGACACCTCAAATGATTGCGCTTTATGAAAAACTTTTAGGCATTCCATTTCCTTGGGCCAAATATGCCCAAATTAGTGGACGTGATTATGTTAGTGGCGCTATGGAAAATACTACTTGCACCCTTCATGGTGATGCAGTGCAACAAGATGCCCGTGAATTAGTGGATGGAAATCATTGGGAAAACACCATTGCGCATGAATTGTTTCATCAATGGTTTGGAGATTTAGTTACTGCCGAAAGCTGGAGCAATTTAACCGTGAATGAAAGCTTTGCCGATTACAGTCAAACCATTTGGTTGGAAAATAGCAAGGGCAAAGATGCGGGCGATTATGAAAATTATACCGGAATGAGCAATTATTTAAGCAGCCCCAGTGATGCAGAGAAAAATTTAGTGCGCTTTTATTATAATGACAGAGAAGATGTCTTTGACTTGGTAACTTATCAAAAGGGGGGGCGTATTTTACATATGTTGAGACATTTGGTGGGAGATGAAGCTTTTTACAAGTCGTTGAATAAATATTTAACGGATAATAAATTCACCAATGGATCAGCCATTAAATTAAAATTGGCCTTTGAATCAATTACTGGTAAAGACTTAAACTGGTTTTTTAATCAATGGTATTTTGGCAATGGTCATCCCTACATTCAAATTACACAACAGTATGATCCAGCAACCAAACAAGTACTGGTTAAATTAAATCAAAATCAAATAAAAGATAAATTATTTGAATTGCCCGTTGGTATTGATGTGTATGTAGGTGGACTTAGGAATCATTATGAAGTATGGAGTAAAAACAGACTAGATAGTTTTTATTTTCCGGCAGCAACTGCACCAGACAATGTAAATGTTGACAATGATAAAATTTTATTGTGGGAGAAAAACGACAGCAAACCTTTGAATCAATTTATCTATCAATATTATCATGCAAGAAATTTCATGGACCGAAATGAGGCATTGAACGAGGCTGCGCAAAATTTAAAAAATACCGAAGCACAGCAATTGATGCAAGATGCGATGAAAGATAGTTTTTATGTTATACGTGCCAAAGCCATTCATAGTTTTAATCCAGCCAGCATTAATGAAAAAATTGAAAAATTAATTTATCAAATGGCCGCCAAAGATCCTTCTAACGAAGTGAGAGAAGAAGCTATAAAAACATTGGGGGATTTGCACAAAGAGATTTATCAGAAAGACTTCATAGTATGGACTAAGGACTCGTCTTATACTATTGCTGGTGCAGCTTTAATGGCCTTGGATGGGATTGATTCTTTGGATTCGAAAAGTATTGCTACTAATTTCTCTAAGCTTCCTATTAAAAACAGATTAAACGGCGCTGTCACTGAAATATTAACCAAATACGGAGATGAATCGGTATTTGATTTTATTGCAGATAAATACGAGGCATTAAATATTCAATCGAATGAGAAGTTTTACATGACCCCTGCGTTTTCACAATTACTAATCAAAACCAATGATGAAAAAAAATTTAAACGTGGAATTGATTTGATTGTAGCATTTAGAGAAGCCATTCCAATCAATTATCATCCACAAACTGATCCTTATTTTAATACAAAAATATTAGGCGAGGTCTTAAAAGCTAAAAAACAAAAAGGTCAACAAAATTTAGTAGACATTGTGAGTGCCAACTTACCAAGAATGCCCATGTAGGATGAAATCTACAAAAATACAACCGACAAAAAAGTCCCTCCGAATTTCGGAGGGACTTTTTTTAAAATTATTAGCGCGTTTATTTTTGAATTGTATGTTTTATAAAAATCCTCATAAATACAACCTACCATCCACCCGAAGCACCGCCACCGCCAGAGCTTCCGCCGCCAAAGCCGCCGAAACCACCGCCACTGTCTCCACCACCCCATCCATCCGATCTTCCTCCTCCTCCACCAAGTAAGGAACCCAGCAACATGCCTGTAGCAATGTCACTAAACCCACCACCGCCAATGCTAGAACCACCCCCACCTCTTTTACCTAAAATAGAAACGATGATAAAAACGATGAATACAAATAATATCAGATTGCTTCCCTTGGTTTTAGTTTGTTTTTGCCTTTGGACTTTATATTCTCCCACTGCAGCTTTTGCAATATCATCAGTGGCTTTATCAATTCCCGCATAATAAGCCTTAGCTCTAAATGCAGGTTGTAAATCGTTATCGATAATATTAATAGAAGTAATATCTGGTATTGCACCTTCTAAGCCATAACCTACTTCGATTCTTATTTTTTTATCTTGAACAGCAATTAAAAGTAAAATACCATTATTGGTTTTTTTATTGCCAATACCCCATTGTCTAAATAGTTTGGTTGCATATTCTTCGATAGGGTTGCCCTCTAAAGTAGGAAGTATGACTACTGCAATTTGATTAGAACTTGAATCATCAATGGCAACCAGTTTTCGTTCTAAAGCTTGCTTTTCTTCGGGACTCAATAAACCCGCCATATCGGTCACCAAAGTTGGATTACTTGGTTTGGCTAAAACATTTTGCGCATGCGCAGAATGGAAAGAACAAAATCCAGCAAGTAGGAAAAGAAAAATTTTGATTGATTTCATTGTATATTATTTTCCTATCATGATTTCGTCAGATAATTCATTGTCGTCTGTCAATCGATCATAAGGAAAATGATTCGATAAAGCTTTTCCAATGCCTTCTATTACTTGCACCATGCCTTTGACATAATGGGTATTTTTAAAATGCGCAATCATGTCCTGCACCTGGGCATTCCAAAATGCATCGCCTACTTTTTCATGAATGCCTTGGTCACCATAAATAGCTAGCTTTTTATCTTTCACCGCTACATATACCAATACCCCATTTCTTTCATGAGTGGCTGCCATTTTATGTTTGGCGAATTTTTCAGCCGCTCTTTGAAGGGCATCCATATTTTTTGGAATACTGCTTTCTACATACACGCGAATTTCTCCACTGGTAGTTTTTTCTGCAGCTTGAATGGCCTGGACAAGCAATTGCTTGTCCGAGGCAGTCAATAATTTATCTGCATGTGATTTGAATAGAGAAAGTGGATTCCACATGTATGGTATGAATTAAATAAGTTTAGAATTTAACTTCTGGCGCTTTGGATGCAGCTTCATCTGCTTTAAATCCTTCTTTAGTTTTAAATCCAAAAGCTCCTGCTAATAAATTAATAGGGAATGATCTTGCTTTTTTATTGTAGTCAGCTACAGCAGCATTGAAATCATTTCTAGAAACTTTAATTCTATTTTCAGTTCCTTCTAATTGAGCTTGTAATCCGCGGAAAGCTTCATTCGCTTTTAGATTAGGATAGTTTTCAGAAACTACCATTAAACGACCTAAGGCTTGTGTTAACTGACCTTGATTGGCTTGGAATTGTTGTAATTTTTCTGGTGTTAAATTCTTGGCATCTACTTTCATTTGTGTAGCGCTTGCACGAGCAGCAATTACATTTTCTAAAGTAGTTTTTTCAAAGTTAGCTTCTCCTTTAACAGAGGCCACTAAATTGGGTATTAAGTCGGCTCTACGTTGATAGTCACTTTGAACATTGTTCCAAGATTGTTTTACATTCTCATCTTGATTTACCAATCCATTGTAACCACTGCATCCCATCCCAAATAAGATGACAATAACTCCTAAGAAAATGAATAAACCTAAATTTTTGCGTAACATAGTTTTGTATTTGTTTATAAAGATAATGCAAAGCAGATGCCAAACTTTGCCCATGACGGAATAACATGACAAAAAAATCCCCCCAGCTGAGCTAGAGGGATGAATTTAACAAGTTCTTATATATAAAAAGCAGCTTAATAGCCGCTTAACCTTGAATTGCTGCTATTCCTGGAAGTGTTTTACCTTCAAAATATTCTAACATGGCACCACCACCAGTACTTACATAGCTTACTTTATCATTAAAGCCAAACTGGTTTACAGCTGACACACTGTCTCCACCGCCTACTAAACTGAAAGCTCCATTTTGAGTGGCTTCAGCTACTGCCACTGCAATGGCCTTGGTACCCGCTTGAAAGTTTTCCATTTCAAAAACACCCATGGGGCCATTCCATAATATTGTTTTACTTGCTAAAATTACTTTCGCAAATAGTGCTCTCGATTTTTCTCCTACATCTAATCCTTCCCAACCATCTGGAATTTCTCCACTTGCACAAGTTTGTGTATTCGCTGAATTACTAAAATCATCGGCCACAATATTGTCAACAGGTAAATGAATATTTACACCCTTCGCTTTTGCTTTAGCTAAAATTTCTAAAGCAAGTGGCATACGATCGTCTTCATGAATGGACTTTCCAATTTTTCCACCCTGTGCTTTAAAAAATGTATAGGCCATTCCACCACCAATTATAATATCGGTAGCACGCTCTAATAAATTTTCAATGATTAAAATTTTATCCGAAACTTTCGCTCCTCCAATAATAGCAGTAAATGGTTTTTGTGCGGCATGCATTACTTTTTCAGCGCTCATTACTTCCCCTTCCATTACTAGTCCAAAGGTTCTATTTTCTTTTGAAAAGAATTGTGCAATAATAGCGGTAGATGCATGTGCACGGTGCGCGGTTCCAAATGCATCATTCACATAGACATCTCCTAGTTTAGATAATTTTTCTGCAAAAGCTATATCTCCTTTTTCCTCTTCTTTATAAAAACGAAGGTTCTCTAATAATAAAACCTCGCCTGCTTTTAAAGCTGCTGCTTTATCAGTGGCTTCTGCACCTATGCAGTCATTGGCAAACTGAACATTTATTCCACCTAATAATTCAGATAAATGTTTTACAATATGCTTTAATGAATATTTTTCAGTAGGACCATCCTTTGGACGACCTAAATGGCTCATTAAAATTACGCTTCCGCCCTCTTTCAAAATTTTTGTAATGGTAGGAATAGTGGCACGCATACGATTGTCGTCGGTAATTTCAAAGGCATCGTTTAAAGGCACATTAAAATCAACTCTAATTAAGGCCTTCTTGCCTGCGAAAGAAAAATTATTAAATAAACTCATACTATTATTTATTACTTTGTAAATTACTACTATTGGAACTAAATTAAAAATGCCCTCCCGAGGGAAGGCATTGTATAAAAAAATCTTATTTTATTTTACTTGCGAAATATTTCACCGTACGCACTAACTGGCTTACATAGCTCATTTCGTTATCGTACCAGCTCACTGTTTTAACCATTTGTACATCGCCCTGTGTCATTACTTTAGTTTGTGTTGCATCAAATAATGAACCATAAGAAATACCAATTACATCAGAACTTACAATTTCATCTTCGGTATAACCGAAAGATTCATTTGCCGCTGCTTTCATAGCTGCATTAATTTCTTCTGCAGTTACTTTCTTAGATAAAATAGTGGTTAACTCTGTTAAAGAACCAGTGATAGTAGGAACACGTTGAGCAGATCCATCTAATTTACCTTTTAAAGAAGGCAATACTAAACCAATAGCTTTTGCAGCACCAGTACTATTAGGTACAATGTTGGCAGCAGCCGCACGTGCACGACGTAAATCACCTTTTGGATGTGGTCCGTCTAAAGTATTTTGGTCGTTGGTATAAGCATGTACTGTTAACATTAAACCTGTAACAATACCGAATTTATCTTCTAATACTTTAGCCATAGGTGCTAAACAGTTCGTAGTACAAGATGCACCAGAGATAACTGTTTCAGTACCATCTAAAATTTCGTGGTTGGTATTAAATACAACTGTTTTCATATCACCAGTGGCTGGAGCAGAAATAACTACTCTCTTTGCACCTGCTTTAATATGCAATTCTGCTTTTTCTTTATCGGTGAAAAAACCAGTTGATTCTATTACTACATCTACATTGTGCGCTCCCCAAGGAATTTGAGAAGGATCACGTTGAGCATATATTTTTACGGCATGTCCGTTTACGACTACTGAATCTTCAGTTGATTTTACATCGGCGTTAAAACGACCTTGTGCACTATCATACTTTAATAAGTGAGCCAAAACAGCTGGAGAAGTAAGGTCATTGATAGCCACTACTTCGATACCTTCCATGTTATAAATTTGGCGGAAAACCAAACGACCGATACGGCCAAAACCATTGATTGCAACTTTAACTGAACTCATTGTATTAATTTTTATTTTTCAATAGGAGATGCAAAGGTACCATCTTTTTAAAAAATATGGGGCAAATAACTAAGAAGAAATCAACAAAATCAAGGATTTATACAAACAATTGATCGTATTTGGGTATGCCTGCTGCGATTTCAGCTATTGGCTTGGGTAGAATTAAAACCCGCTAGGGCATTGATATTCACTAAAAAAGCCAAAAACTTTTGGCAGTAAAGCGTTTGCGACCTATTTTTGCGACCCTAATAACATAGTGAACATGGAGCGTTCGACTAAGGGTTAGGTCACCTCCCTTTCACGGAGGTAATACGGGTTCGAATCCCGTACGCTCTACAAAGTGTTATTTTCTAAAATAATAATAGTTTTAGAAAATAATAAAAAACCGACCCAATTGGGTCGGTTTTTGTTTTCTGGCATAAATAGACCCTATTTTGGCCCTTATTTTCATCTACTTAGTAAGTATATTTATTTTATTATTCCAATTAGGTTTAAATTTGGTTAAACATTGTTGAATGCCTAAAATTGCGATTTATAAGTTTTTGACTTTTTTTATCTTTGCATTTGATGCGATAAATGAGCCACCTCACTTACATATTGCAAAAGAAAAAGGGAATAGACAACGTTCAGCTAAAATATGGTTAGAAACATTGAAAGTAGCTGATAAAGGGAGTCTTTCTGAAACAGATTTAAAACAAGGGCTTAAAGTAATTAAAGAAAATCAAGCGATATTAATTGAATCATTTAACAACGTCAAAGCAGGTAAAAAAATTACTACAATAAAAATAAAATAATCATGTCTTCTACTTTAATAAATAAAACAATGTGCATCGAGAAAGTTTTGTTTGATTTGCCCGGAAAAATCACACTCAAAATGGAGGATGGCAGAATGATCATTTCTCCATTAAAGTATTTCCCAGATTTACAAAAATTGAGTGTTGACAAAAGAAAGAAACATACTATTGTAGATGACAGAACTATCTTGTTTACGTATTCTGATGCTGTATATCATTTAGAGGATTTTATCGGATTAGAAGCTAATTGGAGAAAGCGATAGTGATAGTTTAAAATCGCCCTCACATCCGCAGAAAATTCTTCCAAACTCGCTCCTATGGAGGCTACAAAGCCTCTCATGCAATTGAGAGGCTTTTTTAATGCTAAGACGCGAAACAAGCTCGCTTGATTGAGCGGATGAGCGTTAAAAATAAGTATTCACCGCAAACTCAAATTGATCTATGAATATCTTCTTAAAAGATTTAATATTTGTTTGTTCATAGAATACAAGCATTGACTTTTTATATTCT
>CAIPJS010000035.1 GCA_903865435.1 uncultured Bacteroidota bacterium | reverse complement strand
ATTAGGAACTAATGATTTTTGCCGAGAATAAATTTATTTTCGGATCTTACTTCAGAAATCACATTGGAGTAAAACTCCAATATTGAAACTTGTTTCAATGTGATTTCATAGACTTAAATATAAAGATCTGTTACTAAATATAATGTTTGACCTATTATCTTTTTGGAAATCTAAAGGTATGGATCCAAAAGTTATTTACGATATAGGAGGGTGTGAAGGCTCATGGGCTTATAATATAACAAGGCTTTTTCCAGATGCACATCTTGAAGTATTTGAGGCAAATCCTGATATGAAAAGTAAAATAGAACAATATAATCATCACATTGTTCTATTAGGGAATGAGTCAAAAAAAGACGTTCAGTTCTTTAAAAATACAGTAGGATGTAATACAGGAAATTCAATCTATTTAGAACAAACAGTCTATTTTACACCTCAAACAGCAGTTATTCAATTAATGAATATGTATACATTAACTGAGTTTGTAAAGGATAATAATTTGAAAAAGCCAGACTTTATAAAGTTAGATGTTCAAGGTGCAGAGCTTGATATTCTTAAGGGAATGACAGATCTAATGGAATCTGTCAAATATTTTGTAATTGAATGCTCATTACATAAGTATAATAAAGATTCCCCAATGATTGAAGAAATAATAGCATATCTACATAAGTATAATTTTAACATGATAGATATAGTTGAACTTCATAGAATTCACGGAGTTCTAGTTCAAGTTGATATTCTTTTTGCACATAACTCTACAGGGATGAGAAAAGAACATTTTTATGACGTAGGTATGTTTTAAATATACTCATTTAGATTTCATTAAAGTTTTAAGTGCATCATCAATGAAGTCTACATCTATAACACATTCCAATTTATTTGTAGATAATTCATATCCTGGAGAACTAGTACCTAATGTAAAATTATTTTTAGTATACTTCTCTACTAACATAGGTTGCTCAATCACTCCTTTATTGACAAAGTTATAGATCCCTGTTATAGATTTATTACAGAGTTCTGAAACTTTAGGAAATAGACTTGGTACAATAGTTAGACTTACTGTAGTATCAACAATACTCGAACGCTGAGACATTTTTGTTAAAAAACATTTAGGATGTCCATCTCCTGTAATTGGATATATAATTCGTAAATATAATACATTTTTATAGAATAACACCATCTTTTCTAGTTCACATCGCCACCGACAATATACGCGCGAAGTTAAATTTGGAGTATCTTCTTCTGTATATTTATTCTTATCTGCATTATACACTAAGCCTGAACCAAAATATGTACAATGAATACCAAGTTCCTCTGTTAAAGTAAAAAGACCAATAACATCAATATAGTTTATTTTAATAGTTTCTTTTTCATGTGTTTCACACCATTCAACTGTTGGCCTTCCTGATATTCCTGCCGCACAGATTAGTTTTGTTGCCCTGCTTTTAACTATATCTTGGCGAATCTGTACTATATTATCTAAACGAGCATTACACTCAAAGACTGTATATCCTTGTTCTCTTAAAATCCTAACACAATTTGAACCCAAAAATCCTTTAGCACCTAATACAATGAAATCATATTTAATAGAATAAAATGCAAGAGAGTCCTTCTCAGATATAATTAAATTATTCTGTGGGAACTTTCTCTCTAGTATAAGTTCTGGATCATTCCAAAAAATATTCTTATCTAGACTTCGATCAAACTTATTCTCCAATAAATAGATAATCTCAGATTTATCTACAGAATAAAATCCATGCGCCCACCCCTTAGGAATATCTACAAAATCTCCTGCGGATAGAGTTATTTCTTTCTTATTACCTGTTTCTGGATCAATATAAAAATCATATATTGTACCTTTAATAACAAAAACACGTTTTCTATAAGGACTTAGATGAAGTCCTCTTAGAACATTTTTTTCATTCTTTGAAACTAAAATTTCCTTTACTTCAAAAGGAATATCCTTAATTGAAGTAAGTGAACCACGATGATCTGTAAATTGCTGCATTCTATATATAGAATATCTAATTCTTTAAGATATAGAATTCCTTAATCTTATTACAAACATACTCTACATCATCTAGTGTCATTCCATGATGACATCCTAATAATATACCATCCTTCATAATACGATCAGCATTTGTATAATCTGTTAGAAACTCACGAAATGCTGGATGGCGTGTAATATTTCCAGAAAAAATTACTCGTGTTTGAATATTATTTTGTTCTAAATAAGTAACAAGTCCTAGACGATTTTCTGCAAGAAGAGGAAATGCTAACCAATTTGGATCCATAGTCTCATCTGGTAGTATAACATTAGGAAGATCTTTTAGAAGTTCCAAATATCGTTTCTTATTATTTCTACGAATAGTGAAAAAATCTTCTAGACGATCAAGTTGTACAAGGCCAAATGCTGCATTTACTTCAGATGATTTGAAGTTATACCCAAGGCACCCATAGAGGAATTTAAAATCATATGGAATATCATCAACCTTATGATTGAATCTCTCTGATATTTCCTCTAGGTTATTACCAATTCTACCCCAATCGCGAAACATCGTTGCGCGCTTTAAATATTTGTCACTATTAAACATTACCATTCCTCCAGAACCACACGCTGTAATAACGTGACTAGAATAAAAACTTGTAGTTGAGATATCACTATATTCTGTGTAGGTCAGTGTATCTGCAGAATCTTCAATTAGTATAATATCTTGACGACCAATAATTTGTAGACGCTCATAAATGGTTTTCCAATCTGGTTTGTTACCAATCAGATTTGGCAGCATAATAACTCTTGTCTCAGGAGTTATTTTCTCAAAAACTTGTTCTGGGCTTGGAACATAAGTATTTAATCCTGCGTCACAAAATACAGGAACATGTCCTGCTTGTAAAATAGGAGCAACTGTAGTAGCAAATGTGCATGCGGGTGTAATAAATATAGAGCCTTTAGGTAAATCAAGTACTTCAATTGCTAATGTATTTGCTGAGGAGCCAGAGTTAACAAAGAGTCCATATTTTTTACCAAAATATGCTGCAATTTTCCGCTCAAACTCAATTGTATACTTTCCAAATCCTGCTAGCCATCCATCACGCAAACATGTTTCAACTGCTTTAATTTCTTTTTCTCCATAGGCTTCAAACCCATTAGGGGCATACCATACTTTTTTCATATTCTATAAGAATAGATAGTATTGCTTTAAATATCATCATATACCTTAGATAAGATGCTCCAGATAATTGGATCAAGGTTACGATTTGCTTCATTTTTTACACGGAAGAAAACATGTTGCTGCCTAATTTTTGAAAAAAATTCTTGGAAATTGGGAACTTCTGTATATCTTTCTACCCATTTATAAAAGTAATCAATATCTTGAAGATGATAGTACTTAGAAAGTGACCATGAGATTGCTACATCATCTGGTTTCTTACATAATTCTTTATCTAAGATTAACTCATTTGCATAGAACTTTGCAACATCTTTTGATAATATAATTGTGGTACCATTACAAAAGAGTTTATTATCTAATAAAAAATATGGCCCACCTACATAATTTGTTTTTGGCATAAGACTTAGCATCCACGGAAGGCTATTATAATTAATAAATACAGTCATTGTTATTCTCATTATATAATCATACTTATCTGAATCAGAATTCTTATAAAACTCATGTAGATAAGATTGTAGTGCCTGTGTAGCCCATGTTAGTTCCTTTTCCAATGTTGTTTCTATACAATACTCACCTTCGCGCAAATCAATTTCATCTGGTTTAGGACCATTTACAAAAAAGAAAAATTTTAAATTTCTCTTTCTCATCTGAGCAATTCGACTTTTTCCTATTTCAATATAATAAGGTGTGTTAAATGAAGCAAATACAATTGAAAATACCTTTTCCATTCTATTTGTATAAATCTATATTATTTTAAGTATTACATAAATAAATCATCGAGTATCTTATTAAATGTGAGTTTTACGCTATTCATATGATATTCAGAATCAAGTCTCTGTTGTTGTAACAGTTTCTCTCGTTTTTCAGGTGTAAATTCTTTTAATTTTTTAACCAATTCTTCCATTGAATCAAAATAAACCTTAGACATATGATATCTATACCATTCACAGTATGGAACATGTTCTTGGGGAACAATATTTCCATCAACTGTAAACTTGTATGTTTCAATCTGACCATTTGGCATAGATCTACCCATACGATTCAGTTCTTGAAAAAATCGTTCACTTGGAATAAATACAGGTATTTCATTTACAAGAAACTCTAGTGCACAGAATTTACTATATGCATCTGGTAAATGTACAATACACTTATATTTCTTTATTTCATCAACGCTATCAAATTGATCTGTTGCAACAGAAATATTTGCATTCTTTAACAAGTGCACAAGTGGCATAAATACAGTATCATTTCCATAATACATAATAAATACAGTCTCTTCTGGACCCTTTGTCATACCTGAAAAATCAGGTGCTCCGTATGTAGGGTTTGGTATTATAGATAATTTCTTTCCATAGGGAAGAAGTACAGGTTCTTTAAGATAAACACCTCGTTTTGCTGCATAAAGTCTTTCATATTCTGTATATGGGACAAACTTTACTTTATTTACATATTTTTCATTTGTTAATCTATCATTAAAAAGAGAATAGAAATCAGGTACAGTATTCATATTATAATCAAAACGATTCATAATCCATACAAGCAGTTTAGGTTTCATTTCATCTATTTTTCTTAGAAAAATATATGCAAGGCTTATCGAATCGCCTGTTACAATCAAATCATATGAGTTCCAGACTATCTTATTTTCTTCCCACAATGTTTCTGCCTCTGCCTCATTTATTCTATAAGAGGCTTTTCCATACATATATACACTATCTACGCTACACCGTGTTGTTTTCAAAAGTGCTTCCATATTTAAAAGAGCACCAGTATGATGAGATAAATTTAATACTTTCAT
>CAIPJS010000034.1 GCA_903865435.1 uncultured Bacteroidota bacterium | reverse complement strand
ATTTTATTAGGGTACATTTTAAAAAAGGCTAAATATTGATCCATTTTATTTTTCTTTAAATTTAAGATTTATTCCACCCCTTCACCTCCATTCACCTCTGTTTTCCCTCTAAAAACACAAAACCTGGCCCAAACCTGGCCGAAAAGAAAAAACCACCTATGAAACAAATCATAAGTGGTTGATTTTCAAGTGGGCCCACCTGGGCATGATCCAGGGACCCCCTGATTATGAGGTTTATCTGGATAACCATGTAGCAGAATCCGTAGCTACTACCCCCTATTTAAGTCAATTAAGGTATGTTTAGATGAGAAGAATATAATGGTAAACCCTTTATATTAGAGGGTTTCATCAGTTTAAGATAAGTTAGGATAAGTTTCAAATTTCCCGTCCGGTCCGCTTTAAAACAATTAACCCCTTGATTATCAAGGGGTTTTTTTATGCCTGTAGCTGAAGGTGTAGCAATAGGGTTGTTTCTAGGCTATTTTAGCATCAGTTTAGATAAGGTTTCTACTTCATAATGGATATTACAATTGAAGGTGCTTGGTTAATAAAAAAATTATCATTAACTCATAATTCTGTTTACTTTAAAATACTAATTATACTTTTTGCATATGGATCAAACTGAAAGAAATCTTGTTCAATAAATTGATCCCCCGTTCTTATGTAAACTGTTTTTTGAGGTAAAACCGAATTTTTATATAAAACCATACCAAAACCCGAATCAATATATCCTATATCTTTTTTTCCGTCACCATTAAAGTCGGCATACAATAATCTAGGTTTCCAATCTGTTCTTGGTGTACCGTTAGATTTAACAATATCATAATTTATTGTATATGAACCATTGGGTTGTTGAATGTAAACGAAG
The DNA here is from genome assembly GCA_903865435.1 of uncultured Bacteroidota bacterium. Taxonomy (GTDB): domain Bacteria; phylum Bacteroidota; class Bacteroidia; order Chitinophagales; family Chitinophagaceae; genus Sediminibacterium. The sequence continues at coordinate 4,475 of CAIPJS010000034.1, read as the reverse complement.
ATATCCCATGAAGATGTGCCTAATGAGTTCATAGTAATAATATCATTTAAACCATCACCATTGACATCATCAACAACATAATCTTGATTTTCGGGGGCGGATCCTTGTTGATATTTGATTGATGGTTTATAATCTGGTAATTCAATTATACCACCATTATTAAATCTACCGTTTCCTTGGTTTATTAATATTCTTTCATGTGTTGGAAATAAGGTATTATTTGGATCTTCGGTTGTGCCGATAATAATATCATTCTTTCCATCTTTATTTACATCGACAATTGATGAATTAAATGAATAATTAGCACAATGAGAGCAGTTCTCACCAAACCCATTATTACCAATATTCCCATAATTTTGATTATCCGCCAACATCATTGCACGATTTGTTTTTGTAAAGTATGGGAAATTAGAAATACCCCAATAGATGTATGATACAGTATTGCAATTAATAAATAAATCAGGTATTCCATCACCATTTAAATCGCCAACATCTCCACTTTCTTTTTTACATCCAATTAATGATGTTTCTCCGCTCGAACGAACATAAGTTTCAGTTTCACTAGTCTCAATCGCCTTTAAGTCATAACCACCTCTACCATCACTTAATACTATTCTTATTGGTTCATCAGGAGAATTTTGTATTCCTTCATCACCATTATCAAATATGACATAGTCCATATACCCATCATGATTTAAATCAAAAGGAATAGTTTTTGATTTGTTTCCACCAAAATTATTAAATGACTTATCATTAAATAAATTTTTATCCTCAAATATTTTTGTTGTTGGATTCCAGATTAAAAATGAAAACCCAACTGTTGGACCTTGAAATGCGGCACCCGGATTAAACATATCCAAATATCCATCTTTATTAAAATCGCCTAATGCAACTGATACCGCTTGATATATATGATTTGTACCAGGAAAGGGAGTTTGAAATGCATATGTAAAATAATCTGTTAGTATTGGTGTTCCTCTTAACCAATATGATTCACCCAACTGACTAGCATTTGCAGCTACCTTGTATCCAGTAAACCTGCCCAATGGATTATTTACAACTGAAATAGATTTATTTAGTGTATTTGATGTAGTCGATTTTGATGTAACACTAATTGACAATGAATAGGATCCTATCTTCTTTAGACCAGCTATATTCAAACTTAAACTAGAAGTTGTTAAACTCGTATCTAACTTAAAAATCTGTTTAGCACTATCAACCCAAGTCGTAGTAATAGAATAAAGAACTCCTGCTGATGGAATTTTCGAACTAACAGATATGACTAGTGGCAATGTATCAGCTACATTATATGTACCTGTATCAAGATTGGTTATAAACTTTATAGACTCTTCTTGAACTACCGGAGTTGGTGACGTTACTTCTGTTTTATTACATGCAAATAGAAATAAAATTCCCAAAGCAAAGAATAATCTTTTCATAGTTTATGTTTTAATCTATCCTTTGGGGGTATTGTAAAGTTAAATATATAATCTATATAAAATATAGTAGCAGATTCTGTAGCTACCACCCCCTATTTAACCCTATTTAGGGCGTATATAGCAAGAAAAGTATAAAAATAACTCCCTTATATCAGATGATTTAGATGGTTTGAGATGAGCTTAAGTTAAGTGAGAACTCACCGTCCGGTCCGCTTTAAAACACTTAACCCATTGATTTTCAATGGGTTATTTTATACCTGTAGCTGAAAGTGTAGCAAACGGATTCTTTCTAGCCTATTTTTTCATCAGTTTAGATCAAGTTTAGAATCTAGATGTAGTTATAGTTTTACCATCTTAAATTGATAGGATATCTTATTGTCAGTTGAGGTTACCCTAATCACATAGGTACCTGTTGATAACTGACCCAATGTAATTTTAGTGCCTGCAGTTAAATTGGGCTGACTAGCAACCTTAGTTCCACTGGCTATATCAAACACCTCTAAATTTAATCTTTGATACCCCTTCACTACGAAATCAAAGTTGAGTTGATTGATAAATGGATTCGGTGCCAGTTTGATAAACTCATCTTTACTTAAGTTGATAATATCCGTTACTAAATAATAGTAGGCTGCACTCATTGCACTTGTACAACCATTAGTGGTTGTTTTTGCGGTGTAGGAACCTGCAGTAGTTGGTTTATACTTTTGCGCGGTATCGGTAATCGCAAATCCATCTTTAAACCATGTGGTGCCCGTTGCTCCTGATAATAAGAAATTAGCAGTGTCTCTTGATAATATGGGAGCTGATGGAGTTGCATATTTAACCAAATTAACAGTATCTGATGAAATAACACATCCTAAACTATCTGTTCTTGTTACAAATAACTTTGTACTATCAGTAAATGATTTATAGCCCACATTAGTTAAATCACTCTTTGTTCCATAATACCATTTTAACGAATCGCCCTTATTAATATTTGTGATTGATACTTTTAATGAATCACCTGAACAAATGAAGAATTTTGAAGTGTTGAATGCGGGCTTTAATAAGTTGTTACAAAAATTCACAGTAAAATCAAACATTTTGATTGAACCTGATGGAGCTGCAGATGTTGGCTCACCGGCATACCATCCATCATGATATCCAAAACCAACATATTTAATTTGATTATTTATGTAATTTGCTTTTAAATAAAGTGGAAGTGGCCCAACAAAAGAAAGATCTGTTTTAATATAATCAAATGTCCCTTTGTTATTTAAAAGAATTGAATTTTGTAATTTAACTCCTTTAGCATTTCCATCAAATGCACTAGAATTTATATAAAAATCAGTACCACTAATTGGAGAGAGTAAAATATCAACCCATCCATCTTGATTAACATCTGCTAAAACAAAACCTCCATCATTCCATTTGTTAGGTGGAAATGTAAATGATTGTCCAGCAATAAAATTATTACGACCATCATTCATAAAAATTTCTAAACCAGTTAAATTACCAGTAGGTGTTTCGTACTTTATTACGAAATCTTTCTTACCATCATTATTTATGTCTGCAACTCTAATACTTGTTGTACCTAGCATAGTATCTTGATATACACCTAATGTTGAAATTAGTTTTAATGAATCAAAAACTCCGGATTTCTGATTATAGGAATGAATTGCAACCCCATACCTATGGTCGGATATAGGTGTGGATGAAGAATATTGACCTCTAAGTATTTGAGGGTATTTATCTCCATATAAATAATCTGAATTTAACGCATAACCTGTTAATTGAACAGTATAATCAATTGAAGGCTGACCAATGTAAAATGCAGAAGAAGGCATTAAAGAAGGTTTATTAAAAAAACTCCCATCTTTCTGTTGTAAATATATTCTGATAAAATTATCATATGGTGCTGACCCAGTAACACCTCCATAGGTAACTATATCCATTAAGCCATCTTGATTTGCGTCTGTTGTTGAAACATCTGAGTATGGACGTTTATCTAAAGATATTTTTTGGGCTATTAATGAATCACCAGAGGTTTTTACAGAAAATAAATCTCCATATACCGTTCTACCCTCATCACCCGTGGAGCTGATTGCAAGATTACCCAATGTGTCATAAACAGAATACCCATATGGCCCTTCCATAATAAGAGAATTGTACATATTCTCAAATTTCCAATTTCCATCTTTATTGATAAAATGATAGCCAGGGAAATAATATATATCATTAGGATTTAAAATTAAATGTTGCGTTTTGCCAACATTATATAAAACCATTTGACCTCTAACTAATGCATTATTTAAATGAATTGAGTCAGTAACATTTTTATTTGTAACATCAAAATTATAAGTTTTCAATTTTGCTACAACTTGTTGCTGCCCAAATGAAGTACTATAATAATATGGAACACTTAATGGGCTTATACAATTATTTTCCATTGTTTTAACTGTATAATAACCATTATTTGAAAGGGATATTTGTTGGGAAGTGTCGGCTAAAATTGTGCCATCTTTATACCAAGTATTTCTATATTTTGTACTGGATATTAAATGGTTTGCGTTGTCTTTAGATAAAAAAGGGGCTGATGGGATTGTATATTTAACTAAGCTTACAGTATCTGATGAAATAACACACCCTAAACTATCGGTTCTAGTAACAAATAATTTAGTGCTATCTGTAAATGTTTTATTACTCACATTTGACAAATCAGATTTAGTTCCATAATACCATTTTATAGAATCCCCTTTATTGATATTTGTGACAGATAGTTTTAAAGTATCGCCTGAACAAAAGAAAAACTTAGAAGTATTGAAAGTTGGTTTGACTATTTTTTCACAAAAGTTTACGGTTGCTTCGTATAAATTAAAATTATTTGTCGTGTCGATATTACATCCGCTTAAATTACAAGATGGCTGAAATCCAATAAATGATAGAGTTCCGTTTACGAAAAATGGTTTAACTGGAGACATTCTTGGTCCTCCAATATATAATGGCACCGAATATTTATTTATTTGTAGATTTTCTAAGAACGGTTCTAGCTTTCCT
>CAIPJS010000033.1 GCA_903865435.1 uncultured Bacteroidota bacterium | reverse complement strand
TTTTTTTAATTATTAGAGACTGCATTAATTATTAGGCTCTACAAAATAATCCACTACAAAAACTTTATCCATATGTGGTTTTAATACAGCTTGGAAGGCTATATGTGCAGGGTTTAATTGATAGTCAGCTAAATCTTTCTCAGAATTAAAAGTAAGTGTAAAGCAATGTGTAAAGCCTTGGTCTAAATGTTCAGGACTCATATTAATACCCCACTGCATATTTTTTACCTGAGGCACTTTGCCATATAGTTTTGCAAATGTATGTGCTACATTTTCTACTTCTTTTGCAGAAGAACTTGCTTTAAAAGTAAATAATACAATATGTTTTAACTCTCCTGTTCTATTTTGAGCATGCGTAGTTAAAAAACTAGTTGCTAAAAGGGCGAATAAAATAAATTTTTTCATTTTGATTGGGTTAATTAAGTTTAAAATTATAAATAAGTTTGAGGATCGTCACAAATTCTAAAATTTTCATTAAAGCTATTCATTATTTTGATATCCTCGTTAGAGAGCGTAAACTTAGTAGCTTCAAAATTTTCGACTAATCTTTCCTTTTTGGAGGATTTAGGTATAGTTGAAATGCCATGCTGTAAATGCCAGTTCAATACAATTTGTGCAGGTGTTCTATTATATTTATTACAAAGAACTACTAATCGTTCATCTGAAAATTTGAGTCCTCTAGTAATGGGTGAATAAGACTGCACTTGAATACCTGCTGCTTTACAGTAGTTTAGTAAGTCTTCTTGAAACAACCAAGGTGAGCATTCTATTTGATTGACTGCAGGAACAATATTAGCTGTTGATTTTAATTCTTCTAATAAGGCAATATTATAATTGGCCACGCCAATGGCCTTCACTCTTTTATCTGCATATAATTTTTCTAAAGCCTTCCAAGAAGCAGCACGACCTTCTTTAATAGGCCAATGTATTAAATATAAATCAACATAGTCTTGACCTAGCTTTTTTAAACTATCGTCAAAAGCTTTAAGGGCTTGATCATAACCATGGTCGGTATTGTTTAATTTAGTCGTTAAGAAAATTTCTTCTCTATTAATACCCGATCTTTTTATTCCATTGCCAATTTCTATTTCATTTTCATACATGCTAGCAGTGTCTATCAAACGATAGCCAATGGTCAAAGCATCTTCCACCGCCTGCTCTGCGGCTTCTTTGTACATATCATAAACACCTAAGCCCAATAAGGGCATAGTAATACCATTATTGAGCTTAGTGCTATTATTCATTTGATTAGACAGCGCGTTGTTTACCATTTCTCTAGGCCTAATAATTTTTTTCCTAAATCATTTAAAACTGCTGTTTCATATTTTGTTTGCTCCCAGTTTCTTGGATCGCCAGGGAAGGCATAACCTTCTGGTGCAATTCTATGTTTCCAAGAATTCACTCTCCACTCTGTTAAAGCTGGATTATTTTCTTCTGCAGGCATCATTGATAAATATTGTGCAATACGCACTTTGTCTGTACTATTATTGGCTCTTATACCATGTGGTTCTAAACTATTAAAAATTAATAAGTCGCCTGCTTCCAATTTTACTTTAGTAGGCGTGAATGCAGAAGTATCTGGTTTAAATCTATCTCTGTCTTCCGGTTGTGTTAATTTCCAAGTATCATAAGTTCTATATAATTCCGGAATACATTGAAAGCCTCCCATGTTTTCATCGTTTTGGTCAGCTAAGGCTAATACACCTTGCACATTCACAGGTTTTGTTTCTGGATCGTAATCCCAATGTATAAATGCTTTGTATTCATGTCCTGGTCGAATAGGAAAATTTAAATTGGCTCTATCAATAGATACCCATAATTTTTCTGTTCCCCATATATCAACAAAGGCGTCATAAACTTTTTGCATTTGACGATTGTTCCATAAATGTTGATTATTATAACATTCTACCATGCCTGTACCTGCAAGCTCTTTCATTTTCATTTCAGCTCTTGGTGCAGTGTACCATGTTTCTTTATTATTAGGGTCCTTCTCTTCAAACTCCCATAAGAAAGCCGCAGTCGCTAGTGCTTGTTCACGAGGTACTGCATTTTTAACAACAATATATCCATTGTGTTTCCAGAAGGTCCAATCTTCTTCACTTAATACACGTAGTGGTTTGCCATTAGAGCGGTCATTTAAACTAGTGGCACTACTTTTTGCAGTAGAAGGGTTTCCGGGAATGTCTTTGTGTGCATTATTAGGCACCATGGTGGGTACCATATTGGGCACCATTGATTTATTTTCCATAGCAATTCTATTTAGTTTGATGAAGTAAATGTACAGTTTCTAAGGGGCTAAGTATTTTCCCTAAATTGGCTATTTTTTGCTCTA
>CAIPJS010000032.1 GCA_903865435.1 uncultured Bacteroidota bacterium | reverse complement strand
GATGCTCCAGAATATGGCACTCCAGCTGAAGGAAGTGTTGTCCAAGTTAAAGTGCCTACATTAGTTGAAGTTAATATTTGACCATTTGTTCCCGTTGAATTCAACCCTGTACCCCCATTTCCAATTGCTATTGCAGTTCCAGCCCAATTTCCACTTGTGATTGTTCCAACACTTGTAATATTATTTGTTCCAGCCCAAGTACTTAAAGTTGTATTTTCTACATTACCTAAACCCACTTTTGATTTACTGATACCAGTGGCTAGTTTCGCATCTGTTACAGCAAGGTCTGCAAGTTTTATGGTGGTAATTCCTCCATCTGCAACACCACCACCTGAGCTATTTGCTGCTACATAATCTTTTACTGCTTTTTGTGTAGGAAATAAAATATCACTTGGAGATGTTCCACCTAAATCAACAGCTGTAGATTTATTTAAAGTACTTTCTTTTGCATTGATTCGGTTTGATAATGTAATAGTATCTTTTTTCTGTAATAAAAATGAAGTATCGGATAGATTAAACTTTGTGAGTAATGCTGAATCAGCATAAGTTTGTTTTGAGTACTTAATGATATCGGCTGTATTAAATTTAGTATCTACTCTTGTAGATAAACTTGTAGTATCAAACTTAACACCTTTTAATTGAATGGGAGTTATGTATACGCTTCCACTATCAGCCACATTAACTTTTGAATTTAAAGCAGTATTAATTGAATTTGCAGTTAAGGAGGTTATATTAGAGGCAACTATTGAGTTTACCATTTTAGCATAAGGTGCTAACATAGCGGTGGTATCACTACTTGATATTTTTTCTGAAACTACTTTGGCAATTGTTTCAACAGAAAATGCTTTTGCATAAAGAGCCAACATTTTAGAAGTATCAGCCACACTTACTTTTTGATCCAGTCCAGCAGCACTTGCCGAATACAAAGCATAAGGCACTGCACCAAATGAGGTGGTACCTAAATCAATCCAATCTTTTGTATAATCCCAATTAGTTACAGGCGCAATAGGCGTAATGGCCACTTTTAAATTTAAATAGTAGGGCCCTTTTGACCAGTCTATAGCAATTAAATTAGATGCAGCACCTCCTACTCTAGTTCCTTGACCTAAACTTATACTAAAAACCCCTGCAGCATCTGTACTAGTTTGGTATTCTTCAGTTAAAACCTTGGTGCCATTAGCTGTAGTTTGAATAATACTTGATTGAACATATATTTTTCTATCCTTAGCCGGGTTTGAAAAATTATCTCTAGCTACTGCCTGAAAATAAATTCCTGTATTTGCATTTTGCGCATATACAGTATTTACACTCAAAATTGATTGCAGTAGAATAATTAGAATTAATAGCTTTTTTAATAAAATTCGTTTCATCAACTAGGTTTTAATTTGCTTTAATAAATTTTACAGCATCAACATAATTAGTTGATTCTATTTTTAAAATATAAGTCCCAGCTACAAGTGTTCTTAAATCAATCTCAGTTCCTTGAAATAAATTATACCCCGTTTCTTTTCTTGTACTTATTAATATGCCATCACTAGACCATATGGATAAATTGAATATATCTGCCAAAGGAGGTGTGTTTAAAAATTTTACCCTTGTATTTGCACTTACCGGATTAGGATATATTTTTACTCCTAAACTGTTTATTTTTAAACTTACTTCACAACTGATAGCAAATTGCCCATTGCCTCTCTCTCCACTTAATACCGCAATACCATTTTGAACATTTAAACAAGTAGCAATACTATTAAATTGTATGGCCATACCAGTATTTGAACTGCCTTCCATATTTCCCATACTGCTCATTATAAAGGCAGGGTTGGTTTGCGCATGAATAATTTGTGTAGTAAATATCAATAATGCCAATACCCATATGTATTTTATATGAGTTGTTGCGTATAGTGTTATTTTACTTTTTAAATTCATTCAATTATTTCTTATTGCTAAAGTATTGTTTAACAGATTGGCCATTTTGTGCATAATTCAAAATCAAATTACTTGCGCCTACCGATTCTATATTATAGATATATTCCACCGAGTTGGCATTACCCGTTTTTGCTTGTACATGAATTTGTAACTGATTGTTTATTTTTTCAACAGTATAAGTGCCTATTAAACCATCAGAGTCACTTGTACTTAGGTCTTTTAAAAAATTAATAAAATAGGTTGATTGACCTACATAGGTTTTGGTACTTGTTCCTTTCGCAGTGATGGTCTCTGTATAATCTAAAAACCAGGTTTTATCTGAAAGGAATTGCTGAGCCAATCCCATTTCTGCAGATGATGAGTCTTTAGTACACCCCACCGTTAAAATTGTGCTTATAAATAATATATTGGTTAAATATTTTCTCATTGCTTTATTTTAGAATAAATCACTTGCTTTAATCATCATACCAATTTCCAAACTATTAATATTAGTACTAATGGGAGATTTAGTAAATGAGGTAACTCCTTTTTTATAATGCAAAAACAGGGTATAGAAATTTTTATTCTCAAACTCTACTCCTACATCTGCTCTTAATAAAAATCTTGAATAATTATTGTTCACTAAATTATCAGCGCTTTGTTCCGATAACCTTGTATCCAAACTTGGGCCTATTACTAGAGAAAAAATATACTTACTAGTATCTGTAATAGTTAATAGCTTTTTGTAATGCGCTGCAATACTTAAATTTAAAAAACGATCATCGGCCTTGAAATTGGAAAAGCTCCCTATAAACGGAGATAAGGTTTTTGAATCTTTGTAATGATTTCCTGTAACTAAATTATTCAACACCATCCCAAATGAATAATTGCGCTTCTCCTTGTATTTTCCATCTACCCTAAAACCAAGATAATAACCAGGTTTAAAAACATTGGAATTAAATTCGGATAAATTGTAATTGAAATTAGAATTATAGCTTCCTGCTGAAATGGTTTGTTTGGAGAAACCCATTCCTGCTTGTAAATAAGTGTTGTTCTCTGTAAAATTGATAAATCGTTGATGCCAGGAAGCCTTAAACTTCTTCTTAAATGCTTGAATTCTATCCGAACCAGGGTGTTTAAGATAAATCTTATCTTTCTGTTGTTCAGATAAGGTTGTCTGACTTTGTAGACTAATTGAAACAAAAAAGCTAAACAAAAAAAATAAAGGAAAAAGTATAGATCTCATCATAGTATAACTTTTTATTAGTTTATACTATAGTGAAATAGGATGTTATATAAATTAACTCCTTTAAAGTTATGATTAATATCATAAAAGTTATGATTAATATCATAGAAATAGCTCTAGAGCAACCAATATATACAGTTTAATTAACATGTAAAAATCAATACTTATATGTTAAAATTGATATTTAAATATATGATTAATAAAAATATATAGATTGAGTATATCTCCTACTGCTTTTCTATCCTAATGAAGTAAATCACCTCATTATGGGTCATATCGGTAGAAAGGACAACTTGTTGTCTCCTACCCGACTTCTCTGTGATAAACATCACCCCTGTATTAGGTGGCTCTGTACCTAAGTTTTCAGCTACAAATACCAGTTCATTATTTTTAGACTCTTTGTCTACTTTCAATTTAAACTTGATAGGCTTATTCACTTTAAGCTCCTGCTTATCTACTACAATTCGTTTATTATAGATAACAGACACGGAGTCATTATCATGAATACCATTATCATAAATATCAATAGAGACAGAATCTGAACTTACATAAATTAATATTGGCTTCTTATTAATACGCTTGGTCAAATATTCAACAATACGCTCTTGTTCCAATTTAAGCTTGGCAAGCACATCTAATGATTTTAATATCTCTTCTTTGGTCAGGTCCTCTTCTACAGCAACTGTTTGCTTTGATACAAGATCGGATTTAGCTACAATTACGTTTGGCTTTGCTGTAATCGATTTTAAATCAGCTGCAGCTAAAGAATCTTTAGTTCTTTTCTTAGAGGCTGTTACTTGAGCAATAAGATCCTGTGCTGCTTTTGCTTTAGCTTTTACTATTGAATCTTGTTTGGCTTGAGCTAACTTAGCTTTTAATAAATTTTCATTTCTCAGATTCAAAGCAGTAATAGCATTTACTTTATTGATTGAATCTTTAATTCTACGTTCATTAAAAATAGCTAAAGCTTTTTCTTTTGCCTTTGTTTCAGCTAATAGTTTCGCTTCTGCAGCGGCCTGTTTTTGTGCTTCTAGCTTTTGCTCCATAGCTTGTTTGGCAATGGCTTCTTTAACTACCCTTATAGAATCTTGCTTCAATCTTTCTATCTTTTCCTTAAGGCTCTGTTCCTTTTTAGCATTTAATGCGATAATAACTTCAGCATTTTTAATAGAATCTTTTAGGTGAATCAAATTAATAGCAGCAAGCAGTTTGGCTTTCTTAATAGAATCCTTAAGTTTAATTTCATTTGTAAGTACCATTGCTTTTTCACTGGCTTGTTGTTGAGCTAATTTTATAGCTTGTTCTTGAGCTTGTTTGGCAATGGCCATAATTACTCCCTTAATTGAATCTTGTTTAATTTGATCCAATTTATTCTTTAGTTGTTGTTCTTTTTTAGCATTTAAAGCAGCTACAAATTCTAGTTTCTTAATAGAATCTTTCAAATGAATATCCTTAGTAACTGCGATGGTTTTTACATTGGGTATTGTCTTTTCTAAATTGTTCTTATGTAATTGAATAGATGCCTGTTTTTTGATTTTAATAGGATTTATAACAACTGATAGATTCTTTTTTAAAGTAGCACTATTTTTAAGTTTAAATACAGTGCTGTTGATATGGGTATAGAATGCATCTCCCTTTAGTGTGTTTAAACTAGCCCAATCTGTATTTTTGGTTTCACTTAACAAAATTTCTGCCCTTCTACTATTGGGTTGATTCGATTTTGCATACTTCGTTAAACAAGGTGTTAAAGTATATTTTTTAGAATAACCATTGGATACAATTCTATCTTTATCCAATCCATTTTTTATTAAATAATTCACTACATACTTAGCTCTTTTAACAGATAGCTTATAATTATATTTATAAGAACCTACGCAATCAGTAAATGCACCTATAATTACATAAGTATTAGGTATTTTAGACAACTTAATAATTAAACTATCTAAAACCAATTTCTCATTGTCACTTAAAACATTTTTATCAAATCCATAACGCACAATATATTTTTGTCTTAAATCATTGGAGATGATGCTGTCTTTTAATTTATTTTCTGTCAAAATGTATACTAATTGTATTGAATCTTGTATTTGTTTAGGACTTCTTCCATTTAAATTAGAAAAATAATCAAAAGTTTTTTGATTTGGATAAGTTTCGATTGCAAAACTTTCTAGTTGTTTTTCGTAATTATAAGTAGATACTATATAATTTCTATTAGGTTTCCCAACAAAATGATACCTGGCTAAGCTATCTGTAAATACAGAATCCTCTAATATCCCTGTATCAACATCTTTAAAATACAATAATTGGTGCGAAGCCAATGTACTGTCATTTTTATATTTTAATATTCCATTTAATTCATAATAAACTGGAATGTGGTTAACTCCAAGGATGTCAAAATTGCCAGTTCTATTGGTGGTTAAATAATAGTTGTTATTTATTTTATGTAAACTTAATTCATCACTTACCGAATTCATCGGATAACCCAAATTTAGAACAGCACTGTTTTTATGAATTAAATAACTGTACACATCAAAGCCGCCCAACCCACCCGGACGATTCGAACTAAATAAAAGCGTATCATGAACCAATGTTGGAGAAATTTCGTCGGCACTACTATTTACAAATTCAAGAGGTACGGGTTTATTGTCCCAAGCATCGCCGTTTCTTTTAACATAAAAAAGATCATAACCTCCTAATGATTCCTTCCTATTACTAGCAAAAAATAGGGTGTCAGCATTTTCGGAAATAAATGGATATAAATAATCTGCAATTTCATCATCAAAATCTATTCTGATTTTATGGCTAATTTTGCCATTTAATATATTCATTTGCCATAATTCCCATTTTCTGTTTCCCGCAACTCGTTTACCAGTTTGTTGTGCATATATTACAATTTTTAATTTTTCATTGTATGAAAACGCTTGATCTGTGGTAAATTCAGCAAAATTTGTTTCTACATCATTTATATTAGGGAGTTTCTTAATAATTTTATAGTTAAATAAAATATTATTATCATTACTGGTTTGTGGTGTAAAATCATTATTTGACTTTAATTTTATTTCAATTAGTTTAACTGCAGTACTGTTTTTATTTTTATTTAACAAAATCGAATCAGCTACCCAATAAACTTTATTGAAATTAAATTTTTGATGTTGGATAGGCTTATTGGATATGTACAATAAACCTCCATGATAAGGTATTGGACTAAATTCATTAAAAGTCGTATTGATTGATATTTTATTATCAATAAAATCTAAAGAATCGCGCAATAATATTTTTTTAGCTATAGGAATTTTATCCTGCCCTATTAAATAATTTAAGTTTAGCATTAATAATACTAAGCAACCACAATATTTTATATGTTTGAATATTTTCGGCATATTAAAATATCTTGTAAGATTTATTGTTAGGGAATGATTTGCCTACCTCAATTCTTAAAAACAATTCATTGGAATTAGGTAATTTAAATGGCATGTCATAAGAATAGCCAAATCTTAATTGAGGAGTTACTTGAACCTCAACCATAGCTAAATAAGATTCAGATGTTCTATAAGAAAAGCCTAAACCAATAATATTTTTTAACCACAAATTTGTATTCATATCTAATTCCAAAGGCGCCCCACTAACCGCTTTTAATAATATAGAGGGCTTTATTGATAATTCTTCATTTACGTGAAAAGAATACCCTGCTGTAAAAAAATAATGAATATCATTTACTTGATATAAGCTAGAATCAGATTTATAATTATGAACATTTGAAAAAACAATCACATCTGGCGCAGAAAAACCCATATAAAATTTATCATCATTGTAATATATACCAGCGCCAGCCAATGGTACTATTTTATTTAAATTAACTGCATAAGCTAAATCATATGAAGCTATGGCACCTGTATTCACTTCAGTTAATAATTTTAAATCATTGTAGAATCCTCCTTTCAACCCCATACTAATGACACCTTTTTCAGAAACTGGGAACTTCAAATTATAATATAAATTTAACCCTGTTCTTCGAATCACATTTACATACCTATCATCGTAAAGCTGCACTCCAAAACCAATATGCTTATCTTCATTGGAAGCGTCATAAGTAATTGATTTAGTTGTAGGAGCACCAGGCAAGCCAGCCCATTGTTCTCTCCATACGAAAGCCAAACTAGGCACCCCTCTATAACCTGCATAAGCTGGATTAATATTAGTCATATTGTACATGTATTGAGAATACATAGGCAATGACTGAGTATAGCCTTTAATAGATATTAAAATAAAAATTGGCAATAATAATTTATAAAAATGTTTGATCATTTATCTCTGTATAATTATATAGCCATTAAATATTTTAGTCCCCCCATTATAGTTGGTTGCTTTAATTATATAATAATAGCCTCCACTAATTAAATCTTGCCCAATAAAATTATTTGTTCCTTTACCGTCCCAGTCGTTCTTGTAATTCGTAGACTTATAAACTATATTACCCCATCTGTTAAATACTTCTAAATCTATAGTTACATCATAAGGCTTAATAATAACAAACTTGTCATTTATGCCATCATAATTGGGTGAGAACCCTTCTGGGATTACAATTTGTAAATCTTTTATAGTATAAGGGGTTGGACGTTTTGTAGTTTCAATGGCTTTATTATCTGCAGATGAAATCATATTTACGGTACCCCATTTGGTATCCACTTTTACATTTGCAACGTTTGTCAAGCTACCCACATATCCTTTTGGTATGATATTAATTACCAAACTACTCGTATCAGCCTTATTACTTAAAACTTTACTGGAAGTATCTGTTAAATTAATAGTTGAGTTACCATTAAATGATAAATTTGAAACAATCCCCCCTGTTGAATTATTGGAAACAATATTGAAATCGGATGTAATGGGAACTGAATTTTGCAAATTGTCAGAAATGACAACATGACTCATGGGGTAATTGGTTAAATTATTTACTATAAATGTAAATTTGAAATTAAATGTTGAATTAGTTTGCAATACTCCGGTATCAACTATTTTTTGTAAGTGAACAATATCATTTGGATTAAGAATGATTATACTAAATTTAGAGGTATCACTTTCAATAGAATTCACTATTTGAATTACCGCGTAATTAAACACCCCTATCGAACTTGGCAAATTAGGAATTACTCTTTGCTTAATATTATTAATAAAATAATTTATTTCGCTGCCATACATTCCTTTTACTTGAATTGAAATATTGATTGGATTATCAATCACCCCTTTTATATAAGTAGAATCAATAACTGTAGGCGCTGGCGGTCTTAAAATGACAGTATCATAAACGTATTCGGCACTATATAGATGACTTAAAGTATCAATAGATTTTAATGCATAAACATATTTACCTACGATTCCAGGTAAACTTGGCGCAACTGAATCGCATAAATTTGTAGTTATATCACACCAAACCGGTACGGTATTTAATGGTATTACACTAACCAATTCTCTTAATGTCTTTGGGTTTGCAATATTTCCTATAATAAACTTAGCATTATTTACTTTAGGGGGTAAAGGTCTAATGGCGATTACATTTTTGATAGTAATATTACCTCCAATCGATTTAAATGTATATTTATCAGCTGTTAATGCGGTGGTTACTGGTGTAATAATAATGCCCACCTCGTCAGATGTAGTTTTTTCTGTGTAATTAGTAGTAAAGGTAACTTTCCCTGTTATGACCGAATCGGAATCAGCTCCAACAAACCCTGTTATAAAATAAGCACCTGCCTTTAAAATTGCTGTTATCGGATCTCCATAATACACTGACATGTCATTAGCTGTTATCGTTAAAGGCGCTTTTTCAATAGTAAAAAAGAAATCAGTAGATGTAGCAGCTGTATTGATTCCATCTCCTGCAAGAGTAGCTATTGCCTTATAATTTCCTGGCATGCTTGGCATGGTAGCACTTGTTGCATAGGTGGTAGAAGACACTCCAGCATAAACAAATGACACAGCACCAGTTGATCCATATTTTGTATAAGTTTTAGGTCCTTGAGGCAAAGCATTGTATATGTATGAACTTGTTCCACTAATATAAATCGTGGAACTACCCGTCACTTTACAATCATCTGTAATTAAATAAGTCTTCGTAATATTTGAACCCACAGAATCTGTAATCGAAACTTCATAAGAACCAGGCGCAAGTGCCTTCACAGATCTTTTTGTAGAAATAAAATTATCTGGCCCTGTCCAAGCATAAGTATAGCCAGGGAATCCTCCATGCACTGTTAAATTAATTTCACCGCCAGCTGTACAGGTTGAATTAATAACTGTGTCTGTGATAGTTATTTTTGAAACATAAATTCTAAATGTTGCTTTTGCACTTAAATTCAATGGATTACTAACTAAGTATTTTAAATTAACTATTCCATTATAATCAACAGTTGGTGTAAATACAAAATCTCCATTTAAGCTGGCAACAATACTTCCTTGATTGTTGTCAGGTAAATTTAACAATTGGAAATTTAAATCAGTTGGCGCATACAATGAATCTGAATCATTTATTGCAATTGAATTTGTCAAAACAGTTCCATTCGTACTAACAAAAACATCAGAAACTGCTACTGGCAAATCACATAAAGGATCAGTTAAAGTGGTAGCATCAGATGCAGTACATCCATTTGCATCAGTAACTTGAACTGTATAGGTATCCGTATTTAAACCCTTAATGGACTGCGTTGTATCTTTGGTACTCCATACATAATTGTAAGGAGCTACACCTCCTGAAACAACCGCATAGGCCGATCCATCTGGCAAAGTGGCACAAGTTTTGCTTTGTCCAGTTGCAGTAACTGTTAATGCAGTTGCTTTACCAACAGTTTTTGACATGGAGGTAATACATCCAGCAGCATCCGTAATGGATAAGGTATAATCTCCAGCTGCTAAATTAGAAGGTGATTTTATATTTCCTATAGATGTTGGGCCGGTCCAGGTATAGGTTATAGCGCCAGTTGCATTATCAACTTCTACATCAATTTTACCAGAAGGTGTTCCAGCACAAGCACGCGTATCAGTTACATTACCAAATACGTTTAATACATTAGCAGGTTGTGTAATACTTATTGAATCCTTTGTTTTACAACCATTCGCATCTATTGCATTTACAACATATTTCCCAGATCTTAAAGCAGTTAATACACTATCTGAAGAACCATTTGACCATGAATAAGCATAGGGAGAAGCTCCTCCAATAGAACCCACCGAAGCGCTTCCATCTTTTCCATTGTAGCAATTTACATTTTGTCCCAATTTTACCTTGATACTATAGGCATCAGGTTGCGTTAATGCCGCAGAGGTTAAAGTTGAACTACAATTATTGGCATCAGTGATAGTTAAAACATATGTGCCTATTGCTAAACCTGAAATATCTTTTGTTGTTGCTGAAAAACTACTAGGCCCAGACCATGCATAAGTATAAGGTGTCATCCCTCCATCAATAGTTAAATTGATGGCCCCATCTGAAGCACCATTACATGTTAAATTAGTATTGGTTAACGTTGCTAAAATTGCAGTGGGCTCGGTGATGGTATATGTTTGTGCTACAGTACAACCTTTATTATCTAACACATTAACAGAATAAGTCCCAGCAGCTAATGTAGTGATATCTTGCGTTGTTTTATTATAAGTTCCATCTCCCGTTTTTGACCAAGTATAAGCATAAGGCGTTGTTCCGCCAGTTACTGTAATATCTATAGCACCAGTAGCATTGCCATTACATAAAATATTTGTTTGCGTGCCTGTTACTGCTAAGGCAGCAGCTGGTTGTGTAATAGAAATTGCACTTATACTTGTAGAACAACTATTGGCATCTTTGATAGTAACATTGTAATCACCTGCAATTAATGAGGTTCTATCTTTTAAAACAGAAGCATCATTCCATAAATAAGTATAAGAAGCGGTTCCGCCACTTACGGCTAATGTTATCGTTCCGGTTGATTGTCCAAAGCAATTAATATTGGCAGGTGTAGCAGAAGCAGTAATTGCAGTGGGCTGTGTTAACGCTTTTGGCGTTAATGAACTTGTACAACCATTTTGATCTGTCACTGTTACCGTATATGTTCCAGCAGCAAGAGAAGAAATATCTTTGGAAGTAGAAGTAAAACTACTTGGCCCTGTCCATGCATAAGTGTATGGTGAAACTCCACCTGATACGGTTAAACTTATCGCGCCATCAGCCGATCCATAACAAG
>CAIPJS010000031.1 GCA_903865435.1 uncultured Bacteroidota bacterium | reverse complement strand
CTTTATTTTTTTAGTGAGCACAGCAGCAGCTCCGAGTATAACTGCAGGAGAAGACACTGCATAATCAGGTCTGTGGTGTTCGCCAATACCAAATACATCCAAATCTAATTGATCGGCCAATTGAATTTCTTCCATTAAGTCTTTGATGCGTTGATTTGCACTAATGCCAGAACCTGCTTGCTTCTCAGGCTCCATATCTGCAAAACTCATTAACCCTAATTCCATGTGGAGCTTAATTTTATTTATACAATTGCCATAAAGTTTCTAATTGCTTTTTATTAGGCAATTGCAGATTGCTAACTTTTTCATCAAGGATGATTACCCAATTTTCTTTGGTATTATATTTATTCCATACAGGTAAATCTTTCCCATTAGGGTTGCCTGTTTTGATAAAATTAGCCCAGTAGTTTGAGATAGTTTTTGCAAGCTGATGATCTACAACAGTAAAAGGTCTTTCTACAAATTTTAAATTATCATAGGCGAAGGCAACTTCAGCAGTATGAAAAGCGCCATAAGCTGTAACGGCAGTATATCCTGGCAATTGACGATTGAAATTATACATATATACAGGAGATTTGCCAGTCTTTAATTGTTTAGCAGACCAAACATATTCCTGTATCGCAAAAGTTTGGTCTCTGCTCAATTCTTTTTGAGATTTAGCAGCTATCTGATCATTTGTTGCTGGATATGATGCCAATAATTTAGATGCATCATTACCATACTGCTTGTTGATTTGTGTGATGAAATTTGTAGCAGAAACTGGCGGACCTGATACAATATCTTCCTGATTCCAACCCATCAATAAAGGCACGTCATTTTGTTTACCAGTTTGATAAATGTCCATTATAGAAGCTGGCAAGAAATAACCATCTTCAATGGGCGATTTCAATCCACCCATCGCTTTAAAAATTTCTTCTGAAGATTTATTTCTTAAAGCAGCTATATCACTACAATGCAAGTCGTTTGCAAATTTTAATCCGATCTTTTCAGCATCAGCCAACTTCAAAGATGGCCTTAAAGTACTTGCTAAAATACTACCGCCACTTTCTGCAATGGCTCCTTTAAACAATCCTTTAGCAAGGGGTGATGCGCATAAAAAGTTAACAGCAAAAGCTCCAGCAGATTGTCCGCCAATTGTTACCTGATCAGGATCACCACCAAATGCTGCAATATTTTCTTTCACCCACTTTAAACCTGCAATCATATCTAATAATCCATAATTCCCTGAACTATGATAAGGCGCTTCTTTTGTTAATTCAGGATGTGCCAGAAAAGCAAATATGCCAACTCTATAATTGATACTAACGAATACAACATCTTTTTGTGCAGTTGCAACACCATCATAAATTGGGCAGGCAGTACCTCCAGATTGAAAACCTCCACCATAGATATATACAAAAACAGATTTTTTGAATTTACTTTTTGAACCGGAAGTCCACACATTTAAATACAAACAATCTTCACTGATCGGAGTACCTGGGATTAAATATTCTTTACTCCATACCATGAAGGGCTTAGGATCACCTTGCATAGGACTTGCACTAAATGCGGTACAAGTTCTTACATCTTTCCATACGGTAATAGGTTGTGGGGCCTTCCATCTTAAAGCACCTAAAGGAGGTGCAG
>CAIPJS010000030.1 GCA_903865435.1 uncultured Bacteroidota bacterium | reverse complement strand
GAAAGAGGCCATGGAAAATAATATTTTACCGGCGTACATCAATTTGCAAAACAATTTATTTCAGCTGGCTAAAAAATGGAAGAAGGTTACTTTATTGGCACGTACCCATGGTCAAGCTGCCTCTCCTACTACTTTAGGTAAAGAAATCATGGTCTTCGTAGAAAGACTACATCATCAAGTGGAACTATTTACCGCCATTCCTTATGCTGCAAAATTTGGGGGTGCTACGGGTAATTTTAACGCACACCATATTGCTTTTCCTAAAAAGAATTGGGTAAGCCTAGGCAATGAATTTGTAGACGATGTATTGGGTTTACAAAGAATGCAGTTCACTACGCAAATTGAACACTATGATCATTTCGCTGCACAGTGCGATACTTTGAAGCGTTTGAATAATATCTTAATTGATTTAAGCCGCGATATCTGGACCTATATCTCTATGGATTATTTCAAACAACAAACTAAGAAAGGCGAAGTAGGCTCTAGCGCTATGCCGCATAAGGTGAACCCTATTGATTTTGAAAACGCAGAAGGTAATTTAGGCATGGCCAATGCCATACTTGAACACTTAGCTGCTAAGCTTCCTATTAGTCGTCTTCAACGCGACTTAACCGATTCTACAGTACTAAGAAATATTGGTGTTCCAGTAGGACATATTACTATTGCCTTAAACTCTTTAGAAAAAGGATTAGGCAAATTAATTTTGAATGAAGAAAAAATGCAGGCCGATTTAGAAAACAATTGGGCCGTAGTAGCAGAAGCCATTCAAACTATTTTACGCAGAGAAAAATATCCTAACCCTTACGAGGCTTTGAAAGATTTAACAAGAGGTAAAAATAAGATTGATAAAAAACTGATGCATAAATTTATCGATGGATTAAAAGTAACTGCTGCTGTTAAAAAAGAATTAAAGGCTATTACACCACATAATTATACAGGGGTGACTGCGGAGTATTAATCTTCAGCGTCCGACCTATCATTGGGCATTTCAGTGCGCGGGACTATTTTCTTTCTTGGCTCTTTTTTTGCCAATAAATTATGAATGGGTTGCATACCCTCTTTTTCAATGGCCATGGTTAACACTTGTGCAGTTGCAGCAGCATCTCCCCAAGCGCGGTGTCTTCCTTCAATTCTAATTCCTAAATCACGGGTCAACGACCCTAGTCCATATTTTTCTAAACCTGGAAATACCCTGCGGCTTAATTTAATAGTACATAATTTAGGAGCCGACCATTGAAAACCCGACCTACCTAATAAATAATGTACAAAAGAATAATCAAAGCTAACATTATGGGCTACAAATACACGACCATTTAATAAATTGTAAATCTGAGGAGCTACTTCTTCAAACAAAGGCGCACCTGCCACCATCTCATCGCTAATGCCCGTCATATTTACAATAAAGGGCGGTATTTTATGCCTGGGGTTAATCAAAGTCACATATTTGCCCGTCACTTCTACCCCATTATGTATCACAATAGCAATTTCAGTAATGCCCGCCGATTGAGGGGTACTGCCTGTGGTTTCAATATCTACAACTGCAAATTCCATAGAGTGGCTAAGGTCGTATTTTTTAGCAACTTATTGCTTGTCGCTTTTCCTTATTTTTGTGGCTCATTATAGGAAAAGACGCAAAGCATGGAATTGAGTAAAAACTACATACCGGGTGAGGTTGAATTAAAATGGTATAAGCATTGGGTGGACAGTGGTTATTTTCATAGTACCCCCAACGATAAAAAAGCATACACGGTGGTGATTCCTCCACCAAATGTTACCGGCGTGTTACACATGGGGCATTGTTTGAATAATACCATTCAAGATATATTGGTGCGTCGTGCGCGTATGCAAGGATATAATCCTTGTTGGGTACCTGGTACCGACCACGCTTCTATTGCAACGGAAGCAAAAGTAGTGGCAATGTTAAGAGAAAGAGGTATTGCAAAGTCTTCTTTAACAAGAGATGAATTTTTAGGTTACGCTTGGGAATGGAAAGAAAAATACGGAGGCATTATTTTGCAACAATTAAGAAAGATGGGTTGCAGTTTAGATTGGGAGCGTACTTCTTTTACCATGGACCCAGACTATTACGAATCGGTTATAAAAGTATTTGTTGATTTATACAAGAAGGGAAAAATTTATCGCGGTAAGAGAATGATTAACTGGGATGTGCGCGCGAAAACGGCTTTAAGTGATGAAGAAGTAATACATAAAGAAGTAGCAGGTAAAATTTATCACCTACGTTATAAATTAGATGTTCCAGGTGAAGCGTATATTACTATTGCCACTGTTCGTCCTGAAACTATTTTAGGTGATAGCGCTATTTGTGTGCACCCTAAGGATGCGCGTTATAAAAACTTAGTAGGCCAATTTGCTTTTGTACCCTTAATTAACAGACGCATACCCATTATTGCAGATGATTATGTAGAAATAGAATTTGGAACAGGCGCCTTAAAGGTGACGCCTGCACATGACATGAACGATTTTGTTTTAGGTCAGAAATATAATTTAGAAGTAATAGATACCATGAACGATGATGGTACCTTATCAGAAGCAGCGGGCTTGTATATTGGACAAGATAGAATTGAGGTAAGAAAAATTATTACCAAGGATTTAGAAGCTGCAGGTAATTTAGTGAAGATTGAAGACTATACACACCAAGTAGGATTTAGTGAAAGAACCGATGCCATTGTAGAACCAAGATTAAGTTTACAATGGTGGGTGGATATGAAAAAGTTAGCAGCGCCTGCTCTTGATGCAGTGATGTCTGATGAAATTAGTTTTCATCCCGCTAAATTTAAAAACTTATACCGCCACTGGATGGAAGGTATCAAGGACTGGTGTATTAGTAGACAATTATGGTGGGGTCATCGCATACCAGCTTGGTATGATGAAGAAGGTAATTTTTATGTAGCACATAATGAGGCAGAAGTAAATGCGAATCATCCAGAAACCAAAGGAAAAAAATTAACACAGGACGCCGATTGTTTAGATACTTGGTTCAGTAGTTGGTTATGGCCTTTTGAAGTATTTAAAGGTTTGTCCAACCCAGGTAATGCAGAAGTAAATTATTACTACCCTACTAGCACACTGGTAACTGCCCCTGAAATTATTTTCTTCTGGGTAGCAAGAATGATTATGGCGGGTGAAGAGTACATGGGAAAAATTCCTTTTAAAGATGTTTACTTCACAGGTATTGTGCGTGATAAGCAAGGAAGAAAAATGAGTAAAAGTTTAGGCAACTCTCCCGACTTATTAGGACTGATTGATCAATTCGGTGCTGACGCGGTTCGTTTTGGAATTATGATTGCCTCTCCGGCAGGGAACGATTTGTTGTTTGATGAGTCGACTTTAGAGCAAGGGAGAAATTTCAATAATAAATTATGGAACGCCACTAAATTATTGAAGATGTGGGAAGCCCGTCAAAACAATGCAGGCGCAATTCCAGAAGATGCAAAATTTGCGATGGATTGGTTTGAAGCAAAACTAAATACAACACAAATTGAAGTAGATGAAATGCTTAAAACCTTTCGATTAAGCGAAGCACTAAAAACTATTTACGGTCTAATATGGGATGATTTTTGTAGCTGGTATTTAGAATGGATCAAGCCAGGCTTTGTACAACCGATGCATGCAGGGGTTTATGAAAAGACGGTAGAGTTTTATGATGCTTTATTGCAATTGCTGCATCCATTCATGCCCTTTATTACCGAAGAGATTCACCATACTTTAAAAACACAGTCCGAGGATTTATGTGTGAAATTGTATACTCCTAATATGAAAGTGAATAAAGAAGTATTAAATGCAGGGTCATTACTACAAAATGTAATTTCTACTTTAAGAGATGCGCGTAATAAAAACCAGATCAAACCAAAAGATGCCATTGAACTACATATTCAAACGGCCAACAATGCACCTTATCAAACCATACAAAATATATTAGCAAAGCAAATTAACGCTAGCAGCATAGAATACACAAGTAGCACTATCGCTTCTTCTATTTTGGTGGCCTTAGAAAAAGATAAATTTTATATTGTTGCTAACCAAGCTATAGATACTGCTAGCTTAAAAGAAAACTTATTGAAGGACCTAGCCCATCAACAAGGCTTTTTGCAAAGTGTAGATAAGAAATTACTTAATGAAAAGTTTGTTCAAAACGCGAAACCTGAAGTACTAGCCATAGAACAAAAAAAGAAGGCCGATGCTTTAGATAGAATTCAAACCATTGAAGAAAGTTTAGCGCAGTTAGGATAGATAAACAATTCCAATGACCGAAATTCAAATTAACCAAGCTGGCTTAAACGACAGAGATTTTATAAGATCTGTTTCCGAGCGCACTTGGCCCAGCACTTATGGTCATATCATCTCTCAAGCACAAATTAATTTCATGTTGGATTGGATGTACAGTATTGAATCCTTAGAAAAACAAATGAATACGGGTTCTGAATTTTATATTGCCAGCATTAAAAAAGAAAACGGAATATGGGATGCAGTGGGTTTTTGTTCGGTAAGCCCCGAAGATGGCGCGCATAAACTCAATAAATTGTATGTACTTCCTGCAGCACAAGGTACTGGCGCAGGCAAAGCATTATTAAATAAATGCATTGAAGTGGCCAAGGCAGCAGGCTCGAACTCCTTATTCTTACAAGTGAACAAACTAAACAACGCTTACACTTTTTATTTAAAAAAAGGATTTATTAAAGAGCTCGAATTTAAATTTGATATTGGCAATGGCTTTTACATGGATGACTATGTCATGCGATTGAACTTCTAAATCTTAGAAATCACCACCCCTTCTAAACTCATTTGAGTTTCGTCGGGATTGATTAGAATATCAATCTTATTTTTCCATTTTTTATTCATTAAATCATGAATAAACCAGATGCCATTAAACTTTCCGGCATTGGATAATTTTACTTTATCACCAAAAGAAAATAGTTTTTGTAAATCTCTACTAATGGCAATCACTCTTCCTTTTTTGGGATTGGCACTGTCTAATCGTAAACCACTTGCCGTTATTAAAGGGAAACTATCTGTTTCGGCAGTATCAGTTGTATAAGTAGTTAAAGAAACTTTACTTAAGGGCTTTAACTCTAAAGCATATTTAGCAACAACTCCTCTCCCTCCTCTTGGCAATAAGACTAGGCTAGTGCAAATAAAACTTGCAATAACTATAACCATTCCAATGTTGTTAAGATGCTTCATATTAAAAATTGACAGGTCTGGCCTAGACAATTAAATGGGTTTGTTTGACTACGCCCATGATAAAAACGCTTTGTACCTGGCTTATATTGTCGGCCTGGCTTAATTTGTTTACGTGGAAGTTGTAATAACTGTTCATATCCTCGGTTACAATCTTGAGCATAAAGTCAAATTCCCCCGAAATACTATAGCATTCCACCACATCGGGTAGCTCATTAATAAGCTTAATAAATTGCCCTCCCGACTGCTTACTATGTTGATTTAGAGACACATAGCATATGACCATTAAACCTTTTTTTACTTTAGCTCCATCAATTAAAGTGGCATATTGCTTAATCACCCCTCCCGCCTCTAGCCTTTTAATACGCTCATGCACCGGGGTGGTACTCAAATGAATTTGATCTGCAATTTCTTTTACCGTGATCCTGGCATTATCTTGCAAGAGGCGTAAAATGGATAAATCCTTCTCATCTAAAGAGATAGATTGTTGAAGACTAGCCGAATCTACTAATGGAGCACTGTTTTTCATGTTATTTTAGCATAAATCATCATAAAAATAGAATATAATAGCCGAATATCCTAAAAATAGTAAATATTTTATTATTTTATCCTATTTACTACCTTTGCCTCCTAAATAAAATAACATGTCTAACCTAGAAAACATCGATTTTAACCTACCTTATAAAGTAGCCGATATCACATTAGCAGATTGGGGTCGTAAAGAGATTCGTTTAGCCGAAGCAGAAATGCCAGGTTTAATGAGTATCCGTGCCGAATACGGACCAAGCCAACCATTAAAAGGTGCTCGTATTGCGGGTTGCTTACACATGACCATTCAAACAGCTGTATTAATTGAAACTTTAACTGCTTTAGGCGCTGAAGTTAAATGGAGCTCTTGTAATATATTCTCAACACAAGACCAAGCCGCTGCTGCTATTGCTGCAACTGGTGTAGGTGTATTTGCTTGGAAAGGTCAATCTATTGAAGAAGGTGACTGGTGTATTGAGCAAACTTTATTCTTTGGTGGTGCAGACCGTCCTTTGAATATGATCTTAGATGATGGTGGAGATTTAACCAATATGGTTTTAGATAAATATCCTCAATTCGTTGCAGGTATTAAAGGTTTGAGTGAAGAAACCACTACAGGTGTTCACCGTTTGTATGAGCGTATGGCAAAAGGTACTTTACCAATGCCAGCGATTAACGTAAACGATTCTGTTACAAAATCTAAATTCGATAATAAATATGGTTGTCAAGAATCATTAGTAGATGCGATTCGTCGTGCTACCGATGTAATGATGGCTGGTAAGGTTGCAGTAGTAGGTTCTTACGGTGACGTAGGAAAAGGTTCTGCCGCTTCTTTACGTGGTGCAGGTTGCCGTGTAATGGTAACTGAAATTGATCCAATTTGTGCATTACAAGCTGCCATGGATGGTTTTGAAGTAAGAAAAATGATTGACGCCGTTAAAGAAGCAGACATTATTGTGACTGCATCTGGTTGTCGTGATTTGATCAACGAAAAACATTTCAGAGTGATGAAGGATAAAGCCATTGTTTGTAATATTGGTCACTTTGATATTGAAATTGATATGGCTTGGTTAAATAAAAACTATGGTCATACAAAAGATACCATTAAACCACAGGTTGATTTATACAATATCGATGGTAAAGATGTGATCGTTTTAGCAGAAGGCCGTTTAGTCAACTTAGGTTGTGCTACTGGTCACCCTAGCTTTGTAATGAGTAACTCTTTCTCTAACCAAACATTAGCTCAAATAGAATTATGGACTAACCATAAAAACTACGAGAACAAAGTGTATGTTTTACCTAAGCATTTAGATGAGAAAGTAGCGCGTTTACATTTAGCGAAAGTAGGTGCTGAATTAGACGAATTAACAACTGAGCAAGCAGCATATTTAGGTATACCTAAATCAGGTCCATTCAAGGCTGATGCTTACAGATACTAATCTATAGTTGAAAGTAAAATGAGTAACTAGTTCTATCTAGTTTCTACAATAGATTCAAAATTCCCCTAGCCGTTCCCGAGTAATCAGGAGCGGCTTTTTTATGTAATTTTTTGTACCTTTAAACGTATTGCTTTTGCCCCTAGAATAAGCAAGCTATTTTCAATTTTCGTATGTATTCATTACATTAAAT
>CAIPJS010000029.1 GCA_903865435.1 uncultured Bacteroidota bacterium | reverse complement strand
GTTAAGCTAACTATCAGTTATGTTGGTTACGAACCAATCGATTACTTTCTTACACCAAAGTCGCAGGTGAATAATATGATTTTTGAATTGGAACAACCTCAAATGTATCAAAGTGAAGTGGTTGTATTTTCTAAAATCCCCAATATTTTAAAGGCAAATGATAAAGTGGGTGTAATAAAACTAACTCCTGCAAAATTAAATGTATTGCCAAATTTGGGGGAGAAAGATATTTTAAGAGCGTTACAATTAATGCCTGGTGTAAGTGCTGCCAACGAAAATTCTGCTGGCTTATATGTTCGTGGAGGTACACCAGATCAGTCTTTAGTAATGTATGATGGTTTCACAGTGTATAATGTTGATCATCTGTTTGGTTTTTTTAGTGCCTTTAATTCTAATGCTATCAAAGACGTCCAATTGTACAAGGGGGCGTTTGATGCAAAATATGGTGGCAGATTAAGTAGTGTTGCCGAATTTACTGGTAAAGAAGGATCTACCAAAGGGTTAAACTTTGGTGGAGATGTTAGTATGATGAGTGTGAATGGTTTTGTGGAAACTCCACTCAATGATAAATCTACCTTATTTGTTGCTGGACGAAGAAGCTATAAGGGACCATTGTATGATATGATTTTTAAGCAATTTAATCCTGCTGCAGCCAGTCCTGCTGGAGGAGGTGGTTTTAGAAGATTTAGAGCCTCTAACAGCTCACAATTGGCTTCCTATTTTTATGATCTTAATGCAAAATATACCTATCGACCCAATAAAAAAGACATTATCTCATTAAGCTATTTTAGCGGAAGTGATGATTTAGACAATTCAACTAAGATTAATCCCCCTTCTAATTTGAATAATACTGGCGTTAATTTAAGTTTTGATAATTCAGATGTAACCACTTGGGGAAATACTGGTGCAAGTGCAAAATGGTCAAGAAGATGGACGCCAAAACTTTATTCAAATACTTTAGCAAGCTTTTCTAACTATTACAGTGAACGAAACTTAAGTAATGGAGGAACAATTATAAGAAATGACTCCACTATTAATTTTAAAACAGGAACTTTTGAAAACAATGAGTTGTTGGATTATTCTGTCAAATCAGATTTTGAATACAAATTCAATGAATTAAATAAATTAGAATTTGGTGGACAGGTAAATCATTTTGATGTTAGCTATAAATATGCTCAAAATGATACCTCTACCATTATAGATAGACACACCAATGGAAATTTGCTTGCAGGGTATATACAGGATAAAATTGAAATATATGGGTTGTTTAAAATGACTATTGGGGGCAGGTTTAATTATTTTGAACCTACACATCAATATTATACCGAACCCCGTGTTAACGCCACTTTTAATTTAACTGACAAAATTTTGCTTAAAGGATCCGTTGGAAGAAATTATCAGTTCATAAAAAGAGTAATACGTGAAGATATTCAACAAGGCAGTAGGGATTTTTGGGTTCTATCCGATGGAGATAAACTTCCAGTTGCCTATAATGACCAAGTGAGTTTGGGAGGAAGCTATGAAAATAAAGACTACTTATTTGACGTAGAAGCATATAATAAAAATTTATATGGAATGAGTGAGTATTCATTGAGAATTAATAGGCAATTTGGCGGGCCTGAAAGAACCAACACTTTAACTCCAGTGGAAACTTATGTGCAAGGAACTGGTAAAGCAAAAGGTGTTGATTTTTTATTACAAAAGAAAAGTGGAAAATTAAATGGCTGGATTGCTTATACTATTGCACAAGTAACTAATAATTACCCTGCTTATAAAGTTGGAGACTATTATGCAGACAATGATGTAAGAAACGAATTTAAAATTGTGGGTATTTACAAATGGCATAATTGGGATTTTTCAAGTACTTGGATTTATGCTTCCGGTAAACCCTATACATCCATCGATGGGGGCTATTCACAAAATTTACCAGATGGAACTACAAGAACTTTCTTTATCGTATCTGATAAAAACGCCAATAGACTTGCCGATTATCATAGAATGGATGTTGCAGCAACTTATAATATTAAATTTGAAAATCATGGTTCTGGTAGTATAAGTTTTTCAGTATTTAATTTGTATAACAGGAAGAACGAATGGTATAAGATTTTCTCTTCTCAAAGTAGTTACATAGTGGAAACCACTAAAAATTATTTAGGAATCACCCCAAATGTAACATTTACCTATAAATTCAAATAGCAATTAACAATGAAAAATATTTTATATACAATATTGATTTCTATATTTGCCACCGCTTGTACCAAAAATGAGGTAAGGGTGATATCTACCTTGCAAATGCCAGTTGTAGAATCCTATTTAATTGCTGGGGGGCCTATTTCAGTAAAACTATCACTCCCTGTTTCTGTAAATGAAGATGCAACCAATCCAACTTATATAGATGGACAAACGGTGGTAGTCTACATCAATAATGTACCTAGTACTTTAAAAGGAATAGGAAATGGCATTTATCAAGACACTACTAAAATAGTTAAAGAAGGGAATGATTATAAATTATCATTTACTTATAACAATATGCCAATTTCAGCAGAGACTATTGTGCCATCAAAGCCTATTGGCTTTACAGGAAGTGCTACATCGATTGCAATCCCTCAATTTGGAGCTAGATTTACCCCCGGAATGACTTTTCCTAGTCCTGTTGTATACACTTGGACAAATAATGATCAGAGTTATTATTTTTTAGCTGCAAAATGCATGGAGTCAACGCTAACGTCTATAAATACTGATACTACAGAAAACAGGCCTCGATTCTCTAGACCACCAACTCAAGAAAACACAGCTTCATTGTCTTTTAACTCTTTCTCTTATTATGGCCTACATCATGTTTATTTATATAAAGCTAATATAGAATATGCAGCATTGTACAATTCAACAGGTACGAGTTCTTTAAACATTACAAACCCAGTTACAAATATTCAAAATGGCTTTGGCATTTTCACCTCTTTTGGTGTGGACTCGCTAATTTTAAACGTTACGAAATAATTATTTATATATATAATTTTTGAAGTACCCTCTGCGTGAGGAAAACACCCCCTGAATTCGATTGAAATCGGTTGATTTCGGTTTTGTGAAAACACAACTCATTAGAAATCAACGCCTTCGTTTTCGAAAATTTTTTTCATTATCATGACCACTATTTGGTAGCTTTAATCTTTTAATTTTTGAAAGTAAAAATTGAAATCGTCGGTAAAAAGTATATTAAAAAAGGCATAAATTAGTACAGAGATTCATCTTTAAAATCTAAAGCAAAAAATATGAAAAATGCAGTTGTTTTATTGTTAAGTTTAATTTGTTTATTCTCTTGCAAAAATCAAGACAATAAAGATCGTTTAGCAAAATCATCATTAGAGTATAAAAATGGCTGGTTTAATATACACTTAGAAGGTTCACCTTCTGATATTGGTTTTCAAAATGGTTATTTATTATCAAACCAAATTGATACTGCAATTAAAGCCACTGGCTTTTTTTTAGAACATGAAACAAAACATGATTGGAATTTTTATAGAAGCTGTGCTAAAAATTTTCTATGGGATAAACTAGACAGAGAATATAAAAATGAAATAAATGGTATTGTAGAAGGTTTAGCTGCTAAAGGAATAATGTATGATAGCTTAGACATCACCGCCTATAATGCAACACAAGAATTAGCTTACTATTATGTGCCTCAATTAATGAATAAAGAAAAACCAAATTCAGGTAATAATAAAGCACCAGGAAATTGCAGTGCATTTATTGCAACAGGTAGTTTTACAAAAGATGGAAAAATAGTGATTGGGCATAATAACTGGACTAATTATCTATTAGGTCAGTATTGGAATGTGGTTGCAGATATAGTTCCTGAAAAGGGCAATCATATTATCATGGATTGTATGCCAGGTTTTATTCATAGTGGAGATGACTTTGTAATTTCTTCAAATGGGCTGCTTATAACTGAAACTACCATTACTCAATTTCTTGGTTTTGACACTACTGGTATACCTGAATTTCAACGAGCAAGAAAAGTTGCTCAATATGCAAATAATATTGACGACGCTGTTAAAATATTTACCACTGGAAATAATGGCGGATACGCAAATGACTGGCTAATTGGTGATACAAAAACTAATGAAGTAGCAAGAATTGAATTAGGATTAAAAAACTACAGAGTGTGGAGAAGCAAAGACACTGCCATTATTGGATCTAATTTTGCTAGTGATGAAAAATTAATTAAAGAAGAAACTACATTTAATACTACTGACAAGAACAATAGTCCTAATGCTAGAAAATTGAGAATGGAAAAGTTAGTAGTTGATTTGAAAGGGAAATTGGATGCAGAAACTGGTAAAGTGCTTGAGGCAGATCATTTTGATGCAGTCCAAAATAAATTAAATAATAACCGTTGTGTTGTTTGTGGGCATGTTGATGAGGATGCAGTAGGTTGTAAGGAATTTGATATGGGACCTTTTTATCCGATGGGATCTGTTCAAGGTAAGGTAACAACTGCAGCAATGGCTAAAGAAATGAAATTTTGGGCGCATATGGGTCACCCATGTGGAAAAGACTTCATTGGATCATCCTTTTATTCCGCACATCCAGAATATAAATGGCAGGAAAAATATTTGAAAAATATGAAATCTTATCCTTGGGTAATGTTTCAAGGAAAAAATTAATAAATAAATACAACACCCCTGCGTGAGGAATCACCGCCTGAAATCAACTGAAAGTCCAACTTCCCTCTTCTAGTTCCGCTTCCAATTCTCCCGGATCCCATCCGCAATAGCCAATAAAAACTTGAATTTCTTGTTGAGTAGCAGCTCCGGTGTTAATAGCATCTATCACTTGTTCCATATTGCCACCCAAATACAAACCATTGGGTATTTGTTCGCCCCCTTTAATAAGATCGGGTCGACTGTGCAATACAAAGAGATGTTCTCTATCAACGGGGCCACCATCCATCAGTGGATATGGTTTAGCGTGATTGAATTCAATGAGTTCATGCAGCGACTTTCCAAAGGATTTATTGGTTACAAACCCTAAACTACCTTCTTCATTGTGTTGAACGATTAGTATGGTCGTATGCTCGAAGAAACTGCCATTCAACGCTGCGGTGCTATTGAGATAAATTCCGGCTTTTGGATCTCTCATATTCTACTTTTCAGATATACCAATGTACTTTTTTAATGCTGTTTGGTTTTCTGCTTGTTTTATTAAAAAGTCTGCAACATCTGCTCTATTTATTCCGCCTATATTAATTCCTTTGAATAATTTGTTTTCTACACGGTATTTTTCAGTCAATTCCATATCTAATAGCCTTCCTGGCCTCACCACTGTCCAATTTAAATCTGATTCAGTTATAATTTCTTCCATCTTAGTTTTGTCGGCATAAACATCTTTTAACATGTATTTTAAAAACATCTTTACTAACCAGGGAACATAATTTTTACTTTCTCCAGCTCCAAATCCTGTAACAAAAATAAATGGAACATTAATTTTGGTCTCCCTATGTATTTCCACAATTAATTTTGCAAAATCTGAAAAAAGGGTAGTGGCTTTCATATTCTTACTAGTCCCTAATGTTACAATAATAGCTTCTGCATTTTGGATTGATTTTAATAAGGCAGCTTTATGTGTGGCATCCCCAATTATCATTTTTAAAGAAATATTTTCTTCTATTTCAATCTCAGATCGAGAAAGGGTGGTTATCCTGTGGTTTCTATTTAATCCTCTTTTTACTGACTCTAGACCTATTCCACCCGAGGCTCCTATTATAGTTATATTCATTTTTCTTTTTTATTAATTTGGTTTTAAAAATATCAAAATAAGTTTATTTTGTAAAACCTCTTCCTTTGTCATCACTTCCAAATTCTTTCCATGTTTCCCATTTTTTAAGTTAAGTAATATATTGATATACTATAGCTTTCAAGCCTATTGTTTTTTGGGATATGCCTTCATTTCAAAAAAGAGGCCCCTATTGCTAGAGGCCTCAGTTGTATTTTTCCAAACTTAAATTAAAATTGTTATTTCTTTTGAGAAGCAGCAATTTCAGCTCTCAATGGACCTGGATCGAACATACGGTAAATGCTAGTGATCTTATCATCTTTCCATACGTAAGAGATATGAACAGGTACTGTTATTTTGTTTTTTGTAAATCTACCTGTACCTGACCACATGCCCCAATAGCCTGTAATAGTACCACCATCATTATCCCAAACAAAAGTTCTCATATTATCTGTAGTTAAACTAATATCTGTAAACAACATATGATGTGAGTTTTCGCCTTGAGCAAAACCTGTTCTTCCTCCTAGATCAATTTTAATAGTTCCATTATCCTCCTGGTTATTCGCAAATTGCTCTCTAACTTTTACTGTATCAGCCATAATTGCATAAATAACACTTGAGTCATTTTTTACATAGGCTTCTAACAACTGTCTTACTTTAATGGTTTTTGAATCTAAAGAAGTCCAACTGCCAGTATCACTATCTTTTACTGTGTCATTGACTTTTTTGGTTTCTTCGTTTTTGCAGGCAACTATTGAAGCTGATACAAGAAAACATAATAATAATTTTTTCATTTTTTAATTTTTTTGATTTTTTTATAGTTCTTTCATTAAATCTGAGGTATTGTAATATTCCTCAATTAGCGTGATCTTTCCTGCATCGTTTATTTGTAAAACGGCATAGTATTTTACTTTACTGGTTTTACCTGAACTTACGAATTTAGATGTCACTGTACCATACACTCTTACACCACCATCTATATTGTGCGCTGAATCTAAGCCAGGGTAATAATCTGCGTTTACTAATTTAGTATCAGTAAATGTTCTCATAAATTCTTTGTCTCCTGTCATTAACTGATCTTTAGACAGTGAATCTTGACCAATAGCAGGTCCATTCCATTTTAAATCATCAGCCAATAATGTTTCTTCATTTACACTATCCTTTGAAGTGAATGCTTCATAGAATTGTTTAACAATGGCTAGGTTTTTTTCATACTTTGCTAAGTTTGTATTAGCTTCTTTTTTTTCAGTACAGGCTACTAAAGCAGCACAAAAGAATGTCGAATAAATGATAA
Organism: uncultured Bacteroidota bacterium; assembly: GCA_903865435.1. Lineage (GTDB taxonomy): Bacteria > Bacteroidota > Bacteroidia > Chitinophagales > Chitinophagaceae > Sediminibacterium. Next base: position 17,351 of record CAIPJS010000029.1, on the reverse strand, counting down.
TTTTTTTCATTTTAGTTTGTTTTGGTGAATGATTAATTATTAGGAATTTTTTTTAAATTATTAGTTATTATTTTTTTGAAGCATTTGTAAAGTTTTTTTCTTGATCATGGCAACCATTTCTACTTTAGGATCAACAATCTCAGCTATTTTGTATTCGATTGAAGCGCCCATAAATTGTGTTGCTTCCTCAATGGTTAAATGGTAATCTTCTTGCAACCAATCCAACATGCCTTTGGTTGCTATCTTTAATGAATTGTCTAAAGTAGCATCTATACCCACTGTCATCATGTATTCAGCATCTTCTACTCTTGGATATGCAATTTGTTTTTTAGGACTTTTAACAATTTCTACAACAAACGAATAAGCTAAAGAAGTTTCTAAAGCACTCAAATTGATTTCTCCATCTCCTTGTGCAGCATGGCCATCACCTAAATATAAAAGTGCTCCCTTATTATAAACAGGTAAATACACAGTTGCATTTTTTTTAATTCTATTAAAATCCATATTTCCACCATTGGGACCAGCATCTGAAGTAGGTAGTGTTTGTTCTTTTGGAGCTGCTACACCAACACAACCTAAAAATGGGTTTAAGGCCACTTCAAAGTTTTTTAAATGTGCAGTTTTTTTATGTAAGGAAGCTGTATTCTTTTTAAAATTTAAATCCCAAATAAGTGATATGGAATCATTCTGTGCAAGTTTGGTGCTACTATCATGCATACTTCTTGGATGAAAGTAGGGCAAACACATAGCTGTATTTCTGGTAAACTTTATATCTGTTAATGTAACTTTTAAAACGTCACCTTCTTCAGCGCCTTCAATAAAAAATGGTCCGGTCAAAGGGTTTACGGCAGCGCCAATGGTACATTTTATTCCTTTCTTATCAAACCCTTCACAATCCACCGAACTTGTAACAATGGTATCCCCGGCTTTAATGGTTAAAACTGGTTTTGTTGATGCAGCAAAATAGGAATAGTAATTCGTAGGGGTAAAGCTTACTTTTTTATGCAATTGAGCTTTTGCTACAAGGGTAAATATGGTTAAGGAGACAAACAGTATGTTTTTCATTCTTTTTATTGAATAATGAATTTACACTTATAACTTTTAAAAAGAAAGTAAATTTGATTTAATTTCTTATATTTTGATAAACTTAAACCAAACAACCCACGAAACATGATATCTACTTATACCTTTATAATCATAAGTAACTTATTATCAGTTCTTTATTTGTCGTTTTGTATTGGTTTTTTACAGGGCATGACCTTGTACCGGACAAAATACACTGATTATAACTTAGTAAATGAGTTTATCTTTTCTAAGGGAGGGAGCAATACCCTTATTTAATTGCATATACTTTATAGGATACTCCTGTTTTAGTACATGTACCAACACCCACACTTACCGTATGATTCAACCAGGCATACTTTTTTGATTTGGTTTCAAAAATTGGGTTACTTCTAAAATAATATTTTGAAGGATCAACTTCTGCACCATGACCTGTATTAATTAGATTGTAAGTTTCGGTATCTGCATATACATAGCCTAAATAAGTCATATAAATGGTCTCTTTGTCATCTGTTTCAATCACGGCTCTTACATCAATTTGATATGTATTCTTATCAATTTCTTTTCCAAATTCTGCACCTATGGGTAACATTTTTCCCTTAATAATACCATTCACATGGCCTTCATTCCAAGAATACAATGTCCTAGGTCCCACAGTTACTGGAGCATTTAAGGCAACATCAAATTCCATAATTTCTTGTGTTTTTAAATCTTGGCAATAAGCCATAAAGCCAATGAATAAGATTGAAATGGTAAGAATTGTTTTTTTCATATATTTTTATTGAAACATTAAATTAGTAAATTACTTTCAATTATAAACTATTTTGGATCAATTTCTATTTGACCATAAAATTATATATACCATAACTCATTAATAATTAATATTTTAAAAAAAATGGGGCACTTATTGCTAAGTGCCCCATCAGGTAGATTTAAAATTTGAATCTCGTTTATTTATCCAATTGCTTAGATAAATCGGCTAGATTACAACGCTCTTCTAAATTGGTAATCAATCCTGCATCATTGAATTTAAATACTGCATAGTATTTCATTCTTGATATTTTTCCAGTGCTGGCAAATTTGCTTACCCATGTGCCATAGACTCTAACTTCAGAACTAATCTTATAGCTAGAATCAACACCAGGGTAATAATCGGCATCTTCTAATTTGATGTCATTGTACATGCTCATAATTTCTTTGTCTCCAGTAATTAAGGCTGATTTGGATGATGAATCATTTCCAATTTCTGATCCGTTAAATGTAAAATCATCGGAGAACATAGCTACTTGTCCGACGCTATCTTTTGTTGAGAAACTTTCTATGAATTGTTTGGCTACCACTAAGTTTTTATTAAACTTAGTTAAGGTATCTGCGCTATCTTTTGGTTGCGAACAAGCAAAGAAAGCTAAAGCAGAAATTGTTACAAATATATATTTCTTCATTCTATTTATTTTGGGGTATAAATTATTAGTTAGTTCCTTCTTCTATCATTTGCTTTGAAAAATCTGCAAAAGTATCCTCCTTAATAATTTTACCTGCCGAATTGAACCAATCAAATTGTACCATATTTATCTTTAGTTCTTTTCCTGTTTTTTTTGATTTGCCACTCCATATCCACCATGATTGAACTACATGTGCATTGTCTTTATCGTATTGAAGATAATCTGGGTAGCCAACTGTAGTAACTTTTAGTTGATTGTAAAATTTATAATCTAAAGCCAATCCTACCATTGCATCTTTAATAGGGAATGATTTTCCATTATTCACATCGGATACACTAAACTTTGCAGTATCTGCATAATAGGTCTTCCATAAATTTAAATCTTGATTGACATAAGCTTTAGTAGCACTATTCACTACATCAATATAAGGGTGATTGATATAAATGGTACCGTTTTTCTTTTCTTTTTGAGCAAAAGATACGGTTACAAATAACATAACAATAAACGACATTAATAATTTTTTCATACGTGTTAATTTAGAAATAGGATATTGCCTATTTTAATGATTGAATAAGTTTAAAAAGAAATGATGGTATTGACAAGAATCATAAATAAATCTACTGCTTTAAAATTGCAAGAGTTTTATAATTTACTTTTAAAAGGTAAGTAAAAAATTTAACAATTAAAAATTTCTTTGGTATATTTTAAGGCATTGATATAGATGGGTTTAGAAAGGATTAATACACGCTTTACCTATTTTAAGGGTAAGGAAAAAAAGCAATCGGATGGAGACGATGGCGCCCTCCTCAAAGAATAAAAATCACTAAAAATTGGCTAATAAGTACTTGTATTGCTACCATTTAAAAAAAAATCAACATTTTTTTAAAATTTTTCCATAATTTATGATCGATTAAATCTAAATCTATGCTAAGTAAAAAGTTTTTTGTTATGAGTATGCTTATTTTAATTGTGGCTTTTGCTTCACAATCTTTTAGCTATATTCAACGAGCACCTGGTAAATTGAAGAATATTAAAGCTTTTCCTGCTACCATGACTTATGATGAGGTAGATCATCAAATGGATATTTTTAAGGTTGCATTAGGTGTAAAATGTAATCATTGTCATGCACAAACAAAAGAAAGTGCCCCTAAATTAGATATGTCTAGTGATGACAATCCTAAAAAAGACATTGCTAGAGAGATGATCAGAATGACCAGAGATTTAAATGAAAAATATATGGCTCAATTATCAAATACAAGCAAAGAGCCTTTACAAGAAATTACTTGCAATACTTGCCATAGAGGAAATATAAAGCCTGAGGATAAAGTCAATTTGGATAATCATCGCCCAGAGCGACCTTCGCAAGGTCCTAGCAATACAAATACAACAGCTGCTAAAAGATTTTCAAGTTTAAGCGCTCTTGCAAGATTGAGCAATAAATAAGATTTTTTTATTGACTAGACACACATCTAAATCCAGTATGTTCCAATCCGGTATCTGGTGATGTTTTCATTCTTGCTGTTACTCGGTAACTATTGGTTCTTAAGCTATAGCCCATTATTTTATTACTCGTAAATTTCCCTTTGTCCATTTCTTCTTTACTTAATTTTCTTGGGTATTGACTAATGGCAAATTTTTGAATTTGAGTTTGCTTATTTTGTAAAATTGGTTTTAAAGTTTTGCCCTGCAGATGAGCAGGAATAGGTACTTTCACCAAATCACAAATGGTAGGGAAGATGTCTAAGTGTTCTGAAATAGATTGCGTTTTGCCAGGTGCATAACCAGGCGCAGCAATAATCAATGGAGCTCTTGTGGCAGCTTCAAAATTGGTATGTTTTTCCCATAAATCATGATCCCCTAAATGCCATCCATGATCGCCCCATAACACAATTAAAGTATTGTTTAAAGTGCCTAAAGAATCTAATGTGTTTAATAAAATGCCTACTTGCGCATCTGTGTAGGAAACTGCGGCATAATAGCCCTGAATTAATTCTTTTTGTTTTTCCTCTTTTAAGCGTACATGATTTCCAACTTCGTTAAAAGTGGCTGCTTCTGGAATGTCTGTATAATTTCTTAATTCACTCGATCTGTGGTAAGCAATTTCGGGACCATTAGAGGAATGTTCTTGAAATTCAGCCAAAGGCATTTTGTAACGATTGTATAAATCCCAATATTTTTTTGGAGCCACAAATGGCAAATGTGGTTTATGAAAACCAACTGCTAAGAAAATGGTTTATCCATTTTAGACATTGAAATTATTTGTCCTTTTGCAAACAATGCATTCACGCCATCTTCATAAGCATTGTCTGGAACATCTAAGCATTCTGTGGAAGGGCCTTTTTTGCTTGCAGCATCTTCGTCGTTGTCAGATGTTTTTTGTTTTTTTTCTGTGAAAAGTAATTTGGTTGCTGGGTTTTGATATTGCGTGTTGGCTGGCTTGCCCATGCCGTTGGGATAATCGTTGGCTGTTGCTTCAGGATAAGGTTGATTCCAAGAAGCAGGGTCAATTTTATTAATGGCACTGCTAGGATGATATATTTTACCAACACCAGCAGTGTTGTAGCCCATGCTAATTAAGTATTGTGGTAAAGTAAGAATGTCTGGGTTCATATCGCGCATTTGCGTTTTTAAATCCCAGATTTTTGTATAATCGGGGCGCATTCCCGTCATTAAACTTGCACGGGTTGGACCACAAACCGATTGTTGACAATAGTTGCTCATGAACATCGTGCCTATTTTAGCCAATCGGTCTATGTTGGGTGTTTTAACTATTTTATCTCCATAGCATCCAAGATTTGGTTTTAAATCGTCAATGGCTATAAATAAAACGTTCATTTTTTTAGATTGCTGTGCTTGAACCGTAGCAGCAATTAAAATGAAGTATAAGCATAAAATACGGTTACTTTTTTTCATCAATTTATTTTTTAAAATAATTAAATCTTAACTACATTATTAGGAGACTATGAAAGTATCATTTTATCTTAAAAATTTGCGCATTAACTCTGTTAAAACATAGGTTTATTAACGAAATCGAAGTAGTAGGCCCCTTAGTATTAAGTTTAATTTAATACCAAGGGGCCTGCAAAAAAATAACTGGAATAATTATAAAAAGCCTACTTGGTATCCAGCCCTTTTATAAACTTGATTAAGCCTGTAAAATAAGTTTGTTGATCGTCATACATGGCCATGTGTGCGCCTTTTGGGCAATATAAATATTGACCATGTTGCACCAATTTAGAAAGTTCTTCCATTGCTTTTGGATCCATGGTATCAAATTCCGCGCCAATACTTAAAGTAGGCACTTTTATTTTTTGTAAATCTTTTTTACGATCCCAATTGGTTAAAGAGGCATTGCCAACGATGCCAAATTCAGATGGGCCTTGCATTTGTAAATAGATGGGAAAATTTAATTTAGCAAAAGCGCGTTTCACTGGATCAGGCCATTTTGCTGGAGGCATTCTTAAAATATGTTCTGGATAATAATTTTCTTCTATGAGTTTTAAATAAGTTGGATTCGTGTATTCGCCTTTTGCTTCAAAAGATTTAATTTTTGCTAAGATGTCTTTAGGCAATTTTGGTCCCAATACTTCATTCGCATATTTGTTGTATTCAGGAATAGAAGGTACCATATTGGAAATAACCAACCCCTTTAAATTATTTTGATATTTTAAAGCATATTCAGTGGCTAAAATTCCACCCCAAGAATGACCCAATAAAATAAAATTCGAAGCATCCATTTTCAATGCCTTTCTCACTGTTTCCACTTCTTCTACAAAACGGTCGATGTTCCATAGGGAAGTATCTTTTGGATTGTCAGAATAAGCCGAACCCAATTGATCATAATAATAATATTCAAATCCCTCTTGTGGGAAAAAAGAATCAAAACATTCAAAGTATTCATGCGTTGCGCCAGGTCCACCATGTAGAAGCAATACTTTAATTTTTGGGTTGTTGCCCACTCTCTTTGTCCATACATTAAAATCGCCTTTGTCAGTGTGTATAGGAATCATTTGAATTCCTCCAGCAAGCAAATCTGTTCTACCTGTAGTATCTAGGTAGGTGTTTTTTACATTAATTGAATTGGTATTGCAGGATAGAATTGTCAACGATACAATAATAACTGCGATCATCTTTAGTTTCATATACTTTGATTTTAATAAATATATAAATTTTTCATTTTAATTGTTCAAAAATTATGCAACAAGTTGAGCATCAATCCTCTAACGGCAATCATAGATTTTGGTAAATCTAAATTTTGCCTCTAAGCTACTTTTATTGTTGTGTTTAACCTTTTCATTTATTTTAACCTATAAAAATTTAACAAAAAATACACTTTTACGTTTTCGGAAATTTTATATAGTAATAAATGGTTATATTAACTAATTGTTATTATTTTTAAGGCTCATTTAACATTTTTTAAACAAATCTTAAGACATGCGTAAAATTTTGACTGCCCTTTTATTCTTCAATTTATTTGTTGGACAACTTTGGGCACAGAATCGAAACTTAACTGGTAAGATAACGGATGAAAACGGAAAGCCTATCGCACAGGCATCTGTTTTGGTTAAAGGTACCACCATTGGTACTTTGACATCCGCTGACGGTTTATTTTCAATTGCTGTACCTGCAAAAGCAAAAACTTTAGTAATTTCTTCTTTGAACTATGCTTCACAAGAAATTGCCATTACAACAAAATCTACTATCTCGGTTTCCTTAAAATCATCTTCTTCTGAACTAGAAGAGGTGGTGGTTGTAGGTTATGGTACTCAGAAAAAAAATGAAGCAACTTCTGCAATCACTAAAGTTGCTGGTGAAAGAGTAGAGCAAGTGCCATTAACATCTGTGGATCAAATTTTACAAGGAAAATCTGCGGGTGTTCAATCTGTAACTTTCAGTGGACAGCCTGGTGCCAACCAACAAATTAGAATTCGTGGTGTTGGTTCTTATGCATTGTCTGCACAACCTTTATATGTTGTAGATGGAGTTCAAATTAATAGTGGTGATCTTTCAAGAGAAACAACTACTACCAACGTTTTGGCTCAAATCAATCCAGATGATATCGAATCCATTAGTATCTTAAAAGATGCTGCTGCAACTGGTATTTATGGATCTAGAGGTTCTAACGGGGTAATTGTGATTACGACCAAACAAGGTAAAGCTGGTAAAACTCAATTCAAATTTACTGCAGAAGAAGGTAACAATACACACGGTCCATTGCCTTCTGCTGGTATCCCAGTGAATGCAACAGATTGGTTGAATCTGTATCAAGAATCAATTGTAAATGCTGGCTATTCTCAAGCACAAGCTGCTGCTACTGCTGCTAATTATAGCAATGGTGGAACAGTGAATACAGAATGGTTAAATTTGATCACCAGAACTGGTGTTCAAAAACAATATAACTTATCTGCACAAGGTGGAAATGAGAATACTACATTTTTCGCATCTGCTGGTTACTTTAAGCAAGAAGCAAATGTGATTGGTTCCGACTTAACTAGATACTCTTCTACTATTAATTTAAATCATAAAGTTGGTAAGAAATTAAGCATTAGTTTGGGTATCAAACCTACTTATACAAAAGAAAACGCGCCATTGTCTAACAGTTCCGCTTTTTCAAACCCAGTAATGGAGATCTATTTCTTAAGACCTACCATGAAAGCGTTTAATGATGACGGTTCTTATAATATTGAAAAAACATCTGCTCAGTTTGCTTCATTGTATAACCCATTATATATTGTAAGTCATGATATTCACACTGCTGATATCACAAGTGTAAATGGTAATGCAGAGATAAAATACAATATTTTAGACAACCTTACTTTTACAAGTAAGAATGGTGTTCAATACCAAAGCTTAGAAGAGTATTATTACAACAATACAGTTATGGGGGATGGATTTGCGGCAAATGGTAGAGGTTATGCTTACTATACAAGGTATTTCTTGTATAACTTAACCAATCAAATTGACTATAGAGCCAATCTTACAAAAAATAAAGATTTAACTTTTAATGCAACTGCTGGATATGAAGCAATTCAATCTAGAGGTTATTTCATTAGTGCTCAAACAAACAATTTTGCTACACCAGCTTTATTGTATTCTGTAACAGCATCTACACCTATCGCGGGAACGGCAAGTGGAAGTGATTATAATTTCTCTGGTATCTTCTCTAGAGCAAATTTGAACTTTAGAAGTAAATACGATGTACAATTTTCATTTAGACATGATGGATCATCTAGATTCTCATCAGCACATCAATATGGAGATTTCCCAACCATCAGTGGTGCTTGGAATCTATCTAAAGAAAATTTCTTTTCTAAAATCGGATTTATTTCTGACGCTAAGATTAGAGCTTCTTATGGGGTAACTGGTAATGCGGAACTTGGTAACTATGCTTGGTTACAAACTTATGGTTTTGGTGCTAACTACGCTGGTTCACCAGGAGGTGTATTCAACGGTATTGGTAACACCAATTTACAATGGGAAAGTAGTAAGCAAACTGATGTAGGAGCTGATGTTAGCTTCTTAAAAGGAAGATTAAATGTGGTTGTTGATTACTATAAAAGAGACATTGATCAATTGATTTTCAATTTCCCTCTTTCTCAGTCTACAGGGTTTTCTACCATTACGGCTAACGTAGGAGGAATGCAAAATACAGGTCTTGAATTTACTTTAAACGCAACACCTGTTTTAACTAAAAATTTCAAATGGGATTTCTCATTCAATATTACCAATAACAAAAATCAGGTGACTGCTTTACCTCCAGGTCAAACAAGTGTAGCTAATGGTAACTTTAACCTTAAAGCTGGCCATGATTTTTATGAGTTTTACATGCGTCAATGGGCTGGGGTAGATCCAGCAACAGGTAGTCCATTATGGTATGCGGATTCTTCTAAGACCAATACCACAACTTCTTACAATGCTGCTGCTAAATCTTATACAGGCAAAAGCGCTTCTCCTAAATATTACGGAGGTTTAAACAATAATTTCACTTATAAGCAATTGACTTTATCAGTTGATTTCTATTATAACTTTGGAAATTATGTTTATGATACATGGGCTGCTTACTTAAATGATGAGGTGAATTCATCTTATGGAAAATATTCGGCTATTTTGAATCGCTGGACTACTCCAGGACAAATTACGAATGTTCCTAAATTAGTTTATGGTTCAACTAACTTCTCAGCATCTACTTCTTCTAGATTTTTGTACAAGGGAGATTATATAAGATTGCGTAACATTCAATTAAGTTATAAAGCAGCACCTGAGTTAACTAAAAAATTGCATTTGAGCACATTGAGCTTCTATGCAAGAGGAAGTAACTTATGGACTAAAATTTACGACAACAATCTTCCATTTGATCCTGAACAAAATATCAACAGTAGTGCTAACTTAAACTTCTTTATTAACAAAGCCGTTACTGCTGGCGTAGTTATAGGATTCTAAAATCTAAAAAAATAAATATTATGAAATCAAGATTTAAAATATTCTTTTTTATAGCATCAGTTACACTGCTTGCTTCTTGTAAGAAAGATTTTCTTATCGATGTCCCTTATACTGCGGTGACCTTGCCTAACGCTATAAAAAGCGAAGCGGATATGGTTGTAGCTTTAAATGGTATGTATGCGCAATTACGCAATACAGATTTATTTGGACGTACGCTTCAAGTAAAAGGCGACTTAATGGCAGACAACACTTATGTGGGTTCTGCAAATTCTGGTAGATATTTAACTTTGAACCAGTTTGCCTTTAACAATGCCGATGCATATGCTGCAGGTATATGGTCTAACGCCTATATTGGAATTAAGTATGCCAATACTATTATCAATTCTACTGATGTGGCTTCTTCTGCCAACGTTTCTCAATACAAAGCAGAAGCATTGGCTGTGAGAGCTTTATTACATTTTGAATTAGTTAGAAACTTTGGTACAGCTTACACCATTGATCCTTCTAAGCCAGGTGTGCCTATCGTTACTAAGTTTGATCAAAATGCATTGCCTGCCAGAGCGTCTATCAAAGATGTGTATACGCAAGTAATCAAAGATTTGGATGACGCTTATGCGGGTATGACTTTGTATCGTGGATCAGGATATTTTTCTAAATATGCTGCAAAGGCTTTACAAGCAAGAGTATATCAAAATATGGGCGACTGGACAAATGCGCAAACTGCAGCATTAGATGTAATTAATAATAGTGGTGTTGTATTATTGTCTGGTACGAGCTATGTTAACCCAACTGGTTCATTAGGTACAGGGCCTTCAAGCTCTAACTACAACCCAGGTGGCTATTGGGCTGGTAATGCACAAACATCTACGAAGAATGAAACTTTATTTGAAGTAATCAGTGATCCAGTTTCCAATAATGGCTTTGACCAAATTGGTATGATCTACTTACAATTAGGTGGTGGCTATGGCGATATTCTTGCGAATCCAGCTTTGTATAATTTATATGCAGCTACCGATGTTAGAAGAGGATTGATTCCAAGCGCTACGGTTGGTTATAGAACTGGTCAAGCTGGTGTACCAACCATATTATGTTATAAGTATTCAAATGCTTCTAGTTTGGGCTTTAACTACCAAAATAAAGTTTTAAGACTAGCAGATATCGTATTGATTGCTGCCGAAGCTTATTACAATACAGGAGATTATACTAACGCCAATAAATACTTAAATATAGTAGCCCAAAAAAGAGACCTAAGCTTTACAGGCTGGAGTCATACAGGCACACAAGTATTAGAAGATATCTTAGTTGAAAGACAAAAAGAATTGGCTTTTGAAGGAAGCAGATTATGGGATTTAGTAAGATTAAAAAGAAGTTGGGATAAGATTAGTAACCCAAGTCCTTTGGCTAAAGTATCAGTAGCGCCTGGTCATATTGCCTTGGTTTTCCCCATTCCTGTTACAGAAATGAGTGCCAATCCAAATATGGTTCAAAATCCTGGATATTAATACGAGCTTTATATATATTTCTATTAAAAAAAACCATAACTTCCTAGTTATGGTTTTTTTTAAATGATTCAGAAAATGGCAAATTATAAGTTTTTATCAAGTGTTTGTTTTTTAATTACTTTGGGTTCATTTCAACTTAAAGCGCAATCCTCAGATACCAGACCTGCTTATACCGTAGGTCCAAGTGCCAATGGACCATCGTATTCATTGAATTATGTTTACCAAAATGTAAATATAAAAGGGTCTCCTTTTTTGAATGATCAATGGCAATTAGCAAACCTGATAGGTAAAAATGGGCTTAATTATAAGTTTGTACAAGTTAAGTTTGATATGTACAATCAAAAATTTATTTTTAATAGAAATGATTCTTCTTTTGAAGTGCCTGATGCCATCCATGAAATACTTGTATATCCAAATTCTAAAGACACAACTAGCAAAGCCATTTTTAAAAAAGGACTGATTCAAAATAATTCAAAAGCATTTGCGCAAGTATTTGTAGATGGGAAATTTGCCTTGTATAAATATGTAAAGAAGGACATTCAAGAATATACCGAATATGGCAATGCAACTAAATTTCAACAGTATGCAGATATAGAACAATTTTATTACATTGAGAATGGCAAAATGGAGTATGTTAATATCTCGAAAAAAAACTTTGAAAAATATTTAAAAGGGAAAACAATTCCGCTTGATAATTTTATCAAAGAAAAATCACTTTCTGGCAAAGCGCTTAATGATTGGATGGAAGCGATCAAGTTTTTGAATGCAAATAACAGTAATTAAATAATTTTAGTTAAACAATAAATCAATATCAAATATGAAAAAAATCATAACGATTACAAGTGTTGGTATCATTTTGGCATTTAGTTTAAATGCACAAAGGCCAGATACTGCAGCAGGTCCAAGAAGAGACCTTCCAGCTGCAATAAAAACAGGTCCCAAAGCCTATAGTGAAGTAATCACTAAAAAAGCACAAAGCCAAAAAGGTGTATTTACAGTACATTTTGTAGATGATAAATACTTTTTTGAAATTCCTGATAGTTTATTGGGCAGAGAATTACTAGCCGTAACACGTTTTGCTAAAGTAGCAGGCGGTGCAAGAAAATACGGAGGCGAAGAAGCCAATGAACAAAGTTTGCAATTTGAGAAAGGGCCCAATCAGCGCATATTTATGCGTGTGATTACTTTAATTAGTAAAGCCGATTCTTCTCAAACCATTGCTAAAGCGGTTAAAAATTCTTATTTAGATCCTATTGTTGCCTCTTTTGATATTAAAGCCTATGGAAAAGATTCTACTTCTACCATAATTGATGTCACCGATTTTTTTAAAGGAGACAATCAAGCGGTGAGTTTAACAAGTAGTGAAAAGAGAACCTTTAATTTAGCAGGTTTGGCTTCGGACAGGTCTTATATAGAAAGTATCAAGTCTTATCCCATCAACCTAGAAATTAGAACAGTTAAAACTTATTCTGCAAGCCCAGCTGCTCCAGGTGGTCCAATGGGCGGCGGTGGAGGTAGTGCCAGCGCCATTCCAGCTGCGATGAATGCTGGTGCAGTTACATTTGAATTAAATACATCGGTAAGACTTTTGCCTAAAACACCCATGAATACACGTTTGTTTGATTCTAGAGTAGGTTATTTTGCCGATAATTATGTTCAATACTCAGATGATCAGCAAAAAGTAGAAAATCAAATTTTCGCAGTGCGTTATAAGTTAGAACCTAAACCCCAAGATTTGGAAAAATACAAGAAAGGGGAATTGGTAGAACCTATTAAGCCAATTATTTATTATATCGATCCAGCCACTCCAAAAAAATGGGTACCTTATTTAATAGCAGGTGTGAACGATTGGAATGTAGCTTTTGAAAAAGCAGGTTGGAAAAATGCCATTCAAGGTAAAGAGTGGCCTAACGATAGTACGATGAGTTTAGAAGATGCACGTTTTTCAGTAATTCGATATTTTGCTTCTGACATCGAAAACGCTTATGGTCCTCAGGTACATGATCCACGTAGTGGTGAAATTTTAGAAAGTCATATTGGCTGGTATCATAATGTAATGAATTTAGTACACGATTGGTATTTAATTCAAGCTGCTGCCGTAGATCCTGCTGCACGTAAAATGAAATTTGATGATACTTTAATGGGTAATCTAATTCGTTTCGTATCGTCTCATGAAGTAGGACATACATTAGGATTAAGACACAATATGGGAAGTAGTAGTAAAACACCTGTTGAAAAATTAAGAGATAAAAAATGGGTAGAAGCCAATGGCCATACTGCTTCCATTATGGACTATGCGCGTTTCAATTATGTAGCGCAACCCGAAGACAATATTGGGGAGTCAGGATTGTTCCCACGTATTGGTGATTACGACAAATGGGCCATACAATGGGGTTATACCTATACAGGAAAGGGCGATGAGGAAGATAAAAAAATAAACAACAAATGGGTAGTGGATGCTTTAGGTAAAAATGACCGTTTGTGGTTTGGTGGCGAAGGGTATAATGCAGACCCTAGAGCACAAACCGAAGATTTAGGAGACAATTCAGTTTTAGCGAGCGAATATGGTATCAAAAATTTAAAACGCATCATTGTTAAATTACCAGAATGGACCACAGAGGAAGCGGATCATTACCAAAACTTAAATGACATCTATACACAATTGGTAGGCCAATTCAATCGCTATATGGGTCATGTTGTAAAGAACATTGGCGGTGTCAATGAAACATTTAAGAGTGTAGAAGAAAAAGGCGATGTATATACACCAACTCCAGTTGCATTACAAAAATCTGCAATGAATTTCTTGCAAACGCAATTATTTACAACACCTAAATGGATTTTAGACAATAATATTTTAAATAAAATCTCTAATCCAGTTGCCAATGAGCGTTTACAAAATATTCAAACTTCTATCTTAAAAAGTTTATTGGAGAAGGGTAGATTGTATCGTTTAACAACAAGTACTACTCGATTCTCTACTGCTACTTATTCTTTGCATGACATGATGGAGGATACACGTAAAGGTATTTTTACCGAATTGACCAGTCATCAAGCTGGAGATGTGTACAGACGTAATTTGCAAAAAACTTATGTATCAGCATTGGGAGACATCATTCACCCAAGTACCCCTGCTAGTAGTGCTGCAGCACCTTCTTTTAGAATGGGCCCTGCGGTAGATGTTGAAAATACCGATGTGGTTTCTGAAGCAAGAGCTCAATTGAAAAAATTAGCAGCTAGCATTCAAGCCAATAAAGCAAGCATCAGTGATGCAAATGCTAGTAACCACTTTGACGACCTTCAAGATCGTATAAAAAAGATATTAGACCCGAAATAACAAATAGTTATTTTAAATAAAAAAGGGCCCTTTGTAGGGCCCTTTTTTTGCACCTATGATAATAAATGTAGTAGGTGCTATCCAATTTTTATGATATAGGATAGCACCTATTTGTTAACATTGAGGAAACATTGAGGTAATATTAGCATAACAATTAGGTAACGCAATCGTAATATTATAAGAGTAAAGAAAGCAGACTTAACTATTAGATTTGTACCTCAAATTAAAATAGTTTTTATGAGTGCAAAACAAGTAGTGCATAAATGCATTATTCTCTCAATTTTTTTATTTACAATAACTTCAAGTGTTTTTGCACAAGGAGTAAAAGGTAGAGTGGTAGATGCTAATTCGGGCGAACCTTTAGTGGGTGCTACCGTTAACATTAATAAGCAGTCCACCTTTGTTAAATTAGATGGTACCTATCAGATTAAAAATGTAGGTATTGGAAAATTTACAGTTACTGTTTCTTATACTGGTTATACTTCTGAATCTAAAGAAGTTCAATTAGCAAATGCGAATGATAATAAAATAGTAGATATCAATTTACGCTCAACCAGCGTAATTTTAAGTTCTGTTACTGTTAGTTCAAGTACTAAAGACAATGACAATTCAATTAGAAGATTAGAAAAAGTAGCAGATCCTATTATTAACGTTTTATCTGCTAAAAACATACAGTTATTACCAGATATTACCGTGGCAAATGCTTTGCAAAGAGTGAGTGGTGTAACCATTGAAAAAAGTAGTTCTGGTGAAGCGCGTTACCCTATTATCAGAGGGATGGAAAAAAGATATATCAACACATTAGTGAATGGTATTAAAATTCCTAGCCCTGATAATAAAAATCGTTTTATCCCTCTAGATTTATTCCCTTCTGAATTATTAGAAAGATTAGAAGTAGGAAAAAGTTTAACACCTAGTATGGAAGGGGATGCCATTGGAGGAACCATCAACTTGGTGATGAAAGATGCGCCAGACCATTTAATATTGCAAGCCAATACTGCAAGCGGTTTTAATACTTCTTTTCCAGATCAACAATACAGCAAATTTGATAATTCAACTATGAATTTATCTTCTCCTGCTCAAAGAATAGATCCAAGTGCAACAAACGCGTTATTATATGGTGTAAGTCCTGCAACGAATGGTGCTAATTTGAATGATTTGCCAGTGGCGCATTTGAATTATACAAATATTTCCAATCCGGTTAACTCTACTTTAGGATTAACAGTGGGCAATAGATTTGGCAAGGAGAATCAATTTGGTTTTATTGTATCAGGTAGTTATCAAAATATTTTCCGTGGAACTACCTCTAACTTCTTTTTACCTAGTTCTCAACCAGGTTTAAATAATATTCCTTTATTTTCTGATTTACAATTAAGAAAGTATTCTGTGCAAAGTGTAAGAAAAGGAGTAAACGCAAAATTGGATTACCGTATTGATAAGAATAATAAAATTTCTTTAATAAATACCTATGTTAGATTAGATGATTATCAAACACGTTTTATTTGGGATACAGTAGCCTTAAACTCGGTAGTAGATAATTCTCAAAGAAGTCAATGGGTTTTTCAATCTATCAACAATACTACTTTACAAGGGGAACATAAATTATCAAGTACAGAAAAATTAGATTGGTCTTTAGTCTATTCAATGGCGAAAAGCAATACACCAGATCAAAGTTCTTTTACCCACGAATATGCAATTGTGGCAACAAGCTTAACTGCAGATAAATTGCAGTCTATGTCAAGAATTTGGACCAGCAATACAGATAAAGATGCTTCTGCTTATTTAAATTATACAAAAAACACAAGCATATTCAATCGTGATTTTGAGTTGAAGGTGGGTGGTTTATATAGAGATAAAAACAGAGATAATTATTATATTGCCTATTCATTAAAACCATTACTTGGATCTGTTTATACCAATATAAACAATGCCCAATTTCAATTTAATACGGGAGACGCTACACCATCATTGAATGGCAACAACTATACTTTTGAAGAAAAAATAGCTGCTGGGTATGTTCAAGGCAAGTGGAACTTGTCTAGCCGTTTTGAATTATTAGGAGGTGTAAGAGCTGAAAATACCAATCAACATTATGAGACTTTATTAACTCAAGATGTTGAAGCAAAGTCTGGAACTATAAAATATACCGATCTATTACCAAGTGCGCAAATGAAGTTTGCATTAACGCCTAATCAAAATTTACGTTTTGCTTACTACAGAGCCATCGCTAGACCCGGTTTTTCTGAGTTAATCCCAGACGGTGCAGATGGAGAATTCTTTAAAGAAGTAGGTGATCCAGTAAACTTAAAACATACAGTAGCCGATAATTTAGACTTACGATATGAATTGTATAGCAAAGGGTCTGATCAATTGTTGTTTGGTGGATTCTATAAAGACATTCAAAACCCCATTGAAATTTCAGCGGTAAAACCTTTGAATATAAATAATTTATATTTACAACCTGTAAATATTGGTAAAGCGACCAACTATGGTTTGGAATTGGTAGCAACTAAATTCTTTGGTTCATTTGGAATTTCTGCTAACTATACTTATACAAAATCCAGTATAACC
>CAIPJS010000028.1 GCA_903865435.1 uncultured Bacteroidota bacterium | reverse complement strand
GCTTTCGCATAAGCTGCAAGTACACGCTCACGCGCTGCTTCATGCACCACAATGGGCTGAGGATATTCCAAACTATCCAACTCTGGCACCCAATGTCTAATGTATTTTAATTCTTTATCAAACTTTTCAGTTTGCAAACGCGGATTGAATACTCTAAAATAAGGCGCTGCATCGCATCCACTGCCACTAGCCCATTGCCAGCCTCCATTGTTCGCAGCTAAATCAAAGTCTAATAATTTTTGTGCGAAATAAGCTTCGCCCCAGCGCCAATCAATTAATAAATGCTTGGTTAAAAAGCTAGCTACAATCATGCGCACTCTATTGTGCATAAAACCGGTGGTATTTAATTCACGCATACCAGCATCTACAATAGGGTATCCCGTTTTCCCTTGGCACCAAGCTTCAAATTCTTTTTCATTATTGCGCCATTCAATAAAATCATATTTGGGCTTGAATGATTTTCCTTCTGCAATTTGTGGGAAATGCCATAAAATCATATGATAAAAATCGCGCCAAATTAATTCATTAAAAAAAGTAGCATTTAAACTTTGAGTTTCTAAGGCTAAGGTTCTTGCAGAAATAGTTCCAAAGCGCAAATGCACACTTAAATGTGAAGTGGCGTTTAAGGCAGGAAAATTTCTTTGCGCTGTATAATTTTTTACCAGCTTCGCGTCATAGCTCATAGGAGGAATCACTAAATCAGTTTTTTCAAATCCAATATCTTTTAAATTAGGTAATTTAAACGCCTTGGAATCTAAAAAGTAATCGAGTAGTTTTTCAGAAGGATGTTTTTTAGGAATTTGTTGTGACCAGACTGTTCTCCATTTATTGGCATAAGGGGTGTAAATCGTATATGGCTTGCCATCGTCTTTAGTAACTTCGTCTTTTTCAAAAATTACCTGATCTTTGTAATGATGAAAGCTGGCTCCATTTTTTAAAGCGAGCGCTTCTATAGATTTATCTCTTGCATTGGCCTTCGGACCATAATCGTGATTGGTGTATACCGATGCTATATTAAATTCTGCAAATAGTTTTTCAAAAACTTCTATCGGTGTTCCGTATTGCACCCAAAGCGATTTTCCTTTTGCTACTAATTCATTTTGTAAACGCGTAAGGGTTTGATGAATGAAATCTACCCTTCTATCGGCCTTTTCTTCAGACTGCGCTAAAATGGTTTTGTCAAAAACAAAGATGGGAAGCACCTGATGCCCCTCTAATTTGGCTTGATACAATGCATGGTACAAACCAACATTGTCCTGCCATCTTAAATCTCTTCTAAACCAAAATATGGAGACTGCCTTTTTCATACCTTCTTTAACAATTTAAAACATAAATAGTTGGGTTTTATATTTAATTTTAGCCATGCAAATAAGTATCCTCATCGCCGCCCTTGAACAATGGGCCCCTTTGAATTTTCAAGAACCTTATGACAATGCAGGCCTAATTCTAGGTAATCCCGACCATGATTGCACCGGGGTTTTATGTTCCTTGGATTGCACCGAAGCCGTGGTGGACGAAGCCATCGCCAAAGGTTTTAACCTAATTGTTAGCCACCATCCCATTGTTTTTAAAGGGCTAAAACAATTTGATACGAGTAATTATGTTGCCCGAGTGGTGACCAAGGCCATCCAAAATAATATTGCCCTTTATGCAATGCATACCAATTTAGATAACCTGCTAGACGGGGTCAATAAAACAATGGCGGACAGACTTCACTTAGAAAATAGGAGAATTTTAAGCCCAAAACCAGGTTTTAAGGACCAAGATGGGGAGGAAATTGGCTCAGGACTAATCGGTGAACTTCCGCTTGAAACCGACGAAACTGAATTCTTACAATGGATTAAGGAAAAATTGAATGTATCGGTGGTGAAACATACTAATTTTACAAAAAAATCATTGAAAACCATTGCTTTATGTGGTGGTTCGGGCAGTTTTTTAATTGCCGATGCCAAAGCCCAAAAAGCAGATTGCTACATCACTAGTGACCTTAAATACCATGACTTTTTTGAGGCCGACGGGCAGATTTTATTGGTGGATATAGGGCACTGGGAAAGCGAACAATGGGTAGCTCCCCTAATTCTTGCTTATTTAAGGTTGAAATTCCCTACCTTTGCCGTCCTCGAATCCTTGGTAAATACACAACCTGTACAGTACCTTAAAGATTGAGGGTCACTTAATTAAGACCATCCAAATAAATTTTTAAATATGGCATCAGTCAAAGACTTTTCAGTAGAAGAAAAATTAGTAAATCTTTACAGACTTCAAAAAGTGGATAGCAGTATCGACGCAATTGAAATTCTTCGTGGTGAATTACCCATGGAAGTAAAAGATTTAGAAGATGAAGTGTTGGGTTTACAAAAAAGACAAACTAGAATTGAAGAAGAGATCAATGGCATCACTGAATTTATTGATGAGAAAAAAGCATCAATTAAAGTAAGTGAAGAATTGATTGCTAAATATGAAAAACAAAGCGATAACGTAAAAAACAATCGCGAGTTTGAAGCCATCAACAAAGAATTAGAAATGCAAGGCTTAGAGATTAAATTGGGCGAAAAACACATTCGTGATGCAAATGAGGAATTAGCTGAAAAAATTAAGGTTTTGGACGCAGCTAAAAAAACCATTGCTGTCAAAGATGGTGTGTTGACTCATAAGAAAAGCGAATTAGAAAAAATTATCGCTGATACTGAAATCGAGGAGAAAGAATTAAGAAAAAATAGTGAAGATGCTCGTGCGCATATTGACGAGCGTTTATTATACAGCTACGACCGTATTAGAAATAGTTACCACAATGGTTTAGCCGTGGTGACGGTAGAAAGAGATGCTTGTGGTGGTTGCTTTAACTCTATTCCTCCTCAACGTCAAAGCGAAATTCGTTTGCACAAAAAGATCATTGTTTGCGAAAACTGTGGTCGTATTTTAGTAGAAGAAGAATTAGCGAGCGCACCAGCAAAAAAGTAATATTTAGATTAGATACTATAAAAGGTTCCGAACTATCGGGACCTTTTTTTTGCCCCTACCAAACCGCTTAGGTGAATGGCTAGAAAAATTTGTACATCATTTAGGGGTAGTGTATATTGCAGTAAGCGATGTTAACTAAATTAGAAATTCAAAATTATATACTGATAGATCAATTGAGTATTGATTTGTCCAGCCAACTTTCTGTGATTACAGGAGAAACAGGCGCTGGTAAAAGTATTATCATGGGCGCCCTTGGTCTTATCTTAGGCGATCGTGCCGATAGCAGTGTTTGTAGAGATGCTTCCAAAAAATGTTTTATCGAAGGTATTTTTGAATTAAGCAATAAAGAGCAGTACGCTTCTTTTTTTAAGGAGCATGAAATTGATTTAGCGGATGAACTTATCATCAGAAGAGAAATTACAGCACAAGGAAAATCTAGGGCTTTCATCAACGACAGCCCTGTTACGCTTACTGTATTGAAAGATTTGACCAGCAAATTGGTAGACTTACACCAACAATTTGATACCCTTACCTTAGGCGACACCGATTTCCAACGCACTGTCTTAGACGCTTTGGCTGGTATCCAAAAGGATTTGATTAATTATCAATCCAGTTTTACAGATTGGAAAGAAAACGAGAAAAAACTACAGCAATTAATTATACAAAAAGAAAATTTTGAAAAAACTGAAAGTTACAATCAACATTTACTCAGCGAATTGCTTGAACTGAATTTACAAGAGAATGAACTAGAAAACTTAGAACAGGATTTAAAATTTTTAGAAAATGCTGCTGCCATTAAAACACAGTTGGCGGCAAGCTTGCATCTTTTAGACAGTGCTGAAAATCCTATCGTTCAACAATTAAAACAATTGGCCAATAGCTTAGAAAGTATTGTAAAATTTCAGCCTGAATTTTCCAATTTATTAGAACGTTTAAAAGCTACCCAAATAGAACTTGCAGATATTGCCAGTGATTTAAACAGGTGGCAGGATAAAATAGATTTTGACGATCAAAAAACTGCTAGCATTCAAGAACGTCTTTCGATAGGCTATAATTTACAAAAGAAACATAAGGTGCAATCTACTAATGAGCTTCTCGCCATTCAAGCACAATTAGAAAAAGATTTAACCGAAGTATTAAATTTAAATGACAGCATTGAACAACTAACCAAGTTGGTCAAGGATGCCGAAACCAAGTCGGTTACACTTGCAAAAGTATTGACCAGCAAAAGAGAAAAAGAAATGAGCCCCTTGACTGTTAATGTGAACAAATTATTGCATCAAGTGGGTATGCCCAATGCCAAAATTAAAGTGAGCATCGAAGAAGTACCTTATAATTTTTATGGAAAAGATAAAATTGATATTTTATTTGATGCCAACAATACCAATAAATTCGAGCCCATTAAAAAAGTGGCTAGCGGTGGTGAATTAAGTAGATTAATGCTTTGTATCAAATCTTTAGTAGCAAAATCTGTGGATTTACCAACCATGATTTTTGATGAAATTGATACGGGTATTTCAGGAGAGCCTGCCAAACAAGTTGGTTTGTTGTTGCAAAATTTAGGACAAGCCAGACAGGTTTTATGCATAACCCATCAACCGCAAATTGCAGCCAAAGGCAATGCACATTTATATGTTTACAAAGAACAAAAAGGGACTGCTACACATACTTATTTGAAAACTTTAAATAAGACAGAGCGTGTAATGCATATTGCTCAAATGATTGGAGGCGATCCGCCAAGCAAATCGGCTATTGACAATGCCAAAGAACTATTGTCTTCCTAGTATTATTGGCTTTAATATTGTCTTTTTATAAGATATTATAATTATTTTTACAGCAATTAAATCAACCATCTACAATGGCTTACAATTTATTAAAAGGAAAAAGAGGAATTATCACAGGTGCTTTAGACAGTAATTCGATTGCATGGAAAGTAGCAGAAAAGGCACATGAAGAAGGTGCTAGTTTTGTATTGACCAACGCCCCTATTGCGATGCGCATGGGAGAAATTAATGCACTGGCCGAAAAGACCAATTCTAAAATTGTTCCTGCAGATGCAACTAGCGTTGAAGAGTTAACCAATCTATTTACGCAGTCTCAAGAAATTTTAGGCGGTAAGATTGATTTCGTATTACACTCTATTGGCATGAGCGTGAATATTAGAAAGAAAATTGCTTATCCTGAATTGAACTATGACTATTATGCCAAAGGAGTAGATGTGTCTGCGATGAGCTTGCATAAAATGCTAAGTGTGGCCTATAAAATGGACGCTTTAAACGACCATGCAAGTGTGGTAGCATTAACCTATGCAGCTGCACAAAGAACCTTCCCTTTTTATACCGATATGGCTGATATTAAAGCTTTGTTGGAATCTATTGCCCGTAGCTTTGGTTACCACTATGGATTAAGAAACAAAGTGCGTGTGAATACCGTATCTCAATCGCCTACTAAAACAACCGCAGGAACTGGCATTAAAGGCTTCGGCGACTTCTTTGATTATGCTGATGCGATTGCCCCTTTAGGAAATGCAAGTGCTGAAGATTGTGCAAACTATTGCGTGACTTTGTTCTCTGATTTAACGAAGATGGTGACCATGCAAAACTTATTCCATGATGGTGGTTACTCTACCACAGGCGTAAGCGATTTGATTATGCAAAAAGCAGGTATTACCGAAGGATAATTTTAACAGGATCCATATTCAAGCAAATAAGAAAATGAACAAAAAAGAAATCAACCCAAAATTAGTAGAAGCTATAGGATACCTTGGTTCACTGCTTAGCTGCATCACTTTTATACCACAGGTTTTTTTAACTTGGCAAACAAAAAATGTAGAAAGCCTTAGCCTACTCATGATACTTATTGTGAACTTTAGTTGTATTGTTTGGTTAACCTATGCTTATTTAATTAAAAGTAAACCAGTACTGGTGGCAAATACCATTGTACTTACTTTAAGCTTGATGTTGCTTTATTTTAAATTGACTTTTTAGAAAGATCTTAATACATTCTTCGCTATTTAATAAAAAGAGAGGACACGAATTCATGTCCTCTCTTTTTATTAAATTCATTAGAGATTAATTTATTTGAGATTTATATTTTATAAAATCTCAAATAAATTAATACTCATCTTCATTAAACATAAAATCGTCGTGGCTTGGATAGTCTGGCCAAATGTCTTCAATACTTTCATACACTTCTCCCTCGTCTTCTAACTCTTGTAAGTTCTCGACTACTTCAATGGGTGCACCACTTCTAATGGTATAATCAATCAATTCATCTTTGGTAGCTGGCCATGGAGCTTCTTCTAAAAAGCTGGCTAATTCTAAAGTCCAAAACATAGCTTTATTTTTTGCAAAAGTAGCCGTATAAATGATATAACCAAATCTGTTTTTTCTACAGGATGTAAACAAATCTTTAAATTTT
>CAIPJS010000027.1 GCA_903865435.1 uncultured Bacteroidota bacterium | reverse complement strand
TCTTGTAGGTAAAATGGGTAGTAAAGGATATGTTTCTTCTTTACTCAACAAAAAGAAGCCGTTGACCCTGGAGTTAGCTAAGTTGTTTCATCAAGAATTAAATATCCCAGCTGAGGTGTTATTATCCTAGATGCAACTCCCCTAACTCACTGATAGACAAAGAAAAAGCCATCATTTCTGATGGCTTGTCCAGTGTGGCTCCCCTTACCGACGAAAGATGCAACTATAATGTGATGATTGAGTATATAACTATTAGGAAATTGAAGGGCTTAAATTCCAAAAAGATTAAACTATTCGATTACGGAATTTCATAAATGGTTTTTCAATGGCAATATGCAATAAATAGGCAAACCCTGCACAAGTGAAAACACAAATTATTAGCAATAGATGATTGTCCAATACATAATCGGCTAATAATTGATGTGTCATATAAATTACGCCTTTGTGTGTTAAATAAACAGCATAAGATAGTGACGCAATAAAGGCAGTTATTTTAGAATTCCATTTGTATAAAATACTTGCTGGGCTTATAGCGCCCACCACCATAAATCCGTAACCTAAAGCAATTAGAGGAAAACCAAAAATGGATGCGCTGAAAGTCGTTTTGTCTTCACACAAAAAATAGGATCCCGTTAAAACCAGTAAACTTAATACAATAAATAGGTTCCCAAATTGAGCTATTTTATTCCAAAACGTAGGCAAAAATTGATACAGTCCCGCGATAGAAACGCCAACCAGGAGACCATCCAAACGATTATAGGTTGGATAATAAATGTATTTGTACCAATACATCCAAGCAAATTCGTCTGGTATTTTTGGTGTGTAAAAATGATTATAACTGTAAATTCTACTGGCTAATCCGAACAAAAACAAAGCAATGATAATCCAATATGCCTTGTTAAAGAATTTAGCAGATTGGACTAAAATCACAATGATTGGCAATAATAAATAAAAGTGCTCTTCTACGCAGAGAGACCAACTATGAGAAAATGTGCCAAAGTCCTTAAGGTTAAGTCCAAGGTTTTGGGTGAATGTTAAAAACTTCCATAATGGGGGCAAACTTTCCTTTTCCCTAAAAGATGGAAAACAAAAATAAATCAAAACGGTAACCAAAAACGCAGGCACAATCCTGAAAAATCTTTTTATAAAAAACGTCTTGAATAATATTCTTTGGCCATTTTTGATTTGAGTAAAAAGCAATGAAGCGATTAAAAAACCACTTAAAACAAAAAATAAATCTACTCCTGTCCAACCAAACGAAGCAAATTTCGGCAACCATTCTGGCTGTCCATTGCTTATTATAAAATAATGAAAAAGGAACACATATATAATTGCAAATGCGCGTAAATGGTCAAGTCCGTTTAATCTTGGTTGAATATTTTGATGCACTTAATTCGAGGGGTTTATATAATTTCTTAAGGAAAGTTAAAGATACAAAAGAGCGAAAAACTATGGACATAAAAAAAGCCGATCATTTCTGATCGGCTTGCTCCCCTTTCGCACCAAAGTTGCAGCTTCTGGGGGAACCTAATATCTTGATTTTCAGCTTATACATAATTCATAATAGTTTTTTATCCAATTAAAAACATAATTACACTTTTACTACTCAGCATAAAAAATCAGTGGATCTTCCTTTCATTTGGGAAGAAGTTAAAAGTTCTAAATCAGCCTCTTTTTTAATGATTACACTGATTGGTATATTGACTTTGGGATTATTAAATAAAATATGAATAAAGCTGAAATACAAAGCCTGCAACAACTAGTATAATGCCTATCAAGGTAACTAAATTTGATGTTTTTTTATCTCTATTCATATGTTGATCAGTACCAGAAATAACGATTTTAGGTAATAAAGGATCATTGACAGATCTAATATATATTTCATGAGCATTTATAGCATTTCTAATTGAACGAATATAATTATTTAGACTAAATGCAAGAATTACGGTTCCTGAGATGTTAGCGAAAAGACCAATTATGTTAAGTGCAGTTTGTGTCATATTAGTGTTTTAATTTTTTTAAATTCAGAAATTATTTTGTTTTATTTCTTTTTAATTTATCACTTATCCATAACCTAATTTCAGTGTCTCTAGGCACTTCTCTAATACCATAGCCTTGGATTGCTCCGTTGGGGTATTTACGTAAATTGGGGTAAACATGATCATAGAACATATTAACTCCATCTTTGTAATCATTTTTTGGTGAAACTTTTAATATTGAATTGAAAGCACCAGAAATATAATCAGTAATTTGTATTCCTACAGAATGGTGTGAATTTTCAATATTCAAACTATCCTTAATAAACTTATAATTTGATATAATATCTCCTCCTTCAAATAATTCATTATAAATATTCCTAAACAACTCATCTTTGCTATTATTTAATGGATCTATAAATAAAACGCCGAGGTTATTGTCATTGTTTTGAAGTTCCATTTCTAATCTTTGCATGTGTTCCTGTAAATGATACATCAATAGATTTTTTTCATTTAGTTTATTTTTTGTAGAGTTTTTTGTATAAGTAGCAATTATCTTTTTTTCTTTTAATATTTTAAGCAACGATAAAGACTCATTAACAAACTCAACAAGTTTTAAATAATCATAATTTCCTAAATATGCAATTTCTCTATTTAATGGATGTTTTTTGGGAGAGGTCTGATAACTTTTAATCGACCATAAATTAGACCACTTAAGTTCTTTTGATAATGGTAACGAATACTTTATTTTAAGATTACGAAATTCATTATTTAAATTCTTCCATTCTTTTGAATTCATAAGTAAAGTAGTTCTAATATAAAATGGATGTGAAATTAATTGTTTAGAACTCATTGATTGATTATAACCCCCGCACTCATCGCTAAAACAAAAATATGTACCAGGCATAAAAAAAACTATTAAAATAAAAAATTAATGTAGAAACTAAATCAGTTCAAGCAGATAATCGGATTTCTATCTTTTCTTACCACTCACAAAGTTCTAACAAATTGTATTTCTTTGTGCTATCAGGCTGTGTCTTTACATATCTCGTTCCTTTTGGACTAGTTGTACAGATTAACTTGAAAATTATAAAAAGAAGAAGTTATCTGTTTATTGTTCATAATATTTTATATTATGAAGTTTTAAAAATTGCTTTATTGCATCAACATGGATGCATCTTCCTACATTCTGAAAAGAATGATTAACAACATTTGTCTTTCTACCTTTACTAACAATTTCTATCTTTTGTTCATCAAAACCCAAATGATACTGCTTTGTCTCATATTGCATACCACATACAATTCCATTTATATCGAATAATGGACCACCACTTTGCCCCTTAAGTCCTGGGGTACTAAGTTCAATACCAACTATATTTTTTCTTTCATCTACAACATGTCTTGTAACTATACCTTCAATTGGGAAGGAAGGAGAACCCATGTTACCTGTTTTAGTAAAGTTTATCTCATCATTAATTAAGTCATGTTTGAAATTGTTAAACTCTGCAAATGGGAAACCAAATCTACATAATGACTTACCTTGTTTTAATTGAGATCCATCTTTTAGAAATTTTGCATAGGATTGATAATATATTTGTTTAACATCTTTAAACTTTAATATTGCAAGATCAAGAGTTGGATGCACAAAATAATCGAATTGAGAACTATCAGTGCAATCAATTAAAGAGTTTTTTATCTGTGCAATTTCTTCTTGTGAAGAGTAGTTATATTTTATTTCAAGCTCTTTCAATTTTTTTTTATACTTACCATCTATTTTTGTTCCTAATAGTTTTTTTTCATCTTTAAAACTTGAGTATTTTGAATTAATATCATGTTCTACTTTTAATTGACCTAAAACATGTTTGCAAGTTATTGCTACGCCTAATTCATTTACAAAAAATAGGGTAGCCGCTCCCGGCTGTATAAAATTGTTATTATAGTGCTTCACTATTGTGTGAATAGGTCGAGTAAATTGTTGGATTTCTTCTATTGCATTTACGAACATAATTCTAATTTTTGAATGTTAATAAAATTAAATCACCTTACAAAGCTACACTGTTTGTTATATGAAAGGTTCAGTATTAATACCTAATTAATCGCATTAGATATTCACAATTTGAGGTGTAAGAACATCCTCTCAACAGACAATAAGTTGAATATAAAGTAGCAATTATAAGCTTGTTCATTGCGGAATTACAATACAATTAAGGGGATAAGAGGCTTATTTCTAAAAAACTTCAATAAAATATTACAAAAATTTGGATATATTCTAAAAGCATTTAAACCAATTAAACGTCTAGCACACAAATTCAACAGCATCGTGCTCATTTTGAAAATCTTCACAAATTTCATCATCAGTACTTGTAATTAAATTTGCAGTAGCATGAACTCTAAATTCTCTTTCATCATT
>CAIPJS010000026.1 GCA_903865435.1 uncultured Bacteroidota bacterium | reverse complement strand
ATAAAGACCTTTTTCATAAAAATATTTTTAAAGTTGAATTAAGTTATTTTGAACTGCAATTTTATAAAGCTCAATAGGTGAGCTTATACGCAATTTACGAAATATTACTTTCTTAATGGTAGAAACCGTGTTTGGTTTTATATCAAATTTTTTGGCTATTTCACTCGTCTTCATGCCTTCAATAAGGCAGTTAAAAACCTCCCTTTCTCTAGAAGCTAGCTTTATGCTTGATTTTGTAATAATTTTTCTGTCCATAATGTTCCTTTTAATTTGTAATTAAAATCAATTTTATTTCTAATTATTTATCTAAAATGAATACATAGCTATATCTATTCACTTTTTGTAATGCTTTATTATTATTGGCTTTATCACAAGCCTCAATTAATTCTCTTTCCCCTACATTTCTAATAATGACATTATTAATAGAAAGTTTGGACAAGCTTGTATAAATACGTTTCGCTCTTCTTTCCGATAAGTTTTCATTGTAATCAAATGAACCATTACAGTCAGTAGCAGATACAATAATTATTTTCTTACCCTTCATGCGCTTCACCCTTTCAATAATTTTATAATAACTATTTAAATCTTCTTTCACTACATAGACTTGATCAAATGGATGATGTAATTCTATAAAATCTTTGGTTAAAGCCTTTAATGAATCAATAGTTAATTTAAATGTCTTAGCCATAGCCAACTCTTCTGCCAATTGAATAGACTTCTCTTTTGCTAAACGATCTTCCAAAACCTTTTTAGGTAAGGGTAAATTAATGAGCGCCATATCTTTGGTATAGGTGTCATTTAATTTAGTATAATCATAAGATTCTACAGCGTAGGATAATTTATTACCTTCTAAATCATAGGCAACTATTGTAAAGTTTTGGTTAGGTCTTACATTGAATTGGTAATTACACTCATTGTCTAGCATAGAGCTATCCACTATTACTTCATTACCATTTTGGTCGGTTTGATATAAATAAATTCTTTTATTCCCTACGCAATTACTATCTACCAATAACCTTCCTTTAAGAATCAAATTAGCTTGTATAAAATCAAAACTATAAATATCATCAGAGCCATTTCTATTGGAGCTAAAAAATCCGGAGGATTTATTAATAGAGAATCCTAAATCGTCTTTAGAACTATTGATAGGATAACCCATATTCTTAATTAGTAAACCACCCTTTTCATTTCTTTCTAATTTAAATATATCTAAGCCACCCATGCCAGGATGGCCATTACTACTAAAGTATAGGCTACCATTGTAAAATGTAGGGAATAATTCATCTCCTTCTGTGTTTATATCTTGGCCTGCATTTTGTGTTGGCTTCCACGAACCATCTTCGTTTTTATCAATATAGTATATATCAGTACCTCCATTACCGTTAGGATCGTCTGAAACATAATATAGCCTTTTACCATCAGGGGTTATGGCAGGATGAAAAAAACTATAATTTGCATTATTAATAAATAACTTATTGCCTCTTGTCCAAATCCCATTTATATACTTGGACTCCCAAATTTCTAATTGGTAAACGCCCTTTGACTTTTCTTGATTTTTAGTATAGTAAGCCGTGTTTCCATCTTGTGTAAAGCTAATACTACCTATATTTAAATTATCATGAAAACCTTTGAATAATTGCACTTTAGAAGTATTTTGAAAATCAGCGGCTTTTTTATCATAAGTAGTAAGTATTTTTCTTGAATCATTACTTGTAGCTGTGGAATAATCATCTAAGGCATACTTAAATACTTTTTCATTGTAAAAACCTACATTAAGTGAATCACTATGAATGCTATCGATACTTGGAATAAAATATAATTTAGAATAACCGGCCCCATCCCAGCCAAATTCCGGTTCATATTTTTTAAATATTGGCTTCTTTTTAAAATTTCTTTTCTTTTTATAGACTTTATTAATACGATTCGATTCAAATACCAATCCTTCTTTATAAAGAACAGCACTGTATTCATTATAAGGAGTGTTAATGTTGGTATAAGAAATTTTATAGTCTAGTGAATCCTTTTTAAACTTATCTATATTAGAGAAACCATACATTCTGGCTTTAGTTATTAAAGTATTGTTTTCTGCTTGTAAGCTTGTATATAATTCCTTTGCTTTATTATAATTACCCAAAATAGCGTAAAGCTCTGGTATTTTATTTGTAGCAATTACTCCTTTAGTTTCAGCTATTTGATAATACTTTAAGGCACTATCATACTGATGTACTTTAAAATAAGATGCGGCTATATTTTTATAAGCAATTGTATCTGTTCCCCCTTTCAATAAATAAGACTTATATAATGGAATGGCATAAGCATACCTTAGGGCCTGCATTTCTGTATTCGCATTTCTAACTATTTTTTTAAGCTTTCTAGGCTGTGCATTCAAGCCCTGAAAAGTCATTAAGAAAATTAATATGTATATTATTTTATTCATTAGGATCATACTTTAGAAGTATCTAGTAGATTTAATTTTAGTTTTGAAATTACCTATCTCATACCTAATCATAATTTCATGGGTCCCCGTATTATAATACTTCAATGGTGAAATAGTCATATCATAGGCATATCCAAACCTGAGGTTTTCATTTACCTGAATTTCTGCCATCCCAATGACCGCATCTCCTGTTCTATAGGATACACCTAGCCCAATTATATCTCTTAACCAAACATTGGTATTCAAGTCTGCTTCTATGGGAGCCCCTTCCACCATTTTGATCATAGTGGAGGGCTTTAATTTAACATCTTCATTTATAGCAAGTACAATACCTGTTGTAAGAAAAATATGTTTTTGATTTACTTTTTGTAAGCCAGAACGTATTAAATCAAATGCAGTTAACCTTGATTTTAATATGTTTGGTATGGAAACCCCTGCATAAAAATTATCTGTATTATAATAAATACCTAATCCAAGACTCGGTGTCCATTTATTTAAGTCGGAGTAAAATGCAGGATCATTAGGCGTAAACCTACCTGTCACATTCATTAAATCAATTCTATAATTCATTAACCCAAAGCTTAATCCTCCAGAGAGTATACCGTTTTCTGAAACTTGGATTCTTGTTGAACCCATTATATTAATTCCATCGGCTTTCTCCACCCCAATTTTATCATCATACAACTGAATTCCCCAACCTGCTTTTTTATTGAGTATAGATTGATCAAAACTAAATGAAGTGGTTTGAGGGGCACCTTGCAAACCAATCCATTGTTTTCTTTGAAATAAATTAAAACCTGTAGCCTCCCTACTACCAGCATATGCGGGGTTAACTCCCATCATATTAAACATATACTGAGAATACATAGGTTCAGTTTGCGCAATACTTTTCTGATAAGCAAATAGCATAACCGCCAGCAGCATTAGAATTTTAATATGTTTAAACTTTATATTCATTTACACTTTATCGTTATCATTATCTTACAATGGTTAAGGATCCAGCAAATTTCCTTATTGCTCCATCTATATCAGTGGCTAATACAATGTAGAAGTAAGTACCCTCTACTACATCTTCTCCCATAAAATTACTCACCCCTTTTCCTCTCCAATCATTTACATAATTATCATTGGCATAAACCTCATTACCCCAACGATTAAATACTTGTACACTTATTTTAGTGCCAAAAGGTCTTTGTATTTTCCATGTGTCATCAATGCCATCATTATTAGGAGAGAAGCCGCCAGGAATTATAACTTCAACTAATGGGATTTTAAAGAGGGTTGATTTTCTAGAAGAATCGGTTGGAGATGCTATTACAGTTGGATCGGTTGAAATTAAATTTATGAGCCCGAAATTAGTAGGCGCTGAAACAACCGCTGTATTGGCAAAAATACCTGATAAATTATTTGAAACATTGATAGTTAAAATAATGGAGTCTTCTTTATTTGGATCCAATGCAGACTCTATCGATAATAAATCGGTATTCAAAATACCATCGTAATTTTTATTCCTTACTAATTTACCAGATACTATTACCGATACGATTGACAAGCCGCGGATATTGGTAAATACTTTTGTCAAATCGTCTTTTACCAAAATGCTATCTATATAATCCGAGGTTAAATTTTTAGTTTTAATAATGAAATCAACATTAAAGCTTCCATCTAAATTCATTTTTGCTGAATTGGCCACCTTGGTTATATCTAAAACTTTTTTACGTAAAATAGGCTCTACTAAAATATGCAAGGTAGCATTAACGCAAATCTCTGGTGTTCCACCACATACTGTATAAATAAGGTCTAAAGTACCTGTGAAACCAGCTGCTGGTGTAAATACATAACTACCATCTGCATTCATCTGCAGTTGACCTTTTGATGCAGGCACTGTTGGAAAACTTGTAACTTTTAAAGCTGCCCCTGCAGTATTTTTATCATTTGATAATACATTACCAGAAACTGAACTTAATTCTTTAGTATTTGCAAAATCATCTGCGGCAGTGGTTACATTATTTGAGCTAGCTGCATTTACAGTATAATAAACAACAGCTGTTTTGCATAAAGGTAATGGCGTACTATTATCACAAATGCTATAAGTTAAACTATCAGTACCTACAAAACCTGCAGCCGGTGTATAGGTTATGGTGCCATCTTTATTCACCACCACTGCACCATGTTTAGGTTGAGTTGCAATGCTTAAAGATGCTGGATTTAAACTTCCCCCAACATTAGCAGCTTTATCATTGGCTAGAACATTAGTTGTTACTGGTGTATTAGCGGTAGTAGTGGCAATATCTGTATTAGCAATTGGTGGATTAGTATTGATTAATGGATCTACTACAGTTATAACAAGAGGCGTTAATGGACAGCCGCTTGTTTGTCCAGGAGCGCAGGTAGGTACATAATAAGTATAAGTACCAGCATTAGTTGCTTTAAATGTATAAGTTCCATTTGAATTAATAGTAATAGTGGAGCCTATTGGATTATTAGAATTTGGAGCTGGCTGTCCATAGCTTGTTCCAGCAGGCACTTGATCATTGGTAGATAAATTACCATTTACTGGAACATTTGTATCTGTTACACCAAAGTCTGGTGTAATTATATTTGTAATTGGTGGTGTAGGATCCTTGACAATAATTACCAGAGTTTCTGTTGGACAATTACTTGTTTGCCCTGGCGCACATACTGGAACAGTGTAGGTGTAAGTTCCTGCAGCCGTTGCTGTGAAACTATAAGTACCATTTGCATTTATTGTTATGGTAGCTCCAGATTGTTGTGCAGGTTGGCCATAAGTAGTTCCTGCTGGTACGATATCATTTGTTGAAATATTTCCACTAATAGGAGTATTAATATTAGTGGTTGCTGCATCATTCACAATGGTGTTTACTGGAACTGTAATGACTAAAGTTTCTGTTGGACAATTGGTTGTTCTACCTGGCGCACATACAGGAACGGTATAAGTATAAGTTCCAGCGGTTGTGGCTGTAAAACTATAAGTACCATCTGGGTTTACTGTAATAGTTGCCCCACTAATTTGTGAAGGTTGACCATAAGAACTACCAGCAGGGACTGCATCATTCGTTGAAACATTTCCAATAGTAGGTATATTAACATAAGCGGTAGCAGTATCATTTACAATTGAACTCACTGGAACAGTAATAACTAAAGTTTCTGTTGGACAATTCGTGGTTTGACCTGGAGCACATACTGAAATAGTATATGTATAAGTTCCTGAAGCTGTAGCTGTGAAATTATAAGTACCATCTGGATTTACTGTAATAGTTGCACCAGATTGTTGTGCAGGCTGGCCATAAGAACTACCTGCAGGTATTACATCATTCGTTGAAATATTTCCACTTATAGGAATATTTATATAAGCAGTGGCTGCATCATTCACAATCGTATTTACAGGAACAGTAATTACT
>CAIPJS010000025.1 GCA_903865435.1 uncultured Bacteroidota bacterium | reverse complement strand
ATAAAAAAGCTACAGAATGGTTTAAATTACGAGGAAGAAAAAAGTATAAAAACTTTAGAATAGACATAGAGAGTAGAATGCTTGATAATTTAATAAAAGTTGGATTTAAAATTAATATTAACGATTACGAATATATAAAAACAAATGATAAACCAGAACTGGAAGAAGGACTTACTTAATAAAATTCATAACGTAAACTGCATGGAAATTATAAATCAATTACCAGATAATTCAATAAAAGGAATTATTACGGACTTCCCTTATGGGATTGATTTTCAGTCTAATATGAGGGTTAAAACTGAAAAGTTTAAAAAGATTGCTAATGACAAAAAGCCTTATGTAGAGTGGATTATGCCTTCTTTTGAAATAATACAAGATGGAGGTTTTATTATAACAGCATACAGATGGGACGTTCAGGAGGCATTAATTGACGAGTTTGAGCGTTCTGGATTTTCTGTTAAAAGTCAAGTTATTTGGTATAAAAACGGTGGCGGAATGGGAGACTTAGATGGTTCATTTCAGGCAGTTCACGAATGCTTTCTTTTTGCAACTAAGGGTAAATATAAATTTCCGAATGGGAGACCTTCTACTTTTTACCAGTGTAATTCCGTACCTAATTTAAAGATGGTTCACCCTAATGAAAAGCCAGTTGAGTTAATGAGAGCATTAGTAAGGGATTTGACAACTCATGAAGATATAATATTTGAACCTTTTTCTGGTTCTGGTTCAACTTCATTGGCTTGCAAAATAGAAAGAAGGGAGTTTATAGCTTGCGATTTAGATTCAGAGCACGTTGAAACGGGAATAAAAAGATTAAAAGATTGTAGTTTAAGTTCACTTTTTTAAAAATACAAATGAGCGACTTATTAATACCAAGAATAAAATGTATAAAGCCAATGCTCTGGTGCAAGTATGGAGATATTCTTACTTTATACGGAGATAAATATAGAAAAGTATTTATAGAATTTGTTTATGCAGATGCTATTGAGTCTCACTTGAAGCCTTACTTCGAGCCAGTAAATTGGTATGACGAAAGAGATTTTTGGGAAAAGCTTCCATCTTATATTCAAAATGAGGCTACAGGAGAAATAATATCAGGAGGATTTGTTTCTGCCTTTAGAAAAGGTAAATTTCAAACATCTTCAGGAGTATGTTTTGAGCCTATTGGATGGGTTCCTTCTACACAGGAAGATTATTTGGATTTTATTATGTAAAAAAATCTGAAGTTGTTCTATAATCGGAATTATGTTAAATATCAGAAAAAGCTATTTAACATAATTCTTATCGTTTATAGAACAACATACCCATTGCTATCAACCTTCTCTGACTGATACAATTCAAACAGGTCAGAACAGTTTTCTGAATACATTTTATCATTAACTATCCTCATTTCAAAGTGAGGGTAGTCTTTTATTGTATTCCAATCTCCGCCCCATTCTAAACCAAACTTATCTGCTTCTGGTTTAAATGTTGACATATCAAATTTCCAATTTGGGCTTCCAGAATCTGTTAAAACGCAAATATCAATAGCTAAACCAAAGTTATGATATGATTGTCCTCCTTTTGCATGAGTTACAATAGTTCCACCCTTAGTTCTGCCAATTGCGTATAAATCGTCTTGGTCTTTTACAGTTCTAAATACTGGCTCCATAATTCTTATTGTTACATTATGATTTTGCTCACAAGCATCAATAAAATTAGTAAAGTTTTCCTGAACATTACCATACGGAGATAGTTCTTTAATTCGCAGATTTGTATATTTGTCTTTCATTTATTCGTAAGATTTATCAACTAAAACATTAGTACCCTTAATTAACCAACTTAAACCGAAGCATATTACCATTACAGATTCCCACCAGAATATTGGTTTATTTGTAAGTTCTGATACAAAAGCCATTATTAAGCAAGCCCAAATTCCTAATCCTAAAAACCTATAAAACCAATCTTCTATTTTTTCTCTGTATGTAACTTCTCCACTATGTTTAGTAAAAAGAAATATAGATATAAAACCCAAAAGAAAGAAAAATATAGTTGCAGATATGTCGTGTATGTATTGTTGCTCAATGCCAAGTACTTTAAAATGACTATTGCACCCATTTAAAGCAATCAAAATGGGCATTATTCCAGTTAGTTTATTAATTAAATAGTCTTTCCAATCATATCCAGAATCCGTCAAAAAGAAGCAACCTACTACGCACATAATTCCTACAAAAAAATCTTTTGCAGATGTATAATATGAATAGGAAATACTATCAATCTTACCTGATACAAAAAGTATTATAGGAACAAGTAAAATTCCTAATACTCCGATTAATGCACGTAGTTTTAGAAAAGACATTCTTTCTGGGTCTGATATGCAAAAGTTTTTGTTTACCATTTCTAAAAAGTTTATTTTATTAACATAAAAACCCAGTACTTTATATACTGGGAGATTATTAAGAAGTTACGGTTGTTGTATTTTTTATTGTTGCTTCTAATACAGATATTCCAATTAT
This sequence comes from uncultured Bacteroidota bacterium, assembly GCA_903865435.1. Lineage (GTDB taxonomy): Bacteria > Bacteroidota > Bacteroidia > Chitinophagales > Chitinophagaceae > Sediminibacterium. The sequence goes on along the minus strand of CAIPJS010000025.1, from coordinate 696 downwards.
GGCTATTTCGAGCCATATACCGTTAAGAATTTTAGGAGCAAGTAACTTTGCATCATCGCAATATTGCTTTTTAACATCTGGTGTTAATGCAATTGCCAACTGTGCTTCAAGGGCACTTAAAAATAATTTAATCCTTTTCATGTTATCTATTTCGATTACCTGTGAATCGAGAGGTATTATGCGTTTTTTGTTTGAGTTGGTTGAGAATCTTTTAATGCTGAAACTAAATTGTCAGTAGTGTTTTTTGCCGCTTCATCTTTAGCTTGGCTTCCAGATGTACTTCCTATTAAATATCCTAAACAAGCTGTCATAGAAGAAGAAAAGGCAACTATGATTGCTGGCTGAAATTGTGGGTTACCATGCATTGGTATAAATAAAACAAGCATCAATCCAAGAGAAAATACACCTGCTCCTATTGCTGCTATAATTTGATTAAAAGTCGGCTTGTTCATTTTTTATTTTTATTTAATATGTTAAGAATTTCATTTTGCATAGAGTCGTTGCGATTTAATCTTTTTACTGTTTCTTCTTTAAATACATAAAAATCTTTAGCAGTAGATGTATCTTTTAATGCAACTTTTATATCATTAACAGCTTGATGTATTTCCGAATTACCCCATTTGTAACCGCCATAGCATAAAGATATAATAGTTAAAATTCTAAAAATTCTGTCTACATTTATAGATTTTAATATTT
>CAIPJS010000024.1 GCA_903865435.1 uncultured Bacteroidota bacterium | reverse complement strand
TCTTAAGTATGAAAAATTCCTTTAAATATATAGTAGGTACATTAATATTGGCATTATTGAGTACTTTATATTCCCCAGTAATTGGCCAAAGTTTGACTTTTGGCAAGAATTCACTAAAATCAATGAAATTGATTGAGTCAGGTACTAGTAGTTATTTGGTATTTTTCTGTAATAATTATTATTTGAAATATGATACTAAACAGCAAAAAATTATCGATTCTGTTAGTTATCAAACTGATAGCTCAAATCTTGATATAACCAATATTATAACAAACTATAAATCTTTAGTAATTGGTGAAAAAATTTACTTTATTGAGAATATTGGTGGTGGGGTAGTTGAATTCTATAATGGGAAATTTAGTAGAATTGATAATTCTTATACCCATCGTCTACAATTTGGATCGTCTTTATTTGTATACAAAAATATAATACATCAATATGGTGGTTTCGGTTTTTTCTCAAATAGAGACTTTATAACCTATTTTGATACAACTACGAAGTCATGGGAAGTAGTTAATCCAATTAAAAGTAAAGAAATTCCAATTGGAACTAGTTCAAATATAACCATGTTGCTTGATTCAAATTTGTATATTTTTAACGGTTTCTATATTGATAAATTTGATCGAAATAAAATTAATTTACTAAATGAGATTTGGCAGTTTAATTTCAGCAATAACGAATGGAAATTAATTGGAAAAATGAACAAAGACCAAAATATCTCGCACAATAGATATTTTGAAATTAACAATGAAATTATAATTATTAATTATAATGGGTATTTAGGCGTTTTAAATATTAAGAATAATAAAATAAAAAAATTTAAAAAAACGAAATTTATTGATAATCTATCGGAATTAATAGATCCAATATATAAAGGTGGTTTAATTTATTGTATTACAAATAATGAAATCAAAAACAGACTAGAATTACATATAAGAGAAAAAGATGAATTTTTGGGGAGTTATATAGAGGAGAGCAAATTTTATACAACTGGTTTTTTTGATCAGAACAAGTATATTTTTTTAATTTTTGTAATAGGAATAATATTAATTGTAAGTATAATTATTATTAAAAGGCGAAATAAAATAGATATTATAAATAGGTATATTAAATTAAGAAATGATAAAATATATTTTAAAAATAAACTTATTGATTTAGGTGATAGTGAAATTAAGATTATGAAGAAACTACTGGAGAAACCGAATGGTGTAACTTCATCCGAAATAATGATTTTGACAGAAACGAAAGGCTTAAATTATAGCCATAATATCAGACAAAAAAATAATAAAATCAATGATATCAATTTAATTTTTAAAGCGAATTTAAAAATTGATTACGATGTTATTACCTCTAGCAAATCAACTTTTGATCAAAGAATGAGAATTTATAAATTAAATATTAAAGACAAATAGTTTATTTATTTTGTTTTTAGAATAAGTTGTTTGTAACATATTATACAGGTTAAACTTTTTACTTAACACTAGATCCAAGTTCGATTCTTGGCGAGACCACAATTTATTTACAGTTTGGACGCCAAGTTGTTCCAATCTTGGCGAGACCACAATTGACTCTTATTTGGCGCCAAGCTTTGCAAGTCTTGGCGAGACCACTATTTATTCTAATTTATACGCTTTAGATTCAAATTCTTTGATTTGGATGGATAATATTTCCAACTCATCCGATTCTTTAGAATTAGGTTTTATATCTTTTTGCATTAAAAGATAGACACGCTCCAAAGCAATCTCACAATCTTTTTTTGTTTTAATAGGTTTTAACATAGTTGATAGTTTTATAAAATGCAAATCTAAACATTTGCTAATTCTTTCCTTAGTTTAAAAAAGAACTGAAAGTTTCCCCCTACCCCTCATACAATTCCAAGGGCAGGCCATCGGGGTCGGCAAAAAAGGTAAAGCGTTTGCCGGTTAATTCATCCACACGAATGGGTTCGCAGGCAACGCCCTTTTGTTCTAATGCCGCTATGGATGCAACAATGTCTTCTACACTAAAAGCCAAATGTCTTAAACCAGTTGCTTCGGGGCCAGAAGGACGCGCTGGAGGATGAGGAAATGAAAACAATTCAATAATGTATAGATTGTTCAAGGCTAAATCTAGTTTATAAGAATCGCGCCCGACACGATAAGTTTCTTTGACGATGCTAAAACCTAAAACATGGGTGTAAAAAATTTTAGATCGTTCATAGTTGCTACAAATAATGGCAATATGGTGAACCGATTTTAGTGAAAGCATATAGTCTAATAATTATTATTTTTTAGTGCTCAACTTTTGCTTAATAATTAGTGGAATAAACAAGGGCGCTTCTATGAAATACCTTCTAAACAAACGTTTGGGCTCTTGAATAAATCTATACAACCATTCTAAACCTGCTTTTTGGACCCATATAGGCGCTCTTTTAGCCAGGCCAGCCATTACCTCAAAAGCACCTCCAATACCCACCATTAGTGTCGC